>DATJFM010000022.1:0-43337 GCA_035495655.1 Steroidobacteraceae bacterium
CTCGGAGCTTGCGGTCACGCTCTCGCGCATCCGTGAGCTCGCGCGCGATGGGCTCGCCGAGGCGCGCCGCTCGGTCATGGCGCTGCGTCTGGACCAGACGCGCCGCGCGGGACTGGAGCTGGCGCTGCGTCAGCTGGCCGAACGCTCGACCGTTCCAGGCGGAGTGCGCTGCACGTTCGAGGGTGCGGGCATCGTCACGGGGCTCAAGCCCGAGCACGAGCACGAGCTGCTGCGCATTGCGCAGGAAGCGGTCAGCAACGCGGTACGGCATGCACGCCCGCAGACCGTGCGCATCACCATGAGCGATCAGTCCGAGCAGTGGGAGTTGGCTGTCGCCGATGATGGGGCTGGCATGGAGCACAGTCCCGAGCTCTTGGCGCGCCAGGGATTTGGACTAACGAGCATGCGTCAGCGTGCCAATGCGATCGGCGGTGAGTGGCAGATTGCCAGCGAGCCCGGACGTGGCACGCGTGTCAGCGTGCGCATGATGAAACGAGCCTCCTGACCTAGCGGTGCTCGGGAGCCTGGTAGCCCTGCGGCGCCTGTGAGCCTGCCCCGAAGAAGAACTTCTCCATCTCGGCCTCGAGGAACTTGCGTGCCTTCGGTTCGATCGGGGTGAGTCGATACTCGTTGATGAGCAGCGTCTGGTGCCGCAGCCACTGCGCCCAGGCCTCCTTGGAGACCTGCTCGTAGATGCGCCGGCCAAGCTCGCCCGGATACGGCGCCCGATCGAGGCCCTCGGCTTCGCGCTTCAGCAGAACACACTGCACCATGCGGGACATATCCTAAGCACTCCGATCGAACAGGGTTTCATCCGCCAGGCGCGCCAACAATGCAGTGATGGGCGCGGGCAAGCCGACGCGTGCCGGCTCGCGCAGGTTATACCAAAGGGCGTCATTCTCCTCCACGAAGGATGCGTAGCCGGCGCACTGAACCATGAGCGGGCTGATTCTGAGGTCGAAGTGAGTGAAGGCGTGCTCCAGCTCGGCGAGCGGCTGGGGCACGACCGTCTCGGTCCCGAGGGCGTTGCTGACGAAGGCTGCGGCGGCGCTTGCGGTGTTGAATTCGGGCAGGCACCAAAGTCCTCCCCAGATGCCCTGCTCCGGCCGCCGCTCGAGCCGCACCCGCCCGCCATCGAGCGCCACCAGCATGAACACACGTCGTAGCGGCCGCAGGCGTGGACGGCGCGCAGTGGGAAAATCGTGCTGTCGTCCACCGCGGTGTGCCGCGCAGCCCGGCATGAGAGGGCAATGACTGCACAGCGGCCGCCGGCGCGCACACACCGTTGCGCCGAGATCCATGATGGCTTGGGTGTACTCGGCAATGCGCGTCTCGGGCGTACAGCGCTCGGCGAGCGCCCACAGCCGCTTCTCGGTGGCGCGCTCACCGCGCTCGCCGGCCACCGCGAAGTAGCGTGCGAGCACGCGCCGCGCGTTGCCATCGAGGATGGGCAGGCGCACACCGCCACTGAGCGCCAGGATTGCCCCCGCGGTCGAGCGGCCGATTCCGGGGAGCGCGGCGAGCGCATCGAAGCTCCCCGGGAGCTCACCGCCGAGCTCCGTACAGACGCGCACGGCAGCGCGATGCAGGTTGCGGGCACGCGCGTAGTAGCCCAGACCCGACCAGAGATGCAGCACCTCATCGAGCGGCGCGGCCGCCAGGGCGCGAACGTCGGGAAAACGCTCGAGGAACCGCTGGTAGTAGGGAACGACGGTCGCGACCTGCGTTTGCTGCAGCATGATTTCCGAGACCCACACGCGGTAGGGCGTGCGCGGATGCTGCCACGGCAGATCGTGCCGGCCGGCACGGGCGTGCCAGTCGAGCAGCGCAGCCGCAATGGGTGAATGGCGCGCAGACGGGCTCGAGCTCACCCGCTCATTCTAACCTCGCAAGGCGATGGTCTTTCAGGGCCGATCACATAGCTGCACATCGCCGCTCATGGTTTTCAGTCGCACATGTCCCGCGCCCTCACCGCGTGTGCCCTCGAGCCGGCTCCCGGGGCCGTATTTGCTGTGCTCGGCACTCGCGTTGAAGCAGTCGGTGATGTCCCCAGTGAAACTCGAGACCTCGTAGCCGTAACCGCCCTCGGCGCTCGCGCGCACATTCACATCGCCGTTCACCGTGGTAGCTTCGAGCGTCGCGCCGCGGGCGAGCTTGCCCTCCAGGCGCACATCACCGGCGGTCGTGCGAGCGTGCACCGAACGCGCACTGTCGAGCGAAAGGCTCAGCGTTCCGTTCACGGTGCTCACTTCGACGTCCCCCCCGCCGCGCTCGAGCTGCACATTCCCACTCACGGTGCTCAGGTGCAGCCGCGCCGGCAGGCCGTGGCCTTTGAGCCGCAAATCGCCGCTCACCGTCTTGAGCTCGACATCGGCACCGTCGAGCTCGGCGGTGATGTTGCCGCTCACGGCGTTGACACGCTGCACCCCGAGCACGCCGTTGCTGATCACTTCCGCGTTGACCGCCGAGATATTCAGTTCGCTGGCCTTCGGAATCTTCACCTGCAGTCGCGCCTCGTCCCCCTGGCTGGAAACGTGCGGCAGCACCACCTTGATGGTCGTGCGGCTGCCATCGCTGCTCACATCGACGCGCTCGACCCCGGCGTCGAGCTCCGCGTGCACGCTGACCTCGTTGCGTTCCCAGCCGCTCACCTCGATGCTGCCGCTGACGTTGGAGATTTCCACCACGCCGCGCGGTTGCGCCGGCACTTGCCGATCGAAAGTCTTGTCGCTCGAGGCGGTGGCGGTAGTGCCCGCGAGCAGCGGGAGCAACGCGACCGTGAGGCGCAAAGCGATGCGCATCTTCAGACCCCCCTGCCAGAATCACTGGCTTCGTGCACGTCGGTGAGAACGCGCATTTCGTCCTGGTAAGTGTTGATGAGCAGCTCCTGCAGCAGCGCGTTGCTCGGATCCTGACCGAGTGCCTGCTCCAGGTCCTTCTTGGCCTTTTCGATGGCGGCGAGGCTCGCGCTCACCTTGGCGCGCGCCGGGGGCGGCAGCACAGCGAGCCGCTCCTGCAACGCCTGCACCAACGCGCGGCGTTGACGCTCGTAGCGTGGATCGCTCACATAGGCTGCATCGAACGCTGTGGGCGCAAGGCTCGGCACGGGTGTACCGTTAGGGATCGGTGGCGCGACGCCGGCAGGGCCGCCGGGCAGCAGGCCGCGGCCGATCCAGACGCCCACCGCGAGGCACGCGACCATGGCGGCGGCCGCGAGCCAGCGCAGCCTCGGCGCGCTACGGTAGACAGGCCTTGCGCTTTCCGTCGTCGCTGCGGCGGGCGGCAAGGCGCCAAGCCGCGACTCGATCCCCGGCCACAGATCGTGTGCGGGCTCGATGGACTGTGGCAGCTCGCGCAGCGATGCCACCTTGCGTCCATTCGTGTCCATGGGACCACTCATGTCAGTTCACCTCCACGTGGAGCCGCTCGCGCAGCAGCCGGCGTGCCCGGTGCAATTGCGCCTTGCAGGTGCCCTCGGCAATGCCGAGCATCTGTGCCGCCTCGCCGTGCGAGTAGCCGTAGAGGCCGTGCAATACCAACGCGTCGCGCGCTCCTTCGGGCAGTGCGCCGATGGCGCTCTCGAGCTCCTGCACCTCCACCGGCGTTTCCAGCGTCCACTCGACGGCGCCCGCTTCCTCTTCCTCGGGTAGTGGCTCGACGGGTCCGCTCTTGCGTCGCTTGGCGAGACTTACATTCACGGCAATGCGATGCAGCCAGGTCGACAGCGAGCTGCGCGTCTCGAACTTCGCGAGCGCGCGCCAGGCATTGATGAAGGTCTCCTGCGTACAATCCTCCGCCAGCTGCGGATCACGCGTCATGCGCAGGCATAGCCCGTAGACGCGCCCGACATGCTCGCGGTAAAGCCTCTCGAAAGCGCGCTGGTCGCCGGAGCGCGCCCGTTGGACGAGCGCGCCCTCCCAGTCGACCCGCGTTTCCTCGGCCTGCGCGTGTGCCATCTGAGCTGTTAGAGCGGCCGTCTTGCCAAAGCGTTTAAGCCTCTCGTCGCCGTCCGGCAACACATTTTTGAGGAACCCGGAAGCCTCGGGAGCACTCTGCTTGAGGAGAAGCCTCAGAAGCTATGCAAGGAGCCCAGCGTGCCGAGCAACAGGGTATTGCGCCGACTCTGGCGCCCACCGGTGGAAACTCTGGAGACCCTCGGCCACGTGCTGGTGGCTCATTGGCGCGCAGCCGCACGTACGCGCACGGCGCGGCTGTTCACGCCGGCGGATGGTAGCTGGCTGCGTGGACGCGCCATGCTCAGGGCGCCGGTCCCAATCACCATCTCACCACGGGCGGCAGGCTCATCAGATACGCGTCCGGATCGGCGTCGGTAGTGAAGCCGAAGCGCGTGCCGCGGTCGTACACGAGATTGAACTCGACGTAGCGGCCACGCTTGTACAGCAGTTGCTCGCGCGCCGCATCGTCGTAGGGACTGTCCTTGCGCCGCGCGATGATCTGCGGATAGACCTGTAGAAACGCCTCGCCCACTGCGCGCACGAATGCAAAATCCGCGTCACGGTCCGTCCCGGCGAGATCGTCGAAGAAGATTCCGCCGACCCCGCGCGGCTCCTGACGGTGTGGCAGATAGAAATACCGGTCGCACCACGCCTTAAATTGCGCATAGCTTCCAGGCCGGTAGGCCTCGCAGGCGGCTCGCAGTGCAGCGTGAAAATCCGCCGTGTCGCTCTCGATCGGGAAGGTGGGTGTCAGATCCGAACCCCCGCCGAACCAGGCTCGGCTCGTCGAGAGATATCGCAGGTTCATGTGCACTGCAGGGACATAGGGGTTCACCATGTGGGCGACCAGCGAGATACCGCAGGCCGTGAAGTGGCCGTCGGATGCGTCGGCGCCCGTCACCTGAGGACGGGCCTCGGGCGGCAGCACGCCCCAAACGTGGCTCACGTTGACACCTACTTTCTCGAATACCGCTCCTCTCATCAGTCGCGATTCGCCGCCACCCTGCAGGCGGTGCCCGGCAGGCTTCGCCCAGCTGCGCGCGTCGAAGCGCGCTTGTGGCTCGAAGGCCTCGAACGCCGCGCACACCCGCCGCTGCAAATCCCGGAAGTAGGCCGTGGCGCGAGCCGCGAAGTCCCTAGCATCGCTCATGCACGTAGTCCACGAGCCGCGCCACGGCATCCGGATCGGTGTCGGGCCAGATGCCATGTCCCAGGTTGAAGATGTGCCCTGGCGAGCGACCGGCTTCCTCGAGCACCGCGTCGACGTGACGACGCAGCTCGTCAGGGGCGGCAAACAGTGCCGCCGGATCGAGATTGCCCTGCACCGCTTTGTCAGGTCCGAGAATGTTGCGGACCTGCGAGAGCGGCGAGCGCCAGTCGACGCCGACGACCTCCACCTCGAGGCTCGCCACGGCAGGCAGCAAGGTTGCGCCCTGGTTCACATAATAGATGAGTGGCACGCCGCTCTGGCGCAGTGCGGCCACGGTACGCCGCACGGCAGGCAGCGCAAACTGCACGAACTCGCGTGGTGCGAGCAGGCCTGCCCATGACTCGAACAGCATGAGCGCCTGGGCACCGGCCGCGGCCTGGGCCGCAAGATATTCCGCCATCGCATCCGCCAGGCGGGTGAGCAGCCGCTGCGCGGTGCCCGCCTGCGCATACAGAAAGCTGCGCGCCGCGGCAAATTCCTTGGAGGGCCGTCCGCAGACGAGATAGCACATGAGCGTGAAGGGTGCACCGGCAAACCCGATGAGCGGTACGCCACCTGGCAAGGCCGCGCGGATCAGCCGAATGCTCTCGAGAACGAAAGGAACATCGCGCGCTGGCGCGAGCGGCGGCAAGGCCTCCACCTGCGCCATGCTGCGGATCGGCTCCCGCACCACCGGGGCAGGCTCGAACGAGAGCCCGACTCCCATGCCCTGTATGGGTGTCATGATGTCGCTGAAGAGAATGGCGGCATCGAGCGGAAAGCGGCGCAGCGGTTGCAGGGTGACCTCGGCGGCCAACTCCGGTGTACGAGTCAGCCTCTCGAAATCCACCTTGGCCCGCAGTGCGCGGTACTCCGGCAGGTAGCGCCCGGCCTGGCGCATGATCCATATCGGCCTATGAGGTACGGGCTGACGGCGGCAGGCTGCAAGAAACGTGCTCTCGACCGTACGCACGGCACCGAGTTGCGTGCCCTCGGGCATACAAGCGCGCGGCGGCTCGGATGCACTCATGCGCGCAACCACTGCGCCACCTGCGGCGCAAAATAGCTGATGATGACATCGGCACCGGCACGCCGGATGCCCGTGAGAGTCTCGAGCACCGCCGCACGCTCATCGATCCAGCCGCGCTCGGCGGCGGCCTTGATCAGACTGAACTCGCCCGACACCTGATAGGCCACCACCGGCACCTGCACCGTATCGCGTACCTGGCGGATGATGTCGAGGTAGGGGCCGGCTGGCTTCACCATGACGAGGTCGGCCCCCTCCTCCACATCGAGCAGAACTTCGCGCAACGCTTCGCGCGCGTTGGCGGGATCCATCTGATACGAGCGGCGGTCGCCGAAGGCGGGCGCAGACTCCGCCGCCTCGCGAAAGGGTCCATAGAACACGGAGGCGTACTTCGCGGCGTAGGCGACGATCGGTGTCTGGGCATGCCCGTAAGCATCGAGCCGCGCGCGGACCGCCGCCACGCGTCCGTCCATCATGTCGCTCGGCGCCACCGCATCCGCTCCGGCACGTGCATAATTGAGCGCCACATCGGCCAGGGTTTCGAGCGAGGAGTCATTGTCGATTGCGCCGTCCTGCGAGATGTGGCCGCAATGACCGTGGTCGGTCGCTCCGCACAGGCAGACATCGGCCCACACCAGAAGCTTCGGACAGGCTTCCTTGATGGCGGCGATCGCGGTCGCCGCCAGTCCTCGCGCATCGAGGGCATCACTCGCCCGCGCATCCTTGTGCTCGGGCGCGGCGAACAGCAACACTCCCGGTACGCCCGCCGCCTCGGCAATGCGCGCTTCCTTCACTGCCTCATCGACCGATAGCTGCGCGATGCCCGGCATGCTCGTGACCGCGTCGCGCACTGTACGCCCCGGTACGACGAACATCGGATAGATGAGCGCGTCGGGCGTCAGCCGTGTCTCACGCACCAGGGTCCGCCAGGACTCGTGCGCCCGCGTGCGTCGCGGTCTCACTTGAGGGAATCCCATAAATTTCAGGCTCTCGTTTGCAACAGGCGAAGTGTGGTCACGGCCAGGCTGTGCAGGGTCGCGGACTCCGCGACCACGGCCTCCTGGCCATGTGCATTGAGCTCGGCGGCGGTGGTGCGGCCGATCGCCACGGCTGCGGACTCTGCGAGCAGGCGCTGAAAGTCTGCCGCGCCCAGCGCCTGCGCGAGCTCGCTGACGGCGGAGGGACTGGCGAAAGTGACCGCGCCGACTCCACCGCGGGCGATCCAGGCACGGCATTCGTCGAGGTCGAGAGAGGCGGCCTGCGTACGGTAGGCCTCCACCTGCGTCACCAATGCGCCGAGTTGCCGCAGCCCCGTGGCGATGGTGGGCAAGGCGCGCGAGCTCGCGGGGTAGAGCACCTTCACTCCGGGTTCCTCGGCCCACCATTGTCTGGCGAAGGCGGCGATCAGGCTGGCCGCGCTCGGCTCCTCGGGAGTCAGATGCACGGGCCAGCCTCTCTGACGCAACACCTGTGCGGTTGCCTGCCCCACCGCAGCGACACGCACGGCAGCGGGCGGCATCGGCAGCCGCTCGAGTACGGCGGCTACGGCATGGCGGCTGGCAAACACGACCCAGCCGAAGCTCTGCAGCTCTGCCAGCGCGGCCTCGAGTGCGGTCGTATCGGCGCGGACCACGCTCACCGCCGGCCACGACAGCACCGTGAGACCCAGCCCGCGCAACTCGCGGCTGAGCGGACCATCGCTGCCTTCTGCGCGGGTGACGACCACGGGTCTCATCGCGCCGCTCATGGCGGTTCCACCGCACGTGCCATGCGCTCCTTCTCCATCAGAGCGCCGGCACCGCCGCCCAGGAGCTCCTGCGCAACACGTATGCCGAGCCCTTCCGCCTCGGCCGCCACTGCCGGCCCCTCGCCGCGCGCCGACACGCATCGCGTCCCATCGAGAGCGCACACGCAAGCGGTGAGGATCAGGTTGTTGCCCTGGAGGGTGGCGAGGGCCCCGAGCGGAACCTGACATCCGCCTTCCAGGTGCTTGAGGAGCGCCCGCTCGGCGCTCGTGGCGAGGCGCGCGCCGTGCTCATCGAGCTCCACGAGCCAGCGCGCCGTCTGCGCATCGCCATTGCGCGCGCACACTCCGATCACGCCCTGCGACACTGCCGGCGGAAAGCTTTCCGGCGAAAGATGCTCACTCACATGTTGCGCGAGCCCGAGCCGCGTGAGACCGGCGGCCGCCAGCACGATGGCGTCGTACTCTCCACGCTGCAGCCGCTCGATACGCGTCGGTACGTTGCCGCGCAGCTCGAGCAGCACCGCATCGGGCCGCAGGCGCGCCAGGAACGCCCGACGCCGCAGACTGCTGGTGCCGATGCGTGCACCCGGTGGAAGCTGCGCCAAGGCTGCGCCACTGCCGCTCACCAGAGCATCGCGCGGATCGGCGCGCGGCAGCAGCGCCGCGAGCGTGAGCCCCGCTTCGAGTTCGGTGGGCAGGTCCTTCAGGCTGTGCACGGCGATATCGACCTCACCGGCGAGCAGTGCGCGATCGATCTCACGGGTGAAGAAAGCGCGGCCGCGTGTTTGCCACAATGGCACCTCGCTCTGCAGGTCGCCGGAGGTGCGGATGTGCACCAGCTCGATGGCTGGAGCACCGGCCTGCGCAGCGATGCGCGCCGCCACCTCGCGTGCCTGCCACAGGGCGAGCGCTGAGGCGCGGGTACCGATGCGCAGCGTGCCGTTGCCGCTCATGACCCACCTTCGATGAGGAAGCGGTAGCCGACTCCCCACACCGTGAGAAAGTGCCGCGGGTTGGCGGGATCTTTCTCGAAGCGCTTGCGCAGGCGCAATATGAAGTTGTCGACGGTGCGCGTGGAGGGGAACACGTCGTAGCCCCAGACGCGCTCGAGCAGATCCTCACGCGAGACGATCTGCCCCGGCTGCTCCGCGAGCACCTTGAGGATCATGGCTTCCTTCTCGGTGAGCTCCTGGGCCTCGCCGTTCCAGGCGCGCGCGCGGAAAGCGCGAAAGTCGACTTCGTTGCCGCCGAAACGCAGCACGGCGGTAGCACTCGTGGCTGAAGCGCTGCGATACCAGTCCCAGCGTCGCAGGATCGCCCGCACCCGCAGCAGAAACTCCTGCAGATGGAAGGGTTTTGCCAGATAGTCATCGCCGCCCGCCTCGAGCCCACGCACGCGATCGGCCGGATCGCCGCGCGCGGTGAGGAATAGCACGGGGGTGGTGTTGCCACGCGCGCGCAACGTACGGCATACGCTGAGCCCATCGGCCCCCGGCAACATCACATCGAGAACGACGAGTGCACAGCTGTGCTGCGCCAACCACGCCAGTGCCTGCTCACCATCAGGAGCGACACTGACCTCGTAGCCTTCGGCGCGCAGATTCTCCATCACACCCGCCGCGAGGTGCGGATCGTCCTCGACCACGAGCACCTGCGCCGGAGGCGCCGCGCTCATGAGGGCGTCTGCTCCCGCCGGTGCGCCGGCTGGGGTGCGGCACCGGCCGCAGCGGCGGGCCAGGTGAGCCGTACGCGGGCGCCCTGACCGATGCCATCGCTCTGTGCACTGACACGGCCGTCCGCCATCTCCATCAAGCGCCGCACGATGTAGAGACCGAGCCCGGTGCCGTAGTGGGCACTGCCGTGCAGCCGGCTGAACTTGTGGAACAGCCGCGCGCCCTCGCCGGGGGTGAAGCCGACGCCGCTGTCGGCGACCTGCAGCTCGACCTCCCGCTCGGTCCCACGGGCGCTGAGATTGATGCGACCGCCGCCTGCTCCCTTGACGGCGGCAAGAGCGTTTTCAAGCACGTTGCGCACCACCACATCGAGCGCGAGCGGATCGCTCACGACGGTGAGGGCCGGCGCGATATCGGTCGTGATGCTGATGTGCTCTGTGCGCGCGCGCTCCTCGAGCTGCGTGATGACGTGTTGCACCGCGCCCGCGAGCTGCAGCGGCTCGGACTTGAGGTCGACCCGCCCGCGCTCGAGGCGTGCGCTCTCGAGGATCTGAGTGACCATCTGCTCCATGCGGGCGAGGTCCGCGAGCATGCGATCGATGAGCGGCCGCGCGGCCTCCGGGCTCGGCGCGCGCAACGCCAGTGTCTCCAGCGAGAGTTGCAGGCTCGCGAGCGGTGTCTTGAACTGGTGCGAGACCAGCGCCAGAAAGCTGTCCTGCTGCTCGCGCACGTGCGCCTCCGCGCGCAGTGCACGCGCGATCACTGCGATGCAGGCTGCGAGCGCGAGGAGGAAGAACGAGCCTTCCCAGGCATACTGCCGGTAGCGACGGTGCTCTTCGGTGGTGAGCGCCGCGGTGAGCTCGGGGGCGAGCGATGCGTGTCCGCCGCTCACCACGACGCCTGGTAGCAACTGCCGCACCCGCTGTGGCGTCGCGCCCGAATCGAGCAGCGCTTGCGCGGCGGACACCTGCTGCGCGTATGCGGCGCGTGCCGCCGAAACTTTTTCGACGGTGTAGGCGTGCTGGTCGAAGAGCCACCATCCCACCTGCACGGCGGACACCACCACGAGCGCGAGCGCGGTGAGCTGAAAGACGCGCGTGGCCTTCATGCGATCATTGCCAGCGACTCACTCAGCGCCTCGACCAGGCGTGTGAGCTCGGCCGGCCCGTGCGCGAGTGACAGGAAACACGCCTCATATGCGGAGGGCGGCAGATAGATGCCGCGATCGAGCATGGCATGGAACAGCGCCGCGAAGCGGGCCGACTCTGCTGCGCTGAGCGGCGCCGCCACACGCGGTGCACCCGCGGCGTGAAATGAAAGCCAGAAGAGCGAGCCGACCCGGACGAGGTGCACCGGAAAGCGCGCCGCGAACAGCACGGGCACGAGCAGTTGCTCGAGCTCTGCGCCGCGAGCTTCGAGACGCTCCCAAGCCCGCTCTCGCTCCAGCAGGTCGAGGGTCGCGAGGCCCGCCGCCATGGCCACCGGATTACCCGAGAGCGTGCCGGCCTGATAGGTGTCACCATCGGGCGCAAGGTGCGCCATGTGGCGCCTTGCGCCGCCGAATGCTCCGACCGGCATGCCGCCACCGATCACCTTGCCGAAGGTTGCCAGGTCCGGTGCGATACCGAGCCACTCGGCGGCGCCGCCGCGCCCGAGACGAAAACCCGAGATCACCTCATCGAAGATGAGGAGTGCACCGTGCTGCCGCGTGAGCTCGCGCAGCGCGTGAAGGAAGGCGCGGCGCTGCGGCAGCAGCCCGTGGTTGGCAGGCACGGGCTCGATGATCACGGCGGCGATGCGTGCGCCTTCGCGGCCGAAGAGCTCCGCCGCTGCCGCTTCGTCATCGAGCGGCAGCACGCGCGTACAGGCGACAAAAGCTTCCGGTACACCGCCTGAGGAAGGCCGGCCGAAAGTAGCGAGTCCCGAGCCGGCCGCCACCAGCAGATGATCCGCATGCCCGTGGTAGCAGCCCGCGAACTTGACGATGAGCTCGCGCTGAGTGGAGGCGCGCGCCACGCGGATCGCGCTCATGACCGCCTCGGTGCCGGAAGACACCAGGCGCACCTGCTCGACCGCGGGGTAAGCGGCCACTACCCGTTCGGCGAGCTCGACTTCGGCCGCACAGGGGGCGCCATAGGTCATCCCGCGTCCGAGCGCCTCGGTCACCGCCGCAACGACTGCGGGGTGTGCGTGCCCGGCGATCAACGGACCCCACGAGCCTACAAAGTCGAGATAAGCACGGCCATCCGCGTCGAACACTTGCGCACCCGCTGCGCGCGCGATGAAAAGCGGTGTGCCGCCTACGGCGCGAAAGGCGCGTACCGGTGAGTTCACGCCTCCGGGAATGACCCGGCACGCACGCTCGTACAGCTCGGCCGAGCGCGGCCGAAGAGAAGGGTGCGTAGTCGCGGGCCGCTCCTGGGTCATAAGTCTCCCGTATCGCCGCCGTCGACGGCGCGCTCGCGCGGCGCGCGTGCCCCATCGAAAAATGCCTCCACCGCTTCGCTGCCCGCATGCGCTGCTGCAGCCCGCAGTCCAGCCAGCGGCAGGTGCGCGAGGCGATGCGCAAGAGTTGCAGCGAGACGCTCGAGCTGCGCGCGCTCCCGGGCATCGAGTGTACGCAGCTCTCCTTTGAGCGCGCGTGCCACCTCCGCTGCGGCCATCTGCTCGAAGGTCTCGCGCAACCGGGCGAGACGCGGACCGATCGCGCGTACCGCAAGCTCGGTGCGCAATCGCGTCAGCCGCTCATCGATCGCCGCGCGCACCGGCGCGAGACGCACCAGCTGAGCGAGCCGCCGGCTCTGGGCGGCCTCGATGAGCTCGTGCATTCCCACGCGGCTGAGGCCGGTGCGGCGCGCCGTGTCCGGCTCGACGTTCGGCGGAACGCCGAAGTCGACGAGCAGCGGGGCGCGGGCCGCGGCGGCCTTCACACGTGCGAGCGCCGACACATCGAGTAACTCCGTGCCCCCACCCGCCGCCAGCACCAGGGCACTCACGGTTGGCGGCTGCAGCCGAAAAGCCTCGAGCGCCAATGCCTGTCCCGAGAGGTCAGCGGCCAACTCCTCTGCAGATGCCAGCGTGCGGTTGACGATGATAAGCGGAACGTGCGCGGCGTGTAGCGCTGCCGCGCACCGGCGCGTCATGGCTGATACACCGAGGAGTGCCACCGGCTCTTGCGCCCCGTCGAGATGTTGCAACACACGATCGGTGGCGAGGTCCGCAAGCGACGGCGTGTCCAGGCCGGCCGAGAGTCGCCGCATGCGCCGCGCCATGCCGAACGCTTCGCCCATGAGGCGATCGAGAATCGGACCGCAGGTATCCGCAGCGCGCGAGTCCTCCCAGGCACTACGCAGCTGCGCGGCGATCTCGTGCTCGCCGGTCTGCGCGGAATCCAATCCGCACGCGACGAGCAGCAGATGCTCTACCGCCGCCTCACCGGTCCAGGCACGCAGCACACGCGCGGCTTCGCCGGGCGCGGGCTCGCGGCCCGTGAGGATGTGGAAAACCTGCTGGCGCAGGTCTGCGGCGGGTGTGCCGTCTTCGGTCGCATACAACACCTCGACACGGTTGCAGGTGCCGACGTAGAGGATTTCCGAGGCCTTGAGCAGGGCGCGTAGTGCCGGCAGCCGCGCCGGGACTTCCGCTCGGGGCACGGCGAAGCGCGCGACCTCAGCCACGTTCGCATGGCGATAGGAGAGACCGACCACCCCGATCTGGTGCATCCCGCAAGCTTAACTGCCCGGGAAGGGCGGATGTCATCGAACGGTCACGGTGCAGAGAAGCGCCGCACAAAACCCGCCTTCAACCGGTGGCGCCGTTGAGGCCTTCGTTCTGGCCCAGTTGGCGCTGGGCATAGCGCGCCGTGGCGCTGAGCTGCGCGATGCCGGGATTGCGCAGCACCGTCTGCCACTGCTCCGCCGCGCGCGCCCTCTCCCCGCGCAGCTGATAGGCCTCGGCACGCAGGACGACTGAAGGCACGTGAGAGTAGAAGAAGACTTGCGGATAGAGCAGATCGAACGGCGCGGCGATTGTCAGCTCCTTGAGGGCAGCAGCCGTGTCACCTCGCCTGAGCGCGAGTTGGGCACGAATGCTCGGCAGCCAGTAGGACTGCATGACAGTATGCTTCGGATAGCGCTTCTCGATATCCGCCATGAGCGATTCCGCCCTCGCGATGTCCCCGGTCCGCGCCAGGATGATCGCAGCGGTGGCCTCACCCTCGCGACTGGCGTGCGCGATGCTCAGTGCCTGCAACGCCTGCTCGCGCGCCAGTTGTTCTTTTCCCAGGAGCTCCTCGCGCCACGCCGAGTTCAGTAACCAGCTCGCGGCCTGCTCGAGATTGCCCGCGTCCCGCGCCGCGGCGACGGCTCGCTGGCTGAGCTCGCGGGCCTGCCCGAGGTTGCCGGAAAGGGCGGCAGCGTCGGCTTGTTCCGAGAGGATCTCGTGCTGCAGCTCTTTCTTGTCCTCGAACCAGGCGGACTGCGTTGCCATCTCCGCGCTGTTGTTTTCCAACGCGGCAATGACGTACAGATACAGATGCGGGGAGTCATCGTCGAGATGCAACCGCAGTATGTCCTGGTACACCGCGCGTGCTTTCTTGAACTCGCCGACCGCGATCAGCATTTCCATGAGATCCTCATGGGACACGACGTCGGCCGGATTCATACCCCGGGCGAGCTCGAATTGCGCAATCGCCTCCGGGTAACGGCAGACATCGCCGTAAAAGCTGCCGAGGTTCGAGACCGCCTTGTAGTCCCGGGGGTAGCTCGTGCTCCACTCCCTGAATGCCTGCACGGCGCCCTGTTCATCCACAGTGACGAAGGCATGATATTGAGCCGCGATATTGAGCACCCGGCGGCGGCTGGCGTGCGAGCGCAGCGCAAAGGCGCGCGTGAAGAGCTCGCGCGCCCGCTCCTCCTGCCCGGAGTTGCGGTAAGCGAGGCCGAGATCGTACGTGGCTGCTGCGAACTCAGAGTCATCAGCGATCGCCTTCTGCAGGCGCGGTATCGCGGCCGCCGCGCCGTGCTCGCGCCATTCAGTGAGCCCCGAGCTCCAGGCGCCCAGCGCTTCGAATGAGCCGCTGGTGGCTTGCGACAAGGGCGTGCTGAACCGCTCCACTGAAGCCGGCGGCTCGCCGAGATCGAGCCGCAGCCGCTGCGCGGCCAAGCCCAACGCATCCAGCAGGCGCGCGCGTTCTGCCGTGAACTCTTCGTGCGCGAGCGGCGTGCCGTTGGAACATTCCAATGCCTGCAATTGGCCCTGCAACGACGCGCCTTGCGATGCGCGGGTTAGCGTGCCGCGCACATAAGCGCGCGCATGCACGCTCTGACAGATTTGCTTCAGGTCGTCAGCGGCCGTGGAGGCGGAGCGGCCATGTCGCACACCTTCGATTACGGCATCGGGAACCAGGTTGAGGTAGGGCGATTCATCGAGCGCGGCACGCAGCGCTTCGCGCAGGGCATGTTGCGGGGTGGTCCCGCTCCCGTCCTCGTACTCCGCAAGCATGAGCGTGTCGGATTCGGCGGGAAGGGTTGCAGCGCCTGCAGTGACGAAACACTGCGCGAGCCATAGCACGAGCCCGCATGCTGCCGATCGGCGACGGCTCCGCCTGATGTTGATCATGAGAGAGCACCGGAATTGTCCCGCGGCATACTAGGGCGCGTACGCGAGACAGAAGGTGGCGCGCTATCGCGGATTTGCCACCGGTTGGCTCATTTTGTGAGAACGGCGCGCGCGCAGCGGGAACGTGGAGCGGGCGATGGGAATCGAACCCACGTTAGCAGCTTGGGAAGCTGCAGTACTGCCACTGTACGACACCCGCCGCACTCGTTACTTTAGTGCGCGTCCCTCGCTTCGGCAACGAGCCCGGCGCGGCCAGCCGGAACGCCTGCGTCAGGCGAGTGCGTAGAGATATTCCACGAACGACGCCACAGCGCCGTCCAACCCCTGCACCTTCGGATTGCTCGACTCGATGAGGTAGTACTCATCGGGCGCGTGCGCACCGGTGCCATGTCCCATGCCGAAATGGCCCGCAGGCAGGCTGAGCGGTGCGTTCGTGAACACGCATCCCGGCCACGATCCCCCCAGGCGCGGCCACAGGAGTGGATCGGCGCCGAGCCGCCGGTAGGTGGCGAGCTGTGTCTGGATCAGGCGGCTGTCGGGGTCCGTCTGGGTGGGGTCGTAGCCGCCACTCATGTTGACTTCGACGTCAGGGAAGCCGTGCTTCGCCAGGTGCGCCTTGAGCTTTGCGAGTGTGTCGGCGGCGGTCATATCGGGTACCAGGCGCATGTCGATCTTGGCGACTGCACGATGTGGCAGGACGGTCTTGCCGCCTGGGCCAGTGTAGCCGCCGACCAGCCCTTCGATGTTGATGGTCGGGCGCGATGCCAACAGCATGCGCGACTCCACCCATCCGCTGTCGTGCACCCACCGGTCGACGGCCAGCGTACGCTTCACCGTCTCCTCGGAGGTTTTGGCGGCGTATTCCTCGATCATTTTCTTCTGCTGCGCGGTAAGTGGCCGCACCTTGTCATAGAAGCCTTCGACAGCCGGGGTGTGGCCGTCCTTCTCGACGAGCGTGTTCAGCGCCTGTATCAGATGCCAGGACGGCGAGTCCACCGCTGCCTCGAGGCTCGAGTGGATGTCGTGCTTCGGGCCGCGGCCCCACTTCTCGCCGCTCGAGACCAGCTCGAGCTCCACGACTCCCTTGGCGCCGAGATTGACCTGTACGCCGCCGTCACGGTCCTGGGCGGCCTCGGGCATCCACACGCCCATGCATTTCTTGAGCTCGGGAAGCACCTGCGGATTCATGACGATCTCGGAGAAGTGCGGCGAGGCAATCTCCTCCTCGCCCTCGCACACCAGCACGAGGTTGACGGGAAGCTTGCGCCCGGCCGCCTTGAAAGCCATCAGTGCGCTGAGGAAGGAATTCTCCGGCCCCTTCTGGTTGACGGCGCCGCGTCCCATGCACACGGTGCCGAGACCCGCCTTCTGCACCAGACGTCCCTCGAGCGGCGGGGAGCTCCACTCCTCGGGCACGAACTGCTTCACGTCATACATGAAATAGATGCCGACGGTCGTGCGCGCGCCAGCGTCGAGACGTCCGAAGACTCCAGGCTTGCCGGAGGTCGGCACCAGCTTCACGCCGGTGAAACCCGCCGCCCGCGCAAGCTGCGCCATGTGCTCGGGTCCCTGCGGATAGTTGCGGTTCTCCGCAGCTATCGAGGGCAACGCAATCCATTCCTGGAGGCGGCGGACATTCTCGGCGTGCATTTTCGGGATCTGCGCCAGCACGGCCGCCTTGTCACCCCCGTCGTCCACTGCCGCGGCGAGTATTGATGCGGGCATCGCGGCCAGCGCCGCCGCCGACATCGAGCCACGCACGAAGTCACGCCGGTTGAACGCTCCGTCAGTGCTGTCAGACATTGGATCCTCTCTGCGGGAGTGGCGAAAGGCCGCACCTTACACCACTTCGCCGCCTCGCCAGAATGGAGTCCTACCCTTCCCGCCTTCACCGGCTGGACGCTCCTCGGAGCCGGCGAGAAAATGTCAGCAGCACCACACGCGGGGAAGCGACTTCGTGCAGCAGCCCGGTTCTGCGGCGGAATGGAAGACGGATGCGACGGCCGAGGCCCGGCATGTGGCTTTACTCGGCTGCGATCCACTGCCTGGGTGCTGCTCGTGATGAGCTCCGACCGCCTGGACTTCGCTGGGAAGAAAGGTGGGGCATGAGCTTTTCACCCATGGCGGCGTCCATCGAGCGTGCCGTATGCGTGTACTGCGCCTCGAGCCGCATTGCGCATCCTGATTACCGCGCGGCGGCGCGACGCCTCGGCGAGGTGCTAGCGGATGAGGGTGTAGGGATCGTCTACGGCGGTGGCGCCGGCGGCTCGATGGGCGCACTTGCCGACGGTGCGCTCTCGCACGGAGGGCGGGTGGTCGGCATCCTGCCGCGGTTCATGGCGGATCTCGAATGGGGCCACAAGGGTCTCACCGATCTGCAGTTGGTCGAGGATTTGCGCACCCGCAAGCACATGATGCTGACACTCAGCCAGGCGGCGATCGCGCTGCCGGGCGGCTCGGGCACGCTCGAGGAGCTGCTCGAAGCGATCACCCTCAAGCGGCTCGGGCTCTACCTCAATCCCATTCTGCTGGTCAACACGCGCGGCTTCTTCAGCCCGCTGCTCGAGCTGCTCGCGCGCGCGGTGGACGAGCACTTCATGGATCCCCGGCACCTCATGATGTGGCAGGTGGTCGGGACTCCGGATGAGGTGCCGGCCGCGCTCGCGAGCGCGCCCGCCTGGAGCGTGGAGGCGCGTCAGTTCGCAGCGGTCTAGAGGACTCGGTCCAGAGGACGCGGTCCAGAGGACGCAGCGCCTTTATTGCGCGCGGGTCGTCGACTCGATGAAGGCGCTGAGATCGCGCTTCATCTTGGCGATCGACGGCGGATGCACGTACATCATGTGCCCGCCCTCGTAGTACCGCATCTGCACGTGGGCTGCGACATCGCGCGGCACACCCAGGTGCGTCATGACGTATTCGGTCCCGGAGAACGGCGTCGCCAGATCGTAGTAGCCGTTCAGTACCAGCACGCGCAGGTTCGGATCCTTGATGAGTGTGTCGGCGAGATCGACGCCCGAGTTGACGATCGGCTGGTCGCCCTGCTCGGTGTGGTGCGTCCACTTCCACTTCTCGCCGATGCCGAAGTTGGTGGTGATATAGGTCTCGCCCTGACCGAAGCGCAGCTCACCATGATAGTAATCGAGGAAGGCTGCGGCGAATGCGGCACTGATGGCGGAGGACTGGGGATCGTAATCGGTTTCCTTGGCGAGCAGATCGCTGGTGGGACCGGTAAAGCGGCCATCCAGTCGGCCAACGGTGAGGCCTCGTGCCTTGAGCAGCTCGTGCGCGAATTCGTTCTCGGAGACACGCAGCCGCGCCTGCTTCAGGTACTCCACCGGCAAACCGATGTAGTCGTGCATCTTCTGCGCCACGGCATCGCGCTCCTCGTCGGAGAGCGTGTCACCCTTCAGCAGCGCCGCGATGTACGGGCCCATGGCGTACTGACGCACCTCGGCCAGGAACGGTTCGAGCGCTGCCGGCTGACCGGCCACCATATGGTGATACCAGGCGACCGCCGCGTAAGCGGGCAGGTACACCGCGTACGGCCGGTCGTTACCAGGCAGCTCGGCGAAGATAGCTTCGATGTCGGTCGCTACCGAAACGAGCACCAGACCATTGAAGGTGAGCGAGCGGCGCGCGCGCAGGTAGTTGACGATGGCCGCGGCGCGCGTGGTGCCATAGCTTTCGCCGAGCAGGTACTTCGGCGAGGTCCAGCGGTTGTTGTCACTCACATATTGCGCGATGAAGCGGCTCACCGAATCGATGTCCGGGTCGACGCCCCAGAACTCATCGTCCTTGTGGTCGCAGACTGCGTGACTGACTCCGGTCCCGACCGGGTCGATCATCACCACATCGCTCACATCGAGCAGGCTGAACTCGTTGTCCGCCGTTCGATAAGGGGCGGCCGGAGTCGGCGTTGGGTCGGATACCAGGACACGTTTCGGTCCCAGCACCCCCATGTGCAGCCACAGAGACGACGAGCCCGGGCCACCGTTGAATGCAAAGGTGATGGGACGCGCGCCGCCTGCCTTGCCGTCGCGGCGCGTGTACGCAACATAGCCGATGCTGGCAATCGGCTTGTCCTCATCCGCGCGCACGATGAGTGTCCCGGCAGTCGCGGTGTATTCGATCGCCTTGCCCCCGACGCTCAGTCGATGCTGAGTCGCCGATGCCTGCGCCGTGGGCAGCCGCATCCATTGCTCCTTCTTGTCTCCCTTGATGTCGATGCGGCACAACTGTGACACCTGTGCCGGCGAGGGCGCAGCTTTGCCGCCGGCCGCTGCCGCAGGCGGTGCGCCGCCCTCGCCCGCGGCGGGCTCTTGTGCGTAGGCTGCCCCCACCAATCCCGAAACGACCATTACACCCGTCCACAGCCGCCGCGACATCTGCGCCTCCCGGTTGTTGCGTATCGACCTCGCCCGCGTGCTGCTGCGGACGCCGCGGGCTTATACCATGTCGGCGGCGCCAGCCGCTGTAACATCGGTGCACATGACGGCCATCGACCATCCGCGCTCGATCCGTTCCTTCGTGACGCGCTCAGGGCGGATCACCGAGGCGCAGCAGCGGGCGCTGGCACAGCTGTGGCCTAAATACGGCATCGCGTTCTCCGGCCAGACTCTCGATGCGGAGGCACTCTATGGACGGGACGCCCCGCGCACGCTCGAGATCGGCTTCGGCAATGGTGAGAACCTGGCAAGCCTCGCCCGGGCCCACCCGGAGCGTGACTTCCTCGGCGTGGAAGTGCACCGGCCCGGCGTCGGCAGGCTGCTGCGCGAGCTCGAGGCCGGGCAACTCACCAACGTGCGGCTCATCTGCCACGATGCGCTCGAGGTAGTGGCTGCACAGATCCCTGCAGGCTGGCTGCAGGAGATTCTCATCTTCTTTCCCGACCCCTGGCCGAAGAAGCGCCATCACAAGCGCCGCCTCGTGCAAGGTGCATTTGCGCGACGGCTCGCGAGTCGACTCGCGGTCGGCGGAGTGCTACGCATCGCCACGGACTGGCAACCCTATGCGCTCGAGATGCTGAGCACGCTGGCGGGCATCGCCGAGCTACACAACCTCGCGCCGGATGACACCTTCGTCGCCCCGCCCGCCGAGCGGCCACCGACTCGCTTCGAGCGGCGCGGCGCCCGTCTCGGCCACGAGGTCTATGACCTTGCCTTCCGGCGCCTGTGAGGTCAGCTCACACCGAAGGCCTGTCGCAGCCCATCGAGCACGAACTGCACCGCGAGCGCGCCGAGGATCACTCCCAGCAGGCGGCTGGCGACATTGGCGCCGGTGACGCCGATCACCCGCATCAGAGGATCGGCGAGCAGCATCAGTACCAGTGCGATGAGGAGTACGAGCAGTACCGCGATCAGGTAGGCACCGAATAGCGCCGGCTGATCAGGGAGGTGCACCGGGCCGAACCACAGCAGAATCGTCGCGAGTGCGCCCGGTCCGGCTATGAAGGGAAAGGCCAGGGGAAACACTGAGATGTCCGCGCGTCGGCGGCTCTCGGCGGCCTCGCTCGAGGAGGTGCGCGTGCCCGATTCGCGCGCGAACACCATCTCCAGCGCCAGGAGGAAAAGCAACAGACCGCCGAAGATGCGGAACGCTTCCAGGCTGATGCCCATCAGCTTGAGAAACGAGGCGCCGCCAAGTGCAAACAGCACGAGGATCGCCGCGGCGACGCTCACGGCGCGCAGCGCCATGCGGCGCTTGTAGGCGCTGGTCGCACCCGTGGTGAGACCGGTGAACAGCGGTATCAGCGATACCGGTTCGACCACCACGAAGAACACCACGAGAAACTTCAGCGGCTGCCCGAGCATTTGGTGCTGTGCGCCAAAGCGCGCGGGCGCTCGTGGCTGTCACAATTAATGTCTTGAAAGCCTCACAGGCGAGGCGCAACATCATTGCAGAGCGGACGCAGAATCGTAAGGGTGCAGAGAGATCTTCTCGGGAGGTGGCGGCGATGGCGACTCCTCAACCCGGTATCGGCGACTGGTATCGCCTGAACGGCGGTGCGTTGTTCGAGGTGGTAGCGCTCGACGATGACGACGGTACGATCGAAATCCAGTATTTCGACGGTACGGTCGAGGAGATGGACATCGAGGACTGGGACGCGCAGTGGGAGGAAGGCGCACTCGAGTCTGCGGAGCCTCCCGAGGACTGGTCAGGATCGGTCGACGTCGAGGGCAGTGACGATGAAGGTCGCGGCGGCGATTCACTCGGCGACGATCGCGACGTGCGCGCCAGCTCGCTCGATGGCATAGACCTGTTCGAATGAGCGGTAGCGGCGACTAGCGCTCCAGCAAACTCACGCCAGCGAATCCGGCCGCTAAGGCACGGCGGCCGCAAGTGCTTCTATATCCACGCTGTCGGCGAGGAGCACGAAACCGCACCGCACCCGCAATTGCACTGGTGTGAGCGAGCGTCCGGCGCACGGCCCGGCGACGCAATATCCGGTGGTTTTCTCGAACAGCGCTCCGTGCGAGGAGCACAGAATCAGACTGCCATCGGCGGTCAGGAAACGCTGCGGGAGCAAGTCGAGCGCGTGCCCGGCGTGAGGACAGCGGTTCAGATAACCGTGCACGTTCTCGCCCACTTTCAACAGGAAGATCCGTAGCGGCCAGTCACCGCCGCCGATGGTGTAGCCGCGCGCTTCGGCTGTGAGGTCCGATAGCCGGCAAACGACTCGCTCGAGATCAAGCTCTTCGGCCCTCATCGGGTTTCCGCAGCGGCGTCCGTGCGCGCAAGCACGCCCGTTCGATCGAATCCGCCCTGCTGTCGCAGCACATAGAGCAGCACGAGGCCTGGCAAGGCGAGCGCTGCCGTATAGAGGAAGAAGTGCGGATAGCCAATGTGGTCGACCACCATGCCGGAGGTCCCCTCGAGTATCTTGCCCGGCAGCGCGTACAGCGAGGAGAACAGCGCGTACTGCGTGGCGGTGTAGCGCGCGCTGGTGAGACCCGAGAGAAAGGCGAGCAGCGCGGTGCCATGCATCGCGAGCGCAAGATTGTCGAGCGCGTTCACGCCGCCGAGTCCGAGGAGTGTCGGGGTATCGGTGCTCGCGAGTAGCGCGTAACCGAGGTTGGAGAGAATGATGAGCACACTGCCGAGCAGCAGCGAACGCAGCAGGCCGACACGGGCGATGAGCACGCCGGCGAGCAGCACGCCAAGGAGCGACATCAGCAGCCCGTAGAGTTTCACGACCGTGGCAATCTGATTGAGCGTGAAACCGCGGTCGATGTAGAACGGATTCACCATCGAGCCCATCGCGAACTCCGTGAGACGGTACACGGCGATGAAGACGAGCGTCAGCAGTGCGAGGGTCGTGCCGTAGCGGCCGAAAAAATCGCTCAGCGGGCAGATGACCGCGGTCAGGAACCACTCACCGGCATGCCGCAGCCACGGCGACCAATGGGCGCGCCGCTCGACCCAGGCGACGACGCGCTCCTCGCGCGTCACCGACTCGGGCGGCGTCGCGGGCGCGGGCTCCGGCACGAGGAGCGTCGCAATGACTCCGACACTCACGAGTGCCGTCATACTCATGTAGCTCGCATGCCAGCCGGCGTGCCCCGCGACTGCCAGGGCGCCCGCCCCGCCGACGATGAGCGCCACGCGGTAACCAATCTGGTATGCCCCCAGCATGGCTCCCTGCAGTTGCAGCGGCGCCGATTCGATGCGCCAGGCATCGAGCGCGATATCCTGGGTCGCCGCACAAAATGCGGTGAACAATGCCCACAGCGCAAGCGGGCGCACACCGGCAGCCGGCTCGCACAGGCTGATGTTGAAGAGTCCCACTGCAATACCGAGCTGGGCCAGCAGCATCCAGCCGCGGCGGCGGCCGAGCAGCGCTTGCAACAGCGGCGGCGGCACCCGGTCGATCACCGGAGCCCACAGGAACTTGATCGAATAAAGGATACCGACCCAGGCGAGCATGCCGATGGTGCTGCGCTGGATGCCCGCCTGGCGCAGCCACGCCGAGAGTGTCGAGTACACCAGGTAAAACGGCAGACCGGCGGAGAAGCCGAGGAACAGCATCGCCAGCACCCGTGGCTGACGATAGATGGCCAGTGCGCCGAACCAGCCGTTAGCGCGCGGAGCTCGCTGCGATGCGGCTCCGCTCAAAGTCGGTAGTCCATCACGAGCGGTGCGTGGTCCGAGAAGCGCTTTTGCCGGTAGATGCTGGCCGCGTGCGCCTTGCCGGCGAGCGAGCTGCTCACCACCTGGTAGTCGATGCGCCACCCGACATTGTTCGCGCGTGCCTGCCCGCGGTTTGACCACCAGGTGTACAGCTCAGGCTCGGTACGCACCTCGCGGAAGGCATCCACGTAACCCGCGCCTCCGAACAGCCGATCCATCCACGCGCGCTCCTCGGGCAAAAAACCAGAGTTCTTCTGGTTCGACCTCCAGTTCTTCAGGTCGATGGGCCGGTGAGCGATATTCCAGTCACCGCAGAGGATGTAGTGCCGGCCGCGCCGCTGCAGCCGTGCGAGATGCGGCGTGAAGGTCTCGAGGAAGCGAAACTTCGATGCCTGGCGTTCGGGGCCCGCGCTCCCCGAGGGTAGGTATAGCGACACCACCGACAGCGCACCGACCTGTACCTCGAGATATCGCCCCTCGCGGTCGAACTCCTCGATCCCGAAACCGCGCACCACGCGTTGCGGTTGCGTGCGCGAGTACAGCGCCACCCCCGCGTAGCCCTTGCGCTCGGCATCGCAGAAGACGCTGTGGTAGCCCCTGAGGCGCACATCATGTCCGGAGAGCTGGTGCTCCTGACTGCGGGTCTCCTGCAGACAGATGAAATCGGCCTGCTGCCGGCGCAACCAGCGGAACAGCCCCTTCTCGGCCGCCGAGCGGATGCCGCAGACATTGACGGTTATCACGCGCATGGCGCAATGATATGGCATGCAGCAATACCAGCTCACCTTCATCGAGCTCGCACTCACACGTGACGCACTGCGCTTCGGCCGCTTCACGCTCAAATCCGGCCGCGAGAGTCCCTACTTCTTCAACGCGGGATTGTTCAGCGACGGTGCGTCGGCCGCTGCCCTCGGCGGCTGTTATGGCGACGCGATCGTAACGTCGGGACTCGCCTTCGACATGCTCTTTGGCCCGGCATACAAGGGAATCCCGCTCGTCACCGCCACGGCCATCGCACTCGCCGCGAATCATGGCGTGAATGTGCCCTACGCCTTCAACCGCAAGGAGACGAAGGAGCACGGCGAGGGCGGCAGCATCAGCGGTGCGCCGCTGCAGGGCCGGGTGCTGATCGTGGATGATGTAATCACCGCCGGCACTGCGGTGCGCGAATCGCTCGCCCTGATCCGCGCGGCCGGTGCGCAGCCGGTTGGCGTCGCGCTCGCGCTCGATCGTCAGGAGCGTGGGCAGGGTGAGTTGAGTGCCGTGCAGGAGGTCGAACAGGTGCTTGGCCTGCGCTGTGTGAGCATCGTCACACTTGCCGATCTCATCGAGGCGCTCAGCTCGCCAGCTGAGCGGCGGGCGCGCATTTCTGACGACCAGCTCACAGCGCTACGCGTCTATCGGGAGCGTTATGGTATCCACTGATCTTGCCAGCGCCCGCTCCCCCGTCAGAATATAAAACATATGTTCGTCGCATCGCGCCTCGCTGTTCTCCTGCTGCTCGCAACGGCAACGCCCGGCACCGCCGCCTGGGCCGCACCGAGCCCGCACACCTCGCAGAATGCGCACAAGGGCATCGCCTATCGCTGGGTCGATGAGCAGGGCGTCGTGCACTACGGCGACAACATTCCACCGCAGTACGCGAGCAAGGATCGCGACATTCTCAACGATCAGGGCGTCGAGGTCGGTCATCTCGATGCTGCCAAGAGCCCTGAGCAGGAGGCCGCGGCGAGCCGTGCCCGCGAGGCTTTGATGAAGCAGAAGCAGCACGATGCATTTCTGGTCAACACCTACACCTCGGTGAAGGACATCGAGGCGTTGCGGGATGCGCGCCTCGAGCAGATGAAGGGGCAGCGCGCGGCAGCCGAGCAGTACCTGGAGAGCTTGCGGGTGCGGCTCTCGAGCCTGCAGTCGCGCGCGCTGAGCTACCGCCCGTACAACACACGCAGCGATGCTTGGCGCATGCCGGATGACCTGGCCGAGAATCTGGTGCATACCGTGAACGAGCTGCGCGTGCAGAGCAACGATCTCGCGGCCAAAGGCGCCGAGGAAACCGCGCTGCGGGCGCAATTCCAGTCGGATATCGAGCGCTACCGGGAGCTGCATGCGATCCATTCGCAGTCGGCCGCGATCCCCACCGTACCGCGCGCGGCTGCCGCTACGGACTGAGTCCGGGCTTCGGCCGCCGCGAGCGCGGCGGCTTCTCAGTGCCGACCGGAGTGGCCGAAG
The DNA here is from genome assembly GCA_035495655.1 of Steroidobacteraceae bacterium. Classification (GTDB taxonomy): domain Bacteria; phylum Pseudomonadota; class Gammaproteobacteria; order Steroidobacterales; family Steroidobacteraceae; genus 13-2-20CM-66-19. The sequence continues at coordinate 25,568 of DATJFM010000022.1, forward strand.
CCGCCCGCACCGCGCGCCGAGGCGCTGAACTCCGGCACCACCTCGAGTTGCACCTGCACCACCGGAACGATTACCAGCTGCGCAATGCGCTCGCCCGGACGGATGGTGAAAGGCTCGGCGCCCCGATTCCAGCACGACACCATCAGCTGACCCTGGTAGTCCGAGTCGATCAGCCCGACGAGATTGCCGAGCACGATGCCGTGGCGATGGCCGAGTCCGGAGCGCGGCAAAATCAGCGCAGCGAGCCTTGGGTCGCTCAGGTGAATGGCAAGTCCGCTGGGAATGAGCTCGGCCTTGCCCGGCGCGAGCGCGAGCGGCGCGTCGAGGCACGCGCGCAGGTCGAGTCCCGCCGACCCCTCGGTGGCGTAGGCGGGCAGCGGGAACTCGGTGCCGAGACGCGTATCGAGGATGCGCACCTGCAGCGCGTAGCGACCCGCCTGTGCGCCACTCACGCGAGTGCCGTACCGCGCTTGCGCGCACCGACCCGAGCAGCCATCTCCTGCGCGATCAGCGCAACGAGGCCGCGCGCCAGCGTGAGCTTGCCGGCGCGGCCAAGCTCATGGCGGCCGCTGCGCGTGAGCACGATGAGCTGATTGTCCTCACTGTCGAACGCCTTGTCGTGGCCGACCTCGTTGGCGGCAATCAGGTCGAGATTTTTCTTCAACAGTTTGCTGCGGGCGTTCTGCTCGACCGATTCGGTCTCGGCAGCGAAGCCGACTACGAACGGGCGCTCGCTGCGCGCAGCCACGGTGGCCAGCACATCGGCGGTGCGCTCCATTGCGAGCTCGAGCGAGTCGTTCGTCTTCTTGATTTTTTGCTCCGCGGCCCGCGCCGGCCGGTAATCGGCCACTGCCGCGGTCGAGATGAACAGATCCGTACCGGGCAGAGCCCGCAGCACCGCGCTGAGCATATCGGCGGCACTCTCGACATCCACCCGCTCGACGCCCGCGGGCGTCGCCAGGCTCACAGGGCCTGCCACCAGTACGACCTTCGCCCCCGCCTCGCGCGCCGCCTGCGCCACCGCGAACCCCATCTTGCCGGAGCTGCGATTGCTGATGAAGCGCACCGGGTCGATGCGCTCACGGGTCGGACCTGCGGTGATGAGTACACGGCGGCCACTGAGCACTCCGCTCGCCGATGGCAACGAGGGCAGGAGCGACAGCACTCGCTCGGCGAGGTCCGGCGGCTCGAGCATGCGGCCTGCGCCGCTCTCACCGCACGCCTGATCGCCTTCGTCGGGGCCGTAGACCTGAACACCGCGCGCGGTGAGGGTCGCGATGTTGGCGCGCGTTGCCGCGTTGGACCACATTAGATGATTCATGGCGGGCGCCACCGCGATCGGTGCCGCGGTGGCGAGGCACAGAGTCGTCAACAGGTCATCGGCCAGTCCTGCCGCGAGGCGCGCAATGAAGTCGGCGCTCGCCGGCGCGATGAGCACGGCGTTCGCCCAGCGCGCGAGCTCTATGTGACTCATCGCGGCCTCGGCCGAGGCGTCCCACAGCTCGCTGCGGACCGGGCGCCCCGAGACGGCCTGGAAGGTGGTCGGGGTCACGAATTGGCTCGCCCCCTGGGTCATCACCACCTGCACCTCGGCGCCCCGCTCTCGCAGCCGCCGCACGAGGTCCGCGCTCTTGTAAGCGGCGATGCCGCCCGTGACGCCAAGGAGAATTTGCTTGCCTTGCATGGATCTCATCCCGTTCCCGCGATTATCGCACCCTGCCTTGTCCAGCGCGTGAGCACGAGTGCAACCGTCGGAAATAGCCCCATTCGGAGGGCATTCTCCCCCTCGTCGTGCGCAGTACGCATCGCTTAGATTGGATGCATACGTCGTTAGACCCAACGGTAATGACCATCCGCCACTGGCCCAGCGCGGAGCGGCCGCGTGAGAAACTGCTCGAGCGCGGGGCACATGCGCTCTCGGATGCGGAATTGCTCGCGCTGCTGCTCGGATCGGGCACGCGCGGCGGCTCCGCCGTCGAGCTGGCACGAAGCCTGATCACGCAGTTCGGCTCGCTGCGCATGCTGCTCAATGCCGAGGCGGGCCGCTGTCTCGCGCAGGCGGGAATCGGGCCCGCGCGTTATGCCATCCTCAAGGCGGCGCTGGAGCTCGCGCGCAGACACTTCCGCGAAGCCCTGCTCGTGGGCCCGGCCCTCGCCGCGCCGCAGGCGACGCGCAGCTTTCTGGTGGCGCAGCTGCGCGATCGGCCGTACGAGGTTTTCTGCTGCCTGTACCTCGACAATCGCCACCGCCTCATCGCCTTCGAGGAGCTGTTCCGCGGAACCATCGACCGCGCCGGCGTCCACCCGCGCGAGGTGGTGCGTCAGACTCTGCTCCACAACGCCGCCGCGCTGATCTTCGCTCACAACCATCCCTCGGGTGTGCTCGAGCCCAGCCAGGCGGATGAGATGATCACCCGGCGGTTGAAGGAGGCTCTCGCACTCTTAGATGTGCGGGTGCTCGATCACTTCATCATCGGCGACGGGCAGTGCTACTCGTTCTCGGAGCACGGGCTCATTTAATGCGAGCGGCGAGCGGTGTGATCTCCGCCCGCCGCTCGCGCGAGCGCTTACTTGAGAATCGCTTCCTGCGAAGTGCGTGAGCCGAGCACGGTGCGGATCTTGGCGCGGTCCACCTCGGACTTGTTGGCCGCCTCCACGGAGCCCTCGATCTTCGCGCTCACCTGCTCCATCTTGCCGGCCAGATGATCGAGCGCCGCCCAGTTCTTGAACTCAGTGACCAGAATGACGTCTGGGTCCTGCGGGCTGCGCACTCTCCCCCAGGGATCCAGTGTGATTGTTGATATTCCACCCGCGGCCGTAAGCGACCCGGCCTGCAGACGTGAGCGCAACCTACGCTCGCCGCACAGGGATCGCCAGAACGGTTCCGACATTCTTGCGGGGCATGGGAGCGACGCAGCCGCTTCTTGTGATCGGACCCCGGTGCTGGTATAAAGCCCGGCCCGAGGGTCGGGGCCGCCCACCCGGTCGTAAGTCTCTGAATTCAAGGTTGTTCTATATGTCCCGCGTCTGCGAGGTCACCGGCAAGAAGCCGGGAGTCGGAAACCGCGTCTCTCACGCCAACAACAAGAAGCGCCGGCGCTTCCTGCCGAATCTGCATACGCAGCGCTTCTGGCTGGAGACCGAGAAGCGCTGGGTAACGCTGCGTCTCACGACCAGCGGAATGCGCACCGTCGAGAAGAAGGGCATCGACAAGGTCGTCGCCGAGCTGCGCGCTCAGGGCCACAAGTTCTGAGACGCCCGCCGAAGGAGGCATCATGCGCGAGAAGATCAAGCTTCTGTCCTCGGCCGGAACCGGCCACTTCTACGTGACGACCAAGAACAAGCGCCTGCACCCGGACAAGCTGGAAGTGCGCAAGTTCGACCCGGTGGCGCGTAAGCACGTCGCTTACAAAGAGTCCAAGATCAAGTAACTCCGCTGCCCGAACTGCCCGAAGTCGAGACGACGCGGCGCGGCCTGGCGCCGCACGTGCGCCACCGGCGCGTTGCGCGGCTCAGTGTCTACGAGCCGCGGCTGCGCTGGCGGGTGGCCGGCGATCTGCCACGCAAGGTGGCTGGCCAGCGTATCGTGCGTGTTGGCCGGCGCGCCAAGTACCTGCTGCTCGGTCTCGAGTCAGGCACGCTGCTGCTGCACCTGGGTATGTCGGGCAATGTGCGCGCGCTGCCGGCGGCCACTCCGCGCCGTGCGCACGATCATTTTGACCTGGTGCTCGATTCCGGCGTCGCGCTGCGTTTCAACGATCCGCGCCGCTTCGGCAGCCTCCTCTACACGAGCGGCGACCCGCAGCGCCACCCGCTGCTGGCGCACCTTGCGCCGGAGCCCTTATCGAAGACCTTCGACGCGGACTATCTCTATCGCATCAGCCGCCGGCGGCGGGTCGCCATCAAGCATCTGCTCATGAACAGCCGCCTCGTCGTAGGTGTCGGCAACATCTATGCGAGCGAGGCGCTGTTTCGGGCCCGTCTGCGCCCCGGCCGCCAGGCACGCAGCCTGTCGCGCGCCGATGCAGCGCGACTGGTGCGCGCGGTACGCGCGGTGCTGCGTCAGGCCATCCGCTCCGGTGGCACCACGTTGCGCGACTACCTGGGGACCGATGGCGCCCCGGGCTATTTCCGGCAGCGGCTGTACGTCTATGAGCGCCGTGGCAAGCCCTGCCGGCGCTGCGGCAGCGCGGTGCGGGCCATGACCCAGGGGCAGCGCTCCACGTACTATTGCGCGAGCTGTCAGAAGTAGCCGCCCGCGGCGTGAGTGGCGCACATGAGCCAGGAAATCATCGATCAGCTTGCGCGCGTCGACCCGGTACTCGGCGGCTTGATGCGCGCAGTGGGTCCGTGCCGGCTTGCACCGGAAGCGGACTGCCATCCCTTCCAGACGCTCGCGCGCGCCATCGCTCACCAGCAGCTGAATGGGACGGCGGCCAACACCATCCTCAAGCGCCTCACAGAATCCTGCGGAGCCGGACTGTTCCCGACTCCACACCAGGTGTTGGCGGCTTCGCGGGAGAGCCTGCGCGCGGCGGGGTTCTCATTCGCCAAGGTCGCAGCGCTGCGGGACCTCGCGGAGAAAACCCTCGCGGAGGTGGTGCCCGATGTCGCAACGCTGCTGCAGCTCGATGACGCCGAGATCATCGCGCGTCTCACGCAGGTACGCGGCATCGGACGCTGGACCGTGGAGATGCTGCTCGTGTTCCAGCTCGGCAGACCCGATGTGCTGCCGGTCGACGACTTCGGTGTGCGCAGCGGCTTTCAGGCCGCCTACGGACTTTCCCGCTTGCCGCGTCCCAAGGCGCTCGCCGCCTGGGGCGAGCGCTGGAAACCATACCGCACCACGGCGGCGTGGTACCTCTGGCGCGCGCTCGAGCTGAAACGCGCCGGCACGCTGCCGCTGCCGGAGGAGCGCATACGCCTGCCCCGCATCAGCAGGCGCCGCCGCGCTCGCAGCCGCCCGCGGCCGGCCGCGACGGCCCGCCGCGCCAGAACATCGCGCCGCTCATCGGGCAGCAAGGCCAAGCGGGCACGGCCGGCGCCGGCCCGCGCCCTCAAGGGCGGCGGTACTTCTTCAGCTCCGCTTCGACGAGCGGATGCACGAAGGCGCTCACGTCCCCGCCGAACACGGCGATCTCGCGCACCAGCGTCGAGGAGATGAAGGAGAACGGCTCCTGCGGCGTGAGGAATACGGTCTCGAAGTTGCGATCGAGATGGCGTGACATGTTGGCGAGCTGGAACTCGAACTCGAAGTCCGATACCGCGCGCAGGCCGCGTACGATGACCGCATCCTGGTAGCGGCGCGCGAAATCCACCGTGAGTCCCGCGTAGCCCTGCACCTCCACGTTCGGCAGGTCATGCAATACGCGACGCGCGAGATCGACGCGTTTCTCGAGGCTGAACATCGGCGTCTTGTTGGGGTTGGCCGCGATGGCCACGACTACGTGGTCGAAGATGGAGGCGGCGCGGCGCACCAGGTCCTGATGACCGTTGGTGATCGGATCGAAGGTTCCCGGGTAGACGGCGTTGGGTTTCATGCGGCGTGTGAGTCAGGCGCCTCGCGCATGAACAGATGATAACCGACCTCTCCCGCCTGCTTCGCCTTCAACGGTTGCCAGGTCGGTGGAAGCGGCGGCAGGCCCTCGCGGGCCGCGCACTCGACGTAGATGAGCGCCCCCACCTTGAGCCAATGGCGCTGCTCGAGCAGCGCTGCCGCCTGCTGCAGCAGCGGCGCCGCGAACGGTGGATCCAGGAACACGATGTCGAGCGGGTGGACAGCGCCGCCGAGATAGTCCAGGGCGTCGGCGCGCACGACCTGCGCATCCCGAGCCTGCCAGTCCTGCAGCAGCACACCGAGTGCGCGGGCTGCCGCAACATCCCGCTCGATGAACTCGACACGGGCCGCACCGCGCGAGAGCGCTTCGAGCCCGAGTGCGCCGCTGCCGGCAAACAGATCGAGACAGTGCGCGCCACGTACTGCCGCGCCGAGCCAGTTGAAGAGCGTCTCGCGCACGCGGTCCGGAGTGGGGCGGATAGCCGCTGCAGCTGGGAAACGCAGCTTCCGGCCGCGCCACGTCCCGCCGATGATGCGCAGTACGCGCGCGCGCTGCGCCCTTCTCGACGGAACGGCCGCGCGGCGCTTTGACTTGCCACCCAACGTCAAGCGCGCTTCAGTCCTTTCCCGGCCGCACCTTGCCACTGTTCTGGCCGTGAGCGTACTCTAGCTCGGCTCGTTCAACAGCGCTCAAGCAGCACCGGCACAAGGGGGTCAAGGCCGGTGAGCCATAAGAACTCGGATGGCTCGCGAATCCACAGCAGACACCGGCCGCCGGCGCGTCCGACTCGTGCGCAGAGCGCTTGGCCAGGAGCTTCGAGGGATATGCAAAGACTCATCGCCGTCGGTCTCATCTCGAATGCGTTGGTGCTCGTCGGCGCGTGCGGTAACACCGGCTATGGCACGGCCACCGGCAAGGCCGATCTCACCAGCTTCAACGGCAACCCCGGCACGCCCTCGTGCAGCAACCCGGCGCGCCCTGCCAACACGGCGCTCTATTGTCCGGCGGCGGGCATGCTGCCGTACCCGTTCGATGCGTACTTCGCCGGCTCGACCGACGGCACACTCAACATTCAGCCGCCCAACGCGACCTGGCCGAACCAGCCCTTCCTCAACGAGCTCGACGGCTTCTCGACCACGGCTTCGATCCGCGAGCGGTTCAACGGACCGATTGATGCAGCGTCGCTCGCGACGCCGGGCGCCGTGGTGATGATCCATATCAACACCAATAACGCCGGCCCGCAGGCCAAGGCGCCAGTCACGCCGACCGTCGTGGGCGGCAGCGGCGCATTCGCGCCCCTTACCGGATGCGTGGTCGGCGGCGCCTGCGCGGGCGCGGACTACTCGATCGGAGTGGCGGCAGATGACCCGACGATCCTGGAGATCACGCCGCTTCATCCACTCGCGGCGAGCACCTGCCTGCCGACTCCACCGGCAGCGACCTCACCGTGCCAGACGCAGCCCAACGGCGGCAACGGCGAGGCCTATCTGGTGCTGCTCAGCAAGGCGATCACCGTCGGCGGCGCGGCAGCTGTGCCCGATGTGGACTACGCGAGCTTTCAGACCGCGCTCGCCTCAGGCGGGCCGACCTGCCCGAGCATCACCGATCCGACACTGAGCGCGCTATGCCAGTTGACCGGTGCGCATCTTGCGCTTGCGCAGCGGTATGCGCAGGTCGCGCCGGGTTTCAATCCCGCGAACGTGGTGGCTTCGTTCAGTTTCTCGACCGAGTCAACGGTCGACACGCTGGAAGTGTTGGCGTCTCCCAACGTCACGAAGGCACAGCCTTTCAAGGCAAACCCCACCGGGATCACGACCGCGCAGGCGCACGCGGGCCTCCCTGGTCACGCCGATGTGTACGTTGGCGTACTGACGATTCCCTACTACCTGAGCAAGACCGCCCCGCTAACCGCCTCGTGGCAGGCGCCGCCGTTTCCGCTCGATAAGACCAGCACGGTGGTCACGCGCTTCAACCCGGTACCGGTTCCGACTCAGATGCTGCAGATTCCCGCGCTGATCACCGTGCCCAACGCCAAATCGACCTACGCGCTCGGCGGCGGCCCGATACCCCCGCCGGGGGGTTGGCCGGTGCTGATTTATCAGCACGGCGTCGTCGTCAACCGCGAGTACATGCTTCCGGTCGCGGATTCCTTCGCGGACGCGGGCTTCGTCGTGGTAGCGATCGACTTGCCGCTGCACGGTGTCACCGATAAGACTGATCCGCTGTACGCAACCGATGGTAACCCGGCATACACCGGTCTCATACCTAAGGGGACCGGCTCAATCGAGCGCACCTTCGACCTCGATCTCAACACGAATCAGGGTTATACGGTGATCCCAGGATCACCACCCGACGGTGTGATCGATCCCACCGGTTCGCACTTTCTCAACCTGGAGAGTCCACTGACCGGTCGCGATAACGCTCGCGAGTCCGCGGCGGACCTGATCACCGTGGTGCGGTCGCTGTCCAACCTGACGCTGAGTGGCGCGCCCATCAACACGGCGCGGGTCCGCTTTCTCGGGCATTCAATGGGCGGGATCGCGGGCACGATGTTCATGGCGGTGACGCCGCCCGCCGAGATCCCGGCCGCCAGCTTCGCCAACACTGGCGGAAATTGGGCGCTGCTGGCGCAGACCTCGCCATCGTTCTCGCCGGCTGTTCTCGCGGGACTTGCGGCCCAGGGCCTCCACCCGGGCACGACGCTGTTTGCGCAGTTTTTCCGCGACATACAGACCGTCCTCGACGCCGGGGACCCGATCAACTACATCGCGCTCGCCACCGCACTGCATCCTATTCACATCATGCAGGTCGTGGGCAGCACACCGCCGCCGGCCGGCTGCAGTCCGAGCCCCCCGATTCCGGGCTGCCCCGATCAGACGGTGCCGAACCCTTCGACGCAGGCGTTGATCACGGCCTCCGCCTACGGTCCGGCGGGCGCGGCCGGGGCGCTGATGCGCATTGCTCGGGGGCAGGGGCCGGTCGTGGTAGCCCCGGGCGGAATCCGGGGCTACGTCAACTTCATCGACGGCTATCACGCCTCACTCATCGACCCCAGCGTGTCTCTCGCGGTCACCGCGGAGATGCAGACCGAGGCCGTCAGTTTCACGGGTGTCGCGATACCGCCGGCGGGTATTCCCGCGAACGCTCCGGGCACAACGTTGCTGATGGCCGATCCTGCTGGTGTAGTTCAGCCGTAGCGTACGGATTGGCCGGGGCGGGGCCAAGGCCGGCGCGCAGCGCGACCGCTCGGCGCGGAACCCTGATCGGCGCTGCGGTCTCGGGCCGGTACAATGCACCGGCCATGTTCCGCCGCGCTCCCGAAGACACGAACTCGCCGGCCGAGGATCGCCCCGGGTTCCTGCGCCGCCTGCGCAACCGCCTGAATCGCGGTGATTCCTGGCTCACCCGCGACATCGGTGACCTGCTGCGCGGGCGGCAGATCGATGCCGCGATACTCGAGGAGCTCGAGACACGGCTGATCACCGCGGACGTTGGGGTGAAGGCCAGCGAGCGCATTCTCGAAGGTCTGCGGCAGCGCGTGGCACGACGCGAGCTGAGCGATGCCCGGGCCCTGGTCAGCGCACTGCGCGAGGCGATCGTCGAGATCATTGCGCCCGTGGCTGCGCCGCTGCGGATCGACAGCGCCCATCGGCCGTTCGTGATACTGGTGGTGGGAGTGAACGGCTCGGGCAAGACCACCACCATCGGCAAGCTGGCGCTGCGTTGTGCCGCCGAGGGCCGCTCGGCGCTCCTCGCCGCCGGTGACACCTTCCGTGCCGCGGCGATCGAGCAGCTGAAGGTGTGGGCCGACCGCACCGGTGCTGACTTCGCCGCGCAGCTTCCCGGCGCGGACCCCGGGGCGGTGATCTTTGACGCGCTCGCCGCCGCGCGTGCGCGCGGGGCCGATGTGGTGCTCGCCGACACTGCCGGGCGCCTGCACAGCCAGTCGCACCTCATGGAGGAGCTGAAGAAGGTGAAGCGTGTGATACAGCGCTTCGATCCGAGCGCGCCGCACGAGGTGCTGCTGGTGCTCGACGCCAATCAGGGGCAGAACGCGCTCGTGCAGGCGCAGCAGTTCCATCAGGCGGTGGGCGTCACCGGGCTCGTGCTCACCAAGCTCGATGGCACCGCGAAGGGCGGCATACTCATCGCGATCGCCAACGAGCTCAGGATTCCGATCCGCTACATCGGGATCGGAGAGGGTCCCGAGGATTTCGGCGAGTTCGACGCCGCGGCATTCGCCACCGCGCTCACCGAGGGACCGGAGCGGCGCGCCAGCGGAGCAGGCAGCGCATGATCGTCTTCGAGCGGGTGAGCAAGCGCTACCCCAACGGGCGCGACGCGCTCAGCAACGTCAGCTTCAGTATCCACACCGGCGAGATGGTGTTCCTCACCGGCCGCTCCGGCGCCGGCAAGAGCACGGTGCTGAAGCTGATCGCGCTGCTCGAGCGACCTACCCGCGGCGCCGTCATGGTCGCGGGGCGCAACACCCAGACTCTGAAGGCCCGACACATCGCCGCCTTCCGCCGCCACATCGGTGTGGTCTTCCAGGACCACAAGCTGCTCGCCGACCGGCCCGTATACGATAACGTTGCGCTGCCGCTCGCCGTGGCGGCGACGCCGTTGAAGGAGATCGACCGGCGCGTGCGCGCGGCTCTCGACCAGGTGGGCCTGCTCGGCAAGGAGGGCGTGCTGCCGCTTGAGCTTTCAGTCGGCGAGCAGCAACGTGTTGGTATTGCCCGTGCCGTCGTCAGCAAACCTCCGCTGCTGATCGCCGATGAGCCAACCGGCAATCTCGATCCGGATCTGTCGGTCGAGGTCATGCGGCTGTTCCGACGCTTCCAGGACGTCGGTGTGACGGTCGTGATCGCCAGCCACGACCACATGCTCGTGCGGGAATTCGCGCAACGGGTCATCGTGCTCGAGAACGGGCAGGTGCAGGGGGATGCCGCCGACCCGTTGCCCTCGGTGCAGGCCTACCGATGAGTCTCACGGTCGCCGGTGGCCGTCATCTGCAGGCCTTGCTCGGCTCGCTCGGCCGGCTGGTTCGCAGCCCGCTCGCGACCTTGCTCACGCTGCTGGTGATCGCGCTGGCATTATCACTGCCGACGGCATTGCGGCTGTTCGTCAGCAACGCGCAGGCGGCGACCGGTAATTTCGCCGACGCCATCGATCTGTCGGTGTTCCTCAAGACTGACGTGCCGCTCGTGAAGGCGCAGCAGCTCGCGCAGGCGGCGCAGCAGCGCCCGGAGGTTGGCGCCGTCACTCTCATCCCGGCCGACAAGGGGCTCGAGGACTTCAGGACCTACTCCGGGTTCGGCGATGCGCTGGTGGCGCTCAAGGAAAATCCCCTGCCCCACGTATTGCACGTGCGCCCGCGGGCTGAGGCGAGCTCGGCGGCTGCACTCGCCGCGTTACGCAGCTACTTCACCGCCTGGCCGGAAGTGGAGCTGGTGCAGGTCGATTCGGAGTGGGTCATGCGCTTCAACGCGATCCTGGAGGTGCTGCGGCGGCTGCTGCTCATGGCCGCCGTGCTGCTCGGGGTCGGCGTGCTGGCCGTCGTCGGCAACACCATAAGGCTCGAGATCGCCGCGAGACGCGCGGAGATCGAGGTCACGAAGCTGGTTGGCGGATCGAACGCCTTCGTGCGCCGGCCATTCCTGTACACCGGCGTGCTCTACGGCCTCGGGGGCGCCCTGCTGGCCTGGGGAATCATCGCCATCACGGTCGCAGTGCTCGGAGAACCGGTCGCTACGCTCGCACGGCTTTACGGCAGCCACTACCTGCTGCACGGGCCCTCGGCGACGGATATCGGAGCGCTGCTCGGTGCTGGAGTGGTGCTCGGCTGGCTCGGTGCCTGGATCTCGGCGGCACGCCATCTGCGCAGCATCGAGCCGCGCGCTTAAAGACCACCTCAAGGACCACCCAAGGAATTGCGCTCGCCGTCGCCGGACGGCGGACACCGCTCACAAGATGCGCAATTTCTTGGGGACCCTGGTGGGAAGGGAACGCGGGAGTCCGTCGAACGAAATCAGGTGGTAGAGGCGGTGCGCGTATCGTGCGCGAGCATGTTCGCTTCCACCCAGCGGCGGATGCGGCGCGCATCGGCCACGCGTGTGCGCTTGCCGAAGGAATTGAGCAGCACGATCACCACCGGGCGCTCCTCGATCACCGTCTGCATCACCAGGCAGCGTCCCGCCTCGTGAATGTAGCCGGTCTTCTGCACCACGATATTCCAGTCCGGTTTGCTGACCAGCGAGTCGGTGTTGTGGTACTGGACCATATGACGACCGACCTGCACGGTGAAGTCGCTGTCGGTGGAGTATTCGCGGATCGCGCCGATTTTTGCCGCCGCCATGACGAGTTTGGACAGATCCTCCGGGCTCGCCACGTTCTCATCGGAAAGACCGGTCGGCTCGACGAAGTGCGCGCTCGTCATGCCGAGCTCGCGTGCCCTGGCGTTCATGGCGGTCACGCAGGCCGCGGTGCCGCCCGGATAGGTGCGCCCGAGCGCATGCGCGGCGCGGTTCTCGGAGGCCATCAGCGCAAGGTGCATCAGATCGCCGCGCGAGAGCTGCGTGCCGGAGGCGAGCCGGGAAAACGCTCCCTTGCCACCGGAGAAGCGGTCATCGTCGGTCACCGTCACCATCTCATCGAGCGGCTGACCAGCGTCCATCACCACGAGCGCCGTCATGAGCTTAGTGATCGAGGCGATCGGCAGCGCAATTTCCGGGTGCCGTGAATAAAGTACCGAGGAGTTGCTGATGTCGAGCACCAGCGCGGCGCTCGAGCGCAGTGCCGGATCGTTCAGCGTGGGGCGGCTGCTGTACCTGAGATGCGCCTGTTGCGCAGTGGCGCGCGGAGCAGCTGCCTGCGTGAGCGCAGCGACGAACGACAGGCATAGTGCCGTCGTGATGCCAAACCAGCGGACCCGATTCATCGACCCCTGCGCCTCGCTCCCCGAGTTAGTTGAGTGTATCAGAGCATCCTTTATGTCATGGCTTCGTGACGCACTCTTTAGTTTTCACCCGCTTTATATCACAGCTTTCTCGGCCCGATCGGCCGTGCGGTCATAACACGGAGGACGCGTGACGCACCGCTCGCCGGATGCTCGCAGCACCGTGCGCCAGTCACGCATGCGGCCAGAGCCAGCCGAAGCTGCCCGCGGTGAGTGCTGCATAAATCAATCCATCGAGCGCCCCCTTCAGCGTCAGGCTCCAGGCGCGCCTATACCAGATGGAGAGCTCGCACAGCGCGAGTGCGTAGGCAATGAAGGCACTCGCGCCGACGATCTGGAATACCCGCAGGTACGGCGTACCAGCCGGTAGTGTTCGTCCGGCGATGTAAGCGCAGAAGATGCTCACCACGATGAGGAACACGAACCACTGCGTCAGGTTGCGTTGCATGGAGAACATGCCGTTAGGCATCACCGTCATGACCGCGACCGGGCCCTGCTTCAATTTGTTCTTGAACTCCGGGGAACGCATCTCCTGCATCCCGCTCGCGCGTGGAATGAAGTAGTCCCCAGGCGGGATGGCGAGCGGGCGCAGCGCACTGAGCACCTCTGCCTCCCGCGGCATCTGCGGGTAATCGTTCCGGTGCCACAGCGGTCCCATGTGTATGACGGAGCTCGCCACGAACACGATTACCGCCGAGACCAGGATCGGCAGCCATAGCGATGCAATAGTGACCATCGGGCCCTCCCCGTTCTCCTTGTCGCAGGCCTCGTGGAACCCGCAGCTTTTACCCGACTCTACCGAGAAACTGACCCCACGGTTATCCGGCCCCGGTGATCGGGCCTCGAGGCTACGGTCACGTTGTGGGTTTGGTTTCCAGGTGTGGTCTCTTTCGGGCACCCCGCAGGCCCCCCGGAAGGGGGATTAACAGAGCCCGCTTCGCGCGCGCAAGCTGTTGTTCGGTAAGGGCGCGGGGCGGATCACCCCGGGAACTTCCGCAGGGTTTAGCACTCCAATGAAGCGACTGCTAAAATGCCTACCCAAACCACGGGAGATCTAATGACTGCAGGTGCACTGGTTGCCCGCCCGGGCGATCTGGCGTTGGCCGGTCCGCTCGGAAGTCTTGATGCCTACCTGGAGCGCGTAAGCCGTATCCCGGTTCTGAGCCGGGAGGACGAGCGCGCACTCGCCGAGCGCTTTCGGTCGCAGGGCGACCTGCAGGCCGCCCGGGAGCTCGTGCTTTCCCATCTGCGTTTCGTAGTGCACATCGCACGGGGTTACAGCGGCTACGGCCTTCCCATGGGGGATTTGATCCAGGAAGGCAACGTAGGGCTCATGAAGGCGGTGAAGCGCTTCGATCCGACACTGAATGTCAGGCTGGTTTCGTTCGCAGTGCACTGGATCCGTGCCGAGATCCACGAGTACGTGCTGCGCAACTGGCGTCTGGTGAAGATCGCCACGACGAAGGCGCAGCGCAAGTTGTTCTTCAACCTTCGCCGTCTGAAGAAGAACCTCACCTGGCTGTCGGCCGAGGAAACGCTCGCCGTCGCACGGGACCTGGGAGTGTCCGCGCTCGAGGTCACGGAAATGGAGAAGCGCCTGGCGGCGCGTGACCTGTCCTTCGATCCGGCTCCGGAAGCGGATGAGGAGGAGCTCTACAGCCCGGCTGCCTATCTGCCGGCGCCCGACGCCGACCCCGCCGAGCAGGTGGAGGACGCCGAGAGTGCCGACGACTCCTCGCAGCGACTGCGCGGCGCGCTGAGCCGCCTCGATGCCCGTAGTCGCGATATCGTGCAGCGCCGCTGGATGTCGGAAGACAAGTCCACCCTGCACGAGCTGGCGGACAAGTACGGTGTATCGGCGGAACGTATCCGACAGATCGAATCGAGCGCACTCGGCAAGCTGCGCGGCCTGATGGCTGCCTGAGACGACCACGAAGCGACCGGCCCGGGATGCCTTGCGAGCCCAGGGCCGGACGCGTAGCGTCGCGGCGCATGCGCACCGTGACGGAGTGGCTCGGCGAATACGGCGCCAGCCACCAACACCCCACTAACGAGCTGCTGCACTGGATCTGCGTCCCGCCGATCGTGCTCTCGGTCTTCGGATTGCTCTGGTCTGCGCCGGTACCGGCGGAGTTCTCGGAGCTCTCGCCGTGGCTCAACTGGGCGACGCTCGCCGCGGCCGCTGCGCTGATCTACTACTTTGCGCTCTCCCCGGCGCTGGCGCTCGGTATCCTGGTAGCGTTCATCATCCTGCTCGCGATCACACGACTGCTCGCACAGCTCCCCTGGCCACTGTGGCTGACCTCCATCGTGATCTTCGTGACCGCCTGGTTCGGGCAGTTCATCGGGCACGCCGCGGAAGGCAAGCGCCCTTCCTTCTTCAAGGACCTGCAGTTTCTGCTGATCGGTCCGCTGTGGCTGCTCGCAGCCGCGTATCGGCGCTTCAGTCTGCCTTATTGATTCAGGTCACGGCGGCGCGCACCGCGGCCGTCACCTTCTCGTGGAGCTCGCGATCGAGAGCCGAGGGCACGAGCTCATCGCCGCGGGCGAGGGCCGCAATCGCATGCGCGGCGGCCATGAGCATCGCGTCCGAGAAGCATCTGGCGCGCGCTTCCAGCGCACCCCTGAACAGGCCGGGAAACGCCAGCACGTTGTTGATGCCCTTGCCGTCAGCAGCGAAAGCCGCGCCCTGCGCGCGCGCCACCAGCGGCTCGATCTCCGGATCGGGATTCGACAACGCCAGGATGACCTGGCCTTTTCGCACCCATTCCGGGCGGATGAGACCTTTGACTCCGGTACAGGCGATCACGATGTCGGCGCGCTGCATGAGTGTTTGCAGCGTGACGCCCTCCCCACCCGCGGCGGTGAGGCGCGCCACCGCACCCGCGTTGGGATCGGTTCCAAGCACGTGGCGCACGCCATAGGCCTGCAGCAGGCGCACGATTCCGCTGCCTGCAGCTCCCAAACCGATTTGCCCGATGACGCTGGCGCGCAGGTCGACGCCCGAGCGCTGCGCAGCGTTCAGCAGCGCCGCGAGCGTCACGACGGCGGTGCCGTGCTGGTCATCGTGCAGCACCGGTTTCTGCAGGCGCGCGCGCAGCTGCTCCTCGATCTCGAAGCACTCGGGCGCCGCGAAATCCTCCAGCTGGATCGCGCCGAAGGACGTGGCGATGCCGCTGACGATCTCCACCACCCGTGCGGGCAGCGTCTCGTCTATGAGTATGGGTACGGCGCTGATGCCAACCAGGTCGGCGAACAACGCCGCCTTGCCTTCCATCACCGGCAGTCCAGCGAGCGCGCCGATGTTGCCGAGGCCGAGGACGGCAGTGCCGTTGGTGACCACCGCGACGGTGGTGCCGAGCGCGGTGAATTCGTACGCTGCTTCCGGATTCTTGCGTATCGCCAGGCACACCCGCGCGACGCCGGGTGTGTAGACATCGCGCAGCACCTCGCGCGTGTTGATTGGCAGCGTCGCGATCGTACGGATCTTGCCGCCGCGATGACGATTGAAAACGCGGTCTGATTTGCCGACGAAACGCGCCGTGGGCAGCTGGCCGATGCGCTCATAGAGCGAGCGATCAGCCTCCTCGTCCATCTCGAGTGTGATCTCCCAGAGCGTGTGGCCCTGCTGCCGCCGCAGCGCGGTGAGGCCTTCGATGGCCAGGCCGGCGTCGGCGATGACCTGCAAAACTCTGGCGAGGCTGCCGGGCTGGTGGACCGTCTCGACCAGGATGATTTCCGGGATCTTCATGGCTCGAAGGGTGCCCCAAGCAGGAATGTGAATCCACCTGCCGGGACGAACGCGCAATTTCACGGGGACCCCGCTATCATGCGCGCCCCCCTTGGATGCGCCTTTTCCTGCAGGAGAGAGTCCCGTGGCCAAAGCCGCCGCTTCCAGCCCTGAGGCCGCAGGCGCCGCGGCCGCCAGCGCGCTCGATCCCATGGATCTCTACGGTGTGCGCGCCACACTCAGCGACGAAGAGCGCCTGGTGCAGGAGTCGGTCGCGCGGCTGGTCGATGCCGAAGTGCTGCCGATCATGCAGCGTTGCTTCGAGGAGCACCGTTTTCCACAGGAGCTGATCCCTAAGCTTGCGGCGTTGGGGCTGCTCGGCTCCTCGATCCAGGGTTACGACTGCGCGGGATTGAACGCCGTGAGCTACGGGCTTATCTGCCAGGAGCTCGAGCGCGGCGACTCGGGCATCCGCAGCTTCGTATCAGTGCAGTCATCACTGTGCATGTATCCGATCTTCGCCTTCGGTTCCGCCGAGCAGAAGCAGCATTACCTGCCGCGCATGGCGCGCGGCGAGCTCATCGGCTGCTTTGGCCTCACCGAGCCGCATGGCGGCTCCGATCCCGCCAACATGAAAACCCACGCCAAGCGGCGCGGTGGGGACTGGGTGCTGAACGGCTCGAAGATGTGGATCACCAACGGCACGATCGCCGATGTTGCGGTGGTGTGGGCCATGACACCCGATGGCATCCGCGGCTTCCTCGTCGACAAAGGGAGCCCGGGCTTCTCGGCGCCGGAGATCCAGCACAAGTTCTCGCTGCGCGCATCGGTCACCGCGGCGCTGTTCTTCGACAACGTGGTGGTGCCCGAGAGCCGCGTGTTGCCGGGGGTCGTGGGACTCAAGGGTCCACTGTCCTGTCTCACTCAGGCGCGGTACGGGATCTGCTGGGGAGTCATCGGCGCCGCGCAGGCATGTCTCAAGCAGCTGCTCGAGTACACCGCGACACGCAAGCTCTTCGGACGGCCGTTGGCCGCTAATCAGACCATTCAGACGCGGCTTGCCGATATGGCGCGGCGTATCACCAGCGCGCAGCTGCTCGCGTTGCAGCTCGGACGGCTCAAGGACGCGGGCAGCATGCATCCGGCGCAGGTCTCGCTCGCCAAGTGGAACAATTGCCGCATGGCACTCGATGTGGCCCGCGACTGTCGCGACATGCTCGGAGGCTCGGGCATCAGCGCCGAGTATGCCCCGATCCGCCACATGCTGAATCTCGAGAGCGTCATCACCTACGAAGGCACCGAGATGATTCATCAGCTCACGCTCGGCCGGGAGCTGACGGGAATCAACGCCTTCTGAAGTCTCTGTCACCGGCTGCGACAGGCAGCCTCACGCAGCCGCCGGACCTGCGGGCGATGTCCCCGACAGACGCCGCGATGGCGCAGGCCCGTGCCACGGAGCTGCTCGGAAAACCGCTGAGCCAGACCCGCGCGCTGCTCGGCTGCGACTGAGACAGCCAGGTGCGC
>DATJFM010000023.1:0-15111 GCA_035495655.1 Steroidobacteraceae bacterium
GGAGAGCCCGGTGCCTTCGAGATCGTAGGCCCCGCTCCGGCCGGCTCGCTCTCATCTCCCGGGGAGGAGATGGCGCACTTCATGATTGCGCACCTGCAGGGCGGTGAATATCACGGCAAGCGCATTCTTTCTGCCGCGACCGCGCAGATGATGCACGACAGTCCGCTCACGCTCCTGCCGCCGCTCAACCGCATGGAGCTCGGATTCTTTGAGACGAACGTCAATGGGCATGAGGTCATCGGCCACCTGGGAGATACGGAGTATTTCCACACCTCCCTTCATCTCTTCATGCAGGAAGGCGTCGGCCTGTACGTCTCATTCAACAGCCTCGGCAAGGAGGCCGCGGCCGGGAGCCTGCGCGGGGCACTGTTCCAGGATTTCGCGGATCGCTACTTCCCGGCCCCTCGGCCTGAGAGTCGGGTCGATGCGAAGACCGCGGCGGCGCATGCGGCGCTCATGACCGGCAGCTGGACCAACTCGCGCAATTCGCAGTCGAGTTTCCTCTCGCTCATCGGATTCCTCGGCCAGGTGAAGATGGGCGTCGACAAGAACGGCGAGCTCCTCGTCCCAGCCCTCACCGGGCTCAACGACGAGCCGCGTCACTGGGTCGAGATCGCGCCCTTCGTGTGGCTCGACACGGGAAGCCACGATCGCCTCGCCGCGAAGGTGGTCGACGGCAAAGCGGTGCGCTGGAGCTTTGATCTATTGTCACCCTTCATGGTGTTCGACCGCGTGCCGTGGTATGAGAACAGTGCCTGGCTGAAGCCGCTGGCGATCGCGAGCGTCGTGGCGCTGCTGCTCACCGCGCTCCTCTGGCCAGTGACTTACTGGGTGCGCCGGCGCTATGAGGCACCGCTACGCCTGGACGCCCCCTCGCTCAAGGCCTACCGCTGGAGCAAGATCGCCGCCATCCTGATCCTCGTCGCTCTCGGACTGTGGACGCTGACACTGGCTCTCATGATCAAGAACAACAACTATCTCGATGGGCGGCTCGATGGGCTGTTGTGGCTGGATGAGATCTTCGGAACGCTCGCATTCATTGGCGGTCTCATCGCGATGTTGTGGAATCTCCGCGCCGTCTGGGCGGGTGAGCGGCGCTGGCCGGCGCGGGTCTGGAGTGTCGTGCTGAGCGTGTCGGCGCTCATGGTGCTATGGGTGGCGCTGGCATTCAAGCTCGTGCATTTCGGGACGAACTTCTGATGGCAAAACTGCAGCTGACGGTCGATGTGGAACGATTGCCGTTCTCGGCTCCCTTTCGCATCGCAGGATTCCTGTTCGAGCATCAGGATGCGGTCGTCGTAACACTGGAGGATGGCCAGCACCGCGGTCGCGGCGAGGCCTGTGGAGTCTATTATCTCGATGACAACGTTCAGCAGATGGTCGCGGCGCTCGAAGGCTGCCGCGCAGCGATCGAATCCGGCATCGACCGTGCTTCGCTGCAACGGCTGCTCCCCGCGGGCGGTGCACGCAATGCGCTGGATTGCGCGCTGTGGGAGCTCGACGCGCAGCGCACGGGCAAGGCGGTGTGGGAGCTTGCCGGCCTCGATCCACCTCGGCCGCTGGTAACCACCTTCACCCTCGGGGCTGATGAGCCGGCCGTCATGGCGGACGGTGCACGTCGCTGGGCCGACGCGCAGGCGCTCAAAGTCAAGCTGACCGGAGATCGCGAGCTCGACATCGCACGGGTGAATGCGGTGCGAGCGGCGCGCCCGGAAGTCTGGCTCGGGGTCGACGCCAATCAGGGCTACACGGTCTCCGGGCTCGGGCTGCTGATTCATGCCCTGGTCGAGGCCAACGTCACGCAACTCGAGCAACCGGTGGCGCGCGGACAGGAAGCAGGGCTAGCGAACTTCGATTCGCCGATTCCGCTGGTCGCGGATGAGAGTGCCCTCGGGTTCGCCGATCTCGCAGGCCTCGTCGGCCGTTTCAACATGGTCAACGTAAAGCTCGATAAATGTGGCGGGCTCACCGAAGGGCTGGCCATGGCCCGTGAAGCGCGGCGACTGGGGCTCGGCGTGATGGTGGGCAACATGATGGGCTCGAGTCTCGCCATGGCTCCTTCCTTCATCGTCGGTCAGCTGTGCGATGTCGTGGATCTCGATGGGCCGACCTTTCTCGCCCGCGACCGAACTCCCGCCGTGACCTATTCGCAGGGGATGATCTGGGTCGATGAAGCCGTCTGGGGGAGAACGCCGCTCTCATCCGGGGGCCGCCGCTAGGAGAGCAGCCGTGTCATCACGGTTTCAGCGCTTTCTGCTGCCGGGTCTTGCCTTCAAGGCAGTGGTCATCGGCGGCGGTTACGCCACCGGCCGCGAGCTCGCCGAATTCTTCCTGCCGAGCGGACCCTGGGGTGGCATAGCGGCGATGGTGCTCGCCACCATCATCTGGTGTGGCGTCTGCGTCGCGACCTTTGTTTTCGCGCGCGCGACCGGCGCGCTGGATTACCAGAGCTTCGTGCGTGCGCTGCTCGGCCCGGGCTGGCTGGTGTTCGAGGCTGCCTACGTGCTCTTCGTCATCCTGATACTCGCGGTATTCGGCGCCGCGGCAGGCGCCATCGGGGCTGCGATGCTGGGCCTTCCGACGCTCGTCGGGACGCTCGCACTCATGATTGCCATTGCGCTCTTCACCACGTTCGGTAACGCCTCGGTCGAGCGTCTGTTCAAGTACGTGTCGTTCCTGCTCTACGGCGTTTATGTGCTGTTCGTCATCATGGCGCTGACGCACTTCGGGAATCGCATTCCGGAGGGCTTTGCCAGCAACGCAGCGACCGACGGCTGGCTGGTGGGTGGAGTCACCTACGCCAGCTACAACATCGTCGGTGCGATCACGATTCTGCCCGTGCTGCGTCACCTGACGAGCGACCGGGATGCCGTGATTGCCGGTCTCATTGCAGGTCCGCTCGCCATGCTTCCGGCACTCATGTTCTTCTGCTGCATGATCGCCTACTTCCCGCAGATTGCCTCCGAGACGCTGCCCTCGGATTTCCTTCTGCAGAAGATGCACGCGCCATGGTTCCATCTGCTCTTCCAGCTGATGATCTTCGCGGCCCTGCTCGAGAGCGGCACGGGCGCGGTGCACGCGATCAACGAGCGCATCGATCATGCCTGGCGCCGTCATCATGGGGTTCCGCTCGCACACCGTGCTCGTCTCGGCATCGCACTGGCGACACTCGCAGGTTGCATGCTGGTGGCACAGCGCTTCGGGCTCGTGGCGCTGATCGCCAAGGGCTATCGGGCACTGGCCGTGATCTTCCTGCTCGTCTACGTGATACCGCTGTTGACGCTCGGGCTGTTCCGGCTCCGGCATCGTGCAGCCGTGCGCCAGGGAGTGTCATGAGATCGCTCGTCTTCGGTCAAGGCCGTGTCACCGATCGCGGACTTCAGTTGGGACTACCAGGATCTGCTCTTCACACCGGTGCAGGAGTCCAGATGATGCGCTCAGTCTGCCCGGTCATTGCAGCAGCATTTTGCCTCTCCACCCTCGCCGTGGCTTCTCCGCCTGACTCCCCGGCGCTCAAGAATGTGCCCGCGACCACTCCCATCGCACCTTCGCCACCGAAGGAGGAGGCGCCGCCAATTGCGCCGGCTCCCGCGGCCCATACGCTGGATGCGGACGATCTGCATGCGTGGCTCGATGGCCTGCTGCCGTACTCGATGCAGCGTGGCGACATCGCAGGAGGTGTGATTGCCGTGGTGAAGGACGGCAAAGTGCTCTTCCAGAAGGGCTATGGTTATGCGGATGTCGAGAAACGCACTCCCATCGATGCGGCGAAGACCCTGATCCGTCCGGGATCGACCTCGAAGCTCGTCACCTGGACGGCCGTCATGCAGCTGGTGGAGCAGCACAAGATCGATCTCGATCGGAACGTCGATGACTATCTGGATTTCAAGGTCTCACCCGCATACGGTCCGCCGATCACCGTGCGCGATCTGATGAATCACAAGGGCGGGTTCGAGGAAGGACTCAAGGACATTCTCGCCATCGACCCGCAGGATCTTCCCTCGACGGAGAAGTATCTGAAGGAGCATCCGCGGCCGCTGCTCTTTCCACCGGGCGAGGTTCCGGCCTACTCGAACTATGGCGCGGCGCTCGCGGGTTACATCGTCCAGCGGGTCTCGGGGCGACCCTTCGAGCGCTATGTCGAGGAGCACATTCTGCTGCCGCTCGGCATGCGCGACTCGACATTCGATCAACCCCTGCCGGAGCGCTTCAAGGGCGCCATGTCGAAAGGCTACTCGACGGCTTCGGCGAGTCCGCAGGCGTATGAACTCATCATCACGCGGCCCGCGGGAAGCATGACGACGACCGCAGCGGACATGACGCACTTCATGCTCGCCCATCTGCAGCAAGGCCGATATGGCGATGTCGCACTCCTCAGCCCGCAGACCACGCAGCTGATGCACTCTCCATCGGAGAGCGCGCTGCCGGGCTTCAGCACCATGGCACACGGCTTCTTCCATGACATGAAGAATGGCCGCACGGTGATCGGACACGGCGGTGATTCGGTCGTGTTTCACACGGAATTCGACCTGTTGCCGAAGGAGGGTGTCGGCATCTTCTATACCTTCAACAGCCGGGGCCGTGACAACGCCGTGTACGGTCTGCGCAAGTCGCTGTTCGATCAATTCATGGACCGTTATTTCCCGCGCACCTCACCCTTGGTGGATCCGCCGGCGCTCGCATCCGCGGCCGCCGATGCGCACAAGATTGCAGGTCGCTACCAGGAGTCCCGGCGCGTGGAGCACGGTTTCCTCAGCGTCTTCTATCTCCTGCAGCAGACGGTGATCGTCGCCAAACCCGATGGCACCGTCGTCGCCCCGCGAGTTCTCGAGTCCGGGCAGGACACGTTCGCCGAAATCTCTCCCGATCTGTGGCGGGAGGTTGGCGGAACCCGCGAGCTCGCGCTACGCACAGTGGACGGCGTCAAGACCTTGATCGACAACGAGGACCCGATATCGGTCCTGCAACCCGTGCCTTTCCTGCGGTCCGCTCCGCTGAATCTGACGATCCTCTGCGGCGCACTCCTCATCATCGCCTTGACGGTCGTGCTGTGCCCGATCTCCGCGATCATCCGTTGGCGCTATCGACGGCCTGCTGCCTCGAAGGAGGTGCGCCGCCTTCGAACGTTGATTGGCGTTGCGGTGATATTGGTAGTCGTCTATGTCATCGCCTGGATCCTGCTCCTCAGCCCGGTCCTCAGTGTCAAGCTGTGGGTCTATTCGTGGCGGCTCGATCCGGTGGTGCGCATGCTGCAGTTGGCGGGAGTCCTGGTCGTTGCCGCGGTTGCAGTGGGCGTGTGGGCGCTATGGAGAATTTCCAGGCTGCAGTCGACGCGGATCGCCTGGGTGCGCAACGGGGCACTCGCCGCGGCATTGCTCGGCATCGTCTGGTTCGCCTTCATGGGCAGGCTCCTCAGCTTCAACCTGAACTATTAGCTCCGCACGCGAACGCGCACGACTGCGCCGCACGGGCGCAGTCGTGCCGTGCCGATGAGCACATCTAACGTGAGTTCCCTCTCCAGCGAGGCGTCCGTCAGGGACGCGTTGCCGCTACTTCATCATTGACTCCAACTCAGCGTTGGGCTGAAAGAGCTTCGATATGGATCCCCCGGTGGTGGGCACGGGCATCGTCGGCAGGGTCGGCGATGTCACGACCACCGACCGCGGAGGCCCATGTCCGCCTCCATCCTGTGCAAGCGCGACGGTCGTGAAGGGCGGTGTCATGATCAGAAAAGCCACAATTGCGTATCTCATGCTTTTACTCCGAGGGCGCAGCGGCACACGGCGCTGGCCATGGCATGCACCAGCGGCCGGCAAGATCGCCGGTTTTAGTTTTTCCGTGAGAAAGCGCCGCATCAGGGATCTGTCACGGGAGACAGTCGACTCTCACTTTACGCGCAGTGTGTGAAATGTCTCATCCGTGAGATGGCTCATCTGCTGAGACCGGCGAGCGTCAGGGAACAGTAGAACGTGAGCGCGGAAAACCCGCGCGTGTCAGCGATGGCGGCACTAGTGAGGGTGCCAAGCCCTAGATAGGAGTTACCCGGTGAGCGTGGTCAATGTCGCTGTTGCAATCGAGGATGAGGCACAAGGCACTATCTACGAAGTGGCCGCTGCGTGCCGCGCGCTTGGCCTTCACCATACTGCGACGCTCGCGGCGGTCGGAGTGTTGACGGGCTCGATGGAGTCGAACGAGCTCATCAAACTCTTCGGAGTTCCGGGAGTTCTCGCGGTCGAGGTGGAGTCCCGGTCGCGGGATGAAATTACTGCGAGTGCTTGCTGGCGACCGCGTTTAAATTGAAGGCGAACACGTCCGTTGGCGCTGGAGTCGCGGTGTCAGGTCGCAAGCGAAGAACATAACTGCCCGGCGCCAGGCGCGCGGCGTCGGCATAGCCATGCACATACCCGTCGGTGCCCAAAGCAAGACCATCCAATGAGGCAACGGTCTGCGCTTCACTTCCCTCCTGCTGCCGAAGGAGGGTCATAGCATAGTGCGCGATATTGGCGCGCACGCTCGGGGCAGCTCGAATCTCGATGAGACCTGCGGGAGGCAGAACTAGATCCGGCACCGAGCCGCCGCGGACGGTTACGAAAGTGAAGTGCGCCGCGATCCCTGACGCAGCGTTGGTGGCGATGTGCGCGTCGGGCGAGGCCAGCAGAAGCGATGCAGGCCCCGGGACACGTAGCTGCGACAGAAACAGCCCGACTCCCGCCACCGTGGCCGCCACGAGCGTGGCGGGTACCCAATTCCGAAAGCTGTAACGCCTGGACGCCACTTTGCCGAAATATCCCCGCGTACGCAGCCGTTGCAGTCCTTCGCGCATCCGCAGTGACTGCTCGAGCTCGCGCGCAAGCCTGGGGTCGCGCACCAGGCGGTTTTCGAAGTCGCGGCATTCCTCCTCCGACAGGCGGCCACCGATGAAGTCCTGGAGCGTGATGAATTCGCGGTCGGCGATCACTTCACGACTTCCAGAGAACTAGGGTTGGCGGGAGCCGCCAATTCGCTCGAGGTGTGGCTGGTTTGACCAGCGCGCGAGAGCGCGCCCCATCCAGCGAGCGAAAGACAGAGTCCGATGGCGGCGATGGTCAGCAAGTCGGCCTTGCGAAAGCCGCGATGCTCGACGAGCTCTCTGAACCGATTGCGAGCACGAAAGATCACGCGGTTGAAATGCTCCTCCGAGAGGCCTAACTCGACGCAGATCTTCTCTCTATCCTCGTCATCGAGGTAGAAGCGGACCAGCACCTCCCGATCACGCGGGACCGGCATCTCTTCCAGCATCCGCCTCGCAGCTGCCGCCCATTGACGCCCTCCGACACGTTCCCAGTCGTCGTTCTCCGAAGCCGGAAGCTCATCGAGGGCATCGGCGCTCGAGAGGGCACTACGATCCTTGCGGCGATGATTTCGCAGGTGATTGAGCGCTACGCGATAGATGTAACCGCCGAGATTTTCGGGGTGCGCAATCTCTCCGGTGCGCAGCTTCTCGAGCGTCGTGACCGCCGCATCCTGCAGGATGTCCGCGGCGACCTCCGGGTCGCGTACCCGCCGCAATATCAGTGCACGAAGGCCGGGAAAGTCACGATAGACTGCAGCCAGGTGGGAAACCGGGTCCGCGACGGGGGCCGGCAAATCGGATTGCGCCGGAAGAATCGCGGCAGGTGCTGCTTGGCCATCGAGACCAATCATGTCCTGAGTATAAGCCGCGGACGCGCGCCGCCGCAGCCTTCGCTGCGTTGCAGCCGGTCTCACGGCTGGCGCCTCCTGGGGGTAATCGTTTTTGCCGGGTGGGCTGCGCCGGGGCTCGCGGCAAACCCCTCATGCAGCAGTGCCCTCGGCGCCCCGGCATACGCCAAGGGGCCACTCGGGACCGCGGGGCGGGAGCCCACGGTGGCGCGGGTTTCGGTCCAGCCCGGCCGCACCTATCTGATCCAGGTCGAGGAGCGCAACAACGATGCAATCGTCGAGGTGCTGGGCCCGAGGAACCAGGTTCTCGCCAGTGCCGACCATCCGGAGCGACGGACCGGTACTCGTCGGGCGATAGTTCCGGCGGCGGACTCCGACTCACTGCTGGTCCGCATCACCGGTAAGGAGCACGCCGGTGCCCGCGGCACGGCAATCATTCAAGTCTTTGATCTCTCTGCTCTTCGGGAACGGCCCGACTGCCTCGCGATCCTGAAGAGCCTCGCCACGGGCGATGCCGAGTATGCGGCAGGACAGGGGATCTCCAGCGGGCAGACGTCGGCCTCCGGCGGTAATGCACACGAGTCCTTCCTGCGTGCAGCGGAAGCCTATGCCTCCGCTGAGGAAACGATCGGTTCGTCCGGGGATCAGCGCCTGCGTGGCGAGACGGCGCTTGCGCTGGCAGGCGTCCGGTACTTCGATCTGCAGGACTGGCAGGCCGCGGCAGCCTGGGCGGGGAAGGCTGCCGCAATGCTGGGGCCCGAGGATCCCTACCGCAGGGCGCGCGCCGAAGCGCTCCTTGCCTCATCCTGGATCGAGATCGGATCGGCGGGTGCGTCTGCGCCAGCCGGTGCCGGGCCGAATGCCAATACCAGTAACCTCCTTGCTCGGGCCCGCGAGCTGTTGCTGAACCTGTTGCAGTTCCATCTGCGGCGTGGCGAGCGGTACGACGCGGGACTTCAGCTCACAAACATCGGGCTGACGTACCTCAACGAGGGTAACTATCCCGAGTGTGTCAAAGCTTCCGCCGCCTCGAGTCGCCTGTTTGGATCTATTCACGAGCCACAACGACGCGCGTTGGCATCGCAAAACCGTGCACTCTGCCTGTGGGGACTCGGCCGGCTGCCGGAAGCTCTACCGTGGCTCGAACAGGCACTTGCCGACATCGGTCCGGAGCCCTATCCGCGCCTGTACCTCATAGTGATCGTCAACACGGCGCTGGCCAACTATGCGCTCGGTCACCTGGATGAATCGCTGCGTCTCTACGACCGCGCACTCGCTTTTGCGCAAAAGGTGCAGGCGCCACGAGATGAGGCGTATTCCCTCTATGGAATCGGCGTCAACTACTACGCGCTTGGCGACCGACAGCGCGCGCGGCAATTTCTCGAGCGTTCGCTCGCCATTCGCACGGTGGCGCTCGATGGGCGGGGGCGCATGGCGAGCTTGCGCGCGCTCGCGACCATCGATGCGGAACAGGGCAGGGTGGAGCAGTCGCTCGCGTACGATAACGAAGCGCTCGGCCTGGCGATTGCGCCCTCGGCCATCGCACGCATCAGAATCCAACAGGCCGTTCACACCGCAGCTGCCGGGCGCCCCGCCGACGGCAAGGCGCTGCTCGATGAGATCATCTCCACCGGCAGCAAGGCCGGTCCGCTCGTTCAGGCGGAAGCGCTACTGCAACGCGCAGTCGTGCTTCGTAGCATGGGGCGCTCCGATGAGGCGCTCGCGGATCTCGCGGCCGCTCGACCACAGCTGCACGCTTTTGGCAGTGTCATGGAAGAGTTCGAAGGCGATCTCGAGCTCGCCCGGGTGCTGCGGCAGCTGGGGAGATCCGACGAGGCACTCGCGGCGATCGAGCAAGCGCTGGCGCAATCCGACGCAGTTCGACTGCAGAGCGCCAATCCGGAGTTGCGTGCGCAGTTGCAGGCGCCACTTCGACCGGCGTACGACCTGAAGCTCGATCTGCTGCGAGAGAAATATGAGCATGTACTGGCGGCGGGCCGCGCTGCGGAGGCCAATGCCCTTGCAGCGGCGGCCTTCGCGACGGCAGACGCCGCGCGCGCGCGTTCGTTTGCAGACGTCGCGGCGCAGAGATACTCGCCCGTGCTCCGCCGCACCCTCGTGTCCGAGTTTCGCCGCCGCGAGGAGCTCTATCGCGAGCTCGCCGCGCGTCGATTTGCCCTGGACGTGCGGCTCGAGCGCTCGGGAGCCGACGACCCGCGGGTACGCCACCTGGTGGCCGACATCGCGGAGTTGCGCCGACAGGTAGACACGGTCAACACCGTCATCGCGAAGGACAGCCTCGCTCATGGCGCGACGGTACCCACTGGACACGAACGGACCGTGCCGGCCCTCGCCGCGGGCACCGTGCTCGTGTCGTACTGGCTCGGCTCGGAATCCGCGTACGCGTGGGCGGTGGTGCCGGGCGAGATGCACTGGGTGCGCCTGGCTTCTCCGCGTGTCATCTCGGACCAGGCGGCCGCGTTTCACCGCTCGCTGAGGCGCCTCGTGGATGTGCCGGTCGAGGGTCGCCTGCAGGCTGCTTCCACCTTATCCGGGACGATCATCGGCCCACTGGAGCCCTGGCTGTCACCGGCGCGGAACTGGGTGGTCATTCCGGATGGCGCTCTCGATTACGTCCCTTTCACGGCTCTGCTGACTGCAAACGCGGGAGCGCAGGCGTTCATTGTTCTGCATCACGATGTCGCGATCACCCCAGCCGCCTGGATGCTGGACACGCCGCTCAGGCGGCCCCGGCTGAGCGATCGCGGAAAAATTCTGCTGGTTGCGGACCCGGTGTATCAGGCGGACGACCCGCGGCTTGCAGCGCTCAGGCATTCATCAGCAGCGGCACAGACTTCACCGGCGCGCGCGCCGGACCCGGCCCATCGCGAGTATTCGCGGCTGCGCTTTAGCGGCGAAGAGGCTGCCAGCATTGCTGCGCAATTTCCCTCGGGTGAGATTGATGAGTTGACAGGCGTCGATGCCACCCGCGAGCGGCTGCTCGCGCTCGACTGGTCGCAATACCGGTTCATCCACATCGCGACGCACGGCATCGTGGATGCACAGGTCCCCGAGTTGTCCTCGCTGATGCTCGGCTCCTACGATGCGCGCGGAGAGGTCGCCGATCGTGCGGTGCGTGTTGCAGACGTCTCTCTCCAGACCTTGACGGCGGAGGTGGCAGTCCTCAGCGCATGTGAAACGGCTCTCGGCACCGAGGTGCGCAGCGAGGGCCTGGTCGGTATGAGCTCGACCATGCTCGCTCGCGGTGCGCGCGCAGTCGTGGCCTCGCTTTGGCCTGTGCCCGATGAGGTGAGCGCGCATCTGATGACGGAGTTCTATCGTCACATGCTGCGCGAGATGATGGGCCCCGAGGCGGCACTGGCCACCGCCATGCGCTCGACGATATCCCGCGAGGCATCGGCCGATCCCGCGCTTTGGGCAGCCTTTCAGGTTTCGGTTGCGACGCTGCGGGCCTCAGGCGACGCCCCGCGGCCCGTGACGGTCGCCAGCGCACCGCCCAAGGACTAGGACAGCTTCGCGTCGAGTGTGATCTCGGCCTTGAACAACTTGGATACCGGGCAGTTGCGCTCGGCTTCGCGCGCAAGGCTCGAGAACTTCTCCTCGCTGATGTCCGGGATCTGGGCGCGCAGCGTGAGCGCCGAGCGGCTGATCTTGAATCCCTGCGATCCATCCGGCTCGAGCGTCACGGCGGCTTCGGTGGCGAGCTCGGTAGGCGTGAAGCCTGCCATCTGCAGCGCGAAGGCGAGCGCCATGGTGAAGCATCCCGCGTGCGCTGCGGCAATGAGCTCCTCCGGATTGGTGCCCTTCTCGTTCTCGAAGCGCGTCTTGTATGAATAAGGAGTGCGGCTCAAAACCTGGGAGTCGGTTGAAAGATCGCCCTTACCATCACGGCCGGTGCCGCGCCATACAGCCTTGGCTTTGCGAATCATGACGGAAAGTCTCCTTGTCGCGATGCTTCAGTGATCAGACGAACAGCTGCGAAACCAACCCGGTCACAAGCTCCGCGGCGCTGCCCTCACGGATCATCGGAGCGCCCTGGCCGGCCCACTGTGCGCCATAGCCATACTCACCCCGAGCTTTTGCCGCTGCGTGCAGGGCCTTCGCCGCATCGTAGGCGATCGGGTAGCACGGGATCTGATCGGCCGAAGCGTTCGCCGCGAGCTGTGTGAAGCGGTTATTCAAAGCCCGCGCCGGCCGTCCCGAGATTGCGCGCGTCACCACCGTGTGGTAAGCCGCCTCGCTCCTGAGGGCGGCGCGATAGCCCGCGTCAGCCTGCGATTCCGAGCAAGCGATGAAGGCGGTACCGAGCTGCGCTGCGCTCGCACCCAGAATCAGAGCGGCGCGGATCTGATTGCCGTCCATGATGCCGCCGGCGGCGATGACAGGCACCGTGAGCCGTGTCGCAAGGAGCCGCGTGAGTGGAAGGGTGCCCAGCTGATCATCTCTGCCATCCACCGCGAAAAGGCCACGATGGCCGCCGGCCTCGTAGCCCTGCGCAACCACGGCATGAACACCGGCCTCTTGGAGGATCAAGGCGTCTTTTACAGTGGTCGCGCAGCCGAGGAGCACGATGCCCGCATCCAGCAGCTGTCGGAGTGTTTTTTGCGGTGGCACACCGAAGTGAAAGCTGACAACCCGTGGTTTCTCCTCGAGCAGCATGGCGAGCATCGCTTCATCTTCGAGGAAGCTTTTGTAGATCGCAGTCAACTGTCGAGGCGGCCGTGCACCGAAGCGCTCGAATTCAGGACGCAGCCGCTCGATCCATGCGGCCTCTGCGCTGGCATCGGGCTTTGCCGGCGAATGACAGAAGACATTCACGTTGAGCGAGGCGGTCGAACGCTCGCGCACCGCGCGAATCATGCCGCGCGCTGTCGCCGCATCGGTTGCGCCGAACCCAAGCGATCCAAGTCCTCCGGCGTTCATCACTGCGGCCGCCATCTCCGGCGTAGAGACACCGGCCATCGGCGCCTGGATGATGGGAAACTGGATGCCCAACAGATCCAGCAGCTCATTCCGATAGGAGGCGTTGATCATGGTCTCTCATCGAATCTTCGGAGCCACGGGGTTGCTGGACATGGTAGCAAGCAGCCGCCGCTACGCATCGGTACCACCGCGAGCTTGGCCGCAGCCGAGAAAGGCCCTGCTGTTGGTCAAGGTGCTTCTGACCGATACTATCGTCCAAATTTATCGGGGCACATTCGGTCTCATCCCGGCAGCTTTCAGTCGGCCCGCGCAAAGTGGGCCGGGGGCCATCGGTCCGACACGGGGACGCATGCAGAGGCCACAGCCAATGATGGTTAACCTTGTGGTTAAGTATCGCTGGACAAGCCTGCACACTCCCCAGCGCGGCGGCTGATCTTTCCGGGTCAATTCGGAGTAAGTGATGGCGTTCACCCTCAAGGTCAACGATACGGCGCACGAGGTGGATGTCGATGGCGACACGCCACTGCTCTGGGTCCTGCGCGATGTCCTCGGATTGATGGGCACCAAGTTCGGCTGCGGCATGGCGCTCTGTGGCGCGTGCACGGTGCACCTGAACGGGAAGCCGATCCGCTCCTGCATCGCGCCCGTGCAAGGCATCGGCGATGCCAGCATCACGACGATCGAAGCCATCGGCCAAACCGCGGCCGGGAAGAGCGTCCAAGAGGCGTGGCTCGATCTCGAGGTCGTGCAATGCGGCTATTGCCAATCCGGACAGATCATGTCGGCTTCAGCCTTGCTTGCAGAGAACACGGACCCGACGGATGCGGATATCGATGCAGCCATGTCAGGCAACATCTGCCGCTGCGGCACCTATCTGCGGATTCGTCAGGCCATCAAGCAAGCTGCGCAGAAGCTGGCAACGATGAAGGGAGGGGCCTGATCATGCGCCCGCATCCTGTTTCGCGGCGCACGGTTCTCAAGATGGGAGCGGGCGCGGGCGGTGGGCTCGTGCTCGGCTTCGGACTACCTGGTCTCTTCGCCGACGCTGCAGCGGAGGAAACCGGCGCTTTCGCGCCCAACGCCTTCGTCCGCATCGCTCGCGACGGGTCCATCACCCTCACCATGCCCTATGTGGAGATGGGTCAGGGTACTTACACCTCGATATCCATGCTCATTGCCGAGGAGCTCGAGGTACCTCTGAGCCAGGTGCGGCTCGAGCATGCGCCGCCGGATGACAAGCGCTACGCCAATCCACGGGTCGGCTTTCAAATAACCGGCGGTTCAACCTCCATCATCGCCGCCTGGGAACCGATGCGCCGGGCCGGTGCCACCGCGCGCGAGATGCTGATTGCGGCCGCCGCGAAGCGTTGGCAGGCGGACCCCGCCTCGTGTCACGCGGACGCCGGCAAGGTGCTGCACACCTCGAGCGGGCGCAGCCTCACCTACGCGGCTCTCGTTGCCGATGCGGCACGGATGCCGGTTCCAAAGGCGGTCACTCTCAAGCCCCCGGAGAAGTTTAGGCTGATCGGCACACCCGCGAAACGTCTCGATACTCCCACCAAGGTCAATGGCGTCACCGTCTACGGCATCGATGTCAGGCCCGCGGGAGTGAAGGTTGCGACGCTCGCGCAGTCGCCTGTGTTCGGGGGCCGGCTGAAAAGTGTCGACGATTCGGCCGCGAAGGCCGTCAAAGGCGTGCGCCAGATCGTGCAGCTCGAGGATGCCGTCGCCGTGGTGGCGGACCACATGGGAGCCGCCAGAAAGGGGCTTGCGGCGCTGAAGATCGAATGGGACGCGGGCCCGCATGCGCAGCTCACTATCGAGGATGTGGCCCGGGTACTCGAGCAGGGCACGCTCAATGGCGGTGCGGTCGCGCAAAATGTGGGTGATGTGGCGAGCGCTTTGAACAACGCTGCCACCAAGGTCGAGGCGACCTACCACCTGCCGTTCCTTGCGCATGCGTGCATGGAGCCGATGAACTGCACGGTGCACGTTCGGCGGGATGGCTGTGAAGTCTGGGTCGGTACGCAGGTGTGCTCGCGCGCCCAGATGACCGCGGCGAAGACGACCGGGCTGCCACTCGAGAAAGTCGTGGTCCACAACCAGTACCTCGGCGGCGGGTTCGGCCGGCGCCTCGAGTACGACGGGGTGACGCGCGCGGTGCAGATCGCGATGCACGTCGAGGGTCCGGTGAAGGTGATCTGGACCCGCGAAGAGGACATCCAGCACGACATGTATCGGCCGTACTGGTTCGACCGCTTCAGCGCGGGCCTCGACCAGTCCGGGAAGCTGATCGCGTGGCAACATCGATTTGCGGGCTCGTCTATTCTCGCGCGGTTTTTTCCTCCGGCTTTCAAGAACGGTCTCGACCCCGATTCCATCGACGGTGCCGCAAAGCTTGCGTATGACATTCCCAACTTCCACGTCGAGTATCTGCACGTGCAGCCGCCCGTTCCCACGGCTTTCTGGAGAAGCGTGGGTCCCTCG
>DATJFM010000024.1:0-61599 GCA_035495655.1 Steroidobacteraceae bacterium
TGAAGCTGCGCGCCGGTTGGGAGAGCTTCGTCGGGGCGGGCGCGCTGCCGATGCGGCACGGCCTCACCCTGGGTGAGCTGGCGCGCTGGTTCATCAGCACGCTGCGGCTCGATGTCGAGTGCGAGGTGATCACGATGCACGGCTGGCAACCGGAGCAGGCGCCGGGTTTCGGCTGGCCGCTACTCGAGCGCAGCTGGATCAATCCGAGCCCCAACGCACCGAATCTTTCCATGGCGCGCTGCTACGCGGGCACCGTCATGCTCGAGGGCACGACGCTATCGGAAGGTCGCGGCACGACGCGCCCGCTCGAGCTGCTCGGCGCTCCGGATCTGGAGGTCGAGATGCTGATGAAGCAGATGCACGCACTGGCACCGGCGTGGCTGCAGGGCTGCCGGCTGCGCGCTTGCTGGTTCGAGCCGACCTTCAACAAGCACGTGGGGAGCCTTTGCAGCGGTTTCCAGGTGCACGTGGAAGACGGAGCGCACTACGTCCATGGCGCATTCCGCCCCTGGCGGCTGATTGCGCTCGCCTTGAAGGCTCTGCGGCGTCTGCACCCGGAGTACCCGCTGTGGGCGGACTTCCCCTACGAGTATGAGTTCAAGCGCCGCCCGATCGATGTCATCAACGGAAGCGAGCTGCTGCGTACCTGGGTTGACGATCCGCACGCAACTCCCGCCGACCTCGACTCCCTCGCCGCGGCGGACGAAGCCGCCTGGCAGGGGGAGCGGCGCTCGGTGCTCCTGTACTGAGCACCGCTGCTGTTCAATGCGCCCCTGCCGTGCCCGACCGCATCAGCGTGCGGTCGAGCGTCACGATGAGGAGCGCACTCGCGGCGTACAGCAGGAAGCGAGTTGGCCATTCACCCTGCATGGCCGACATGACCTGGGCCCAGCCGAACACGCCGAGCAATAGCGCGGCCCCGAGCCACTGCGTCCGCCGCCAGCAGAGGATCAGGGCACCCGCGATCTCGGTCGTTGCCAGCAGAGCGATGGCACGGTCCGCGTGCGCGGCAACCAGCGTCTGCAGGCTAGCCAGCAGGATGAGCGCGCTGAAGGTGAAACGGTAGCAGCCGAGAATTCGCGGCGCACTCATCGGCCGGGCTCCGGCAGCAGGAATGTCCGCCGGGCCCGCTCGCTTGCGAGGCGCTCCGGAGGGTACCAGCGTGCGAGCACGCCTTTCTCCATCAGGTCCGGATTGTTGCACTCGAACGCCGCGAAGTCCCGACACTCACTCGCGTCCATGCGCTCGGCGATGAGCGCGAGGAACGCGATGGTCACCGTCTGGTGGAAAGCTTGCGGCTTGCCGGCCTGCCGCGCCATGGTGCGCAGAGTGCGCGAGAACCACAGTGCACTCTCGGCGAAATCGTGACGCCGCAGCATCTCGAAGGCCATGCGTACGTGATCGCGATGAGCAAAACCCGCCGCCGGGATCTCCCCGCGCAGGAAGCGCTCGAGCTCAGGACATTCAGCGCTCATCGCCATTCTCCCGCAGCTGATGCGAGTCTTTGGCCGTGAGGTCGAGTCCGTAAATGGCCTTCAGTGCCTTGACTTTGCGCAGCGTCGCCGCTGAGAACGGCGCCTTGCCCTCGAATGCATGCAGCACGATGCCTTCGAGCAGATCACCGAGCGACATGTCGAGCTCGGTGGCGAGCGCCTTCAGGACCTTGAGCAGGCGATTCTCGAGGCGTACGCCGGTCTGGGTACGAGTAACGGTGTGCATGGTACAATCGTACATTGTTACCATGGTACCACGCAAGCCGGGCCGGCGCGGCGCGGGCTCGGTTCGGTTCGGTTCGGCTCGGCTTGGCTTGGCTTGGCTCGGCTTGGCCCGGCCCGGCCTAGCGAGCGGTGCAGCTCGTATACGGCGCGGACTCTCCCGGGACGATGGGGCAGAGCCTGATCGGGTTCAGTCGCGCGAGCTGCCGCGCCCAGTACGCGACATCGATGGGCGGCGGCTGCGCAGAGTCACGCCCGCGCTCGCTCCATTGCAGTGAGTAGTAATCGTTCGAGCCCTTGACGCTCAGCATGACGGCCGAGACGCCATAGGGCTGCTTGTCGGTTTGCACGCGTCCGCAGCTGACGATCACCTCGTAGGCGTCGTAGCCGTCGATTTTCTGCTGACCCGGCGCATTGCTGCTGAAGGTGTCCGGGCAATTGCGCTGGAAGTCCAGGGTCATGCGCGCGAGCAGCGCCTGCGGAGTCACGTTGGGATTCGCCGCCAGGCCGCGCGTGCCCGAGAGCGTGATCATGTGTGACCAGTTAGCGAGGCTCTCACCTTCGGGCACCTGCTCGCGGATGTAGAAGCTGCCGCTGTTTTTCTCGTAGGTCGGCTTGGTGGACTTGAATTCGGGCGGCAGAGAGAACACGACCAACTGCGAAAACACCGGCGTGGCAAGGCGCGGCGCCGCGGCGCTCTGGGCCAGCGCCAACGAGCCACAGGCGAACGCCATCGCCAGGAGAGCGAGAGTGCGCTTCACGCGCCGTTTCTGCATAACGTGCATCCACGAGCTCCTTGTCCTGTGCCTGGAACCGCCAAGCCAGAGGTGCCAGTATGACCTCGTGGCGGAAGTTCTGCTCTAATGTCCGGCTGCATGAATCCCGCCCCCGACATCACCGGCTACCGCAAATACTGGGCGGCGCGTTTCGGCACGGCGCCCTTTTTGCCGATGTCGCGGGCCGAGATGGAGCTGCTCGGCTGGGACAGCTGCGATGTGATCATCATCAGCGGCGATGCCTACGTCGATCATCCGAGCTTCGGCATGGCGATCATCGGCCGCCTGCTCGAAGCGCAGGGCTTTCGCGTCGGCATCATCGCGCAGCCGGACTGGCACGATGCGCAGGCGTTCGCGGCGCTCGGCCGGCCGAACCTGTTCTTCGGCATCACCGCGGGCAACATGGATTCGATGGTGAACCGTTACACCGCCGATCGCCGCCTGCGTAGCGATGATGCCTATACGCCGGGTGGCGCAGGCGGGCGGCGGCCGGACCGCTCGGTGATCGTCTATGCGCAGCGCGCCCGCGAGGCATTCCGCGACGTGCCGATCGTGATCGGCGGTATCGAGGCCTCACTGCGGCGCATCGCGCACTTCGATTACTGGTCGGAGAAGGTACGCCGCTCGGTGCTGCTCGATGCCAAGGCGGACCTGCTGATCTACGGCAACGGCGAGCGGCAGATCTGCGAGATCGCCCATCGAGTCGCCGCGGGCGAGTCCATTGACGACATCACCGACGTGCGCGGCACGGTGTTTCTGCGCAAAGGCTTGCCCGAGGGCTGGATCGAGATCGACTCGACGCATCTCGATGCGCCGGGACCTCTCAATCCACCCATCGATCCGTATGCAATGACGGCGGGCGGCGGCGGACGTGGCGAGGGTCCCGCGGCCGATGGCGCACCCTGCGCCGTGGCCGCGCCGGCGTGCGCCAGCACCGCGGCCCTGCCAGGCGGCGAGAAAGTCGTGCGGTTCGTGCGGCGCGTGAAGAATGCCGATCGTGAGCGCAGCGTGATCCGCATGCCCGGCTACGAGCGCGTGGCGGCCGATCCGGTGCTCTATGCGCATGCCTCGCGGATTCTGCATCTGGAGTCGAACCCGGGTAACGCGCGCGCTCTGGTGCAGCGACACGGGGATGCGGACGTGTGGCTGAATCCGCCGCCGATTCCGCTCACCACGAAGGAGATGGACTGGGTGTACGAGCTGGCGTTTGCGCGCGCACCGCACCCGTTCTACGGCAAGGCCAACATCCCGGCCTACAAAATGATCCGTTTCTCGGTCGCCATCCAGCGCGGCTGCTTCGGCGGTTGCACGTTCTGCTCCATCACCGAGCACGAGGGGCGCATCATCCAGAGCCGCTCGGAAGAGTCCGTGCTGCGCGAGCTCGAGACGGTGCGCGACACCGTGCCGGGCTTCACCGGGGTCATCTCCGATCTCGGCGGACCGACTGCCAACATGTACCGCCTGGCGTGCCGCAGCCGCGCAATCGAGAGTGCCTGCCGCCGTCCCTCGTGCGTATATCCGGGGATCTGTCCGAATCTCAACACCGATCACGGCCCGTTGATCCGTCTGTATCGCCGCGCGCGTGCGCTGCCCGGCATACGCAAGGTGCTGATTGCCTCGGGCGTGCGCTACGACCTGGCGATCGAATCTCCGGAGTACGTCAAGGAGCTCGCGCAGCACCACACCGGGGGCTACCTCAAGATCGCACCGGAAGCCCTCGCGGAAGGGCCGCTGTCGAAGATGATGAAACCGGGGGTGGCCGCCTACGATCGCTTCAAGGAGCTCTTCGAGCGTTACTCGAAGGAGGCCGGCAAGGAACAGTATCTCATTCCCTATTTCATCGCCGCGCATCCGGGTACATCGGATCAGGACATGCTGGAGCTTGCGCTGTGGCTGAAGAAGAATGGCTTCCGTGCCGATCAGGTGCAGGCTTTCCTTCCCGGACCGATGGCGACCGCGACGGCGATGTATCACTCCGGCAAGAATCCGCTCAGGCGCATCACGCGCGACAGCGAGCCGGTGTTGATTCCCAAGGGGTTGAAGGTGCGGCGCCTGCACAAGGCGTTCCTGCGCTACCACGATCCCAACAACTGGCCACTGCTGCGCGAGGCACTGCGCCGCATGGGGCGGGCGGATCTGATTGGTAACGGCCGCGGCCACCTGGTTCCGGCCTATCAGCCATCAGGCACCGGCGAGGCTCCCGAGGGTCGCCGCAGCGGTGAGCGCCCGTTCCGCACCCAGCACACGGGGTTGCCATCTGTGCCGCGCGGCAAGCCACGCCGCAGCCGCCGGAAACCCTCCTGACCGTTGCGCGCGCCGCGCGGCGTGCGATTGCGAATGCCGGCGGCGCAAGAGTAGGGTGCAGTCATGAAAGTCGCTGGGCGCGCCACCCGATACTTCGTGCTCGCGGGCGCTCTGCTGCTCGTGTCGCTGCTGCATCGGCTGGCTGCGGCCGCGCCCGCGGCGCGCACCGGGAGCGCTGATACCGCAGCGGTCCTCGAGATCAACGGGGCAATCGGGCCTGCCACCTCGCGTTATATCGTGCACGGTATCGAGACGGCACAGAGCAACGGCGCGCGGCTCGTCGTGCTCGAGATGGACACCCCGGGCGGGCTCGACAGCGCCATGCGCGACATCATTCGCGCGGTCCTCGCGTCCTCGATTCCGGTGGTCGCCTATGTGAGCCCCTCCGGGGCGCGTGCTGCGAGCGCCGGCACCTACATTCTCTACGCCAGCCACCTCGCAGCGATGGCGCCGGCGACCAATCTCGGCGCCGCGACTCCGGTGCCGATCGGTGGTGAGCCTGAGCCCGGTGCGACACCTTTGCCGGGGGGCGGCGCGCACCCGGGGGAGAAGCCGGACACGGGAACCCCAGGTGCCGGCGCCGAGGGCAAGAGCGATCACGACGCGGGCAAGCCGAGCGGTGGCGCGCCCACTGAGGGCGAGCCGGCGAATGCGCCGCACAGTGCGATGGAGCGCAAGGTGGTGAACGATGCGGTCGCCTACATACGCGGGCTCGCAGAGTTGCGCGGCCGCAATGCCGACTGGGCCGAGCAGGCGGTACGGGGCGCCGCGAGCCTCTCGGCCAACGCAGCGCTGCAGCAGAAGGTGATCGATCTCATCGCGCGTGACGAGACCGATCTGCTCGCGCGCCTCGATGGGCACGAGGTGCACATCGACAACCGTACCGAGAAGCTTGCGACCCGCGATCTGCCGATCGTGCGCATGAAGCCCGACTGGCGCACGCAGCTGCTCGCGGTCATCACCAACCCAACCGTAGCGTACGGGCTCATGGTGATCGGCATCTGGGGACTGCTGCTCGAGGGCTACAACCCGGGCGCCGTGCTGCCCGGGGTCGTCGGCTCGATCTGCCTGCTCATCGCGCTGTTCGCATTCCAGATTCTGTCGGTCAATTACGCAGGGCTCGCGCTCGTCGTGGTGGGTACCGCCATGATCATTGCGGAGTTCTTCTTTCCGACCTATGGCTCCCTCGGTATCGGCGGGATCATTGCGTTCGTGGTCGGCTCGCTCATCCTGTTCGACACGGATGTGCCCGGGCTCAGTGTCGGTCGGCCGTTGATTGCCGCAATCGCCACCGTCGGCGCGCTGATGGTGGGCGGCATCGTTTTCATGGGCACGCGCGCCATGCGCCGTCCGGTCGCCACCGGCGCGGAAGGCATGATCGGCGCGAGCGCCGAGGTGGTGGCGGATTTCACCGGCAAGGGCCGGGTGCGCTATGGCGGTGAGCTGTGGAATGCCCGCAGCGACCGTCCGCTGCGCGCGGGCGAGCTGGCGCGCATCGTGAAGGTGGAAGGTCTAACATTGTGGGTCGAGCCGCAGTAAGCGCGCTGCCATCCCGGAGTTCCGCATGCCGTTCGTCATCGCCGTTGTAATACTCATCGTCGTGCTGCTGTTCAGCGCCATCAACGTGCTGAACGAGTACGAACGCGCCGTGGTGTTCACGCTGGGCCGTTTCCGCGGCATCAAGGGCCCCGGTCTGATAGTCATCTGGCCGGTGGTGCAGCGGATGCGCAAGGTGGACCTGCGGGTGATCGTGCTCAGTGTGCCCAAGCAGGACGTGATCACGCGCGACAACGTCTCGGTCAAGGTGAACGCCGTCGTCTACTTCCGTATCGTCGATCCCGGCAAGGCCATTATCCAGGTGGCGAATGCCTTCGATGCTACGAGCCAGGTGGCGCAGACGACGCTGCGCTCGGTGGTCGGCCAGCACGAGATGGATGACCTGCTGTCGCAGCGTGACAAGCTGAACGTCGACCTGCAGCGCATTCTCGATCAGAGCACCGAGGCCTGGGGGATCAAGGTCTCGACGGTGGAGATCAAGGATGTCGACCTCGATGAGACCATGATCCGCGCCATGGCGAAGCAGGCCGAGGCCGAGCGTACCCGGCGAGCCAAGATCATCAACGCCGAGGGCGAGAAGCAGGCCGCACAGACTCTGGTCGAGGCGGCGCAGGCGCTGGCGATGGCGCCGAGCGCACTGCAGCTGCGTTATCTGCAGACACTCGCCGACATCGCGCATGAGCGCACGCAGCTCATCGTCTTCCCGCTGCCGCTCGACCTGATCAAGCCGTTGCTCGGCGAGCGACCTGATTAGGGCAGCGCGAAACTCCACTGCCCGAACCCGGCACGTGCACATGGACCGGCAAGACGCGAAATGTCGCGGTGACACCGCTCGCGCGCCTGCGCTTGCGCTCGCCGGGCTGCTGCTGGCGCTCGCCACCGCCTGCGGCGCATTCGGCGCGCACGCGCTCAAGGGTCGGCTCCCGCCCGAGCGGCTGCAGTTGTGGGAGACGGCCGTGCATTACCACTTCTTCCAGGCACTGGGACTGCTCGGTATCGGCCTCACCCTGCGCCTGCTCGAGCAGCGCGGCGCTGTCGCTCCCGGAGCGCTGCGTGGCGCCGCAGTGTTGAGCGCCATCGGCGCAGTGCTGTTCTCGGGGAGCCTGTATGCGCTTGCCCTCGGCGCCGCGCGCGGCCTCGGCGTTCTCACGCCACTGGGTGGCATTGCCTGGATTGCCGCGTGGCTGCTATTCGCATGGGGAGCGTGGCGTGCGCAATTTTGAGATCGGAACTGGAGTGCCTGCATGTTGACTCGCATCCTGTCCGCGGCCCTGATCGCTGGTGGCGCCCTCGCGCTGAGCCTCGCCGCCTACCCCGACACCCCGGCCGCCGCGGCCCCGGCCGGTAAGGCGCAGATCGGCAGCTTTGGCCTGGATCTTGCGGGGGGAGATCCGAGCGTGAAGCCCGGAGATGACTTCGCACGCTATGCCAATGGTCATTGGCTGGACACGGCGGAGATTCCGCCTGACCGCGCCTCGTGGGGCAGTTTCGCGATGCTGCGCGAGCGCTCGTTGCAACAGGTACGCGACATTCTCGAGGCGCTGCCCAAGGACAGCCCGCAAGGCAGCAACCAGCAGAAGCTCTACGACTTCTATCACGCTTATCTCGACACCGAGGCCATCGACCGCGCCGGGCTGAGCCCCGCGAAAGCGGTGCTGAGTGCGATCGCCGCCGCCCGCACGCACGAGGACATCGCCGGCTTCATGGGCCGGCCCGAGCTGCGCCTCACCGCGCCGGTGAGATTCGATATCGATCCGGACGAGAAGGACCCCGACCACTACATGGTGGAGGTGTTTCAGGGTGGGCTGGGGCTTCCCGACCGTGACTACTATCTGAAGGATGAGGCGGTCTACAAGGAGCTGCGTGCCAAGTACACCGCGCATATCGAGAAAATGCTGACGCTGGCGGGCGAGGCCGATGCGGCGCCGTCTGCCACGGAGATCGTGGAGCTCGAGACGCGCATCGCTGCCGCGCATTGGCCGCGCGCCAAGACACGCGAGCGCGATCTTACCTACAACCCTTACGACCGCGCGGCGCTCGTTGCGTTTGCGCCCGGCTTTCCGTGGCCGCAGCTGCTCGCCGGCGCCGAGCTCGAGCAGCAACCGCGCTTCATCGTGTTCGAACCGGATGCGGTGCAGGCGCTCGGCGTGCTGTTCCGGCAGGTACCGGTGCAGCGCTGGCGGCAGTACCTCATCTACCACTATCTCGCCGGCAACGCCGACACGCTGCCGAAGGCCTTCGATGACGAGGCGTTCGACTTCTACGGGCGCACGCTCCATGGACGTCAGCAGCAGCAGTCGCGCTGGAAGCGCGCCGTGGCCGCGGTCGATGCCGGCCTCGGAGAGGCTGCCGGGGAGCTGTATGTGCAGCGTTACTTCCCGCCCTCCTCCAAGGAGCAGATGCTCGAGCTGGTGGAGAACCTGCGCGCCTCCTACCGGGCGCACATCGAGAAGCTTCCCTGGATGAGTGCCGACACCAAGAAGGTCGCCCTGGAGAAGCTCGCCGCCTTTCGTCCGAAGATCGGCTATCCCGATAAATGGCGCGACTACTCTGCGCTCACGATCAAGCCGGGCGATGCCTTCGATGATGTCGCGCGCGCCGCCGCGTTCGATTGGCAGCGTCAGGTGAAACGGCTGGGCGGGCCGACCGATCGTGGCGAGTGGGGCATGACACCGCAGACCATCAACGCCTACTACAACGCGACCTTCAACGAAGTGGTCTTTCCGGCGGCAATCCTGCAGCCGCCGTTCTTCGACCCGCACGCGGATGCGGCGGTCAACTACGGCGCGGTGGGCGGCGTCATCGGTCACGAGATGGGTCACGGCTTCGACGACCAGGGCGCCAAATCGGACGCGCGCGGAGTCCTGCACACCTGGTGGCTGCCGCAGGACACGGAAGCCTTCCACGCGCGTGTCGACCGTCTGGCGGCGCAGTACGACAGCTACAGCGTGCTTCCCGGCCTCAACATCAACGGCCGCCTGACCCTCGGCGAGAACATCGGCGATCTCGGCGGCCTCTCGGTGGCGAACGACGCCTACCATCGCTCGCTGCACGGCAAGGCCGCGCCACGCCTCGGCGGGCTCACCGGGGATCAGCGCTTCTTTCTCTCCTGGGCGCAGGTGTGGCGGCAGAAGCAGCGCGATGAGGACCTGCGCTCGCAGGTCACGAGCGATCCGCACAGTCCTTCGAACTTCCGCATCAACGGCGTGGTACGCAACGTCGACGCCTGGTACGGCGCCTTCGACGTGCGCCCGGGTGAGCAGCTCTATCTGCCGCCGGACCAGCGCGTGCACATCTGGTGAAATCGGGGCTGCCGATCGATGCGGCGCTTGCGCCGCTGAGCGCGGCCCTGATGACCCACACCTCCGCGGTGCTCGAGGCGCCGCCGGGGGCGGGCAAGAGCACCGTCGTGCCGCTCGCACTGCTCACCGAGCCCTGGGCCCAGAATAAGCGGCTGCTGATGCTCGAGCCGCGGCGGCTCGCGACGCGCGCCGTCGCCGCCCGCATGGCACAGACCCTCGGTGAGCCGCCCGGTGCCACGGTCGGCTATCGCATGCGGCTCGAGACGCGCATCTCCAACGCGACGCGCGTGGAGGTCGTTACCGAGGGGGTGCTGACACGGTTGCTGCAGGACGATCCGGCGCTCGAGGGCGTGGCTGCGGTGATCTTCGATGAATTCCACGAGCGCAGCCTGCAGGCCGACCTCGGGCTTGCGCTGTGTCTCGATGCGCAGCACACGCTCGTCCCGGAGCTGCGCATCCTCGTCATGTCGGCGACGCTCGACGGTGCGGCCGTGGCACGTCTGCTGGGTGACGCGCCACGCGTCAGCACCGCCGCCCGCAGCTTCGAGGTCGTGACGCATTACGCCGGGCAAGGCCTGCCGCTGCTGCCGCCCGCCCCGGGCACACATGCGGCACACTCGGCCGAGAGGCTGATCACGCAGCTGATTCTCCGGGCGCTGCGCGAGCAGCGCGGCGATGTGCTGGCGTTCCTGCCCGGGGCACGCGAGATCCGCCGCGTGCAGTCGCTGCTGGAGTCGGCAGGGCTGAGCGCAGTCACCGTGCTGCCGCTCTACGGCGACCTGCCGGGGGAGTCGCAGGATGCCGCGCTCGCGCCCGCGGCGCTCGGACTGCGCAAGGTCGTGCTCGCGACCAACATCGCCGAGACGAGCCTCACCATCCCCGGCGTCCGTGTGGTGGTCGATTCTGGACTCATGCGGCGTGCGAGTTTCGATCCGGTCACGGGTATGGGTCGTCTCGTGACGCAGCGCATCTCGCGCGCCGCAGCCGCGCAGCGCCAGGGACGCGCCGGACGCACCGAGCCTGGTGTGTGCTACCGCGCCTGGAGCGAAGGTGCACAGGCATCGCTCGCTGCCTCGACTCCAGCGGAGATCACGGATGCGGATCTGACGCCGCTCGCGCTCGAGCTCGCCAACTGGGGCGCACGCGATGCGCGGCAGCTCCAATGGCTCGATCAGCCGCCGCAGGCCATGCTGGCGAGCGCGCGCGATCTTCTGCAGCGGCTCGGTGCGCTCGATGATGACGCGCGCATCAACGCGCATGGGCGCGCCATGGCGCGCCTCGGCGTGCACCCGCGGTTGGCACACATGCTGCTGCAGGCACGGGCGCTGGCGGCCGTACCGCTGGCAGCACAACTGGCGGCGCTCCTGTCCGAGCGGGATCTGCTGCGCGGCGCCGGCGCGGCACGCGATGCCGACATCCGCACGAGGCTCGAGCTGCTGAGCGGTGCGGAGCGCAGCCCGCCTGGAGTGCGCGCTGGGCTCGAACGCGCGCGGCGCAGCGCGCGTGATCTCGAGCGCTCGCTCGCACGCCGCGATGATGCGGCCGGAGGCGGCGGGGACGGCGCGGCGGATGCCGGATTGCTGCTGGCGTTCGCTTATCCCGACCGCATCGGCCGGCGCCGCCCGGGGCGCGACGGGCG
This sequence comes from Steroidobacteraceae bacterium, assembly GCA_035495655.1. Taxonomy (GTDB): domain Bacteria; phylum Pseudomonadota; class Gammaproteobacteria; order Steroidobacterales; family Steroidobacteraceae; genus 13-2-20CM-66-19. Next base: position 11,294 of record DATJFM010000024.1, read on the forward strand.
CTATACCCTCGCCAACGGCCGCGGTGCGGTGTTTGATGAGGCGCAAGCACTCGCCCGGCACGAGCTCATCGTTGCTGTCGAGCTCGATGACCGCGAGCGCGACGCGCGCATCCTCCTCGCCGCGCCGCTCGAGCGGCAGCGCCTGCTCGAGTACTTTGCCGACCGCATACGCACGCAGCAGCGTGTCGAGTGGAGCGCACGCGATGCGGCGGTGCTCGCACGCTGCACGCTCGAGCTCGATGGACTGGTACTCGAGGAAAAGCCGCTCGCCCCGCCACCCGCGGAGGCGGCGCGTGCCGCCATGCTCGAAGGCCTCCGCGAGCTCGGCATCGACGCACTGCCGTGGGACCGGGAGGCGCGCGATCTGCAGGCGCGCATCGAGTTCGTGCGCCGCGAGCTCGGCAGCAGTGCGCAGGCTGCCGAGTGGCCGGCGGTATCCGATGCGGCGTTGCTCGAGTCGCAGGGGAGCTGGCTGACGCCCTGGCTCGAGGGCATCACACGCCGCGAGCAGCTCAAGGCCGTGCCGCTGGCCGATGCGCTGCGCGCCAGGCTCAGCTTCGAGCAACAACGACAGCTCGCCGAATGGGCGCCAACACATCTCGTGCTTCCGGGGGGAGCACGGGTCCGCGTCGATTACCTCGATGACAGTGCGCCGCTGGTCTCGGTACGGCTTCAGGAGGTGTTTGGTCTCGCGGTGACGCCGCTCCTCGGGCGCAATCGCGTACCGGTCACCTTCCGTCTGCTATCCCCGGCGCAGCGGCCAGTGCAGGTAACGCGGGACCTGCAGAGCTTCTGGCGCGGCGCCTACGCGCAGGTGCGCAAAGATCTGCGCGGGCGATATCCGAAGCATTACTGGCCCGAAAATCCTCTCGAGGCGTTGCCCACGCGTGGCACGCGCCGTCCGCACTCGCGGCCATAGCGTGGACGAACCGCGCCGGCCGCAGCGCTCCGGGGGTCGGGTATATTTGCGGGCTCACGGTCAGAGGTAATCATGGCGATGATCTCGGCGCGAGCCGCACTGGAGGCGCTGCGCGCAGGTAACCAACGCTTCGTCAGCAAGCTTGGGCTCGAGAGCGGTCCAGCACTCGGAGCAGGGGCCGCGCGCCCGCCGCGTTACGAGCTGCCACTCGGCCGGCAGGAGCCGCTCGCGATCGTGCTCGGCTGCTCCGATGCACGCGTGCCCGCCGAAATCGTGTTCGATCAGGGTCTCGGGGACCTGTTCGTCATCCGCGTGGCCGGCAACATCGTCGCGCCTTCGCAGATCGGCAGCGTGGAGTTCGCTGCCTCCGCTTTCGGCACCCGACTCGTGGTGGTACTCGGGCATTCGAGTTGCGGCGCCGTGCACGCGACACTCGAGCAGCTCGCGCGTCCGTCGACCGAGCAATCGCGCAATCTGCGCTCGATCGTCGACCGTATCCGTCCCGCGGTTGCCGGCTTGCTCGAACGCCGGCCACCACCGGACCCTGCGACCCTCGAACAGCAGGCCGTGCTAGCGAATATACGCATGGCGGTCGAGCAGCTGCGCCACGGCTCGGAGGTGCTCGAGCAGCTGATCGAAGAGGGCCTGCGCGTGGTCGGCGCGGAGTATTCGCTCGAGACGGGCCTAGTCGAATTCTTAGAGGATATATCCGCCTGAATCAGATCAGGGGCTGACCGCGTGCCCCCCCGGAGCGGGCGCCGCCCCGCTCGTACCATCGCTGCAGCCACGCATCGACCGACACGACGCCAGGCCCGGCAATGGCCAGCCACACAAACAGCGCGAGGTACTCGAACTCATCGAATCCGAGCAGAGTCTCGAGCGAATCGACATCGGCCCACTTGGCCGCGCGGATGGCCACGATCATGACGATGCCGAGTGCGCCGGCGGAAATGCGCGTCATGAACCCGAGCAGCAGGAACAGTCCACCCAAGAACTCCACCCCCGATGTGAACGGTGTCAGCAGACGAGGATGCGGAATGCCCCAGGCGATGAAGTTCTCCTTGACCTGGGCAAGATTGTGAAGCTTGCCCCAGCCACTCAGCAGGAATACGTACCCGACGGTGATACGCGCGAACAACGGCGCAAGCCAGGTCAGGTGCCCGGCAACGCGCCGGGGCCAGTCGATGAGCCAGTGCACGAGAAATCTCACGGGCGCTACTCTCCTGTCATCCACCGTAGCAACGGCCGGCCGAGAAGACCGGGCAGCTCGACGCGATATTGCCAGGGGCGCGGGCAGTGCGCGCGTATAATCGCCGCCGCGGTACGCTAGCCATGCGCAATTCCCAGCCCGAATCCCCGGTCTCCTCTATCAGCGAGCGGCTGTCCGGAGCGGACCCGCGCGCATCGATGACGCAGCTGTTCGAGTCGATGCGCCCGGACCTGCTGCGTTTCGCCCATTGGCTGGCACGCGACCGCTCGCTGGCGGAGGACATCGTGCAGGAGTCGCTGCTACGTGCCTGGCGATCCCGCGATACCTTGAAGGACCGCGGTGCCGCGCGCGCCTGGCTGCTCACTATCGTGCGGCGCGAGCATGCGCGGCTCTACGAGCGTAAGCGCCTCGAGCTGGTGTCGCTCGATGAGGCACTCGACACCCAGGCGGTCGAAAAGGCCGGCAGCGACAGCGACCTGTTCACTCTGCGCCATGCGATCATGAGACTACCGATTGAGTACCGCGAACCGCTGCTGTTGCAGACCCTCGGGGGCTTCTCCACCGAGGAGATCGCCCGTGAGCTCGATTTATCCTCGACCGCGGTGCTGACCCGGCTGTTCCGCGCTCGCAACAAGCTGCGCGCGATCTGCGGCATGACGCCCGCGCCCGATGTATCCACCAGCGAGGCACTGCCGTGAGCTGCGTGCAGATGCGGCTGGAGATCGGCGCGGACCCGGCCGGGGGCACTCCCGCACTCGAGGAACACGTGCGCGACTGCGCATCGTGCCGTCAGTTCCGTGAAGAGATGCGCACACTCGATACCAACATCCGCCGCGCGCTCGAGCGACCGCCGGGCCGGGTCGGCGCGCCGCGGCTCACGGCGCCCTGGCGGCCGTGGGCGCTGGCGGCGAGCGTTCTGCTCGCCATGCTGGCGGTGATGACGGTGTGGCTGCTGCGCCCGAGCGACACGCTGGCCCACGAAGTGGTCGCGCACGTGCGCCAGGAGCCCGAGAGCTGGCTCGCCAGCCGGCAGATCGACGCACACAGCATCGACGAGGCACTGCGCGGAGCGGGCGTCAAGCTCGATCTCAGCGCCGATCGCGTCAGCTACGCGCAAAGCTGCTGGTTCCGCGGCCACTACGTGCCACACCTGGTGGTGCAGACGACTCAGGGGCCCGTGACGGTGATGATCCTGCGCAATCAACGCGTGGCTAGCCGCCGCAGTTTCCAGGAGTCGGGCATGACGGGCGTCATCGTGCCGGCGCCGCAGGGCAGCGTCGCCGTGCTGGCGCGCGGCAATGCCGACCTCGAGACGCTCGCCTCGCAGATGCAGCAGGAAGTCCGCTGGCTTCCGGATGCCCCTTGATCCAGCTCGCCGCGATCGCGGCGCACATTCATAAATAGGAGTACGGGGGATGGGTGGCTTCAACCGCCGCGATGTTTTTCTGAGCCTGGCCGGCGTGTGGGCTGCGACCCTCGCCCGCCGTGCACGGGCTGCAGCGGCTGCACAGATTCCAGCCGCACCGGTGGCACGCGTCGAGGTGGTGAAGGATCACTACTTCGGCGAGACGCTCAGCGATCCCTACCGCTGGATGGAGAACGACAAGGACCCGGGGTGGCTGCCATTCCTCAAGGGGCAGGACGCGCACGCGCGCGCCGTGCTCGCTGCCATCCCGGGACGGGAGCAGCTGCTGAAGCGTATCCAACAGCTCTCCGGCGATGCGGCGAGCACACGCCTAGCACGGCGTGTTGGCCCGCGATTGTTCTACGAGCAGCGTCCCTCGGGTGCCGACAACTACCAGCTGCTGGTCAGGGAGAACGGCGTCGATCGTGTGCTCATCGACCCGACGCGGCTCAGCACTGCGGGCAGCCACCTGTCTCTCGACTGGTGGGAGCCCTCACCGGACGGCAGCCACCTCGTCTACGGTCTGTCGAAGGACGGCAGCGAGGACTCCCTGCTGCACATCATGGAGGTCGCCCAGGGGCGCGATCTGCCCGAGCGCATCACCAACACCCAGGATGCGAACCCCCAATGGCTCGATGATGGCAGCGGCTTTTTCTACAACCAGCTCACGGGCGCCGTCGACACGCCGGAGCGCTACCTCGACAGCCAGGCACGCTTCCACCGGCTGGGGACCGACCCCGGCCGCGATCCCATCCTGATGAAGCGCGGTCTGGATGCGAACGTGAGCTACGAGCGTATCCAGCTGCCCGTGATCCGCACCTTTTTCGGCTCCAAGCACGCGCTGTTGATCCTCGCGGATGTGCGTACCGAGTTCCGTGTATTCATCGCCCCGGTCGCGGACGCGGTCGCCAAGCGCGCCCGCTGGATGCCGGTCGCGGACTTCGCTGACGAGATCACCGGCGTGGAGATCGACAGCGGCGCGCTGTGGCTGCTCGCCAACCGCGACCATCCACGCGGTCGCATCCTCAAGGCGCCGGTGAGCTCGCCAGCCGTCGCGAGCGCCAGCGAGGTGGTCGCGGAGGGCAAAGTGGTCATCCAGAGTCTGGCCCGCGCGAAGGATGGCTTGTATCTGGAGATGATGGATGGCGGGATCAGCGGGCTGCGGCGCCTCGATCCTACCGGCCGGGTGAGCGAGATTGCATTGCCGTTCGATGGAACCTTGCGGGCACTGAGCTGCGAGGCGAGCGCCGAAGGAGCGTTGTTCTCGTTCACCGGCTGGCTAACTCCCGGGGATATCTGGTCGGTGGACGCCGCGGGCAAGGTGGCGGCCACCGGACTTACGCCCAAGCCGCCAATCGACGTGAGCGCCTACGAAGCGCAGCGCGCCTTCGCCACGGCGCGCGATGGCACGAAGATTCCGTACACGCTCATTCATCGCAAGGGACTCACTCGCGACGGCCGTACACCCGCATGGATCTCGGCCTATGGTTCGTACGGCATTTCGGCCTATACGCCGAGTTTCGCCGGCAGGACGCTCGCGCTGGTGGATGCGGGCTTCATCGTCGGCTATGCCGACGTACGGGGCGGCGGGGAATACGGGCGCGAGTGGCACAAGGCCGGGCAGCTCACCAACAAGCCCAACACCTGGCGCGACCTCATCGACGTCTGCGAGGAGCTGTGCCGCGAGCACTACACTTCCCCTGCGCGGCTGGCGATCGGCGGCCGCTCGGCAGGTGGCATCACGGTCGGACGCGCACTCACCGAGCGCCCGGAGCTGTTCGCGGCAGTGATCGACGGGGTGGGCTGGTCCAATCCGCTGCGCTACGTGGCGGAGCCGAACGGCTATGGCGAGGAGCCCGAATGGGGCGCTATCGCCGACCAGGCGGGTTATCGCGCGCTGAAGAGCATCGACAGCTACCAACACGTGCGCGATGGCGTGGCCTATCCGGCGGTGTTGCTGACGACGGGCGTCACCGATCCGCGCGTCGGTCCCTTCCACGTCGCGAAGATGGCGGCGCGCTTGCAGGCGGCAACACGTTCCGGCAAGCCCATTCTGCTGCGTGTCGATTTCGATGCCGGTCACGGTGTCGGCTCGACCCGCACGCAGCAGGACCGCGAGGCAGCTGACAGCTACGCATTCCTGCTGTGGCAGACGGGCGTGCAGGGCTACGAGCCCGGCTGAGGCCGCCGCGCTCAATCGTTGGCTCCAGCGCAAGCCTGGCGGATGAGCTGTCGTTTTTTCGACAGCCAGCGGCACGCTGCTGCGGTGCGGGATGTGCGCTTCTCCGCAGTCGGGTGGCAGCTCAGTTACACTATGTCAAACATAAATAAAGTGCAGCTGACACAACACTGCACACAACGGAGGTCGCCATGCTGGCCGATATTCTCTCGCGATTTTGGTGGATGACTCTGCTGCGGGGACTGTTCTGGATTCTGTTCGGCATCGTGATATTCGCGCGCCCGGGCATCTCTCTGCTTTCCCTCACGCTCGCGCTGGGTGCCGTGATGTTCATCGACGGCCTAATCAATGCCGCCAACGCCCTCGGCGCACGCAGGGAGCACGATGACTGGTGGGTCGTGCTGTTGGTCGGCCTGGCTGGAATCGGTATCGGTATCCTCACCTTCTACAATCCGCAGGCCACCGCGCTCGCGGTGGTGCTGTATGTGGCGATCTGGGCCATCGCCACGGGACTCCTGGAGATCGTCGCCGCGGTGCGGCTGCGCCGGCAGATCGCCGGTGAGTTCTGGCTGGCACTCGCCGGAATCGCATCGGTGGTGTTCGGCGTGCTGCTGGCGGCGCGCCCCGGCGTGGGCGCGCTGACGATCCTGTGGCTCATCGGCGCGTACGCGCTCGCGTTCGGTGTGATATTGCTGCTGCTCGCCTTCAAGGTGCGTAGCGGCGTCAAGCACGTCGCGCACGTGCTCGGGACGTAGGCGCTCCTCAGGCGCGGCTCACGGCGAGCGTGAGCCGCGCGGCGGGCACCGCCAGCTGACTCAGACGGGCCCCGGCCGGTACCGCGTCCGCGGGGCTGCCATGCGTCTGCCCACTGCCCGGATGATGCAGGGTCAGCGTGCTGAAGAGCCGGCCGCACCGAAGCCGGCATTGGCGAACGCGAACACGATGTCGAGCCTCCCGCGCTCGAGCACAGTCTGCGCGACCGCACGCTCGAACATCGCCGTCACGCGTGAGGTCGCACTCGATCACTGCCTGGCTTTCCGTGGAATGCTCAGGCCCCGGGCCACTGCGGGCCGTGCGATGAACGTTTCGAGTGCCCGGGTGACGTGCGGGAAATCCCCGATGCCGACGAGATCGGCGGCGCCGTAAAAGCCGATGAGATTGCGCACCCACGGGAACACCGCCATGTCGGCGATGGTGTATTGCCCGCCCAGGAGCCACTCGCGCCCCTCGAGGCGCAGGTTCAGCACCCCCAGCACGCGTTGTGCTTCGGCGACGTAACGATCGCGGGGACGCTTGTCGTCGAATTCACGACCGGCAAATCTGTGGAAGAAACCGACCTGACCAAACATCGGGCCGACAGCGCCGACCTGGAACATGAGCCACTGCAAAGCGTGGTAGCGCGCCGCGGGCGCACGCGGCAGGAACTGCCCGGTCTTGTCCGCAAGGTAGATGAGGATCGCGCCCGACTCGAACAGTGGCAGCGGCTCGCCTCCCGGTCCCGCAGGATCGATGATGGCCGGGATCTTGCCGTAGGGGTTGAGTGAGCGAAACTCCGCCGACGCCTGGTCGTTGGTGTCGAAATTGACCAGGTGCGGCTCGTAGGGTAGCCCGGTTTCCTCGAGCATCACCGAGACTTTCACGCCATTCGGTGTCGGCTGCGAATACAGCTGCAGCCGATCGGGATGTTGGGCGGGCCACTTCCTGGTGATGGGGAACTGCGCCAGATCCGTCATAAGGCGCTATGCCTGCGGACTCAACTTTGCGTAACCCAGGCTTCTGGAGCCCGCCGGAACCTGAATGAGATCCCCCGCCCGGGCCTCATCCGTAACGCCGCCGGATCAACGAATAGCTGGCCTTCGATCACGGGTTTCCCTGTTAGCCGTAGCCTCCGCGATCTCGGCGAGGCTCCAGTTGCCCAAGTCTATTTAGCTTGGCTGCGCAATGGAGTCAGCCTAGTCCGACTCGCCGCTGCCGGGTCGCCGACAAGGGCGTCCGAGAGTCGCTCAATCGGCCGTCGCTGATGGGCGGCTTCTGCTGCGCCGCCGACGTTCAGCAGTAATTCAATGGCCCCTGCGCAAGATGTGACATATGCCAACCGAGCCAGTGTTACCGGAGGCCGAACTAAAGGCCCGGGTCGTGCAGGGCATCGAGACCGGACGATTGCCACTCCTGCTGTCGACCCACATCGAAGCCGGCTACGGGGCGGGAGCCCCGTGTGTTCTATGCGATCAACCGATCGCAGCCGACAAGATCCAGTACGACGTTACCGATCCCCGCACCGGCGCGGCTGTGCGGTTTCACTTCGCCTGCCACCTGGTCTGGCAGCGTGAGTGCGCAGTGCGTTTGCGGGATCTCCGCTCTGCCGGCAGAGCCTCGGGAAACTAGAGCGTATCGACACCTGCGAGGCGGGTTGTTTACCAGTAGTAGGCCCGGCGCCGCTCTCTGAGCGCGTCGATGAGCCATTCGCGCAGCCCGGCCTTGTCCAGCAGATCCGTAGCCACCAGGTTGCGATAGCGGTTGAGGATGATGAATCCATCATGGCCAACGGCGCGCCGGGCTATCCAACCCAATCGCAAGGCCCGTGCACGCAACGCCTTCAGGGACAGCTCTTCGACTGGCATGCGCGATTTGCACCTGTAGGTGAATTGCGCACGAACGTACGGGTGTCAGGCGCGGCTCGCTATCGGGGAATCAGTCGCTCGCGCGTAGGTGGCTACCGACGCGCTGACGATTACGCCGGTTTAGGGCGGGGTAGCATCAAAGAAAACAGGCGCCGGCCCACCGGCAGACGGCGCCTTTACGTGCCACCATAGGAGTCCTGTCGCTATCGGCTCGCTGATCTCACGCCAGAAACTCGACGCGCCCACCGACCAGGTGATACATCGAGGCGACCATTTTTATCTTTCCATCCTTCTCCAACCCCGAGAGCAGGTTGCTTCGGTCACGTATGTTGCCCAGGGTCTGCAGGACATTGGTCCTGGCCACGGCATCCACGAACGCCGCATTCTTGCTGCTCCGCTCGCCGGAATAGGTGGTCGCGGCAATCGCGGGCTTGATTTTGTTCAGCAGCCCGGTCAGGTGCCCGAGCTCGACACCATCGATCGCACCCTTCACGGCTCCGCACGCCGTGTGGCCCATTACCAGGATGACCCTGGCACCTGCCGCCGCGCATGCGAACTCCAGGCTGCCGAGCAGATCGTCGTTGGCGATGTTGCCGGCGATGCGCGCGACAAAGGCGTCCCCGATCCGGGCGTCCAGGATGATCTCAGCGGGCGCGCGCGAATCGATGCAGCTGAGGATCACGGCTGCGGGATACTGACCTCCGGCAGTGGCCTGCTTCTGGGCAACGTAATCGTGCGGCTGCGGCTTGCCACTGCGAAAGCGCTCATTGCCTGCCTTCATCTGCTCGATCACCTGATCGGGAGTTAGTTTGTCGCGCTCCTCTTTGGTCAAGGCCGCGCCGTACGCTGGCTCGGTAGATACGAGCGACCCGAGGCCACCAAGCGCCGCGATGCCTATCATTCCCAGCGGCGACCTGAGCAGAAGACGGCGGCTGTGGTTGTGGTTGTTACTGGAAGAGCAGCACGCTGAGTTGGTCTTCACTGACGCTCCATACTTGAGGTAGACGGGCGAGGCGTATATGGCAACGGACGCCGGGAAGGCGTCAAGCACAGGACGCCGGCCGGAGAGCTGAGGGTCTCTGCGGCGATGGTTAACCATTTGGTTAACTGTTGTCGGCAAGACATCTGAGCGCTCGGGTGAGCGCACCGGCCGTCCCGGCCCAGGCATTTGTCGATGAAGGCGGCAGCGAAAAATGGAGTTAGTTTGGGCCCGGTAGGATTCGAACCTACGACCAAGGGATTCACTCTGCCCCGATGTTTCCACCGGGAGTGGACTATCTCTTCACCCGTGCACCAGGCGAGGCACCCGCGAAATCTCGCGGGGACCAGCCGGTGCGTGTGGGTGCGGGATGCTCCAAGCCTGTTATCAAGGGCGCTCGAGCCCTCAGGTAGTCTCTGCACCTTCCGCCGGTGTACCGGCGGCTCGGCTCAGGGTTGCCATGGACCGCGAGGACCGAAGGTTTCCCTGAATTCATCCCGTCCACTTCGCACGTTTCCGCGCGAAGGCACCTCATCGATGAGTCCCCTGCACTAACCGCTGTGCTACAGGCCCAACGGGCGGCGATTGTAGCAGCGACGTCGATGTCAGAAGAGAAACAGCGTACGACGCGGGTGGACCTCGGAGCAGCCGCGTCGCGAGAATGCCTCGTCGATCGTGCCCTGGAACCAGGCGATCTCGCCGACGCTCTGATGCGCATCGCTGCCGGACCCGGAGTCCACGGATGGATGCGCGACGCCTTCGTGCTTGGTGTGTTTGGAATGCGGCGCCGTCCAGTGCATATCCGAGTGCGCGGGCCCTGGACCGCCCGGTAGCTGATCGGGGCACCCGCTCAACAGGAGCACCAGGGCACTCGCGCTCAAGGTGATCAAAACTGCCTTCATCACCTTAGCCCTCTTGCCATCGCTGGATGTGACGTTAGCATGGCCGTCCCCCTCGGCGGCATACCCAAGTTCGCTGTGGGCTGCGGACGCGGGAAGGAGACCCCACATGAAGCTCTTTTATTTCACTGGCGCCTGTTCGCTGGCGTCGAATATCTCGCTGCGCGAGGCCGGACTGCCATTTCAGCTCGTCAAGGTCGATCGTCGCACCCGTAAGGCGGATGGCGTCGACTTCAACGAGGTGAACCCCAAGGGTTACGTTCCGGCACTCATGCTCGACAACGGCGAGGTTCTGACGGAGAACATCGCGGTGCTGCAATATATCGCGGACCGCAACCCCGCTGCCAAGCTCGCGCCGCCCGCTGGCACCATGGAGCGCTATCGCCTGGTGGAGTGGCTGGCGTTCATCAGCACGGAAATCCACAAGAGCTTCTCGCCGCTGTTTCGTGAGGATGCGCACGCCGAGGTCAAGCAGTACGCGCGCAAGGGCATCGCCGGCCGCCTCGATCACCTGAATCGCGCCATTGGCAGCGGACCGTACGTCATGGGGGGTCAGTTCACGATCGCGGATGCCTATCTGTTCACGGTCCTCGGTTGGGGACGGCACGTCAACATCGACCTGGCTGAATGGCCGCAGCTTCAGCGTCACGCTGAGGTTGTCGGGGCACGACCGCACGTGGTCGAGGCCCTCAAGTCCGAGGGGCTGGTCAAGTAGCGCACACGCCCCCGCCTGACAGGGGTGCAGCCGGTGCCAGATGCCGGTTTGCTGCTAACATCGGCCTTACGTGCAGCGTTTCCGTGAGAGGACGCAATGGCTACCAAGCTTAGTAAGCAGTTGAAGCGCGAGATCGAGGTGGACGGCCGTCCCTATATGGTCACGCTCTCGCCCGATGGAGTGAAACTCACCGAGAAGGGCAAGCGGCTCGGGCGCGAGCACAGCTGGAAAGAGCTGATTGGCGACGGCGCCGGCGCAACCCCCGCATCTACGGCCCCGGACGCGTCCTTCGGACCTGCGGGCTAACCGGCCCCGCGCGGGGATGGCCGAGGAGAGCTTGCGTGAGTTGCTCGCCCGGCTGCACCAGCAGCTGGGAGCGGGCGGGCGCGCTCTCGATGGCGAGTCGCGCCAACTGCTGACGACGGTAATGCGCGATATCGAGCGGGCGCTCGGGCCCGCTAGCGTGGAGGACGGCGGCGCTGCTGCAGCGCACACTCCGCGGCTGGAATCGCTTGCGGTACGTTTCGAGGCGGGCCACCCGGCTGTCGCCGAAACGCTGCGCGAGCTGGTCGATGCCCTCGTGAAGGCCGGTATCTAGGCCGAGAGCCTCAGTCGTCCATCAGGAAACTGCGCAACTGCTCGCTGCGGCTGGGGTGGCGCAGCTTGCGCAGGGCCTTTGCCTCGATCTGGCGAATGCGCTCGCGCGTGACATCGAACTGCTTGCCGACCTCCTCGAGGGTGTGGTCGGTATTCATGTCGATGCCGAAGCGCATGCGCAGCACCTTCGCCTCGCGCGGCGTCAGTTGCGCGAGCACCGCGTGGGTCGTCTCGCGCAGCGACTCCATGGTCGCCTGGTCGATCGGTGAGGCGACGGAGGTGTCCTCGATGAAATCGCCCAGATGCGAATCCTCGTCATCGCCGATGGGCGTCTCCATGGAGATGGGCTCCTTGGCGATCTTCAAAACCTTGCGCACCTTGTCCTCGGGCATCTCCATGCGCACCGCGAGCTCTTCGGGAGTCGGCTCACGGCCCATCTCCTGCAACATCTGCCGTGAGATGCGATTGAGCTTGTTGATCGTCTCGATCATGTGCACCGGGATACGGATGGTGCGTGCCTGGTCGGCGATCGAGCGGGTGATCGCCTGGCGTATCCACCAGGTGGCATAGGTGCTGAACTTGTAGCCGCGGCGATATTCGAACTTGTCGACCGCCTTCATCAGGCCGATGTTGCCTTCCTGAATCAGGTCGAGAAACTGCAACCCGCGGTTGGTGTACTTCTTGGCGATGGAGATCACCAGGCGCAGATTCGCCTCGACCATCTCCTTCTTGGCGCGGCGCGCCTTGGCCTCGCCGATCGACACCTCGCGGTTCACTTCCTTGATGTCGTTGATGCTGAGGTGGTACTGCACCTCGAGCTGCTCGAGCTTCTTCTGCCGCCGCTCGATCTCATCCTTGAACTTCGCGAGCAGCGCCGAGTATTTCTTGCCGCTCTTGACGTGCTTGCCGAGCCAACGCGGGTTGGTCTCGTTCTTCGGGAACGATGCGATGAAGTCCTTGCGCGGCATGCCGGCGTCGCGCACGGCGATGACCATGATCTCCTTCTCGAGCTGGCGGACCTCCGCCACGTGCGTGCGCAGATTGAGGATCAGCGCGTCGAACATGCGCGGCGAGAGGCGCAGCTCCATGAACTCATCCGCCAGCTTCTTGCGCTGGCGCAGCGTCTTGGTATCGCGTGCGCCGAGCTTCGCGATCGAGCTCAGCACCTGCGCATGTATCTTGGCTATCGATGCGAAGCGGGCTGCCGCCTCGACCGGATCGGGACCGGTATCGACCGCCTCTTCTTCCTCACCCTCACCGTTTTCCTCCGCCTCATCGTCCTCGTCGACCTTTTCCTCGGCGGCAACCACTTCCACCTTGGTCGGGTTCTGTGGCTGCGCGATGACGTCCGGCGCGTTCGGATCGATGAAGCCGACGATCAGGTCGACCAGACGCCCCTGGCCAGCCTTCACCGGCTCGTAGGCTCTGAGCAGAAAATCGTGGGTCGGCGGATACAGCGCAAGCGCACTGCGCACTGCGTCCAGACCCTCCTCGATGCGCTTGGCGATGCGAATTTCGCCTTCGCGCGTCAGCAGCTCCACCGTCCCCATCTCGCGCATGTACATGCGCACCGGGTCGGTGGTACGACCGAGCTCGGCATCGAGCGCAGCGAGCGCTGCGGCTGCCTCCTCGATCGCCTCTTCGTCCGCGGGCGCAGAGGGCTCTGTGGCGAGCAACGACTCGGTATCCGGTGCCTTTTCGTAGACCGGAATGCCCATGTCGTTGATGGTGTTGACGATGTCTTCGATCTGCTCCGGATCGACGATCTCGGAGGGCAGGTGATCGTTCACCTGCGCGTAGGTGAGATAACCCTGTTCTTTGCCACGGGCGATCAGCAGTTTCAGCTGCGACTGCCGATCTTCGGGCATGACCGGCACGCGCCGCTCGAGGCCGAGCGGTCGCTTGTCCATGTTGAGCTTGCCGCCAGCTGTCTTGCCGTCGGTGGGACGGCCGACATCGTTCACTTTCGAATTCGACACTGCCGCACGGCCTGCGAGCGCCGCAGCGGTCTTGCGCGCCACTACCGCCGGATGTTTGCCGCGATCCTTGTCGCGCATTCCGGCCACGGCAACGACCGCCTTTTCGGCAGCCGCTTTCACGGGCCGGCTGTTCGGCGCTACCGGTCGCTTCTTATGCGAATTCTGGGGCTTGTGCTTACGTGTCATGTGTGACGGCGGGGGGTTACGGCCCGGGTCTCCCCTATGTGCTGCCCGGACCGGGCTGGCTCAAGGGGGCTAAAGGCAAAGCCCGCAATTTTATTTGACGCCAGAGGAATCGCCAAATCATTTATCCGCTGCGGGCATCGCGGTGACTCAGTCTCTCGATAAGTCTTTGAAATTCAACGAGTTCATCGCCTGCGAGGCTCCCGGTCCGGCTCTTGGCCTCGAGAGTCTGCAGGCGCGTCGCGGCCGCCTGATCGGCGAGCTTCACGAGCGCGGACCGCAGTTCTCCTGCCGCCGCGGCCGCCCCGGTAATGACCTCTTCGCGCGCAAGGAGTTTCTGCAGCGTCTCACCGTCTTTATGTCCAACCCATCGCTGGATCACCTGAGCAGGAATCTGCGCGGGCTGCTCGCGCAGGTTATCGAGCAACTCCCGCAGCAGTGCGATGCCGGGTTCCTCGCTCGCATCGAGGCCGGCCCGCTCGGCTGCGCTGACCTCGAGCGCAATCGCGGGGTAATGCAGCAGCCGGATTACCGCCTGGCGCACGAGGCTCCCGCGCCCGGCTGCGCGGGCCGGACGTGCCGGTGCGGAACGGTGCGGGGACGAGGTCGAGGGTGCCTGCGGCGGCACGCCGGCCGTGCCGGCGGTCCAGAGCGACTCGAGCCGCTCGGCGGAGAGACCGATGACCTGCGCAAGCCGCCCGAGCAGCAGCTCGCGATAGACGCCAGCGGGGACCCGGCCGAAGAGCGGCCGGGCCTGCTCCGCAAAGCGTGCGCGCCCATCCGCCGAGGCCAGCTCGCTTTGCTCGGAGAGCTCACGCACCAGGTATTCCGACAAGGGCACCGCTGCGGCGAGGCGCTCCTCGAATGCCGCCTGGCCCTCCGCACGGATGAGGGTATCCGGATCCTGACCCTGCGGCAGGAAAAGGAAGCGTATCTCCCGTCCCTCGCGTGACTCGGGCAAGGCCTGCTGCAAGGCGCGCCATGCGGCCGCGCGTCCGGCGCGATCTCCGTCGAAGGCAAATATCACCGTCGGCACGAGGCGGAAGATGCGCCGCAAGTGCTCGGCGGTCGTCGCCGTGCCGAGCGTGGCAACGGCGTAATCGATGCCGGCCTGATGGAGGCTGACTGCATCCATATAGCCCTCGACGATGACGAGTCTGTCGAGAGCGCGGCGCGCGCGGCGCGTCTCGTAGAGACCGTACAGCTCGCGTCCCTTGTGAAACAGCACCGTTTCGGGCGAGTTGAGATACTTCGGCTCGCCGGCGTCGATGACCCGTCCGCCGAAGGCGATCACGCGCCCGCGCGCATCGCGGATGGGGAACATCACCCGATCGCGGAAGCGGTCGTAGTAGCGATCACCGACGCGCTCGCCAGCACGCTCGCGCTCGACGAGCAGCCCCGCCTCCGCCAGGCGCTTCTGCTCGGCATCGCTCGTGCCGAAGCGGCGACCGAGCTCGTTCCACGAGTTGGGTGCGTAGCCGATCGCGAAACGCTCGAGCGTTGCGTCGGTGAGCCCGCGCTTAGTCAGATAGTCACGCGCCCGCGGCTCGCGCTCGAGTTGCTCGCCGTAGAAGCGGGCGACGCGCGCCATCAGCTCGTACAGCGGTTCATCGGCAGGCCGCGCGCTGCGCTGGGCGCCGCCTTCGTGGGGCACCTCCACTCCGAGGCGCGTCGCAAGCTCCTCCACTGCCTCCGGGAAGGCCAGATGATCGTGATCCATGAGGAAGCCGAGCACCGTGCCGTGCTTGCCGCAACCGAAGCAGTGATAGAACTGCTTGTCGGGACTCACCCAGAAGGAGGGAGTCTTCTCGGCATGAAACGGACAGCACGCCTTGTATTCCCGGCCCGACTTCTTCAGGGGCACGCGCGCGCCGATGAGCTCCACGATATCGGTGCGCGCGATGAGCTCGTCGATGAAGTGCTGCGGGATGCGTCCCAAGTGCCGCTTCCGGCGCCGCGGCGAGTCAGCCGAGTTTCTGCTTGATCCGCGCGCTGAGCGCGCCCATGTCAGTGCGGCCCTGGGCCTTCGGTTTCACGAAGCCCATGACCTTACCCATATCCTTGATGGATGCGGCTCCGGTCGCGGTAATCGCTTCGCTGATGAGCGCATCGAGCTCGGCCGCGGTCAGCTGCTCAGGGAGGTACCCCTGCAGTACGCCGATCTCGGCGTTCTCCTTGGCCACCAGGTCGCTGCGGCCGCCGCTTTCAAACTGACTGATGGCTTCACGCCGCTGCTTGATCATCTTCTCGATGACCGCGAGCACCTGGCCGTCATCGAGCGTGATGCGCTCGTCGACCTCGCGCTGCTTGATGGCAGCGAGCAGCAGACGGACCGTACCGAGCCGCTCCTTGTCACCGGCTCGCATCGCCGTCTTCATGTCTTCGGTGATGCGGTCCTTGAGCGCCATGGCGCCGGGGGTCTCTTATCGGGAGTTTCGCATGCCGTCGCGCGAGACACGCTTCATGTGGCGCTTGATGGCTGCCGCCTTCTTGCGCTTGCGCTCCTGCGTCGGTTTCTCGTAGAACTCGCGCCGGCGTAGCTCGGTGAGAATTCCCGCCTTCTCGCATGCGCGTTTGAAACGGCGCAGGGCGGCATCGAAGTATTCATTCTCACGGACACGAACGCTCGGCATTTAAACCTCAAGTCGTTGATCGAACAGGGAATCTGAAGTTCGCGACCGAAGGCGGCACGAGCGTGCCGGCCACTCGGGGGGCGGGGGATTCTAAAGGAGCGCCCCTACAAAGGCAAAGGCGCCCCTAGCGCGGCAGCGTGCGCGCCATCTCAATGGCATTCGCACACCGCAGTCCTTTGGCACGAAGCCCCACCACTTGGCCATTCCTCGCCTGCTTTGCAAGAGGCAGATTTGTCCCCACAACTCACCGAGCACCCGGGGCAAGTCCCGCGAGGCGAGGAGGGCGGCGCGCTGCAGGAGTTCTCCGCCGCGCTCTCGCCCGCCGTTGGTCCGGCAGCCGCCGTCTGGGGTGGACCACTTTCGGTGTGAGAGGCGCCGCGCTGGTCTTTATCAGTCGAGGCGCAGCCGGCAACGATCGTGCCTGCGACGATCCAGCCGGCCACAGTGGCCGCCAAGCCCTGCTTCACTGGCAGGTACAGCTCGCGGCCTGGGTGCACATGCTGCTGCCGCCCGGAATTTCCTGACCCGGCGAGCACGAGGCCGTCTTGTCACCGCAACTCACCTAACATCCCCCCAACTTCCGCTGGGCGCCGACTTTGGACGCTGCACTTTGTCGCAAGGTCCTTCATGGTCCTTACTCCGCTTTTTTAGTGTTTATGAATGGTGCGCGCAGCGCCGGCATATTAACACCGGCTCACGCAGCGCCGCGAACCTCAGGTAATACCGTACTTCGCCGCAGTAGTCGCGATCTTGGGTTCCAGCGCTGTGGCAGCGGCGATATCGGCCTGCGCTTCGCCCATCATTGCCTTGTGCTGCCTGGCAAGGCCGCGGCCATAGAGCGACCACGGGCTCTTTGGCTGCAGGTGCAATGCAGCGTCGTAATCCGCAATCGCCCTGTCGTAGTTCTTTTGGCGCAGGTACACCAGACCGCGGCTGTCGAGGAACGCGGCCGTGTTGGGTCGCATGTGCAAGGCGCTGTTGCAGTCCGCAAGAGCCAGCTCCAGCGCTTGCCCGGTCAGTGCCCGCGCCCAGCAGCGCGAGTTGAGTGCGCTGGGCATGCGCACATCATCCTGCCGGTGCGAGTCGATCCACTTCGTGTACTGCACCACCGCGGTAGCCGGCTGACCGGCATCATCGTAGAGGTGTCCGAGACGCAGGTGTGCATCGGCTTCCTTCGGCAGCGCAGGATCGGCCGCATCGAGATCTGCGGCGATCAATGCCGGGGCATCCCCGCGGCTCGCCCGCAGCGAGGCTCGCGCCAGGAGCGCGTCCGGGTCGTCGGCCTTCAGAAAAATGGCCTGATCTAAATCGGCCAGCGCCAGGTCCGGTTGCTTTTTGCCCCAGTGCGCCATGCCACGCTGGTAGAAATAATCGGGTTCCGTCGGCGCGAGCTCGCACGCTCGCGTGAGATCCGCAATGGCGGCGTCATAGTCGTGCCGTGCCGCGGAAGCCGCGCCGCGGCGGGCATAGCCTGCAGCATCGGCGGGCCGGTCGAGCCGTGCGTCGATATCGCCCTTGGGCTCCGGTGCGCCGGGCTGCGCCGCGGCGACTGCAGCGTCGCCGCCCACCGGCACTGGCATCGCCGCGAGATCGAATACTGGACCGCCGTTGTAGGTGAAATACAGCTTCCTCTGGCTGCTGGCCACGTAGATTCGATGCGAGAGGAAGAAGTCTGCGCCGATCAGCATGTCGGCTCCGAGCAGGGAGATGTCGCCAAACCGTAATTTTGCGTGATCGATTTCTTCGTCTCCGAGCTTGAAACTCGCAAAGCGCGCGATCCAGGTCGTGGTTACCTTGTGACCGATGCCCCAAGCCGAGCCCCCTTCGACCACCCCGGGGCTGGTCGGGGTAATCCCGGCGTGTCTGGCCGCGGCGAGAGTCAGAATCGAGACCGGCGAGCCCGTGTCGAACAACACCTCGATCTTGGTGCCGTTGAGGTACGCGACCGACTTGGTATGAGGTGCGTGGGCATCTGCGAGTGCGATGTCGATGACGGAGTAAGTCTTGTTCGCCGGTACGGCCCAGTAAGCCAGGGGGGTGTCCTTGCAGTCCTTTGGCCGCACCAGGCGAATGACTCCATTTGCCAGGTCGTACTCCACGTCGGCGATGCGGAAAAGATTCTGCCCGAGAAGACCGACCGCGCCGCCGCCGAGTCCGCTGCCCGCAACCACGAACGGCACGTCCGACACCGTCATGCCAGCGAGGGTGAAGGACTTGGCCCACGCGACCTGGGCGTGCTCCATTCCTCCGACACCGTGCACGTTGAGGTTCTGGAAGGAATTATCCACGCGCAGCTTGAATTCCTTGACCGCCGCGGGCGTCACGAACTGAAGGAAGGCACCGCTATCGGCGACGAAGCGGGCGTCGACGCCATTGATCTGCGCGTGCACGGTCGGCAGCAGGCCCTGCATCGTGACCGGAATGTCGGGCAGCCGCTCGAGTCTGCAGGTGGCCGCCGGTGCGCGAGGGGTTGCAAGGCACGTCAGGACGAGAACCGCGGAGCCGAGCGCGGACAGCGAGCGCTGGCTGCTGCGCGTCATGGTTGAGCGCATATCGCGCATCTCATTCCCCGGCGCGGGGAGTTGGCCGATACCCCCGACGACTAGGTCGCCTCGAGCGCAGACTATACCTCGCCCCGGTACGACCGAAGTGAGCGTGGCGACCGCACAGGCCAACTGCGCTAGAGTTATTCGATGCGGGTGCTGGCGATCGAATCCTCCTGTGACGAGAGTGCTGCCGCGGTGCTCGATGCACGTGCGGGGCTGCTCGCGCACGAGCTCTTCAGCCAAGTCGAGCTCCACCGCGCCTACGGCGGGGTGGTGCCGGAGCTCGCGTCCCGCGACCACGTGCGCCGGCTGCTGCCCCTTGTGGAGCGTGCGCTCGCGCGCGCCGCCACTGACGCGAATGAACTGCACGGTGTGGCCTATACGGCCGGACCCGGCTTGATCGGGGCGCTGCTCACCGGCGCCTCGCTCGCGCGCAGCCTGGCCTATGCGTGGGGGCTGCCCGCGATCGGCGTGCATCACCTCGAGGGGCATCTGCTGGTCCCCCTGCTCGAGCCCGAGCCGCCGCCCTTTCCACACCTGGCGCTGCTGGTCTCCGGTGGCCATACACTGCTCATCGAGGTCGCGGGCATCGGAAGTTATCGAGTGTTGGGAGCGAGCCGCGACGATGCAGCCGGAGAGGCGTTCGACAAGAGCGCGAAGCTCCTCGGACTGCCGTACCCGGGCGGACCGCAGTTGGCGCAGATCGCCGCCGAGGGCACGCCCGGCGCGTTCACCTTCCCGCGGCCGATGCTCGATCGGGCGGGCCTCGAGTTCAGCTTTTCGGGCCTGAAGACGGCGGTGCGGCACGCGCTGCAGGGCCGCGAGCTCACGCCGCAGCTGCGCGCAGACGTGGCGCGCGCAGCTCAGGAGGCGATCGTCGATACCCTCGTGGCCAAATCGCTGCGTGCGCTCGAGTACACGGGGCTGACGGCCCTCGTGGTATCCGGCGGGGTGAGCGCGAATCGCCTGCTGCGCGAGCGGCTCAGCGCAGCCGCGCTGGGAGTGGGTGCGCGCGTGTACTATCCGCGCATCGAGTTCTCTACCGACAACGCGGCGATGATCGCAGTGGCCGGGCTCAAGCGCCTCGAGGCCGGCCAGCGCGATAGCCTCGCCATCCAGGCACGCGCACAGTGGCCGCTCGAATCGCTGTCCCCGGCGGCCGCATGAGCACGCCGCCCATTGGTGATCGCATCTTCCTGCACGGCCTCACCACCGAGTGCATCATCGGCTTCATCGACTGGGAGCGCCGCGTCAGGCAGACGGTGGTGCTCGACATCGAGCTGCCGGTCGACTGCCGCCGTGCCTCGCTCAGCGATGAGGTGGCCGATACGCTCGATTACAAGCAAGTCGCCAAGCGCGTGCTGGCTTTCGTCGCGGCTTCCGAGTTCAAGCTCGTCGAGACACTCGCTCATCGCGTGGCGCTCCTGATTCTCGAGGACTTCCCGGTGGAGTGGGTGCGTATCTCGCTCAACAAGCCCGGCGCGATCCGCAACTCGCGCGATGTCGGCGTCGTGATCGAGCGCACCCGCGCCGATCTTCCCGCGGCCGATGCCGCCCGCGGCCCCGGCGGAAGCTGACACGGTGACCGCGGTCTTCGTCGGCGCCGGCAGCAACGTGGCCCCCGAGCGCAACCTGGCGCGCGCGGTGCTCGAGCTGGCCCGGGAGTTCCCCGGGGCGCGCTTCTCACCCTGGTATCGCAATCGCGCAGTCGGCTTCGCGGGCGAGGATTTCATCAATCTGGTTGCGGGCTTCGAGACTGACGCGCCGCTGCGGACCGTGCTGACGAGACTCCATGCCATCGAAAGGCTGTGCGGTCGCGAGCGCGATGCGCCGCGCTGGGCGCCGCGCTCAATGGATCTCGATGTGCTCCTGTATGGCGATCGGGTCTGCGACGAGCCGGGGCTGAAGCTGCCGCGGCCCGATCTGCTGAAGCGTGCCTACATGCTGGGCCCGCTCGCTGCGCTCGCTCCCGAGGTCGTGCACCCTACCGAGGGGCTCACGATCGGAGAGCTGTGGCAGCGCTTCGACCGCTCGGCGCATCCTCTCGAGCCGGTGCCCGCAGCGCCGCCGCAGCCGCCGTGACACGCGACGGCCTCGAGCCTCACCAGCCGATGCTGCGGCCACCGTCGACGGCGAGGATCTGCCCGGTGACATACGGTGCGCCGGTGGCGAAGAACAGGCAGGCGCGCGCGACGTCGTCTGCGGATCCGGGACGCTTGAGCGCGGTGCGCTGTGTGATCTTCTCCTGCAGGGCCTTGTCGACGCCGCCTTCCGGCCACATGACCGGGCCCGGCGCGACCGCATTTACGCGCACCTGCGGCCCAAGCTCGCGCGCGAGCGACCGAGTCAGCATGATGAGCGCCGCCTTGGCGATGCTGTACACCGGATAACGCCGCAGCGGTTTCATTCCATGGATGTCGGCCAGGTTGACGATCAGTCCCTGCGCCTCGCGCAGGCGCGGGGCCGCCGCCTGTGCGAGGAAGAGTGGCGCCTTGAGGTTAGTGCCGATGAGATCGTCCCAATCCATCTCGGTGATGTCTCCGAGCGGTGTCGGATAGAAGGTCGAGGCATTGTTCACGAGGATGTCGAGTCCGCCGAACTGCGTTACCGCCGTCTCGACCAGCGTCGGCAGCTGCGCTATCTCCAGCAGATCGCATTCGGCCAGCGCTGCGGAAGTGGGGCGCAGCGCATTGAGCTCCTGCGCAAATGCCGTCGCATCATCCGCGGAACTGCGATAGTGCAGTACGAGATTGGCTCCGGCTGCGTGCAGTGTGCGCGCGATCACCGCGCCGACGCGCCGTGCGGCCCCCGTGACCAGCACCGTCTTGCCCTGCAGGGGGCCAGGCCCCGCACCCGTCACATCAACTGTTTCCTGCGCCATGGGGGCCGATTATGACGGCATCCACGCGGCGCTCAATCCTGCCGCCGCTAACCCTCGAGGAGCAGGCGCACAGCCAGCGCCTCGCCACGCATATCCGCGAGACGCTCGTAGCCGCGGGCGGCTCGCTGTCGTTCGAGCGCTTCATGGAGCTCGCGCTGTATGCGCCGGGCCTCGGCTACTACAGCGCCGGCAGCGCGAAGGTCGGCCCGGGTGGGGACTTCGTCACCGCCCCTGAGGTCTCCGACCTTTTCTCGCGCTGCATCGCGCGGCAGTGCGCTGCGGTGCTCGCCCGCACCGGCGGGGAGATCCTCGAGCTCGGTGCGGGGACCGGCAGGATGGCAGCGGCAGTGCTGACCGAGCTGGCTGCGCAGCACGCGCTGCCCGAGCGTTACGCGATCCTGGAGGTGAGCGCGGATCTCGCCGCGCGCCAGCGCGAGCGTCTCGCGCAGCTAGCGCCGCCACTGCGTGACCGCGTGGTGTGGCTGCAGCGGCTGCCGGAGAGGTTGCGGGGTGTGATCCTGGCGAACGAGGTTGCGGATGCTCTGCCCTGCCATCGTTTCAGGTGTGAGGCGGACGGCGTTCGCGAGCTCGGCGTGGTGCTCGATACCGTGAGCGCGGAGCCTGTGACGCCCAGCACGCCGATCCGGTTCGGCGAGCACGCCAGCGCCCCGAGCCTCGGGCTCGAGCGCGCCTGCGATGAGATCTTCGCGGCGGTACCCCAGCCCCTGCCGCCCGGTTACACCTCGGAGGTGTGTACGCGCATCGCACCCTGGATCGCCACAGTGAGTGAATGTCTCGCGCAGGGACTGCTGCTGCTGTCTGACTTCGGGTTGCCGCGCCGCCATTACTACCATCGCCAACGCGTGACCGGCACGCTGCGCTGCCACTACAAGGGACTGGCACACGAGGACCACTACATCAATCTCGGTGTGCAGGACATCAGCGCCTGGGTGGATTTCACACGCGTCGCGGATGCAGCGCTCGCCGCCGGTCTGCAGGTGCAAGGGTTTGCGACCCAGGCCGCTTTTCTCCTCGGCTGCGGAATCGAGCAGCTGGTGGCACAAGCCAGTGAAGAAGTGGAGCGCGCGCGCCTCGCAGGCGAGGCACGCCGCCTTCTCATGCCGGAGGAAATGGGGGAGGCGTTCAAGCTGATGGCGCTCGGCCGCGATCTGGACGTGCCGCTCGCAGGCTTCGCGCTGCAGGACCTGCGGCAGCTGTTGTAGTGGTGCCACGCGCGATCTGCGTGACACCGCTACAGCCCGCGGCACGCAAGCCGGTTAAGATGGCGCCCCCGTGCACCTGCGCCAGCGAGATTCACGCCAGTGTCCGACACTCTCAACACCGTGATACTCGGCATCGTTGAAGGCATCACGGAGTTCCTGCCCATCTCGAGCACTGGCCATCTGTTGATCGCCGAGCGCTGGCTCGGCGAGCGCTCGGAGCTTTTCAACGTCGCCATTCAGGCCGGTGCGATCGTCGCCATCGTGCTGATCTACTGGCGGCGGCTGTGGGGTCTGCTCACACGCTTCGATGAAGCCGAGAACCGCGACTACCTCGCCAAGCTCCTCGTGGCGTTTCTGATCACGGCGGTCGGCGGGTTCATCGCGACGCGTCTCGGCTGGAAGCTGCCCGAAAGCGTGCTGCCGATCGCTCTCGCCACACTGATCGGCGGCGTTCTCATCCTCGTCATCGAGTCCTACGTCGCAGGCAGGCCGCAGAGCGCGGTGGTCACCTGGCAGGTCGCGGTCTGGGTCGGAGCGTGCCAGATTCTCGCGGCGGTGTTTCCCGGGACGTCGCGCTCGGCCTCGACCATTTTCGCGGCCATGCTGGCCGGGCTCACGCTGCGCCCGGCGGCCACTGAATTCGCGTTTCTGGTGGGTATCCCGACCATGTTTGCCGCCACCGGCTACGAGCTGCTGAAGGCGCGCGGACAGCACGTCGCACAAGACTGGAATGCACTCGGACTCGGCTTCGTGGTGTCGCTGATCGTCGCCTTCATCGCGGTCAAGTGGTTGCTGCGCTACGTCCAGTCACACCGTTTCACCCTCTTTGCCTGGTACCGCATAGCGCTCGGATCGGCGTTGCTGGCGCTGATTGCCTCAGGTCTGCTGCGCTGAGGGACGCCGCACCGGCGGCAGCTACTGCGCCGCGTGCGAAGAGCGCTGATCGGCATGCATCAGCTGCGGGCGATCCGCGTTAATCGTGACAATCGCAACGTAATGTGTGTGGTCGAGCGTGAAGTAAAATTGGCGCTTCGGCGGATTGCTGGTGAGGAGCAACAGCGCGCACGAGATGTCGCGGCCGTCGGCGTTTTGCAACTTCGGCGCAGCGGGCTTGCAGAGCTCGCCCGCGCGGTTCATCAGCCGCACCGCTCTCGCGTAATGGTCGGGGTTGGTCTTGCGCAGTTGCTCGAGATCGGCTGCGCTGTCGAGGTGTATGGGCGCCGCGAGCACCCCCGTATCTGCAGGCTCCTCGGCCCAGCACATTGATGCGCTGTACACCAGGACGGCGAGACTCAGGTTGCGCATGGCAGGCTCCGGCTTATGCGTAGCTGCTCCGAAACGCGAGAAGGTTCCCAGGGCTTCATCCGCGGGTGGCGATCTCATGGCGGAGTGGGAGCCATGCTCGCCTTAAAGGCAGCGATAGCGGCCAGACGTCGCCGGCGGATCTCCGCTCCGATCTCCACGCCCTCCAGATCGCCCCGCTCGCTCTCCGTGAGCGTTACCCCCGCGGCCGCTGTCAGCATTCGCCTGAGGTATCCCACCTGCGGATAAGGCGCGTCCTCTCTGCCGGTGCGCCCGCGGGCGTCGGCCTCACAGGCGAGTAACAGCTCGGCGAACCGCTCAGGGCGGCGCAGCGCATCGCAGTTCTCCAGCAGCGTGAGCACCGTCTCCGGTCGTAACTCGAGAGCGCGATGCACCAGTGTGTGGTAGCGCGCGGTGAGTATCGCCAGCTCGCGGTGGGTGTTGGGTACCTTGAGACGATCGCACAGGTCCTCGATGAGTGGCACTCCGAACTCCTCATGGCCGTGATGACTCGGCCACGCGGATTTCGGCGTCTGTGCCTTGCCAAGATCGTGCGTGAGCACGGCGAAACGCACCATTCCCGATGCGCCATTGCCGGCGGCGTACTGCAGCGCCAGCATCACGTGCACACCGGTGTCGATCTCCGGATGCCAGCGCGGCGGCTGCGGTACACCGAAGAGCGCATCGATCTCCGGATAGATCACGGCCAACGCGCCGCAGGCGCGCAGGGTCGCGAAGAAAACCTCCGGGCGCGCCTCGGCGAGCGCGCGCTCGGTCTCCTGCCACACTCGCTCGGGGACCAGCGTGCGAAGCTCGCCTGAATCTGCGAGGCGCCGCATGAGCAGCAGCGTGTCATCGGCAACGCGGAAACCGAGCGGCGCAAGACGTGCCGCGAAGCGCGCCACGCGCAGGATGCGTACCGGATCCTCGACGAATGCTTCCGAGACATGTCGCAGCAACCGCGCGTCGAGGTCGGCGCGCCCACCGTAGGGATCGATGAGCGTAGCGTTCTCATCTTCCGCCATCGCGTTGATGGTGAGATCGCGGCGCCTGAGGTCCTCCTCCAGGGTCACCGTCGGTGCGAACTGCGTGGTGAAGCCGCGGTAGCCGGGGCCGACCTTGCGCTCCTGACGGGCAAGCGCGTACTCCTCGTGGGTGGTTGGATGCAGAAACACGGGGAATTCGCGGCCGACCGGCTCGTAGCCGAGCCGCACCAGCTCCTCCGGAGTCGCGCCCACCACGACCCAGTCACGCTCGCGCACCGGGAGCCCCAGCAACCGGTCCCGAACCGCGCCGCCGACCAAGTAGACTCGCATTTGATGCCCATGTTAACCGAGGCGCCGGCAGGCAGCGCGGTGAGCGCGGCCGTTGCCACAGGCGCGCTGCTGCGTTGGCGCCTGCTCACGCTCCCGGCAGTGTTTGCTCTGCTCACGGCCTGCAGTACCCCGTACCTCATGCAGGCGGCGAGCGGTGAGTACCACGTGCTGCACGAGCGCGTGCCCATCGACACGGTCATCGCGGATCCGCATACCTCGCCAGCGGTGCGCGCACACCTGGAGCAGGTGCGCGCCGCCCGGGACTTCGCTTCGCGTGAGCTTGGCCTGCCGGATAACGACAGCTTCCGCAGTTACGCAGACATCGGGCGCAGCTTCGTCGTATGGAATGTCGTCGCAGCACCCGAATTCTCGCTGGTCCCGAAGCACTGGTGCTTCCCGGTGGCCGGTTGTGTCGCTTACCGCGGTTACTTCCACGAGCAGTCGGCGCGCAACTTCGCGCTCGAGCTCGAGACACAAGGTTTCGACGTCGCGATCGACGGGGTGCCCGCTTATTCGACGCTCGGCAAGTTCGCCGATCCGGTGCTCTCGAGCATGTTGCGCTATGGCGACGATGATCTGGCGGCGACCATCTTCCACGAGCTCGCGCACCAGCTGCTGTACGTGCGCGATGACTCTGCATTCAACGAGGCTTTTGCCACCACGGTCGAGGACGTCGGACTCGAGCGCTGGCTCGCGCATCAGGGCGCACCCGCGCGCATGCAGGCCTTTCGCGAAGCGCAGCGGCGCGAGCAGGAGCTCGTGAGCCTCCTGGCATCGACGCGCGCGCGGCTGAAGCAGCTGTACGCCTCGCAGCGGCCGCGCCCCGAGACGGTGGTGAAGAAGGCCGAAGTGTTCACGCAGCTCACCGCCGACATTCGTGCGCTCGAGCGGCGCGACGGCGTTAGCGTGCCGCTCTACGACGAATGGATCGCCCAGGGACTCAACAACGCGCGCCTCGCCTCGGTCGCCACGTATTTCGACTGCGTGCCGGGCTTCCTGCGGCTGCTGCACGAGCAGGACGATGACTTGCCGCGCTTCTACGCCGCGGCGCGCCAGCTCGCGCAGCGGCCACGCAGCGAGCGGCATGCGCAACTGTGTACGACGGCGGCGGCCGTCAGCGACTGAGCAGGCAGTGCGCGCGCGCCGATCGCGCGCTATTCACTCCGGCAGGTGCAGGTCCGGTCGCAGCTGCGCGCGAGTGGGGGAGAGGTACAGGGGCAGCTCCGCGAGCATGGGCCGCGGCTCGATGCCGAGCGCCGCACAGCCATTCTCGCGACACACGCTGTCCACCGTGAGCGAGCGGAAGTTATCGAGCGAGAACGGCTTGCCCGGCAGCAGGCCCATCACCACACCCTGCAGTCGCGCGAGCAGGTCCGGCAACTCGAAGATGTGGCACGGCAGATGCGCGCTGCGCGCGGTGAGGCGCACGATCTGCTCGAGTGTGAGCACTTCGGGTCCGCAGAGCTCGTAGGTTGCTCCCGCGCTCGCCGGCGCCGTGAGTGCCCGCGCGAACGCCTCGGCGACATCGAGCACGCTGATCGGTGCGAAGCGCGCATTGGCGCGCGCGAGCGGCAGGATTCCGCCACTCATGCGCAACAGGTGGGCGAAGCGATTGGTGAGCGAGTCGTGCGCTCCGAAGATCACCGAGGGACGGAACACCGTCACCGCGGGGTGCGGCTGCTCGCCGTGCGGCAGCGCGCGCACGGCGGCTTCCGCGGCTCCCTTGGAGCGCAGATAACGGCTCGGCGCCTGCTCGGACGCTCCGAGAGAGCTCATGTGAAGAACACGGCGCACGCCAGCACCGCGAGCCGCGGATATCACCTTGGCGGCGAGCTCGGTATGGACCCTTGCGAAGGTGTCGCGCCCGTGCTCGTTGAGGATGCCGATGAGGTTGATTACCGCGCTGCAATCCTCGAACAGCTGACCGAGGACGCGCTTTTCGTGCACGTTAGCCGTACGCAGCTCCACCGTGTCGAGCACTCGCAAGCGGTCGGCATCAGCGAGATTGCGGGTGGGCACGCGCACCCAATGCCCTGCGTTCACCAGCCGCGTGACCAGCTCCGTGCCGACGAATCCGCTGCCACCGAGCACACAGATGTTCACGAACGCTCCTCTCCGCCACTGGCTCGCGCCGCGCGGCCGCAGGCGCTCCTCTAGCGCAAGGGCACCAGCAGCACGGTCGCGCCGCGCCGAACCTCGAGCACCAGCACTGCCGCACCCTTGGCACGCTCGCGCAGGTCACGCACGCTGCTCACGCGACCGCGATTCGCGCCGACGATGACATCCTCGGCGTGCAGTCCCGCCTGTGACGCGGCGCTCCCCGGCTCGACGCTGCGCACCAGCGCACCGCCCGCATCGGCGGCATCGGCGAGCACCGCGCCTTCGAGGCTCTTGTGGATACTGGCCGGTCCGCCGGTGAGCTCCGGGGTAGTGTCGGCGATGACTGCGGTCACCCGCAGCGGCTTGCCATCACGCAGCAGGCCGATGTCGACCCGGTCGCCGACCCGCAACAGTCCGATGGTGTTGCGCAGCTCGCTGTTGGATTTCACCGGCTGCCCATTCACCGAGGTGATCACATCGCCGGTGCGGATGCCGGCGTGGTCGGCGGGCGAGCCCTCGACCACCTGCGATACGAGCGCGCCAACGACGCTCGGCAGTCCGAGCGAATGTGCGATGTCGGGGGTGACGGTGTACATGCTCACGCCGAGCTGGCCGCGCTTGACCGAGCCGTAGCGGATGAGCTGGTCCATGACGCTGTGGGCCATGTTCACCGGGATCGCGAAGCCGATGCCGATGTTGCCGCCGCTGCGCGAGAGGATGGCGGTGTTGATGCCGATCAGCTCGCCGCGCAGGTTGACCAGCGCGCCTCCGGAGTTACCCGGATTGATGGAAGCGTCGGTCTGGATGAAGTCCTCGTAGCCGTCGGGGTTGATCCCGGAGCGGGACAGGCCGCTGATGATTCCCGAGGTCACGGTGTGCTGCAGGCCGAAGGGGTTGCCGATGGCGACCACGAAATCGCCGACCTCCATCTTGGCGGAATCGCCGAGCGGGATCTGCGTGAGGCCGTCGGGCTTCACTTTGAGAACCGCGACATCCGAAGGCGTATCGCTGCCTATGATCTCGGCCTTGAGGTCACGGCCGTCCTGCAGCGTGACGGTGATCTCGCTCGCATTCTCGACGACATGCGCGTTGGTGACGATGTAGCCGCTGCGGGCATCGAATATGACCCCCGAGCCGGCGCTCTGGAACGGACGGGCGCGCGGGCCGTTGTCCGGCGGCACGTCGAAGAAACGGCGGAAGAACGGATCGTCGAGCAGCGGATTCTGCGCACCGCGCTCGCGGATGGTGCCGCGCGTCGCGATGTTGACCACGGCGGGCGAGACCTTGCGGATCATCGGTGCGAGCGAGGGCAGTCCCGACTCGCTCATCGCCGGCGGCATCGCCGCCGCAAGCGGCGTAGCGGCGAGCGCCATCCATACACACAGGGCAAGCACGCGGCTCATGACGCGGGAATTCTAGCTCCAAGAAGCCCCAGCTGGTCGCGCAAGCGGTACGGAAGGTGAAGGGACGCGCCGTGCCGGCCGCGGTCGCGGCGACTCCGCCGCTCGAGTGCACCTCTGCAGCGGGAGCGCACAGGTTATGAAAAGAAAGCGGCCGGCAGCGTCATGCTGCCGGCCCACGTGCACAGCGTTTCAGGCCGCCTGGACGGTGATTCGCCGCGGCTGCGCGGTCGCGCGCTTCGGAATGCTGATCTCCAGCACGCCGTTGAGATGCGTTGCCTTGATGGCGTCGGCATCCACGCTCTCGGGCAGTGTGAAGCGGCGCAGGAACGTGCCGGTGGCGCGCTCGAGGCTCTCGTAGCCGTCCTTGGAGGACTGCTTCTCGGAGCGGCGCTCGCCCTTGATCGTCAGCACGCCCTTCTCGGCGGTGATCTCGATGTCCTTGCCCTCGACGCCCGGCAGGTCGGCGGCAACGACGAAGCGCTCAGCTTCCTCGCGAACGTCGGCATGCGGGATCCAGCTCACGGTCGCACCATTGGCGACCTCGCCCAGGGCGCGATCGAGGTGCTGCTGCAAGCGGCCCACGAACGTCCAGGGCTCGTAGCGAACGATAGTCATGCGAAAACTCCTCTTGAATAAGGTGAAAACAGAAACCAAAAACTGGGTGCGCAGAGCGCGACTGCACGGTGCGCGGATGCAACCTGATGTGCGGTTCGGTGTTGGAATTTCAAGAGCCATGCCGTGAGCTCGGCGCGTACTGCGTGGCAGATGCCGTGCGGCTCGCGGGATGGATGCGTCGTCGGCACTGCGCTTCGGCAACGGAGCGCCGCGGCGGCCACGAAGTGCAGGAGCGCACCGGATCGCGCATCACATCAAGCGGGACGCTGCCAATGCACGAGATGGCGTTTGCGCTCGAAAAGCTTGGGCTCTACCGGTCGAGGACCGCCGTAACGGCGGTGAAAGCAGCGCTCAAGGTGCGTTTTTTGTGGGTAGCCTGTGTAAAACCTGTGCTTGCCCTGAGCACAATATATAGCGTTGCCAAGGCTTGGTCTGCGGGTCACAGTTTCGGAAAAAATATGTGTGAAAGTTGCAGCCATTATCTCTATAAGCATTCGAAAAATAAGGATAAAAATGACATTACAAAATACGGCTTCGAGCCTTGACGCACCCGGAAGTCGTCATTAGTCTTTTGACCCCGACACAAGATCTTGTGTTCGCGAAAAGGGGCGATCACGGTCACGCGGTCGGGGGAGGTTTCAGGGACCTGACCGTCACAACGACGGCAGGTGCCAGTCAGTTCGGGGGGCACAGAGATCCCCTCGTTTTGCTCTGACTGACATTCCCTGCAATCCGAGAAAGGCGTCGAGAACATCGGAGCGCCGCGGATTACATGAACACTGTCGTGAAGATCGAACCCAAGGACATCGACGCCATTCCTTTCCAGGAAGCGTCGCTCGATATCTGGGACAAGAAGTATCGCCTCACCGCGAAGGACGGTACGCCCATCGACAAGACGATGGACGATACATACAAGCGCGTGGCGCGTGCTCTTGCCGATATCGAGGCAGAGGACGCGCGCGAGCCGTGGTACGAGCGCTTTCTGTGGGCGCTGCGCAGGGGCGCGATACCTGCAGGACGTGTGACGTCCAACGCGGGCGCACTCGAGCACAAGCCTTCGACCTCGACGATCAACTGTACCGTGTCCGGGACGATCCGCGACTCGATGGAGGACATTCTCAAGAAAGTCTACGAGGCGGGACTCACGCTGCGTGCCGGCTGCGGTATCGGGTACGAGCATTCGACGCTGCGGCCGCGTGGCGCGTACGTGTCGGGAGCGGGTGCCTATACCTCGGGACCGCTCTCGTTCATGGATATCTTCGACAAGATGTGCTTCACCATCTCCTCCGCCGGTGGCCGTCGCGGCGCGCAGATGGGCACGTTCGATATCGGGCACCCCGATGTCATGGAGTTCATCCGCGCCAAGCGTGAGAGCGGACGGCTGCGCCAGTTCAACCTATCGCTGCTCATTACCGATGAGTTCATGCAGGCGGTGCGTGAGGACCGCGAATGGCAGCTCGCCTTTCCCTTGTCGCTGAGGGAGTACGAAGCAGACAAGCCCGATATCAAGGATCCTGCGAAATTCGTGTGGCGCGAGTGGCCGGTGCACGCGGAGTACGTCGTCAACGAAGAGGGTCTGGTAGCTTGCAAGATCTACAAGACCATGCCGGCGCGGCGCATGTGGGACGTCATCATGACGTCCACCTACGATTTCGCAGAGCCGGGATTCATTCTCATCGACCGCGTCAATGAGATGAACAACAACTGGTGGTGCGAGAACATCCGCGCCACGAACCCCTGCGTCACAGCCGATACGCGCCTGGCCACGCGCTACGGCTTGGTGCGCATCGGCGATCTATACGACGCGAGGGTCGATATTCAGGCGACGGTCGACAAGCGCGCGCTGGGTGAAGGTGTGGGCGTCGCGGTGCGTGAAGCGGTGCCGGCATTCATGACCTCGCCCTCCGCGGACGTGTACCGCGTCGTGACCAAGGATGGCTACGAGATCAAGGCGACCGAGTGGCATGACTTCTACACCACGCGCGGCAAGATCAAGCTGAAGGATCTCAAACCCGGCGATGAGCTGCTGGTGCAGTCGGGGAAGGGTCAGTTCGGTGGTTGCGGCAGCGAGGGGCTGGGTCTGGTGCTCGGGCTCATCACCGGTGACGGGCATTTCACCAATCGCGGGAGGGGCAAGCACGCGGCGGTGTTGAACCTCTGGGGCGAAGATCGGGACTTCGCCCAGGAAGTGGTCGATTACATCAACTCGATGATCGCTGGATGGCAGCGAGCGCCACGCGGTTATCGCGTGAGTGCAGTAGCGATACCCGAGCGCAGTCTCATCATGGTTCGCTCGGTAATCCTGGCGCGGGTGCTCGAATATTACGGCTTCACCGCGAAAGCAAAGATGCTCGTGCCAGAGCTGGTCTGGCGCGGCAATGAGCACTGCGTTCGTGGCTATCTGCGAGGGCTGTTCCAGACAGATGGCACGGTGCAGCGGGATGACAAGAACTCCTATTGCACGATTCGGCTCGCTTCCAGCCACGAGTCACTGCTCAAGGACGTGCAGCTGCTGCTGGCGAATTTCGGCATTTTCTGCCGGGTGTTGAAGCGCCGTGCGGCAGGCCACCGACTCCTGCCGGATGGCAGAGGTGGCAAGCGGCTCTATGACTGCAAGGCGGACTACGAGTTGATTATTGGCTCGGCTTCCCGCGATCGCTTCATGGAAGAGATCGGTTTCATCTCCGCCGCGAAGAACGAGAAGTATCGGGCGTGGAAAGATTGCCATCCAGAGGCCTATCCGGAGAAATTCGTCAGTGCCATTGCCGGCATCGAGCATGCTGGCAAAGAGGCCGTGTTCGATACGACGCAGCCTGACAAGAACAACCTCATCTTCAACGGGCTGGTGACAGGAAACTGCGGCGAACAGCCGCTTCCGCCTTACGGCAGCTGTCTGCTCGGTTCCGTAAACCTGACCCGCTTCGTCAAGCATCCCTTCACCGACTTCGCCGAATTCGACTGGAACGAGTACCGCGAGGTGGTGAAAGTCTTCACGCGCATGCTCGACAACGTGGTCGAGGTCAATGGCCTGCCGCTCGAGAAGCAGCGCGAGGAGATTCTGCGCAAGCGCCGCCATGGCATGGGTTTCCTCGGCCTCGGCAGCACGCTCACGCTCCTGCGCATGAAGTATGGCTCGGCGGAATCGGTGCAGTTCACCGAGGAAGTCGCGCGCGAGATGGCCGTGGCCGGCTGGGAGGCGGCGCTCGAGCTCGCCCGCGAGAAGGGTCCGGCGCCGATCATGAACGAGGATTTCATCGTGACCAGGGAAATGTTGCGCAAGCGCCCGGAGATGGCGCGTGATGGCTGGAAGCCCGGCGCCAAGATCGCCGGCCGGCTGCTGCATGCCAAATACAGCCGTTACATGCAGCGCATCGCGCAGGTCGCGCCGCAGCTGGTGCACGAGCTGGCGGAGACCGGTGCGCGCTTCACGCACCACAGCTCGATCGCGCCGACCGGCACCATTTCGCTCTCGCTTGCCAACAACGCGTCCAACGGCATCGAGCCGTCGTTCGCGCACCACTATTTCCGCAACGTCATCCGGGAGGGCAAGAAGTCAAAAGAGAAGATCGACGTCTATTCATTCGAGTTGCTGGCCTATCGCGAGCTGGTCAACGCGAACGCTAACCCTGGAGCCACCAATGATGCCGAGAGACTGCCGGACTATTTCATCGCGTCCGATGACATCACGCCCAAAGAGCATGTTGAAGTGCAGGCTGCGGCCCAGAAGTGGGTCGATTCATCGATTTCTAAGACAGCGAACGTGCCTACGGATTTCCCCTACGAGAAGTTCAAAGACATCTATCTGTATGCACACGAGCAGGGCCTGAAGGGGTGCACCACGTTCCGCTTCAATCCGGAAGCGTTCCAGGGCGTTTTGGTCAAGGAGCAGGACCTGAAGAACACCACTTACAAGTTCACGCTCGAAGACGGAACGATGGTCGAGCTGCGCGGTGACGAAGAGGTCGAATACGACGGCGAGCTGCACACCGCTGCCAATCTCTACGATAGCCTCAAGGAGGGCTACTTCGGAAAGTTCTGAAGTGCCTGATTAGGACAGAGCAAATGACCAAGATCGATCGAAAAATCGTCAAGTACGCGGTGCAGAAACCCGAGGAAAAGCCGGCCGCCGATAAGTCGACCGAGCCCAAGGCGCCTGCACAACCGAGCGAGCCCGAGGTGGTGCGCGACAAGAATGGCCGTACCGCCAAAGTCATCCGCATGCACGAGAAGCTCGAGCGTCCGGAAATGCTGGTGGGCTCGACCTACAAGATCAAGACACCGATCTCCGATCACGCGATGTACGTGACCATCAACGACATCCTGCTGAATGAGGGCACCGAGTACGAGCAGCGGCGGCCGTTCGAGATATTCATCAACTCGAAGAATCTCGATCACTACCAGTGGATCGTGGCGCTCACGCGCATCATCTCGGCGGTGTTCCGCAAGGGTGGCGATGTCACCTTCCTGGTGGATGAACTGAAGGCGGTATTCGATCCGCGCGGCGGCTACTGGCAGCCCGGCGGCAAGTTCATGCCCTCGATCATCGCCGAGCTCGGCCACGTGATCGAGAAGCACCTGCAGGCCATCGGTCTGATACGCAGGACCCAGCTCGATGCGCACCAGCAGAAGCTCGTCGACGAGAAACGCGCGGCATTCGAAGCCCGTGCCAAGCAGACCGATGCCTTTGCCAAGCCGCACTTTCCCGAGGGCGCGCAACTGTGCGGCCGCTGCAGCACTGCAGCGGTCGTGATGATGGATGGCTGCATGACCTGCCTGAACTGCGGCGACTCGAAGTGCGGCTGAATTTGCGACCGATTGATTGCGATGACCAACTACGACTGACAGAACTGGTGCGATTTGCGAGGCGGCTAGCGGGGTCCCCAGGAAATTTCGCGTCTTGCTGAGCGGTAAATGCCGTCCGGCACGGCGAGTGGAATTTCATGGGCTGCCCCGGCTGCCTCGCCCTCTTTCAAATCCCAGCCTGGCTTCTGCACAGCGCACCCAGCCTCCCCCCACGCGGGCTCTGCGGCCCGTCCACCCGGAGCCTTTTTCAGCCGACGCTACCCAAAAAAACCCCGCTTGCGCGGGGTGTCGGTCGCTTGCTTGTGTGTGGAGGAGTGTCGTTCTCGTTGTTATTCGGTGGTCGCGGTATCCGGCGAGCCGGGAGGCTCTGGCCCGATCCGCGCTTCTTTCGGTTATCCCTGGATCTTGTCTTCCTTCCCCGGCGTTTGCCGTTGATGGCTATTAGAAAAGCAACACTCGTGCCAGCCGGGCTCGAAGGCGCTGTCAGCGCGTGCACAGACCCCCGCGGGCTATCCAAACGTGACGCAATGCACATTGTGGACACGCCCGATGGCCCGACACGCCACCGCGGGGCACTCTTTGAGCGGGTGATGTCGGTGTTCTAGACAGCCAAGTGTCAAAATACTCGACGCATTTCAGGGAGCATTGTCAGGTCGCTTGGCGACACGGTCGGAGCCAAGTGTTTGAACCTACGATGGAAGTCAGCTTTTTCCAGGGGTGTAAATGAACTCGACAGGGAGGATTTGTGGCTCACGCGCAGCAGTCAGCTTCGCCACGGGGGCGCTGAGACTCGCCGGCTGGCTGGTCGTTCTCGCCGCGGCTTTCAGCTCCGCGCCTGCGCTGGCCGCCGACGATCCGATGCCGCGCCCGCCACAACTCGAGCGCGACGTTCAGTTCTGGATCCGCGTGTATACGCAGATCGACACCAACGCAGGCTTCCTGCACGATCAGTCGAACCTCGGCGTGGTGTACGACACGCTGCATTTCGCCCCCGACTCACCGCCCTCCGAGCGGCAGCGCCTGGTTGACCAGGCACGCGAGCGCATTGCCGCGGCGTTGCGCCGAATCGCAGGCAGCGGGGACGCTCCCTTGTCTGATGAAGACCAGCGTATTCGCGACCTGTGGGGTACCGAAGGCACGCCCGGGCGGCTGCGCGCCGCGATCGATGACATCCGCTTCCAGCTCGGACAATCCGACCGCTTCCGAAGCGGCCTGATCCGCTCGGGTGCGTGGGAAACGCACATCGCCGAGACGCTCGCCAATCTCGGGCTGCCGGCCGAGCTCGCGGTGCTGCCACACGTGGAGTCCTCATTCAATCCGGGCGCGTACTCCAAGGTCGGCGCCGCCGGCCTGTGGCAATTCATGCGCTCGACCGGACGGCGCTACATGCGCATCGACGGGGCGGTGGACGACCGGCTCGACCCGTTCCGCTCGACCGAGGCTGCCGCGCAGCTGCTGGCTTACAACTACCGGGTGCTCGGCACGTGGCCGCTGGCACTCACCGCCTACAATCACGGCACCGCCGGGGTACGGCGCGCCAAGGAGACTCTCGGCACGGACGACATCGTGCGTATCGTGCGCAGCTACAGCAGCCGTACCTTCGGATTCGCCTCGCGCAATTTCTACGTGTCCTTCCTGGCCGCGCTCGACATCGATCGCAACCCGGAGAAGTACTTCGGGCCGCTGCAGAAGGAGAACGAGGCTCATTTTCAGGAGCTCGAGCTGCCGGCGTACGTATCCGCCAGCTCACTCGAGCACGTCCTGAAGATCGAGCCCGGCACGCTGCGCTCGCTGAATCCCGCGCTCCTGCCCGCGGTCTGGAACGGCGCGCAACGTGTGCCGAAGTCCTATCGGCTGCGATTGCCGATCGATGGCGCCCACTGGAGCGGCCAGTTGCTCGCGCAGCGTCTGACGCCTGGGGAGATGTTCGCCGGCCAGCGAGCTCCGCCGCACTATCGGGTGCAGCGTGGCGATACGCTCGCCATGCTCGCCACTCGCTACGGTGTGCCGATCGAGTCTCTGGCGGAGCTGAATCATCTGCGCACCAGCGCGCATTTGCGCCCCGGCCGTGTGCTGACGGTGCCGGAGACCACCTCGATCACCCTCGCCGCGGCGGCGGCCTCGCCCGGCTCGGTTCCATCGGTCGCGACCGCGCCCGTATCCACACCGCTCGCGCCTGCGCCGGCACCGGTGCGCGCGCCGCGGTCGTCCGCCGCGCCGGCCGCCCCGCCGCCTCCTGCGGTCGCGTCTGCGTCACCTGCTGCAGTCTCACCCGCACCGGCGCCACTTCTGACCGCTCGCGCTCCCGTGCAGACGGCCACGCCCTCGGCGCCGGCCGCAGACGCTGTAGCGCCCCCATCACCTGGAGGGGCGGTGTCCGCGGAGGATGCGGTGCGCGAGAGTGCCGAGGACGCCGCTGCGGGCGCGGCGCTCGAGGCCGCCAGCAACAAGCCGCACGCCGCGTCGGCGCCGCAGCCGGTGTCGGCCGCACAGGCAGAAGCCCTCGGGCCGGCGTTGGGTCCCGCCGCCGACGCCGAGCAGAGTGCCGACCCCACCGACTACAGTGTCGCGCAGGATGACACGATCCACGTCGCTGCCGAGGAGACCCTCGGGCACTACGCCGACTGGCTCGGCGTGACCTCGGCGCGCCTGCGCGAGATCAACCACCTGAAGTTTCGCAGTCCGGTGCTGATCGGACAGCGCATCCGGCTCGACTTCTCGCAGGTGACACGCGAGGTGTTCGAGACCTTGCGCCACGAGTACCACCGCGAGCTCCAGGCCGCCTACTTCGCCAGCCATCGCATCGTCGGCACCGAGGTTCGTATCGCGCGTTCCGGTGACTCGG
Source organism: Steroidobacteraceae bacterium (assembly GCA_035495655.1). Classification (GTDB taxonomy): domain Bacteria; phylum Pseudomonadota; class Gammaproteobacteria; order Steroidobacterales; family Steroidobacteraceae; genus 13-2-20CM-66-19. Next base: position 48,647 of record DATJFM010000024.1, read on the forward strand.
GATGGACGCTCAGCCAGCGCCGCGCGCAGCTGCCATTGTGGCTGCTGCAACAATACAACCCGGACCTCGACCTCACCTCGCTGCGCGCCGGTACACAGATCGTCATGCCACGCGTTGAGGAAATTGCCAGTGGCGGCTGAGCGGAGCCGGCGTGCAGCAAGCTGCGCACCGGTTCGCGAGTTGTGCGCCTGTAGGAGCTTACGTACAGCCCCTGTGACAGAGCGCACATGCCGGCGATCGCGGGCTGCGCCTATAATCTCGGCCAAGGCGCAGGTGTGAACCGTAACGCAATGAATTTCAGGAACTTGGGCGCGTCGTGGCTGCTGCTCGGCTTCGCGGTGGGCGTCGCACACGCAGACGGCCTGCCCCAGGCCCAGCCGGTGATGCTGCCGCAGCCGGCGCTCAATACGCTGCCGCTCGTCGACCGCGTGGTGGTCCACAAGGCCGAGCGGCGCCTGGTGCTCATGCACGGCGGCAACATCGTGCGCTCCTACCACGTCGCGCTCGGTCTGAGTCCCACCGGACAGAAGGAGCGCTCGGGAGATTTCCGCACTCCGGAAGGCAGTTATCGTCTCGAGCGCCGCAACGCCCGCAGCGACTACTTCCTTTCGATCAAGGTCTCGTACCCGAACGAGACCGACCTGAAGCGCGCGCGCTCGCGGCATTGGGATACCGGCGGCTCGATCATGATTCACGGGCTGCCGAACTACCTCAAGCACGAGCCGGAGTTCTACCTCAATCACGACTGGACCGACGGCTGCATCGCCGTGTCGAACGCCGACATGACCGAGATCTGGATGCTGACTCCGGACGACGTGCCGATCGATATCCTTCCCTGACCTTCTAAGTGAGCAGCGATTTCTCAGAATTCGTCGACGCGCGCGTCGGTCCGCGCGGTAGTCTCGAGAATCTCTCGCAGAACGAGATCGACAAGCTGCTCGACAGCGGTCAGGGTGGGCTGTATCCGCTGTTCAGGCGCTGTGCGCTCGCGGTGCTGAACTCCGGCGCGCCCACCGACAACTCCAAGGAGGTCTTCGACCGCTACCGCGATTTCGAGATCCGCATCGTGCGCCACCCCTGGGGTGTGAAGCTCCAGATGCAGAACGCTCCCGCGGCGGCCTTCGTCGACGGCCAGATGATCCGCGGCATCAAGGAGCACCTGTTCGCGGTGCTGCGCGACGTGGTGTTCATCTCCAACGAGATCATCGCGAGCGGCCGCTTCGACCTCACCGATTCCGCCTCCATCACCAACGCCGTGTTCCACGTGCTGCGCAATGCACGGCTGCTCGATTACAAGGCGCGGCCCAACCTGGTGGTCTGTTGGGGAGGTCACTCGATCTCGACCGAGGAGTACCAGTACACCAAGAAGGTCGGCTACGAGCTTGGCCTGCGCGGCCTCGATGTGTGCACCGGCTGTGGCCCGGGAGCGATGAAAGGCCCGATGAAGGGCGCGACCATCGGCCATGCCAAGCAGCGTATCGAGCACAGCCGCTATGTCGGCATCACCGAGCCGGGGATCATCGCGGCTGAGCCGCCGAACGCGATCGTCACCCAGCTCGCGATCATGCCGGACATCGAGAAGCGCCTCGAGGCGTTCGTTCGAGTGGCGCACGGCATCGTCGTGTTCCCCGGCGGCGCGGGCACGGCGGAGGAGATCCTGTATCTGGCCGGCATCCTGATGGATCCCGCCAACCGCGAGCAGCCCTTTCCCGTGGTGCTCACCGGCCCGCGCGACAGCGAGGAGTATTTCGAGCACATCGGCCGGTTCATCGCCGGCACCCTCGGGGTCGAGGCCACGCGGCGCTTCAGCATCATCATCGACGACCCGCCGGAGGTCGCGCGCCGCATGGTGCGCGGCATGCACGAGGTGCGCGAGTTCCGCCGCAAGCACAGCGATTCCTACAACTTCAATTGGCTGCTGTCGATCCATCCGGTGTTTCAGCAGCCCTTCGAGGTCTCGCATGCGGCCATGCGTGCGCTCGATTTGAGCCGCGCGCAGCCGCCCCACGAGCTGGCCGCCAATCTGCGCCGTGCGTTCTCGGGCATCGTCACCGGCAACGTGAAAGAGGTGGGTATTCAGGCGATCGAGCGCGAGGGCCCGTACGAGCTCGCCGGCGATCCCGCGGTGATGCGGCTGCTCGATGATCTGCTCGCCGCGTTCGTGACGCAGCGGCGCATGCGCTTGCCTGGCAGTGCCTATCGTCCCGTGTATCGCCTGGTCGCCTGAGCTGCACGCGCCGCGCACGACGGCACCGTTACATAACGCTCTGCGCGTTACACACTTTCCCGAATGTCTGCGAGAGCTGCGTCCCAGGCGTATGCGACCGGCGACATGCCTGTGAACCAGTTCCTGCGGCGTGGGCGCGAACGCCGTACGCTGACATGCAGATCTTCAGGAGCTTCTCATGAGCTCGAGCGACAGGGGGCGTGACAACGCGCCCGGCACGCAGCGCGAACCGGCACCCGCCGGCAGCCCAACGGGCGGTGCCGATGCGTATGCCAACTGGCTGGATCGTATGCAGCGCGCCCGCGCGCGGCAGGCCGCCATCACCCGCAACCTCTACACCTGGACGAACTACAAGAACTGGGCCGATCAGGTGCGCGACTCCTGGTCGAGCACCGAGCCCGGCGCCGCCAACCCCGGCAACAAGCCCGGCGCCGTCAACGCCGGCAACAAGCCGAAGAAATAGCCCCGCGCTACGTGCGCACACGCGCCATCGGCGCGGCAGAAACCTCCTCAGCCGCTAGCCACCGCCACGGGCGCCGGCAGCTCCGCCTCGGCTAATCCGCCGGCCGGATCAGGCTGTACGGCGCTTTCCGCTGCGGTCATGGTGCCACCGTCAGCGGGTTCTGCGGAGCCCGGCTGCGGACTGCTGCCTGGCGGAGCCTGCTCGCCCGGCGCCCGCGCCAGCCAGCCCACGAGCGGCAGCCATTGCTCGATGTCATCGTGGGCCACGTAGCTCTTCATCTCGTGCACGCCGACGCCGAGCTCCGCGGCGCGCACGTAGTTCTGCGAGTCACGGAAGGTGGCGACTATCGGGATGCCGAGAGTGTGCAAGAAGCGAATCAGCGACTGATAGACGAGGGTATTGCGGCGCACGCGATTGGCGATGACACCGATACGGTCGTCCTCACGGCGGATCTTGCCGACCAGCAGCAGATCGCGGATACAGGCCGAACACGTGTGGATGTCGATATGGGACGGCAGCACGGGCACGAGGATCTTGTCCGCATCGCGCGTCATCTCGGGTATCTGGCGCGCCTCGAGCGCAGCCGGGGTGTCGATGATGACGTGGGTAGTCACCTGCGGAACGCGCAGCTGGAATGCACGCGTCGTGCGCGTGTCTTTCTCGAACGCCGCAATGACGTGGATGGGCGGCTGCGTAGGTTTGCGTTTCTTGACCCAGCGGACCGACGATCCCTGCGGGTCGAAGTCCATGAGCACCGGTACGTGCCCATGGGAGGCGAGATAGCTCGCCAGATTGATCGCGATGGTCGTCTTGCCGGACCCGCCCTTGGGGTTCACGACGACGATGCGCTGCATGACGTCCTTATGTTCTATCCATCCGCGTGACGCGGGTCGCAGGCAAGCCTACGCACGGCCCGATGCGGCTGCAAGCTGTGGGAAGAGAACTGCGAGTGTGAGCACGCGCACGTCGGTACCTGCAGTGCTCCCGTACAGTCGTCCGGCGATGGAAGAATTCTTTCTGCATCTCTGGGACGAGCTCGACGATCTCATCGGCGTCTGCCGCCACGTGGCAGCCGAGACGGTTGCCGAGGTGGTCGCCGCTTCCGCGCCCGTGATCGCCGCCACCTCCGGCGCCCTGCTCGCCGGCGCGGCGACGCTGCTCCTGTCTCACCGCCAGCTCTTCGCCCTTATCGCCTGAGATCTGCCGGGGTGGGCCCTGCCGCGGCCCGGCGGGAGCTCGCAGCGTGGCCGCGCTACAGCTGGGCGGCACGCGGCGCTTGAAAATTGCGCCGCACCTCCCAAGATCGGCGAAGCTTCATCAGCTCCGCGGACGTACCAGCATGGAACCATCGAAGGAGCCCCGGGTCGCAGAACCCGGGCCGGCAGGCGAGTCCGGCGCACAGCGGCAGACACACGGCTTTCAGGCCGAGGTGCGCGAGCTGCTGAGGCTCATGATCCACTCGCTCTACAGCCACCGGGAAATCTTCCTGCGTGAGCTCATCTCCAACGCCTCCGACGCGTGCGACCGGCTGCGTTTTGCCGCCATCGCCAATAGCGCTCTGCTCGCGGAAGACGCCGAGCTCAGCATACGGGTCGATGCCGATCCCGCCGCCGGGACGGTGACCATCACCGATAACGGCATCGGCATGACCCGCGAGGAGGCGATTGCCAACCTCGGCACCATCGCCCGCTCGGGTACGGCTGAGTTCTTCCGCGGGCTTTCCGGCGATGAGCAGAAAGCCTCGCAGCTCATCGGCCAGTTCGGGGTCGGCTTCTATTCCTCCTTCATCGTCGCCGAGCGTGTCGAGGTGCGCTCGCGCAAGGCGGGCGAGCCGCCCACGGCCGGAGTGCGCTGGGAGTCGGCTGCGGACGGGGAGTTCAGCGTGGAGAGTGTCACGCTGCCCGCACGCGGCACGGCGGTGACGCTGCACCTGAAGGCCGATGCGCGCGAGTTCGCCGATCCGTTTCGGCTGCGCGAGCTGATCCGCCGCTACTCCGATCACATCGGTTTTCCGGTGCGCATGCGCAAGGAAGGCGAGGCGTCCCTCGAGTACGAGGTGGTCAACCAGGCGAAGGCGCTCTGGACACTGCCGCGCACCGAGATCAGCGACGAGGAGTACAAGCAGTTCTACCAGTACGTTGCCCACGACTTCAGCGACCCGCTGGCGTGGAGCCACAACAAGGTGGAGGGCAAGCGCGAGTACATCAGCTTGCTCTACCTGCCCGGTCGCGCCCCGTTCGATCTGTGGCAGCGCGAAGGCGCGCGGGGACTGAAGCTCTACGTGCGTCGGGTCTTCATCATGGACGATGCCGAGCAGTTCCTGCCGCTGTATCTGCGCTTCGTCAAGGGCGTGGTGGACTCGAGCGACCTGCCGCTGAATGTCTCGCGCGAGCTGCTGCAACAGGATCCGGAGGTCGAGGCCATCCGCAGCGGTCTCACCAAGCGCGTGCTCGACCTGCTCGCGCGGCTCGCCAGGGAGGAGCCCGAGAAATACGCCACTTTCTGGAAGGAGTTCGGGTCTGTGCTCAAGGAGGGCATCGCGCAGGACCATGCCAATCAGGCAGCGCTCCTGCCCCTGCTGCGCTTCGCGAGCACATTCAAGGAGGACGACACCCCGGCGGTGAGCCTTGCCGACTACCTCGGGCGCAAGAAGCCCGGCCAGGAGCGCATCTACTACGTCATCGCCGAGAGCCTCGCCGCGGCGCGCGGCAGCCCGGCCATCGAGCTCCTCAGGGAGCGTGGCATCGAAGTGCTGCTGCTCGCCGACCGCATCGATGGATGGGTGATGGGCCAGATCGAGAGCTACGAAGGCAAGCGTTTCAAGGACGCCTCGCGCGGCGACCTCGAGCTCGGTGGCCTCGAGAGCGAGGGCGCCCGCAAGCAGCACGATGCCGAGCTCAAGGAGAGCAAGGGCCTGTTGAAGCGCATGAAGGATGCCCTGGGAGAGCGCGTCAGCGAGGTGCGTGTCAGCGAGCGCCTCAAGGAGTCGCCGGCGGTGCTGGTGCTCGGCGAGCACGATCTTTCCGAGCCCATGCGACGCATCCTTGCGGCCGCAGGGCAGAAAGTCCCGGAGTCAAAACCCGTGCTCGAGGTGAATGTCGCACATCCGCTGGTGAAGTACCTCGAGGGGCGTACCGTGAGCGGTGAGTTCTCCGAGCTGACCCAGCTCCTCTACGATCAGGCCGCGCTCGCCGAAGGCACCCCGCTCGGCAACGCCCCGGAGTACGTGCAGCGCCTCAACCGCCTGCTGGTGCGCCTCGCCGCGCCCCAGGGTGCGCCATCCTGAGGCGGCCGCGGCGGTGAAACCTCCGCAGGCGGAGCGGCGCGCGTTGCCGGGTCCGAGTGGCCGGCTCGAGGCGCTCATCGAGACCCCGGACGCAGAGTCGCGCCGCCCGCCTGGCGCCTACGGCGTGATCTGCCATCCGCACCCGCTCTACGGTGGCACCCTGGACAACAAGGTGGTATGGACCCTCGCGCGCGCCTTTCAGCAGTTCGGTGCACCGACCATCCGTTTCAACTTCCGTGGCATCGGCGCGAGCGCTGGCACACACGATGAGGGACGCGGCGAGGTCGGCGATGCGCTCGCCGCCATCGCCTACGGACGCGAGCGCTGGCCGCAGGCGGTGTTGTGGCTGGCCGGGTTTTCTTTCGGTGGAGTAGTGGCGCTGCGCGCGGCCGCCACGGCGCAGCCCGCGTGTCTGGTGACGGTCGCGCCGGGTATCACCAAGAGTGATGTGAGCGATGCGCCGCGACCCTCCTGTCCCTGGCTCATCCTGCAGGGTGACGCCGATGACGTTGTTCCGGCAGATGCCGTGAGTGCGTGGGCGCGCACCTTATCGCCCGCGCCGGAGCTGCGGGTGCTGCCCGGTGCCGGCCACTACTTTCATGGCCGCATCAACGAGCTGCGCGATGCCATCGTCGAGTTCATGCAGCGCGCAGTCGCCGGCGGCTGACAGCAAAAGGCCCGGCAGGTCGCCCTGCCGGGCCTTCGTCCGCATCGCGGCAAAATGTAATTCTAGTTTTACGAGTTGACCATGCCCTTGAGGCTCTTCAGGGGCATGACGCGAACTTTCTTGCTGGCAGGCTTCGCCTTGAACATCATCTTCTCGCCGGTGAAGGGATTGACCCCTTCGCGGGCCTTGGTGGCCGCCCGTTTGACGACCTTCATCTTCAGCAGGCCGGGCATCGTGAACAGGCCGCTTCCGCGCAGGCTCTTCTTGATCACTCCGCCCAGCGAATCGAACACGCTTCCGACCTGCTTGCGGGAGAGACCCGTGTCTTTGCAGATGTGTGCCAGGACTTCCGACTTCGTCGGTGCGCCACCCTTTTTCGCCATATTGCGCTACTCCTCGAATAGTTCTGATTGCTAAACGCGGTGCGGATGCGCCCGCGCGATGAGAATCGGCGCGAAAAATAGCTATATGCGCGCACTTTGGCAAGCGCTTTTTGTGGTGGCGCTGTTGTGAAAGTGCCTTTTTTTCAGCGTTTCGCGCACAGACTCTTGTATGGGCGCGCCACCGCGCGCACCGCGGCGCCCAAGCCCGACGTTGCCGCATGTGCTGCGAATGCTGCGATTCTCGTTGCGAAGTCGGCGCTAAGCGCGTGTTCCGTCAGCGTCAGTCGAGCGCTGCGGGCGCGCATGCCGGCACGCTACCCAACCGCTCGCGCCAGGCTTGCGCCGCACTACACCGCGCGTATGAGGATGAGAATGGCGTAAATCGCAATGATCGCCCACATGGGCGAGAGGTCCAGCCCCGCGACCGTCGGTATCAGCCGACGGATCGGGCGCAGCACCGGCTCGCACAGTGTCGTCAACACCGACTGCAGCGGTGAATAGCCGCCGGGCGCGATGAGACTGAGGATCGCGTAGAGGAAGATGGCGTACAGATAGGTCCACAGCAGCGTGCGCGCAATCTCGGTCGCCACCAGGCGTATCCACGCCAGCGGCCCCGGGACGCCGATGCCGTGCAGCGCGAACAGGCAGGCGACGTCCACCGCCGCGACCAGCAACACCGCGACCACCGATGCGGTGTCGAGCTTGCCGATGGGCGGGAGCACGCGGCGCAAGGGAAGGATCACAGGATTGGTGATGCGCACCACGGCCTGACAGAGCGGGTTACGGAAGTCGGCGCGCGTCCACTGCAGCAGCAGGCGCGCCATCACCACGAACAGTGCGAGCGAGAGCAGCGTCTCGACGATGAAGCTGAATGCAGCGGCCATGTGGTTCGCAGGTTAGGTCAGCTCGCGCCCGCCGCGGCGAGCTCGCGCCCGCGCTGCGTTGCGGCGCTGAGCGCCGCGCGCACGGTGGCGCGCAGATCCGCAGCCTCGAGCGTACGCAGTGCTGCTTCCGTGGTGCCGCCGCTGGAGGTCACCTCCTGCCGCAGCCGGGCGAGATCGCCCTCGCCGCTGCGCGCGAGCAAGCCCGAGCCGTAGAGCGTCGCGGCGGCCAGGCGTTGGGCCGTGGCGCTCTCGAGCCCGAGCTGCGCGCCCGCCTCGGCCATGAGCTCGGCGAAAAGGAAGAAGTAGGCCGGGCCGCTGCCGGAGAGCGCAGTGACCACATCGAGCAATTCCTCCCGCTGTACCCAGAACACCTCACCGACCGCCTGCAGCACCCGTTCGCCGGCCGCGCGCTGCTCGCTGGCGAGCGAAGCGGGCGCATAGAGGCCGCTGGCACCGGCGCCGATGCGCGCCGGACGGTTGGGCATGGCGCGCATGACCGGCACTCCCGCGCCACACCAGGACTCCAGTGTTGCGACACGCACGCCGGCGGCCACCGAGATCAGCAGCGGTCGCGTGGCGGAGAGCGCAGAGGCGAGCGGCTGCAGTACCGCCGCGGCCTCCTGCGGCTTCACCGCCAGCACCACGATCGAGGCCCCGGTTACCGCTGCACCGTTATCGTGCGTTGCGCTCACCCCGAAGTCGCGCGTGACCGCCGCGCAGGCGGCCGGCGCGCTTTCGCCGACGTTCAGCTGTGCAGCGGGCGTCCCGGAGCGCAACAGACCGCCGATGAGCGCGCGTCCCATGTTGCCGGCTCCGAGAATGCATAGGCGGCTGTTGGCCATCGGCCGGATTGTAGGCTACGGCGGCCGTGCACCAAACAATACCGTGCCGAGCCGCACGATGGTCGCGCCTTCCAGGATTGCCGCCTCGAAGTCTCCGCTCATGCCCATCGAGAGCGTATCGAGGTGGTGCCCGGCAGCGTTGAGTTCATCCCTGAGGACGCGCAGCCGCGCAAACCAGGGGCGCTGCCGTGCCGGCTCGCTTTCCTCCGGCGCCATGCACATGAGGCCGCGCAGCGTCAGATGCGGCAGGCGCGCCACCGCGGCGGCGAGCGCCGGCAGCTCACCCGGCGCCACTCCACCTTTGCTGGCTTCGCCAGCGATGTTCACCTCCAGGCAGACATTCAGCGGCGGCGCGTGCGCCGGGCGCTGCGCAGCGAGCCGCTCGGCCACCTTCAGCCGGTCGAGGGCATGCACCCACGCGAAGGTGGCGGCGATGGGGCGGGTCTTGTTGGCCTGGATGCGGCCGATGAAGTGCCAGGTGAGCGCGCGTTCCTGCAATAGCGCAACCTTCGTCAGCGCCTCCTGCAGGTAACTCTCGCCAAAATCCGTGACGCCACAGTCGGCCGCGGCGGCCAGCAGCTCCGGCGGCTGTGCCTTGCCGACCGCAAGGAGTGTGACCGAGTGCGCACTACGGCCGGCGGCCGCCGCCGCGTGCGCGATGCGCGCACGCACCTCGCGCAGTACAACGGGCAAATTCTGCGGACTCATTAACATATTGGCCGTGTGACCCCTCTATACTGCCGCAGCGCTTGCGGCGCAGGCTTTGCCCGCGCGCTTCCTGCCCTCCGCAGGCTTAGCTTCGGGAGCATCAATGGCCGTCGATATCGCGCAACTCCTGGCATTCGCCGTCAAGAACAATGCCTCGGACCTGCATCTGTCCTCGGGCGTGCCGCCGATGATTCGCGTCGACGGCGACATGAAACGCATCAACATGCCGGCGCTGTCGCACAAGGAAGTGCACTCCATGGTGTACGACATCATGAACGACAAGCAGCGCAAGGCCTACGAGGAGTTCTTCGAGACGGACTTCTCCTTCGAGATTCCCAAGCTGGCGCGCTTTCGCGTCAACGCCTTCAACCAGAACCGCGGTGCCGGGGCGGTGTTCCGCAACATCCCCTCGACCATCCTGTCGCTCGATGATCTGAACGCACCCAAGATCTTCCGCGACCTGTGCATGCTGCCGCGCGGGCTGGTGCTGGTCACCGGCCCCACCGGTTCGGGTAAGTCCACGACTCTCGCCGGCATGGTCAACCACTGCAACGACAACCGCCCGGACCACATCATCACCATCGAGGATCCGATCGAGTTCGTGCACGAGTCGAAGCGCTGCCTGGTGAACCAGCGCGAGGTGCATCGCGACACGCTCGGCTTCTCCGAGGCGCTGCGCTCGGCGTTGCGCGAGGACCCGGACGTCATCCTGGTCGGCGAAATGCGCGACCTGGAGACGATTCGCCTCGCGCTCACCGCCGCCGAGACCGGCCACCTGGTGTTCGGCACCCTACATACTTCCTCCGCCGCGAAAACCATCGATCGCATCGTCGATGTGTTTCCGGGCGAGGAGAAGGACATGGTGCGCTCCATGCTGTCGGAGTCGCTGCGCGCGGTGATCTCGCAGACGCTGCTGAAGAAGAACGGCGGCGGGCGCGTGGCCGCGCACGAGATCATGATCGGCACTCCCGCGATCCGCAATCTCATCCGCGAGGGCAAGATCGCGCAGATGTACTCCTCCATCCAGACCGGCGGCGCCCAGGGCATGCAGACCCTTGACCAGTGTCTCACGGACCTGGTGGCGAAGGGCCAGGTGAGCAAGGAAGAGGCGCGCTACAAGGCGCAGAACAAGGATCAGTTGTAATGCCGCTGGCAGAGACGAGGGGGTGGCAGCATGGACCGTGACCAGGCCATCAAGCTGATGCAGGACCTGCTGCGGCGGGTCACCGAGAAGAAGGCGTCGGACCTGTTCATCACCGCGGGCTTTCCGCCGGCGATCAAGGTCGATGGTGAGATTCGCCCGCAGTCCGAGCGTGCGCTCACCGCCGAGCAGTCGGCGACGCTGGTGCGCGCCATCATGAACGACCGCCAGACCAAGGAATTCGACGCCAGCAAGGAGTGTAATTTCGCCATCGCGCCCCCCGGCATCGGCCGTTTCCGCGTCAGCGCCTTCGTGCAGCAGGCGGCGATCGGCTGCGTCATCCGCCTGATCAACGCCAAGATTCCTACCTTCGAGGAACTCGAGCTGCCGCCGATCCTCAAGGAGGTGGTGCTGTCCAAGCGCGGCCTGGTGATCATCGTCGGTGGTACCGGCTCGGGCAAATCCACCACCCTCGCTGCCATGGTCGGCTACCGCAACGAGAAGACCCGCGGGCACATCGTCACCATCGAAGACCCGGTCGAGTACGTGCACACCCACAAAGGCTGTGTCATCACGCACCGTGAGGTGGGCGTCGACACCGATTCCTGGGGGGCCGCGCTGAAGAACACGCTGCGTCAGGCGCCCGATGTGATCCTGATCGGTGAGATCCGCGATCGCGACACCATGGAGTATGGCATCCAGTTCTCCGAGACCGGCCACCTGGTGCTCGCCACGCTGCACGCCAACAGCGCCAACCAGGCGCTCGACCGCATCATCAACTTCTTCCCGGACGAGCGGCGCGATCAGCTGCTCATGGACCTGTCGCTGAACATCCGCGCGCTCATCTCGCAGCGGCTGATACCGCGCGAATCCGGTGCCGGACGCATCGCGGCGATGGAGATCATGCTCGCATCGCCGTTGATCCAGGACCTGATCTTCAAGGGCGAGGTGGCGAAGATCAAGGAGGTCATGTCGCGCTCCAACCGGCTCGGCATGAAGACCTTCGACCAGGCGCTGTTCGAGCTGTACGAAACCGGGTTCATCTCCTACGAAGATGCACTGCGCAACGCCGACTCTAAGAACGAGCTGCGCTTGCGCATCAAGCTCGAGAGCAAGCGTGAGGCGAAGAACATCGACGACGGTGGCGCACTCAAGATAGTCGAGGAAGAACAAGGCCGCAGCCTGTGAAGCCAGCACAAGAGATGAAGGGGCGCGCGGATCTCGAGACCACCGGTCCGAATCCACTGCTCGGGGAGGCGGTCACCACGGTATCAGGTGCGCGTCACCCCACTCTCAACACCAAGCCGCTGTTCAAGCTGATGGTGGAGAAGAAGGCCTCGGACCTGTTCTTCACCTCCAATGCGCCCATCAAGATCAAAATCGAAGGGCAGATCCTGCCGGTGAACAAGCAGGTGTTGAGTCCCGAGACGGTACGCCAGACCGCTTTCGCCATCATGTCCGCGGAGCAGCGCGAGCACTTCGTCAACGAGTGGGAGCTCGATTTCGCCGTGTCCGAGCCCGGGCTCGGGCGCTTCCGCGTCAACGTTTTCATGCAGCGCGGCTTCCCGGCAATGGTGATGCGCTACATCACCGCGGACATGCCGCGCATCGACTCGCTCGGTCTGCCGCAGGTGGTGAGTGAGCTGACGCTGCTCAAGCGCGGCCTGCTGCTGATGGTGGGCGCGACCGGCTCGGGCAAGTCGACCACGCTCGCGGCGATGATCAACTACCGCAACGAGAACGCCTCCGACCATATCGTCACCATCGAGGACCCGATCGAGTTCCTGCACACCAACAAGCGCTCGATCGTGAACCAGCGTGAGGTGGGTCTGGACACCAAGAGCTACGCGCGCGCACTGCGCGGCGTGGTGCGCGCCGCGCCGGATGTCATCCTGATCGGCGAGATCCGCGACAAGGAGGGCATGGAGGCGGCCATCAACCTCGCCGGCACCGGCCATCTGGTGCTCGCGACGCTACACGCCAATAACTGTGCCGAGTCGCTCGATCGCATCATCAACATGTTCCCGCGCGAGCAGCACAACCAGATCTTCCTGGACCTGTCCCAGTACCTGCGCGCCATCATGGCGCAGCGCCTGGTGATGGGTAAGGACAATCGGCGCGTAGCGGCGGTGGAGGTCATGATCAACACGCCGCACATCGCCACGCTCATCAAGAAAGGCGACGTGGTGTCGATCAAGGAAGCCATCAACAACTCGAGCGACAAGAGCATCCAGAGCTTCGATACCTCGCTCCACGAGCTCTACAAGCGCGGCAGCGTCGGCCTGGAGGAGGCGCTCGCCAACGCCGACTCGCGCGCCAACCTCGAAGCCAAGATCAACTTCGGCTGACCGG
>DATJFM010000025.1:0-5792 GCA_035495655.1 Steroidobacteraceae bacterium
TGCTCCTCGACCAGATGGGCGATGAGCCCGGCGGTGCGCGCGAGCACCGGAACACCCTTCAGGCCAAGAAGCGGATAACCGGCGTCCAGCAGCACGGCGGGGATTGCACCGGAGACATTGAGCGTGAGTGGCCGGTTGAGAAGCGTCGGCATGAGCCTCTCCACGAGCGTCGCGGTCTCGGCGTAACGGCCCGCGATTCCTGCCTCGGCGGCGACCGCCAGCAGCCGCGCGGCACGTGGATCACGGCCGCTGTGCAAGGGATGGCCGTATCCGGGAATCGGGCGCTTCGCTTCGCGGTACTCGCGCACGACGGCCGTTGCCGAGACTTCGAGGTCCGCACCTTTGGCAGTGCGCGTCTGAATCTCCTCGAAGAAGCGGCCCGCAGCCTCGGCGGATCCGAAGACCACCGAACCGCATCCGAGAATCCCCGCCGCGACCGCTCCCTGCAAAGCCTCCGGGGCCGCCGCGAGTGTCATGCGAGCCGCCTGCACGCTCGGCACGAGCCCATGCTCGGCAATCGCCACCAGCGTTGCATCGAGCACGCGCCGCTGCGCGGCCGTAGGCAGCGCTCCGGTGACGAGCAGCCAGAAGTGCTCGGTGAAGCCAATCGTGCCCACGAGCTCGCGCACCAGATCGCGCCCGCGGACCAGAATGGTCTCGGCGTTCGAGGCTGAGATGGCTGAGCTGCGCTGCTCCTGCCGACCGATTCTCACCTTGACCATCCTCTCGCTCGCATTTTCGCATAGCGAATATGCCGTCGATATTCGAAACGATACTGAACCCGCGCACGAAGGCGCGTCAAGAGTGAGCCCTCGCCCTTCCGGGTTTTCGGATATCGAAATAGACTGCGCGGGTGCCACGACGCAGAACAACCCTGCCCCGCCGGGAGACGATGGGCGGACTCGCCAAGGGACTCGCCGTCATACGCGCATTCGCGCGCGATCATGCCGCTTTGAGTTTGAGCGAGGTCGCGCGCAGCGCGCGCATCCCCGCCGCCACGGCACGTCGCTGCCTGCTCACTCTGGAGGAGCTGGGTTACGTGACTCACAACGGCCGCGCGTTTCTGCTGCGGCCGAAGGTGCTGGAGCTCGGCGCCGCCTATCTCGAGTCCATGAACATCGAGCAGATCACCAAGACCCATCTCGAGGACTTGGCACGCAAGACTGCTGACTCCGCCGCCCTGTGCGTGCTCGATGGGTTCGATATCGTGTACGTCGCGCGCGCCTCGGTGCGCACGCTGCTGCGGCTGGAGGCGCACATCGGCAGCCGTTTCCCCGCGCACGCAACCTCCATGGGCCGCGTGCTGCTCGCGGGTCTTGGGCCCGAGCGGCTGAGTCGCTATTTCCAGAACGCCAAGTTTGCAGCGCTGACCGAACGTACCGTCACCGACCCCGCCAAGTTACGGGCGTTGATCGAGGACTGCCGCCGTCTCGGCTACGCCGCGGTGGAGGATGAGCTCGCCTATGGAGTCATTGCGCTCGCGGTGCCGGTATTCGATCACCAACATCGCGTCGTTGCGGCACTCAATTCCTCGAGCCACTCGCGCCGCATCAGCAAGGCGCGCCTGGTGCGCGAGCGCCTCGCCATGCTGCAGGAAGCGAGTCGTGAGATCTCGGCCGACCTCGCCTCCGTTCCCTGGCTGTCGCTGAGTGCCCAGCTGTGAAGTTGCTGCCGGGCGTCGTGCTTGACGCCCCCCGGTGCAAGCCGTAGCCTGCAAAGCGAAAACTCTTTCGCTATTCGAATACCCACAGCATGACCGCGTGTGCCTCGGTGCCGGCACGGCAAACAGACGCCGCGGACCTGTTTGTCGAGGTGAACGGCATACTCCTGCGCTATCGCGACGCCGGTACCGGACCCGCGGTGCTGCTGGTGCACGGCTGGACGCTCGATCTCGAGATGTGGGACCTGCAGGTGCGCGCGCTGCGGGACACGTTTCGCATGATACGTCTTGACCGCCGCGGCCACGGTCTCTCTGCCGGGATTGCCAATCCGCAGCGCGATGGCGCGGATCTCGCCGCTTTATGCGAGCACCTGAGACTCACCCCGGTGGCATTGATCGGCATGTCGCAAGGCGTGCGCGGGGTGCTTGAATTTGCCGGCGCCGCGCCGCGCGGGGTTCGCGCCCTGATCCTCGATGGTCCGCCGCCACTCGATGCCACCGCCGAATCCGAGGTGCCGCTCGAGCGCTATGCAGCGCTCGCGCGCACGCAGGGTATCGACGCATTCCGCTCTGAATGGTCACGCCATGCGTTGATGCAGTTGTGCACGCAGGATGCCGAACCCCACGCGCGGCTCGCCGCCATGATCGCGCGCTACCCGGGTAACGATCTCATGGATCCGTCATTCCCCGCTGAGCTCGCCGGGGAGCACCTGCGGCTGGAATCGCTGCGCATCCCCGCCCTGGTGTTGAGCGGCGAACACGATCTTCCCGGCCGGCGCCAGGCCGCTCAACAGCTTGCAGCAAGACTGCCGGATGCCGAGCTCGCCGTGATTCCAGGCGCGGGTCATTTGCCGAATCTGGACAGTCCGGATGCCTACAGCAAAATCTGCCGCGGATTTCTCACCCGTCATTGCCCCGGCAATACCTCCTGAAGGAGTGCCCATGGCCAAAGTTCTCGTTGTCTATTACAGCAGTTACGGTCATATCGAGGCGATGGCTTATGCGCAGGCCGAGGGAGCCGCGCGGGTCCCGAAGGCGCAGGTGACGGTGAAACGCGTCGCCGAGCTATGTCCACTCGATGTGGCGAAGGCATCGGGCTTCAAGCTGGATCAGGCCGCTCCGCTTGCCATGCCCGAGGAACTCGAGCAGTACGATGCGATCATCTTCGGCACGCCCACGCGTTTTGGCAACATGGCCGCACAGATGCGTAATTTCCTCGACCAGACGGGTGCTCTCTGGGGGCGTGGAGCGCTGGTCGGCAAGGTCGGCAGTGTGTTTTGCAGTACCGCGAGCCAACACGGCGGGCAGGAAACGACCATCACGTCCACCCATCTCACCCTGCTGCACCATGGAATGATCATCGTGGGACTCCCCTACACCTTCAAGCTTCTCGCGACCATGCGCGAGATCACCGGCGGCACCCCGTATGGGGCGAGCTGCGTGACCGGTGCGGGAGGCGAGCTGCGCATGCCAACTGCGCTCGAGCTGGACATGTGCCGCTATCAGGGCGAGCACGTGGTGCGGATTGCGAGCCGTCTGGTACATGGCGGCTGAAGCGGTATGTGCCGACGCCAATAAGCCGGCTGAAATTCATCATCGCCGTTAACGCCAGGCTGCGCGGGTAGGCACCGCGCGGTAGATCGCGCTCTTCGCAGACAAGCACCGCCGACGCGCGCGCGGTACAGCCATTTCGCGCGGGTCAAAAATACACCTTCGCAAGTTATGTCGAACCACAGTTGCGCGTGGTGAGAAAGATGCGATGCCGAGGCATCTAACTCCCGATTGAAGTTAACACGCGGCCATAAGGTAAATCAGGCCGTCGTGACGTTTGTCACAGATCATCCTTGTGGCGAGTTAGATACAGCGCTGCAAGTTAGTATCCGTTCATCTTCGTAGCTCGCGTTTGTTTGAGTTGTTTTCGTCGTTGGCATCCGCGATGCCAGCCAAGCCGAGCGACTAAATAGAGGGACGTAACTCAATGCGCCTTGGCTGTAGCCGTACTCGCCATCCTCGAGGTATGCCGCGCGCCGCGCTGCTCAGCCTGCTGCTCGCGCTGGTAAGTGGTTGCGAGGACAGCATCACCGAGAATAGCCAGGGCCCATCGGGAACCACTGCAACCAACGGTCAAGGAACACCAAATGGTGGAGGATCGGGTGCTCCGAGCATCTTTCTGAGCGCCAGCCCGACGAGCGTGAGCAGCGGCGGCACCGCGCTGCTGATCTGGTCTGCAACCAGTGCCAGCAGTTGCACCGCCTCGGGAGGCTGGACAGGGGACCAACCTTCGAGCGGCAGTGCCAGCACCGGTTCGCTGAGCGGCACGACCAGCTACACGCTGAGCTGCATCGGCCCCGGAGGCAGCGCCAGCCGCTCGGTGAAGGTGAGCGTTACCACCGTAGCCCTCAACGGACCTTCCTGCAGCGCAAGCAGCGGCGGCCTGACGTTGCGCGCCTCCGCGATGCGCAAGTCCGGCGTGTCACCGTTATTGATGTTCTTTGACGCCACTGGCACGACCAGCACTGCAGTGACCGGCAATACCAGCGCATTCCAGGACATCTCCTACTCCTGGAACTTTGGGGACACGGGCAGCTCAGGTACCGGGAACTGGTCCAACGGCTCCAACGCCGGAGAAAACAGCAACAACTCGGCCACTGGCGCAGTTGCGGCACACCTTTATATTACTCACGGCGCCGACACCACGTACTCAGTAACAGTAACCGCTGACGACGGCACCAATACCGCGAGTTGCCAATTCGCGGTCTCCGCTTACGATCCCACTACCGCCAACGGCTTTCCTGGGACCAAGACCACCTGTGTATACAACTCGACCGCCGACAGCACCTGTCCAGTGGGTGCCGCGCTGTTGCAAAGCTCGAATATCGGCGGCGCATTGAGTTCGGCTTTTGGCTCCAACCGTCGCGTGCTGTTCCGCTGCGGCGACAAATTCACCGGCAGCTACACCATCAGCTCAGGAGTGAGCAAGGCATCCATAGGTGCTTTTGGCGGCTGTGAAGGCGCGGCGTCAAATCGGCCGATATTTCAGAACAGCTCGGGCAACACGATTTCCTTAACCGCGAATAATCCAACCGACATCCGCATCGCCGATATCGACTTTGAGGACGGCAGCGGCACTGCGCAGGCCATTGCGACAACCGGCGGTCTGGGGGAGACGCAGATAACCCTCTACAACCTCAACTGCAATGGCATGAATGCCTGCTTCAACATGGATCAGGCGACGCAGAGTGGGCTCATCCAGAGCACTGCGACCGGAATGGCGAGCATGACCGGAACGTACTGGAACAGCGCGGCAAATAACTGCGTGAATGGCTCTATCGCTGCCAGCTGTGGCGGCTCGCCGAGCTACTACAATGTCGACTACAACGCGCTGCTCGGTAACAGCTTCGACGGCCAGGGCGCTGCCAGTGGTCCCGCCGCCATAGATACCGTGCGGGTCGCGGCCTGCCGGCTGTGCGTCATCGCCAACAACACCTTTCAGAACGCGAACAACCTCGGCGCGGTCTTCAATCTGCATTCGGCGAACACCGCCACCAGCCAGATGACCTGGATTGGCCAGTACACCGAGTACGTCGAGATTTCCGATAATCTTTTTACCGGGGCTGCAGGTGCGCAGCTGGTGGAAACCGCGCCGCAGACACAGCAGTACGACGAGCGGCTGCGCAACATCGTGCTGGAGCGCAATCTCTTTCGTGCCGTGTCCGGGGGCTCTGGTCGGCAGATTCTGGTGTCGGCGTTCAACGAGACCCTGCGTGACAATATCTTCTACGTGACCGCGGGCGATCTCACCGCTCCGCAGTATGCCGCTCAGGTCGCACAGCGTGGTGTCGAGCCGCAGCCGCAGTACGTGCAGGTATACAACAACACCTGCTATGCGCTGCAGCTCATGGGTAGCTGTGTGGGCTTCGACGGCGCGGGTTTCGCGGCTTCCGGGATCAATAGCTGGGCGATGAACACTCTCTTCTACGATAATGCCACCGACCGTCCGGCAGTGGTCGATAACGGCAGCGGCAATACCGTCAGCAACAACACCGCCAGCTCTTCCGCCGATCCGCTCATGGTCGATGCCGGTGGTTCTTTCAGCTTGATCTCCGATTTCCAGCCTACGCAGAACTACTCC
>DATJFM010000026.1:0-2907 GCA_035495655.1 Steroidobacteraceae bacterium
TCGCCGACGTCTTTTGGTTTCCCAGGCGCGACTCCCTCGGTGTCAGCTTCGGGGGCGAGCAGCAACGGAATCGTGTGGGCGATCGACAACACCAACTATTGCATCCCGCACTCTCCAGGATGTGGTCCCGCAGTGCTGCGCGCGTACGACGCCACCAACCTCGCAAAGGAGATATGGAAGAGCTCGATAATGCCCGCCGATGCTGCGGGGAATGCCGTGAAGTTCACGGTACCCACGGTGGCCAACGGCAAGGTCTATGTCGGCACTCGCGGCAACAATACCGGCGGGGTCTATGGATCGACCAGTATCTCGGGCGAGCTGGACGTCTATGGGCTAAAACCCAATTAGGTTCGCGACCGTTCGCTGTCGCTACCGCGCAATGCCTATCTGCTCATTGCCCAGTGACTGACTAGCGAATAGCTGGTCCGTGTCGCCTGATTCCCCGGCCCTTCGACGACGACCGCTGCTTGAGTGCGCCGCATCCCATCATCCATCATAGATCCTGCACCAGCACCGTCTTGATATTGCAGAACTCGTAAATCCCGAACTCCGATAGCTCGCGCCCATAACCGCTTTGCTTGATACCGCCAAACGGCAGCCGCGCGTCGGAACGAACGTACTGGTTCACGAAAGCCAGCCCGGCATCGAGGTCCTCGGCCGCGATGCGTTCACCGCGGGCGAGATCGCGCGTCAGTACACCGCTGCCCAGGCCGAACTGCGAGTCGTTGACGATGCGGATGGCATCCGCTTCGCTGCCGGCACTGATGATCGCCGCCACCGGACCGAAGATCTCTTCGTCGTGTGCAGGCTGACCCGCGGTCACGTTGGTGAGGACCGTGGCCGGGTACCAGGCTCCGGATTGCCTCGGTACCTCACCGCCGAGCAACACCCGGGCTCCGCCGGCTACGCTGCGCTTCACCTGTTCGTGAATCTCATCGCGCGCCTTCACGCTCTGCAGCGGTCCGAGCCGCGTAGCAGGGTCCCGAGGATCGCCGCACACATAGCCGCGCATGGCCTCGACGAGGGCTTCCTCGAAGGCCGCGCGCACCGACTCGAGCACCACGAAGCGCTTGCCGGCGATGCAACTCTGCCCCGCGTTGACCATGCGGGCAGCGGCACAGATTTGCGCCGCTTTCCGCATGTCGACGTCGGGTAACACGATGTAACCGTCCGAGCCTCCGAGCTCGAGTACGGTTTTCTTCAGAACCGCTCCGGCCGCCGCCGCCACGGCTTTACCGGCAGTGACACTTCCCGTCAGGGTGACAGCGGCAATGCTCGGTTCTTCGATCAACGCCTTCACCTTTTCGGAACTGATGAGAACGGTGCGAAACAGATCACGCGGAAAACCCGCATCTGCGAAGAGCTCCTCGAGCGCGAGCGCGCAACCGGGAACGTTGGAAGCATGTTTGAGCACACCGCCGTTGCCGGCCAGCAGGTGCGGCGCGCAGAAGCGCATGGCCTGCCAGAAGGGAAAGTTCCAGGGCATCACGGCGAGCACGACCCCGAGTGGATTGAAGGTGACGAATGCTCTGGCAGCGCTGCTCCCGGGGGCACCGTCAGCCAACCTGGTTGGACGGGGTGCGAGGAACGCAGCGGCGTTTTCAGCGAAATAGTCTGCCGTCGCAGCGCACTTTTCGATCTCCGCCAGACCCTCGGTAACCGTCTTGCCCATCTCCTCGGTCATGAGGGCCGCATAGCGGGACTTGTTGACGCGCATCCGCTGGGCGGCCGACTGCATCAGCTTGCTGCGCTCCACGATTGGCGTGCTGCGCCAGAGCTTCTGGGCCGCAGCACAACCGGCGGCGATGCTCCTTGCCTCCTCGAGCGTATGCAGCCGATACGTCTGGCCGTGCTCGCCCGTGGCAGGGTTGATGCTCTGAAGACTCTGGCCTCTCGAGGCTTCGTCGGCGGCGTTGCGGGACGGACCTGACATGACCGGCTCCTTGACTGGGGATAGTGCGATTCCTTCTGGCGACGATAGCGCATAATCCCGAGCGCTGCGGCGCTGGGACCCGATGCGCTGCACACTGGCCAAGTTCAAGCAGGATGCTGCAACGCGGGCGACCGCGCACGGCAACGTAGGATCTGAGGTCATGGAGAAGACATCGCGCGCGAAGGCCGAAAGCAAGGCCGCGATCGGTACGCTGCTCGCTAAGCCGGTGCACAAGATCCCCGAAGGCGGGCTCGCCGCGCTACGACGTAAGGCGCGCGACTGCCACGCCTGTGGCCTGTGGAAGCATGCGACGCAGACCGTATTCGGGACTGGCGCAGCGGATGCCCGCGTCATGCTGATCGGCGAGCAGCCGGGTCTGCAGGAGGACATCCAGGGACTGCCGTTCGTCGGGCCTGCGGGGCGGCTGCTCGATCGCGCCCTCGAGGAAGCGCACGTGGACCGCGAACTTCTCTACCTCACTAACACGGTGAAGCATTTCAAGTACGAGTTGCGTGGCAAGCTCAGGTTGCACAAACGTGCCAACGCAGCCGAGCAGGAGGCGTGCCGCATGTGGCTGGCAGCTGAGCTCGACCGGCTGCAGCCGCGCGTCGTGGTGGCTCTCGGGGCGATGGCGGCGCAGACAATTTTCGGCAGCCGCTTCAGCATCACGCGCGAGCGCGGCCAGTGGCGCCGCCTGGGTCCTGCTACAGAAGCCTTTGCCACCTTTCATCCCTCCGCGATCCTGCGCGCTCCGGATGAGCAACGCGCCGCCATGTATCGACAGCTCGTGCAGGACCTGAGTGAGGTTACCAAACGCGCGGGGCAGCACGAGTGAAGCTGGCGCCCGCGCCGCAACTCGTCTTGCACTCTGACAGAATCAGACTACGCCGACAGCCGCGGAGCGAATGCCGCCGTAGCATCAAGCCTCCTTGGCGGCGGAGGTCAACCATGCCAGACCCTAAGACGCTGGAGCG
>DATJFM010000027.1:0-11080 GCA_035495655.1 Steroidobacteraceae bacterium
GAAACACAACCTTCAACGTGACAGCAACGCTCTTATCTATTGCGCCGCAACGCACGAGCGTGGAGACTTGAGCGGGAATCGCCTAATGAGTCGGTCGGGGAATTGAACAGGTCGTCCGGGGCGCATGCTCGTCCACGCGTATAGGCATGAACGGCTCATGGAGGAGTCGGAGCTGCGCGTGCAGATGTCGGTCTACCTGCACACCCCCGCAGATGCCGTCGCGCGACGCCTGCTCGACTGCCCGGAAACCTACCAGCGGTGGGAGGTCGAGCACGCCCGCCTGATGCACACCATCGCCGACCGTGGGCGGCTGCCGCAGCAGATCACGGCGCTGCGCACTGCCGTATTCGCCCTCGTGCACCGGCGTGCCGTCTTCGAGTATCTGCGCGAGGGGGGGATCACCGGGCCGAAGCGCCGGCGTGTGCTGGCACTTTTCTACGGCTGTCGGGACTACACCAATGCCGTGCTGCGCGAGCACGCCAACTATGTGCGCTGCAGCTCGAGCTATCTGTGCACGCATCACCTCGGTGAGCACCTCATGCAGGATGCCGCCTTCAGCGAGCCGCTGCAGCTGTACGAAGAGTGGTACGGGGAATATTTCCGCGCCTACTGCGACAGCGAGCTCGCCGAGACGGAGCACGAGAAGAATGCAGTCGTGGCGCTCGATGCGCTGAAACCGCTCCTCAAGTATCGCCTGGCCGAGGCGCGGCGGGCGATTTTGGCCATGCCACAATCACCGGACCGCGAGTGGCGTGAGGTCGAGATCCGCAAGCCGAACGGCGATACGCAGCGCATGCGGGCGATTTTCGGCCGCGATTGAACGCGCCCGCGCGGGCGGTGTTTTCAGTCCGTCGTGAACTCGAACTCGAGCGTGATACCGAGCTCGCTGAACACTCGGCTGACGGCCGGGGCGAGGCTGAAGCCGCTCAGACCCTCGGCGGATGCGGTCACCAACAGGCTCATTTGTCCGCCTTCGGCGGCGATACGGCGCAGCGTGGCGGCGTGCGCGCTGAAGAAGCGCGTGGAGAGCGACAGTATCCATCCGAGGCTGCGCAGCGCGACTACACCGATGCGCTCCTCCTCGCCCGCGGGTAAACGCTGCATCTCAGGAAAGGTGACATCTGCCGGCCAGCTCGCGGTATTGAGTGCGCCGAGCCAGTAGCTCTCGGGATGCACCGACGCGATGCCACTGCGCGAGGCACGCGGGTCTCCGGCGCGAAAGCAATGCGTCGCCTCGATATTCAGCTCACGGGAAAGCTCCTCGGGATCGAGCGACGGATGACGGATTCGCAGTGAGAGCTGGAAGGGTTCCGACTCGGCTTGGCGGAGCTTTCTGGCTTCCATGAACACTCCTCTGTTCGCAAACGCTGCGGCGCGGCCTCGCGCCCGGCAGTTGTGTCGCTGCTGAAGAGCCTCGGCGCGCTTCCGTGTGTGCGCCCTGGCCCGGGCGGTAAGACTAAATCACCCGTCGCCGCCGTGCACGCCGAATCTGCGTCGCGGGCGCGCTATTTGATGGGCGTGCGTCGGGACTTGGTGGGTTGGTTATAAGGGTCGTAGCCGCCCCCCGCGCGGTTGTCGCCGTCGGGCTGAATGCGCAGTTCCTCTTCATGCGGCTGTTCGACTTTGAGCTCCGGAGACTCGAGCTTCTTCAGCATCCGCGTCGTGCTCTCGATGGCGTTGCGGCCGGTCTGCTTCAGCCAGTCCCACACGGCGTTGCCACGCTCGTCGTGAACCACCTTGCCGGTCTGTGACCCCGACCGTCCGGGATTCGCCTGCCCCCTGGGCGGCACGCTGGCCGCAGGGCGTGGGGCAGGGCTGGCGGGTCTCGCGGTGCCGGCGCTGCCGGATGAGACCGGACTGCCGCCCGGCTTCGTGGGCACGCCCGTGGGTCTCGCGGGCGCCGAGGCAGCTTTCGCGGGAGAGCCGGAGTGGGATCCGGATGTGAGTCCGAAGCTCTTTGAATCTTTCATAACGAATCCGCGCCGGCCGCGCAGAGCGGCGGCACGGTGCGCCTACGTTAACTGCGGCGCCCGCAGGCGGGGATCCCGGCACGTGGAACTGTGGATGCAGTCACAGTGGCCGCGGGCACAGGTCTCACCACCCGATGCCGTAATCCTGCCCGTAGTTGCTCGAGCCGCCCCACAGTGTGCCGTGCTCACGGTCGACGAATATCGCGTTCAGCGGTCCGGAGGTGCGCTCCTCGAACTCGAGCGAGTAGCCCATGCGCGTGAGCTCGCGGCGCACCCAGGAAGGTGTCGCGGTATTGAGCGTGATCCGGCCCGGGAAAGACTGATGATCGCCGAAGGAGTCGCGCATCTGATAACTGGTGATGTTCGCCGCCTCGGTGGCCTCCTGCACGGTCATGCCGAATTCCACGACGTTGAGAAAGAACTGCAGCAGGTTCTGGTCCTGCGTGTCACCGCCCTGCACCGAAAAGATCAGAAACGGCTTGCCGTCCTTCAGTGCCATCGAAGGTGTGAGCGTCGCCCGCGGCCGCTTGCCAGGCTCGACCACGTTGTAGGGGTTCTCCTTTGGATCGAGCACGAAGCTCTGCATGCGCTGGCTGAGACCGATGCCAGTGTGGCCGGCGATGACCGCCGGGGTCCAGCCGCCGCTCGGTGTCACTGACACTGCCCAACCCTTGTCGTCCGCGGCCTCGACGCTCGTCGTTCCGAGCCGGAAAGTGCGGTCGAACTCGGCGAGAGTTACCGGGGGCTGTGCGGGCATCCGGCTGTGCCAGTTCTCGAGGTAGGAGAGATATGGATTCTTTCCTCCCTCGTAGGGATACGGGTCGCCAGGCCGTGCATCCGGGTCGTTGCGGTCAGGGCGGATGAGCTTGGCGCGCTCGCGCGCGTAATCCTTCGACAGCAGACCCTTCACCGGCGGCGGCGGCGAGTAGCTCGTGTCGCCGTAGTAGAAGTCACGGTCGGCGTAGGCGAGATTCATCGCCTGATAGAGCGTGTGGATGTAGCGGGCGCTGTCGTAGCCCATGGATTTGACGTCGAAATTCTCGAGGATGTTGAGTGCCTGCAGCATCACCGGGCCCTGCACCCAGGCATTGAGTTTGTAGACCTCGATACCTTTGTAGCTGCTGTGCACCGGTTCCTCGAGGTGCACCTTCCAGTTGGCGAGATCCTCGAGCGTGAACAGGCCCCCCGCCGCCCGTACCGCCTGCACGAGATCGCGCGCAATGTCGCCTCGATAGAAGCGCTCGTAGGCCGCATAGATCGCGGCCTTGCGGTCCTTGCCGGACTTGAGCGCCTGCTTTTCGGCCTCTACGAGCTTGCGCAGCGTCGCCGCCAGATCCGGCTGACGGAAGATCTCTCCGGGCATCGGTCCCTCGTGTGCGCTGCCGAGATGCGGCAGCATCACGCGCCTGGAGTCCGGCCACTCCTTCAGCTTGTCCTTGAAGTGCTCGATGGTGGCCGACAGCGATTCATCCATCGGGAAGCCATCCGCCATCTCGATAGCCGGCGCGAGCACCTGCGCCAGACTCAGAGTGCCGAACTCGGCGAGCATGGTCATGAGACCGCCGGGGGTGCCCGGCGTCACTGCGGCGAGTGGTCCATACTCGGGTGGATAGCGCATACCGAGCTTATGGAAGTACTCGGGAGTTGCCCCCGTAGGCGCCACACCGAGCCCGTTGATCGCGATGACCTTGCCGGCGTTGGGGTTATAGATGAGTGCCTGAGTCTCTCCGCCCCAGGAGAGCGTCGTCCACGCCGTCGCGGTGGCTGCCAGCATGGCGCACGCCGCGTCCACCGCGTTCCCCCCCTGATCGAAGATTTTCGCACCGGCGGTGGCTGCGATCGGTTTGCCGGTAACCGCCATCCAGTGGCGTCCGTAAAGCGGCGGCTTCTGCGTGCGGCTCTGCGCCGACGGTCCACCGAAGATAACACTGGCGCTCACCATGGCCGTCACCGCCGTGCGCACCAGTCCCTTCACGCCGGCCGGGGTTCGTCGGGAGGTTTTTTTCGCACGCATGCCGATGCCTCGGGGTGGCGGGTGCTGCAGCATATGGCAGACTGCCGTCTGCCGCACGCTCGAGAGCTGCCTGCAGGTTCAGCAATCCATGCCCGCCAGTGCCACGATTTCTGGTCTTTTCGTGTATCCGCTCAAATCCGCACGTGGGCTCAGCTGTGCGCGCGTGCGTGTGAGCACGACAGGCTTCGAGTGGGATCGGCAGTGGATGCTGATCAACGCGCACGGGCGTTTTCTGAGCCAGCGCACTCACCCGCAGCTCGCCCGCATCGTTCCTCAGCTCGCCGCGGATGAGCTGTTGCTCGATGCGCCGGGTCTGCCCCGCTTACGGCTGCCGCGTGTCTCGAGCGGCGAGCGCCGGGCGGTGAGGGTGCACCGGGATGCGTGCGTGGGGCTCGACGAGGGGGACGCTGCAGCGGAGTGGGCGAGTCGCATCGCGGGTGAATCCGCGCGCGTCGTGCGGGTACCGACGCAGGTCGAGCGATTCGCCAATGCGGACTTCGCTGGCCCGCTGCCCGCCCCGTTGGGTTTCGTGGATGGTTTTCCGGTGCTGGTGTGCAACCAGGCCTCGCTGGACGATCTGAACACGCGCCTGCCGGAGCGCATTCCGATGGATCGCTTCCGTCCGAACGTGGTGCTCGAGGGGCTGCCGGCCTGGTCAGAGGACCGGATCGATGCGCTCACGGTCGGTGGCATCACCCTGCGTCTCGTGAAACCCTGCACCCGCTGCACCATCCCCTCCATCGATCAGCAGACCGGTGAGCCCTCCACCGATCCGGCACCCGTGCTGCGCCAGTTCCGCTTCGACAAGGCGTTGCGCGGTCTCACCTTCGGTGAGAACGCCGTGATCGTTGCGGCGAACCAGGCCGAGGTCGCGCGTGGCGCAGTGTGCGAGGTGAGCTTCGACGCCGCTTGAGCGTCGTTCGAGCGCGCCGCTCGGTGCGCCCAGTTTGGGACTTAATCCGGCAGTTATTCGTGCACGCACGGTGTGCAGTTCGTCGTGCATTGCCCAACTCAAACTGTGCATGGCGCACGGCACCCCGGGGTCCGTTCCGCCACACTGCATGAGACATTGTCGGGGCTAAGTGTGAACCAGTTGGCATTTGCAGTTGGGGTGCTAGCCGGGCTCGCTTGCGCAGCGATCGCCTTCGCGCTGCTATGGCGGCTGCGACTTCGCCAGCTCGCATCGCCCTACGACGAACAGCACCTGGCGGTGTTCGAGCAGTGGCCTACGACTGCGATGGCACTCGATCCCGCCACGATGCGCTGGGTCGCGGGTAACCCTGCGTCGCTGCGCAATCTCGGCTATACCATCGAAGAGCTGCGCGAGCTGAAGTTCAGCGACATTTTCAGCGTCGAGGGCGTCGAAGGCCGGGGGCTGATGCTCAAGCTCCAGGATGCCACCTCGCGGGCGCCGCTCGAAATGCGCCAGCGCTGCGCGGACGGCTCCGAGCGCAACATCGAAGCGACCTGCTACCGCATCGAGGTGGAGGGACGACAGCTGCTGGCTGTGGCGGTGCACGATGTGACCATCCGCCGCAAGGTCGAGACGCAGCTGCTGCAAAAGCACCAGCAGCTCGACCACCTCGCCCACCACGATCACCTCACCGGGCTGCCGAACCGCCTGTACCTCGCCGCTCACCTCCCCGATGCGATCGAGGAGGCCAAGAAGAACGGCAACGTGCTGGCCGTGCTGTTTCTCGATCTCGACCGCTTCAAGCACGTAAACGACTCGCGCGGTCACGAGACCGGCGACAAGCTGCTGAAGACCGTCGCCCAGCGCGTGCGCTCGACCATGCGCGCGGAGGACCTGGTGGTGCGAATGGGAGGAGATGAGTTCGTGGTGGTCATGCGCGGCATCAAGAGCACCGAGGAGGTGAACGATGCGGCGACGCGCATCAACCGCGCGTTGAGTGCGCCGATGGTAGTAGACGGGCGCACGCTCGTGACCACCGTCAGTATCGGTGTCGCTCTCTATCCTTATGATGGCGCCGACATGGGTGAGCTGCTGCGCCACTCGGACACCGCGATGTATCAGGCGAAGGACCGCGGCCGCAACAACTTCCAGCTCTTCAGCCAGAGCATGGACAAACGGCTCAAGGAGCGCATCGCCATCGAGTCGAGTCTGCGCACAGCGCTGCAGAGCCATCAGCTCGATGTGCATTACCAGCCGATCGTCGATATCGAGTCGCAGCGCGTGATTGCGCTCGAAGCGCTGCTGCGCTGGAAGCATCCGACCCACGGCTACATACGCCCCGAGCGCTTCGTGCTCATTGCCGAGGAAGCCGGACTCATCGTACCGATCGGGGACTTCGTGCTGCAGCGCGCGATCGAGGACATGGTCCGCTGGCGGCAGGCGCAGGGAACCCTGGTACCGGTCGCGATCAACGTCTCCGCCGTGCAGCTGCAACGTTCCAACCTCGCCGAGCAGATCGCCCGACTCACCAAGCAACACGGGCTCGAGCCCTCGATGCTGCAGATCGAGCTCACCGAGAGCGCCGTGTTCGAGCGCCGCGAAGCGCGCGCGCGCGAAGCGAGCCAGGATATGGTCGGAAAACTGCGCGAGCTCGGCGTGCACATCGCCATCGATGACTTCGGCACCGGGTACTCGAGTCTTTCGTACCTGAAGCGCTGGCGCGTGGACACTCTCAAGATCGACCGCTCTTTCGTGCGCGACCTGGTCACCGACCTGAGCGACCTCGCGATCGTGAGTGCCATCATCGCCATGGCACGTCACCTGCACATCCAGGTGGTCGCCGAGGGTATCGAGGGCTGGCAGCAGCTCGAAAAGCTCCGTCAGCTCGGCTGCCCCTATGCCCAGGGATATCTCTTCGCCCGCCCCGCCCCGGCGCAGGACTGCCTGCGTTATCTGAGCGGCACGCCTCTCGATCTCACTCAACGTCTGCCGGTACTCGAAAATCTCGAGGCGACCGGTAGCGGCGAGTCGGTGGCGATTCGCGCTTAGAGCCGCTCGCGCGCGCGGCGTGCAACCGTGCACCCTGCTGCGCGAAGGCAATTCAGGTCGTGCGAGAATGGGCCATGCCGCCCGCCGCGCCCTCATCCAACCCCGCACGGTCCCGCCAGCAATGCGCGGACGCCGTGCTCGTGGTCCGGCCGAAAGCCTTCGGCTACAACGCCGAGACGGCGCGCAGCAACAGCTTCCAGAAGCCTCCGGCGCAGGGTGACGCCGCGCCCGCCGCACTCGCGCAACAGGAGTTCGAGCAGCTGGTGCGGGCGCTGACGAGCGAAGGCGTCAGGGTCTGTATCGCCGAGGATTCCGAGGTCCCGGGTAAGCCCGATGCCGTCTTTCCGAACAACTGGGTGAGCTTCCACCAGGACGGCACGCTCGTCATCTATCCTCTGGAAAGTGCCAGTCGCCGCTTCGAGCGCAGAACCGAGGTGATCGAGGCCGCGGTGCGCGAGCTCGGGTTTCAGGTCTCTCATCTCCTCGATCTGACCTGGTACGAGTCGGAGGGCAAGTACCTCGAGGGTACCGGCAGCCTGGTGCTCGACAACGTGGCGCGCGTCGCCTATGCGTGTACCTCGCCGCGCACCCATCCAGAGGTGGTCGCCGAGTGGGCCCAGGCCCTCGGGTACGAGGCGGTTGTGTTCAGCGCCAGCGACCGCGCGGGGGTGCCGCTCTACCATACCAATGTACTGATGTGCATCGGCGCGCAGGCGGCGGTGGTCGGCACCGAGGCGATCGCCGCGGCCGATCGCGCACGCGTGATCGATCGTCTCGCTGGCACCGGCCGCGAGATCATCGAGATCGGCCTGGATGAGATCGGACGGTTCGCGGGCAACATGCTCGAGCTCGGTACCTGGGACGAGGCGCTCGGGGACTCGCGCGTGCTCGTGATGTCTGACAGTGCGCGTCACGCGCTGCAACCCGCCACCTTCGCGCGGCTCTCCGCCTGCACCGACACGGTGCTCGCAGTCCCTGTACCTACCATCGAGCGGCTCGGCGGTGGCAGCGTGCGCTGCATGCTGGCCGAGGTATTCCGCACCGCATGATCGAGCTCGTCCTCAAGGGAGCGCTGTCGTACTTGCTGGGCTCGGTCATGGGAAGCCTGACGGTCGCGCGCCTCACCGGCGGGGCCGATATCCGCACGCTCGGCAGCGGTAACGCAGGTGCGACCAACGCGCTGCGCACGCAAGGCATGAAGATGGGGCTCGCCGTGCTGGTGATCGATCTGGCCAAGGGCTGGATTGCCACCGCGGTCATTGCTCACTTGGCTCTACCGGCGGCCCTCATGCCGGCGGACGCCGCCTCGCTCGCGGCCTGGTGCGCACCGCTGTGCGGCATCGCGGTGATGCTGGGTCATGTCTATCCGCTCTGGTATGACTTCCGCGGCGGCAAGGGGGTGGCGACGCTCCTCGGCGCGGTGCTCGGAATCAAAGCCTGGCTGCTGCTGCCCATGATTCTCACCTGGCTCGCGGCGGTGATCGCCTTCGGCTACGTGGGCCTCGCCTCGATCCTCGCTGCCGTGGCGCTGCCGGTGGCGGTCGCATTGACGAGCCAGAGTGCGCCGCTGCTCTGTTTCGGCGCGCTGGCGGCGCTGCTCATTCTGTACACACACCGCGCCAACATTGCACGCATGCGTGCGGGGACCGAGTCGCGCGCGCGGCGGCTGTGGCTGTTCGGCACGCGCCGCAGACCTGCCTGACCATGGCAAGGGTGACCCGAGCTCCACACCGTGCGCGCGCACTGCCGATGGCAACACCGCTCGCCGCGCAGGTGTTTGCCGAGCTGGCTGACGGGCGGTTCCACTCCGGTGAGGCGCTCGCAGCGGCTCTCGGTGTGAGCCGCAGCGCCATCTGGAAGGCGGCAGCCGCGCTCAAAGCACTCGGCAGCGAGCTGCACGCCGTGCGCAATCGTGGCTATCGGCTCGCCCGCGGCGCTGAGCCGCTCGATCCGGCCAAAATCCGTGAACGCCTGCCGCGTGAGACGCGCGAGCACGTCGCGCGGATCGATGTTGCGTGGTCGATCGATTCGACCAACAGCGCGCTGCTCGCACGTGCAAATCCCGCCGATGGTGTCGCAGAAGTGCTGCTCGCCGAATACCAGACTGCCGGACGTGGACGCCGCGGACGCCTCTGGCTCGCGCCGCCCGGCGGCGCCTTGTGCCTCTCGATGAGCTGGACCTTCGGCGAGGTGCCGCAGGAGCTCGGCGCGCTCGGTCTCGCGATCGGAGTGTGTGCGCTGCGCGCTCTGCGCACTCACGGCATAGATGCAGTCACTCTCAAGTGGCCCAATGACCTCTTGATCGGCGAGCGCAAGCTCGGTGGCGTACTGATCGATCTGCGCGCGGAGTCCGCGGGCCCGGCGAGCGTTGTCATCGGTATCGGCATCAATCTGACGCTAGGCGCGGCGCTCACTGCGCAGATCGCGCAAAGCGGCACCGCGGCGACCGATCTGGCGAGCGTCCTGCAGCCGCTGCCCGGACGCAATGCCCTCGCGGCATCACTGGTGAGCGCTTGCGTCACCGGCCTGCGCGCCTTCGCGCGCGAAGGGCTCAAGCCCTTCATCGAGGACTGGCGCGCCGTGGATGCGTTGCGCGGGCGCGCCGTGAATGTGAGCGCGGCCGATGGGGTGGCGCGTGGAGTCGCGCGCGGCATCGATCTGCGCGGTGCTTTGATGCTCGAGACACCGCAGGGCCTGCGGCGCTTCATCTCCGGCGATGTCACCGTCAGGCTCTGAGATGGCGGGCGTGCTGCTCGTCGACATCGGCAACACCCGCATCAAGTGGGCACACGTCGATGGCGGACGCGTCGGCCGTGGCCGGGCGGCGCGGCATGCCACGTGGAGCTCAGCTACCTACGCTCGCAGGCTGCTGCGCCACAAGGCTCCTCTTACGCGCATGTGGGTCTCCAGCGTGGGGTCATCCGCGATGAACCGCGCACTGGCAGGCGCCGCGCGCCGCGCCGGTGTACCGGTGACTTTCGTGTCGGTACCGCGGCGAGGCGGGGGTGTGCAGGTCGGTTATCTCGAGCCGTGGCGGCTGGGCGTCGACCGGTTCGTAGCCGCTGTCGGAGCGCATGAGCTTTTTCCGCGCATGCCACTGTGCGTGGTGGGTGTCGGTACGGCGATGACCCTCGATCTCATTGGGGCCGATGGCCGGCACCGCGGCGGTGCGATCATTCCGGCGCCCGCCCTGATGGTGGCGACGCTCTTCAAGCATACGCACGGAATCCAGCGCCGGGCGCAGGGAGGCGGCAACCGGCAGGACGGTGCACGACTCTTTGCACGCTCGACACGCGGCGCGGTGATGCAGGGGGCCCGTTATGCGGCGGCCGCACTGATTGACCGCGCGGTCGAGGAAGCCCGGGTATTGCTCGGACACAGGCCACTCGTCGTGCTGACCGGAGGAGGAGCAGCCGTAGTCCGGCCGCTCTTGCAGTGTCGCTCCGTCGGGGTGCCCGATCTGGTGCTGAAGGGACTCGCGGTGCTCGCACGGGGCAAAGCGCCGCGGCGGCGTTAGGCCGCCCAGGGATCACCTCGACGCACTTAGCATCACATCACGATGATCCAGACGCGTGATTTCTCGGGGACCCCGGTTAGACCACCCCAAGAAATCACGCCCGACGCACTCAGCATCACTTCGCCCGTCATCAAGACGCGTGATTTCTCGGGGACCCCGGTTAGAATCCGCGACGTGGTGCGCCCGGTTTTCTTCGCCTTGCTCTTCATGAATCTCGCGTATTTCGCGTGGGCACACTGGATCGATGCGCCGCGGCCCCCGCCCGTGAACGAGGCAATCGCGCACCTGCCGCAGCTGAAGTTGGCCGAGGAGGCGTCGCCCGCTGAGCAATCACAGCCGCACGGTGCGCAGAAGACTTCGCTCAGTGCGACCGCTTGTCTCTCCGTCGGGCCCTTCAGCGATGCTGCTGGCGGTGCGCAGGCAGCGGCGCTGCTGAAGACGAGAGGTTTCGAGCCGCGCCAGCGTGCCGAGCCGGGACAGGGATCGGCAAACTACTGGGTGTACGTGGGCGGCCTCAGCCAGTCCGACGCCGACGCTGCCCTGGTCGCACTCGAGCGCAACGGCATCGCGGATGCGCGCGTGATCCCGGAGAACGGGGAGGCGGGCCGGCGCCTCTC
>DATJFM010000028.1:0-7510 GCA_035495655.1 Steroidobacteraceae bacterium
CCGGGGGCGAAGGCCTACTACAACCCGATCCGCAAGGGCAGCGTCGCGAGCGATGAGAGCGTGTACGACGTCAGCAGCGGCGCGCCGTTGCACTTCCAGATCGTCCCAGGGAGCGAGGCCCGCAAAGATCCCCTCATGTCCGATGCAGATGCGCAGACCGACTATATAAAAGTGTCGCTGGCGCGACCGGTACCGCTGCACGGCGCTGCGCGCCTGCTGATTCTCAAGACGTACCGGGACGAGAAGAGCTACTACCGGGAGGGCGCAGCGATCGTCTTCAGCCGTCCGCTGGGCATTCGGCGCAACAAAGTGGTGCTGCCGGCCGGGTATGAGGTGATAGGACTCAACGTCCCTTCTCAGATACTTGCCCAGGCGGATGGACGGATCGCAGTCAGCTTCATGCACGCCGGTGCGGGCGAGGCGCCTCTGGTGTTGAAGGCGGTCAAGGACGGTCAGACTGGTGCCGCCGCGGTGCCCCAGGCTCCGGGCACGCGGCGAAGCTGGGAAGCGCCCTTCGCGGGTGAAACCGAGCAGGATCGGTTGTCGGAGCGCGCGCATCAGGACCGCGAAATCGTCTACTTCCTGCAACCACCGGAAACGCACTCGTTCATGCTGTATCACGACTACACCGAGACGCGGACCGGCGTGAACGGCTACGCCAATGTGGTGCGCGAAGGCAGCGTTGCGAGTCACCCCTCGGCCGTCGTGCTCGACACCGGCGAGCAGCTACAGGCGCGCGAGATGAGCGGCGCGGAGCTCATCGCCTCCAAGATCAACACCGGCGACGAAGTCGCGCCCGCCGCGCATGTGGTAGTGATCCCGTTTGCGCCGATCAAAAAAGGGCAGACGCTGCGGCTGCGTATTACCGAGACCTACACGGCTCCGTTGAGCTATCGGCTCGAAGGCGCTGAGCTGGTCTTCGATCGAAGTCTCGGGCGCCCGCGGAACGCCGTGGTGTTGCCTGCTGGGTGGTACTGCACCTCCAGCGCCGCTCCGGCAACGGTGACGCAGCTTCCCAACCAGCGCATTCGGCTCGACTACTGGGACGATCGCCCGGAGCCGGTAGATGTGCTGCTGAAGGCGCGGCGGCGGAGCGACGCAAAACCCTGACGGGCTCGCCGACCGACGATCGCCTAAACTCCCCGGACATGAACCGCACGCTGATCGTGGTCGGGGTGGCCTTGCTGATTCTCGGCCTGGGGTGGTCGTGGTTCAGACACATGCCGCTGTTTCGTCTGCCGGGGGACATCGTGATCGAGCGACCCGGATTTCGCTTCTTCTTCCCCATCACGACCATGCTGCTGATCAGCGCCCTGGTGTCACTCGTTGCCTGGCTGCTGCGTCGCTAAGGCACGAGACCCGTACGGACACCGGGGCACTGGGCATGCGCGCCGCAGTCCGCCCTGCCATCTCCACAGCTGCGCTGCAGCATCGGTGCCGCAGCGTCAGAAACTGCCCATTGAGGCAGTTGACGCGGATGAGCGCGCCCCTGACTCTGCCCGCCAACCCGGTGCCGCCGGTGGGTCACGATGAGCGTAGCGAGCCGATTTGAATCACTTGGGAGAATGAATGTGAAGAGAATATTCCTAGGCGCGTTGGTCGCGACGGGTGCATGGCTCGCCTTTACGACGACGGCAAGTGCGCAGACCGCAGCGGCTCCCACGACCGGGGCAGCGGACAAGGAGCAACACCGCATCAGCGATCAGGATCTGACTCTGATGCGGCAGGATATTCGCTCGAAGAAGAAGCAGCTGATTGCGCAGAATCTGAAGTTGACCGACACGGAAGCCACGAAATTCTGGCCGATCTATGACCAGTACACCGCAGAGCTGGTAAAGATCAATAACAAGAAGTACGCGACCATTCAGGAATATGCGGACAAGTTCGGCACGCTGACGGATGAGCAGGCGACGACGCTGATGCGACAGTGGATGGAGGTCGACATCTCCGCCGCGCAACTGCGCGCCAAATATCTGCCCATCGTGTCGCAGGCGATCGGCGGCAAGAAGGGCGCCACCTTCGCTCAGCTCGACCGGCGCGTGTCGTTGATGATCGAACTGCAGCTCGCATCACAGGTGCCGCTGGTGCAGGCCCAGTAGCCGAGGCGCAGGCAGCCGGCCGGCCGTGGGCGCCCGTCAGTAGCCGGCTGCGGGTGCGTACGGTTGGCCCGCAAAGGGGCGCCACAGGAGACCGCCGTGAGGAGGTTCATCGAGTCCCTCACCAGCACGCTCGGCGCGGGCCTGCTGGTCATCGTGCCGGTCTACCTGTGCGTGCTGCTGCTGCTCAAGGCAATGCAGTCGCTGGGCGCACTGGTGCGGCCGCTGGCACGGCTCATCCCCGACTGGCTGCCGGCCGAACGATTGCTCTCGCTGCTGCTGGTATTGCTCGTGTGTCTCGTAGTCGGTGCGCTGATGCGCACCTGGGGCGGCCGCGCGCTGCGTGACTGGGTCGAGCATACATTTCTGGAAAAGCTGCCCGGATATACGCTCTTCAGGAGTCTGACGCTGCGCGTTGCGGGTAAGAGCGATGAGGTGGCGTGGAAACCTGCGCTGGCCGAGATCGAAGAGGCGCTCGTGCCGGCCTTCATCATTGAAGAACTCGCCGACGGCCGCTACACGGTGTTCGTGCCCTCGGTGCCGACTCCGCTGGCCGGTGCTGTGTATGTTCTGACACGCGAGCGGGTCCACCCGGTGAACATCGGCTTCACACAGGCAATCAAAGCCGTGTCACGCTGGGGAGCCGGATGCAGTGCCTTCGTGGCCGCAATGGAAGACGCTGCGCCAGCTGCCAGGACAACGCCGCGTGATGTGAAGTAGCCCTGCGCAGCCCGCGTCGCGTAATCCCTGCACTCATCCAGCAGGCTGCGGCTCAGCCGCCTGCGACCGCTCGGCATGATGGTCGGCTGCCAGCAGCATGTAGAACGCCGGCACCACGAACAGGGTGAACAGCGTACCGATCGCGAGTCCGGTCGAGATCACCAGGCCCATGGCGAAGCGTCCCGCAGCGCCCGCACCTGAGGCAATCACCAGCGGCACGACGCCCAGCACCATGGCTGCGGTGGTCATCAGGATCGGCCGCAGGCGCACGCCGGCTGCGTGCTCGATGGCGTCGGCCTTGGCTAAGCCGGCGCGCTGCGACTCGTTTGCGAACTGCACGATCAGGATGCCGTGCTTGGAGACCAGGCCCATGAGCGTAACCAGACCGACCTGGGTGTAGATGTTCAGGCTCGAGATTAGATTGACGAAGATCAATGCCCCGAACAGGGCCATGGGCACGGACACCAGGATCACGATCGGATCGCGCAGGCTGTTGAACTGCGCCGCGAGCGCGAGGAACACGATGATGACCGCGAAGAGGAGCGTCTGCGCGAAGCCGCCGGATTCCTGCACGAACTGCCGGGACTGCCCCGAATAGTCCATGTGATAGCCGCTGGGTGCGACCTCGGCCAGCGTATCGCGTAAAAACTTGAGCGCCTCGTCTTGGGCCATGCCGGTGGCCCCGGAGAGTGTCGCCGAATTGAGCTGCTGAAAGCGGTTGATCGATTCGGGCACCACCTGGTTCTTCAAGCTGGCGAGAGTTCCAGCCGGAATCACCGAACCGCCGGGCGCACGCACGTAGTAGTTGAGCACCTGATCGGGGTTCAGACGGTCGGCCTGCAGCACCTGCGGGATCACCTTGTAGGAGCGCCCGGCGATCGAGAAGTAGTTTACGTAGCCGCCGCCGAGCGCTGCACCGAGTGCGCCGCCAACATCCTGCTGCGTGAGACCGAGCGTCGAGACCAGATCACGGTCGACGATGACTGTCGACTGCGGCTTGTCGATCTTGAGGTCCGTGTCGATGAAGTAGAACTTGCCGCTCTCGCGCGCCTTGTTGAGCACCGCCTGAGCCACCTCGTTCAGGTTCTGGAACGGCTCGGTGGTGTTGATGACCACCTGGACCGGAGCGCCCTGGGCACCGGGCAGGGGTGGCAGCGAAAACACGAAAATCTGGCCGCCTGCAATGGTGCTCCATTTCGACTGCAGCACCTGCTGCAGCTCATGCGCGTCGCGGCTGCGCTGGTCCCACGGCTTGAACAGCATGCCGCCGTACCCCGTCCCCGGAGTCGTGATCTGGAACAGCATCTGGTACTCGGGTAGCTTGGTGCCGATGTCGTACATCTGCTGCGTGTAGCCGAGCATCTGCTGCGCCGTGGCATCCGGAGAGGCCTTGAGCTGGTAGAAGAGAAACCCCTGGTCTTCTTCCGGAGTGAGCTCCTTGGTCGCCGTCACACCGAGGAGCACGGTGGCGCCGAACAGCATGAGGCCCATCACGACGACGACGCTCCAGGTGCTGAGCGCACTGCCAAGGACGCGCTCATAACCGCTGCGCACGCGGTTAAACACCCGGTCGATGAGCTGCACGAAGCGCCCGCTCTCCTGCTCGCTGCTGAAGAAGCGCGAGCACATCATCGGTGACAGAGTGAGCGCGATCACTGCTGACACGGTGACGGCGCCCGCAAGGGTGAACGCGAACTCCGTGAACAGCGCACCCGTGAGACCCTTCTGGAAGCCGATCGGTACGTATACCGCGACCAGCACCACCGTCATCGCGAGAATCGGCCCGCCGAGCTCGCGCGCGGCGAGCAGCGATGCCTCCAGGGGACTCTTGCCCTCTTCCTTCATGTGGCGGTCGACATTCTCGACCACGATGATGGCGTCATCGACCACCAGCCCGATGGCGAGCACGAGCGCCAGCAGCGTCAGCAGGTTCATCGAGTAACCGAACGCGAGCATGATGAAGAACGTACCGATCAACGACAGCGGCATGGCGACCACCGGGATGATCACCGCGCGCAGGCTGCCGAGGAACACGAAGATCACGCCGGTCACGATCAGCAGCGCCTCGATGAGCGTCTTCACGACCTCGCGGATCGAGGAGGTGACGAATCCGGTGCTGTCGTAGACGATCGTCCCCCGCAGACCGCGCGGCAGCTGCGACTGGATTTCCGGGAGCGCGGTGCGGACCTCCTTCGCAACGTTGAGCAGATTCGCATCAGGCGCGACCTTGACGCCGATGAACACGGCGAGCTTGCCACTGAAGGCGACGTTCGAGTCGTAGTCCTCCGCGCCGAGAACAACCGTCGCGACATCCTGCAACCTTACGATCGCACCGTTTTTCTGCTTGACGGCGAGCTGCCTGAATTCCTCCACGGTATGCAGGTCGGTGTTGGCGGTCAGATCGACGCTCACCATCTGTCCCTTGGTCGTGCCGACTGCAGCCAGATAGTTGTTGGTGGTGAGCGCCTGAAAGACGT
Source organism: Steroidobacteraceae bacterium (assembly GCA_035495655.1). Lineage (GTDB taxonomy): Bacteria > Pseudomonadota > Gammaproteobacteria > Steroidobacterales > Steroidobacteraceae > 13-2-20CM-66-19. The sequence continues at coordinate 5,294 of DATJFM010000028.1, forward strand.
CCGCCGCAGTGACGCCGTGCGCAGCGAGCTGTGCGGGATTCAGCCAGGCACGCAGGGCGAACTGCCGCCCGCCGAGAATCTCGGCGTTCTGCACACCCGGAAGCGCATCGAGCTTGGGTTTCACCACGCGCGCGAGGTAATCGGTGATGCTGTTGGAAGGCAACACGTCGCTGCGGAACCCCATATACATGGCGTCGAGGCTCTGCCCGATCGCGATGTTGAGCACCGGCTGCTGCGCCTGAGGCGGCAGCTGGTTGCGCACCGAGGTGACCTGCGTCTGGATCTCGGTGAGCGCACGGTTGGCGTCGTAGTTCAGCCGCAGCGTCGCCGTGATGGTCGAGGCCCCGGTGGTGCTGCTCGAGGAGAGGTAGTCGATTCCCTGCGCCTGCGCGATCGCCTGCTCGAGTGGCTGGGTGATGAAACCGGCGATGGTCTGGGCGTCCGCGCCGTAATAAGCGGTGCTGATGGTGACCACCGCGTTCTGGGTCGCCGGATACTGGCGCACCTGCAACGCAGTGAGCGCTCGCAGCCCGAGCACCAGAATCAACGCGCTGACCACGATCGCCAGCACGGGTTTGCGGATGAAGATATCGGTGAAATTCATGGCGCGAGCTCTCGGTCCATCGTCTCCATTGGTCCCGGCTTCAACGCTCCTGGGGCGTGGGATGCGGGTTGTCGGCCGGCCGCACGCTGTTATCGATTCGCACGGGCGCACCATTCTTCAGCTTGATCTGGCCGCTGCTGACCACCTCCGCCCCGGGATTGAGTCCGGTCAGGATCGCCACCTGATCGCCGCGAGTGGGACCGGTGGTCACAAAGATCTGCTCCACCACCAGTGCGTCGGGAGCGAGCGGCGGTGGCCCCTTGCCCGACTTCTTCGGCGCAACGGGCTTGTCGACCGGATCCGCCGCGTTGGCGGCTGCAGCGGCCTGATCCGCGTCGAATGCGCCCTTGGTGCGGACCACATAGACCGTCTCGCCGTAGGGGTTGTAGACGATCGCTGTCTGCGGCAGCGTGAGGTAACGCTGCTGCGAACCCGCATCGACCGCGACATTGACGAACATGCCCGGGCTCAGAACGCGGTCGGGATTTGGTACGCGCGCTTCGACCAGGACGTTGCGCGTGTCGGTGTCGACCTTCGGATTGATGGCATTGACCGTGCCGCGAAAGCTCTTGCCGGGAAACGCATCCAGCGTGAGAGCGGCATTGCGCCCGACCTGGACCTGCGCGAGATCTTTCTGCGGTACGAAGAAGTCGACGTATACCGGATCGAGCTCCTGCAACGTGACGATCACTGTGCCGGAATTCAGATAGGTCCCCGGGGTGATCGTGACGATGCCGGCGCGGCCGGCGAAGGGTGCGCGCAGCTGTTTCTTGGCGATGATCGCCTGCTGCTGGGCGATGGCGGCCTGCTTCACCTTCAGATCGGCCGCGGCGTTGTCGTAGTCGGCCTGCGCGATTACGTGCACGGCGATCTCCTGCTTGGCGCGCTCGTAGGTGAGCTGGGAGAGTGCCGCTTGTGCCTCGAGCTGGTGCAGGTTGGCTACCTCGTCCGTGGTGACCAGCTCGAGCAGCAGCTGACCACTCTTGACATCCTCGCCCGAGCGCACATTTACACGCCCGACCAGCCCGGCAACCTCGAGGGCAAGATCGGCGCCGCGCGCCGCGCGCAACGTGCCGACGGCACGCAGCTCGGGCTGCCACTCCTGGTAGGAGGTCTTCGCCGTGGTCACGACTGCCGGGGGCGGCGGCTTCATGCCGGACAGCATTTTCATGATCATCAGCACCTTGATGCCGGCGATCACCCCGATCAACACGAGCACGGCGACGATCATGATGATCATGCGCTTTCTCGTGCTGGGCTTACTTTCGACCCGCGTCTGCATGCGGGAGGCTCCTTAAACGCGAATTGATTGCGTGTCCGCGTGCACGGCGTTGCGAGTTCTGACGTCCCGGGTGAGCTGCGGCTAACCGCTGCGGCAGCCCTGAGGGCGCTATTGTGCCGGGATGCGACAGCAAGTGTCCCTCTCTAAAGAAGGAGATGCCGGGCGTTAGCCGTACGCAGGCCTTGCAAAAGCCGAAACTGCAGGGTTCCCGCCCTCGATAGCACGCCTGCCGGCCGCCAGCCGCGTCAATGTCGACCAGTTGACGCAAACAGGCGGCAAGGAGACTTGACCGCCGAGGAGGCGACTTGACCGACGAGTAGTCCATTACCTC
>DATJFM010000029.1:0-21445 GCA_035495655.1 Steroidobacteraceae bacterium
GTAAAAGTAATCGCTGGTGAAGGTGAACCCGTGACCAAAGTCGAATTGGAACGACGCGTTGGCGGACTTGCGCTTGCGCTGGGTGGTGAGGTCGTAGAGGCTGATGTCCTGGCTACCCATGAATACGCCGTTGGACTTGCCGTCACCGTTGACGTCGACACTGCCGTTCGGAAACTGCCTGATCTGGGGAGGAATGGCCGCGCCGTTCCACGCCCCGAGAAAACCGTTATAGGCGGCGGCGCTTTCCGCGTTCTCGGCGTGGAGAATGACACCATACTGGTCGAGGCCCTCCATGGCGGGGCCGGGGTTGCCGTTGCCGTCAGTGTCCCGCGCACCGCTCAGCGTGGTGTCGGCGTAATCGGCGGAAAGCTGTAGACCCCAGCGGCCATCCCCGTTGTAGGAGATGAGGCCGTGTCCCTCCTTGCCAGTCTTGCGCGAGACGTCGCCCTTCTGCCCATTGAGCGAATAGGCATAGGTGAAGCCGGTCGGCAGATCCCAGGGCCGATAGGTGTGCAGATCGATCGCGCCACTGATACCGGTCGTAGTCTGGGCGGCGGTGGGCGACTTGATAACGTCGACCTGGTTGAAGAGCGTCGCTGGCAGCGTGGTGAAGTCGGGTTGCTGGGCGTCGATCTGGTCCGGCGTGATGAATGCTTCACCGTTCAGCATGGTGCCGACCTGAGGCAGACCGCGCACGTCCACCGAAGTGCCCACGCCCCCGTCGCGGTTGATCTGCACGCCGGTGATGCGCTGCAGCGCGTCCGTAATGGTCACGTCGGGCAACTGGCCGATGTTCTCCGCCGAGATGCTGTCCTGGATACTCGGAGCCAGGCGCTTCACCTCGATCGCTTTTTCCTGCGACTCACGTACACCGGTGATGACGATGGTTTCCAACTGGGTTTTCTGCGCGGGTCCCTGGTCCGTCCCGGGTGTCGTCGGCGCGCCCTGCGGCGGCGCAGGGCCCTGTGCTCCGGCATTCTCCGCCGCGGCAGCCGTGCCCTCCGCTGCCATGGCTGCGGTCGCCGCGGCGGCGAGCAACGCCATGGATACGGCAATTGACACCGGGTGCCTGCGATGCGCGTTTGACACGGGTTTTCCCTCTGCACTCATTCGTCGTGTCTTCATGATTTGATCCCCCATTCAACTGCAGGCGGCTGAGTCATTCGTGTGCACTGCCGCGCCTGCGAAAACTGAAGAGCTCGAGCAGCCCGACCGTCTCGTTGCGGATGAGCGGCCGTGCCCAGAAGGCGATGCTCAGGATGTAGCCGAGCGTCGCAAACACCGTCAGCATGGCGAGCCGCAGCCCGACTCGATCACCGAGCATGCCGACGATGAGTGGCACCACGGCACCGCCGAGAATCCCGGTGCACAGGATGCCGGAGAAGGCGCCGTGATGACGGCTCGCGGAGTTCAGTGCCAGCGAGAAAATGATCGACCACATGACCGACAGGCAAAAGCCACTCGCCGGAAAAGCCATCAGCGACATCCCGGCGGAGCCGAACAGCGCGAGCGCCACGCACACGATGGCGAGAGTGGTGAAGACCGCCAGCACCCGTTGCGCGTCGAACAGCCGCAGCAGCAGCATGCCGAGCACGCAGCCGATCGACATGAGTCCCCAGAAAAGTCCGACGGCATGCGCCCCTTCGCGTGCCGGCGCGAAATGGTGGTAAGTGCTGAGGAACTGCGACATCCAGTCGGCGAGGCTCTGCTCGGTGCCGACGTAGGCGATGATGCCGACAAAGAACAGCTGCACCGTGCGCTGCCCCAGCAGCTCGCGATAGGTCGCGGCGCTCCCCGAGCGCTCGCTCTCGACCAGGGTAAGGCTCGGAATCCGCAGCGCTGCGGTGAGCGCGATCATGACCAGGTACACGAGCACGAAAGCCCAGTAGAACTGCACCCACACGAGCGGCCGCCCCGCCGCTCCCGGCTGTTCCATCAACGCGGCATAGACCAGCGGACTCACGTACGAGGCCAGCCCGAACACCAGCTGCGCCATCACCGCAAAAAAAGCGAAGTGCGCTTCGCCGCCGGTCGTGCGCATCAGGGGATTGATCACCACCTGCAGCATCGCCATGCCGAGGCCGATCAGGAACAAGCCCCCAATCACCACCGCATACACCGGCCACAGACTGATGGCGAGGCAGCCGGCGAGGTTGAGCGCAAAGGCGGTGAGCAGCGTCGTACGCGGTCCGCGTTTCTCCACCAGCGCACCGGCGGGGATGGAGATCAGGCCGTAGGCGATGAAGAAGGAGAACGGCAGCACCCCGGCCAGAAACAGGCTGAGGTGAAAGTCGCTGATGATGGTCGGCATGAGCGGGCCGATGAGATTCGTGACGAACGAGATCACGAACCAGATCACCATGATGAAGAACATCAGCAGGGTGGAGGTGCTCACAGCTGCTCCTCGAGCGAGCGCGCCCTGACGGCACGCAGCCCGGCGAGCTCGCCCGCGGCGATGGAGCGTCGTGGGAAGCGCGCAATGATCGAGGTCGCCGCCGTGCATCCCGCGGCAAGCGACTCGGCAAGCGCGGCGCCATCGAGCCGAGCCAGCAGGTAGCCGGCATTGAAGGAATCACCTGCGCCGATGGTGTCGAAAATCGTCGCCCGTGGAGCGGCGTGTTCGCAGCGCGCACCATCCTGGATGGCGAGTGCGCCGCGCGCACCGGTCTTCGCCACGAGCGTGGCGCCCGGCTTCAGCATCGGGGCGAGCCGGCCGATGGCGACGGAGAGATCGTCGGTCCCGGCGAGGCTGCGAACCTCGAGATCATTGAGCAGCACGTGATCACAGCAGGAGATCCAGGCAGCCACCTCGGCCCGCAGCGCGGCGCTCCAGTCCATCGGCGGCCAGTTGGTATCGAGCGCGATGCGGTAACCGAGCGCCTGCAGCTCGCGAATGAGCTGCGGATAGGATTGCCGCAGTGAAGGCGTGAGGAAGACTCCGGAGAGAAGCGCAATCGAGCTCGAGGATGGTGCGGGTGCGATGCGCGGCCGCAGCGACTCATAGGTGAGCTCTTCGAGGTGTCCGCGGGTGGTAAAGAAGGTGCGCTCCCCGCAGCTGTCGATGAGGCCTACGGTGAGGGTGGTCGCGGCACTGCAGGTTTCGAGCGAGGCATCGAGCGGACCGAGCTCGCTGGCGAGCCAGACTCCGGGCTCGTCATTCCCCACGACGGAGAGCAGTTGCGAGCGCCCACCCAGGTAGCTCACGGCCAGCGCGGCATTGGCCGCAGACCCTCCCGCGCGCAGCTCGCTGCGCTCGACCAGCGTCTCGGTGCCGATCCGTGGCCACCCGGAAATCGGGCCGAGCACGAGATCGACACCCACATCGCCGACGATGATCAGCCGATGCCGCCTCTCCCCCATCGCCGGACTATAGGCGGGCTCTCAAGTGGGTGTCAATAAATACATCTAGTGGATGTGCATATTCCTAGAGGCGGCCCGCCCGGCCCGTGCCGCGCTGTCCGAGAAGTCCCGCGACGTTGGCCTCGGCCCGTCGATCCTGCTGCAGCACCTCGAAACGCGGTGACAGCAGGTCGTAAATCGGCAGCACCGCGGCGCCCAGAATGGAGCTGTCCTCCTGGCGCTCGGAAAGAAGAATCCGCGGCGCCGTTGCGGCCACACCGCCCCGTACCGAGTGATGGAGCGGCTGGGCGAGACTGACGAGGCGTTCCACGAGCAGCTTGGGCGCCGACCCGCCGATGACGATGGTCATTGGATCGAGCATGTTCTCGATCACGCACACGGCGTCGCGCAGCCTCTCGGCGGCCTCGCGGCACCAGGCCTGCAGCGCGGGATCGTCGTTGCGCTCGAGCTGCGCGACGATGAGTGCGTCGCGGTCGGGAGCCTCGCTCACACCGAGCGCCTCGGCGAGCGACTGCAGCGACAGATAGCGCTCGAGACAACCGTTGTTGCCGCAATAGCAGGCTTTGCCGCCGGGCACCGCCGGGATGTGCCCGATCTCGGTGGCGTTGCCATTCGCTCCACGGTAGACGGAGCGGTTGACGACCAGCGTGCCGCCCAGCCCGACGCCGAAATGCATGTAAAAGAAGTTATCGAGGGTGCGCGCGACACCGAACAGCGTCTCGCCGAGCGCTGCGGCGACACTGTCGACGCTGTAGAAAACCTGCAGCCGCGTCGCATCGCGCAGCTCATCGAGCACCGCCACATCGCTCCATCCCTCGAGGGTCGTTGGCCCGATGAAGCTGATGTCGGTCTTGACGAGCGGCCCGGGAAGCGCGACGCCGACCCCCCACACCTGACGCGCCGCAGCGGGCCGGCGGCGCAACTCGCGCACCAGCGTGAGCACGCTTGCAAGCACGTGCCGCTGGTCGTGCGTATCGATGTCGACTTCGCGGCGCTCGAGAATGTCGCCGACCAGATTGACCAGGCCCGCCGATACCCGGCCGGGCTCGAGGCTGATGCCGATGGAGCTGCCCGCGTTCGGATTGAGCTCGAAGGCTATCGGCGGCTGGCCGCGCGATTTCGCCCCCTTCACCCGCCGCGCGACGATCAGTCCGATCGTCTGCAGGTCATTGGTGATGTTGGCGACCGTCTGAGGGCTCAGCGAGACCAGCTCCACGATCTCCCGCCGGGAGACTCTCCCCTGCCGCCGGATGACATCGAGCACGATGCGGCGGTTGTAGGGAGCACTCGACTGCTGGGTCGTGCCGCGGCTCACCATGTTGGTCGCTGATTATATACATTCGCTGTGAAAATTGGTCCCGATGCGCGACCGGCTCCCATGCCAGTCGCCCGACTCACTCCGTGGCGATGGTCCGCGCGTCCCAGTCCTCCAGCTGACAGGATTCGGGAAAGGTGTGGATCCCGGGCACCTCGCCGGCGCGCAATGCCTGCTGCAACCCCTCCCAGTACTCGACCGTCATGAGCTCCGGGTGGGCGCTGCGGAAGGCGCGGCGCAGCGCGCGGTTGCGCACGCGCAGCCCGGCTTCGATCTCCTCCGGTAGAAACACCACGCCCGGCTCGAAGAACCAGGCGGGGACCTCCTCCTCCCCCTCACAACGGTCGCGGTTGGTACGTACCTTCACATCGGTCAGCGCTTCCACCGCGTCGTAGTCGTAGAGGTAGATCTTGAGGTAGCGGCTGACACCGTAGTTACGGGCGTCGAAGTCCTTGTTGAAAACGTTCGCGGCTGCGTTGTTACGGATGCAGAAGCCGAGATTGATGATCGCGCGCTCAGCCCTGGCCGCGGGCGCGGTATCGAGAAAGAGGTTGAGCGGCGTCAGCTTGCGTTGCGCGATCAGGTACTTGAACACCAGCGCACGGCCCTGCCGCTGCACACTGTTGCTCGCCGCCTGCAGCAGCTCCTCGGCGAGCGCCGGCTCGAACCACGCGAGCTCGAGCCGCAGGTTGTAGTAGACGATGTTGTCGAGCATGCTGCCGGTGCGATTGATCTCGTGCACGCGCTTGTATTTCGCAAGCACCGCATCGACACCTTCGAACCTGTCCCACTTGTAGCCGCTGGTCGGCCGGTCGCGGATCACCTTGAGGACGTAGTCCAGCTGCGGCGAGGCGAAGGCGATGGTTACCGTGCCCGGGCTGCCGGGCGCCACTGCGAGCCGTTCGCGCTCGTGCACGAGGCGACGGCGCACCTCGTTCATCACCGCCACCTTGCTGAAATGGTAGTAGCCGATGGTCGAGTAATGCAGTCCCAACGGGCGCCGCGGCATGATGCTGTGGAGGAACGCCGCGAGCTCGTGGTAGTGCCGGTTGGTAACCTGAAAGGGCGCCTCGGTGGAGCTGCACAGGTTGTGGACGTGCGACACCGCGTGCACGAGCGCCTCGGCCCGCAGTCCCGCGGCAGTGTCGCCGAGCGCGATGACGCACGGCTTCAGCTCTGCGCCTTTCAGCACCAGGCGACCGACCAGGTACACGCCACGGTTGCGGAAGAAGCCGGCGCGCAGCATCTCGATGGCGCGCAGTCCTGCGCCGGCGCGCTCCGCGAGCACATCGTTCAGTCGCCGCGCGATGAGCTCGGCATCGCGTGCCGGGTCGGCGAGCGGGATGGCGAGCGCTGCAACCTGCAGCACCTGTTGAATGACACGCGCATCCACCGGCCAGGAGCAGGGGAAATACTCCGACACCGCATCCGCAGCCGGTACCACGCGGTGCGAGCCGCGGAAGCCGTACTCGACCGGCTTCCACTCGCCGTGGTGCACACGCCGTTGCGCCGAGTGCAGATAGGCGAGCGCGAGGTCCGCCTCGTAACGGCCATCGACCAGGCCGCGATAGCTCGCCTCGATCTCGCGCCATAGTGCCGCGTGCTCCTTCAATGGCGGAAAGGCGCGCTGCAGCTCTTCGGCGAACGGATAGACCGTGGCGTTGTAGAGTCCGAGGCGCCGCCGCGCGTTGGCGACGGCGGTAGCCGGGTCGCGACTCTCGAACGCACTCTTCGCGGCCCAGGTAAGCCGCAAAAACTCCGCATAGAAGTCGTCGAATACCTCGAGGATCCATTGCGCGGTGAGCTCGATACGGGCTCGCTCGGAGGGCGCGGCATTGATGCGCGCCGCATGGCCGAGGCACGTGACGACCCCGCCCGGGTCTGCGCCGCGTTGCATGCCCGGCTCGCCTTCAGGTAACCAGATTCTGCGGCTTGCCCGCCGCCCAGGCGTCGATATTGTCGATGAGCTGGTCGGCGAGGAACTGCATGGCGCCCTGCGACGCCCAGGCAATGTGCGGCGTTACGATCAGATTCGGCAGGCGCAGATCGAGCAGCGGATTGCCCGCGTGCGGCGGCTCGACCGAGAGCACATCGAAGCCCGCTCCGGCAATCCAGCGTTCCTGCAGCGCGCGCACCAGCGCCGCCTCGTCGACGAGCCCGCCACGGGCCGTGTTGATCAGTATCGCGCTGCGTTTCATCGCACGCAGCTGCGCCTCACCGATCAGATTGCGCGTCGCGGGCAGCAACGGACAGTGCAGTGTAAGCACGTCGGATTCGGCCAGCAGGCGCGGCAGCGGGTGATACTCGAGGTCCTCGCCGACGCGCTGCGGATGATCGAGGAACACGGCGCGCATCCCGAAAGCCGTGCCGATCGCAGCCATCGCCCGGCCGAGCGCACCCTCGCCGATGATGCCGAGCTGCGAGCCGTGCAGGTCGAGGATTGGATGATCGAGCAGACAGAATTCGGCGCTGCGGTTCCACAAACCCTGCTCCACGTCCGCTCGATAGGCGAGCAGATTGCGCCGCAGTGCAAGAATCAGCGCGAAGGCGTGCTCGGGGACCGTGTGCACCGCATAGTTACGAATGTTGGCGACGGCCACGCCGTGGTCACGACAGTAGCCGATATCGACCACGTCGTAGCCGGTGGCGGCAATCGCGATCATGCGCAGCTGCGGTAACGCCTGCAACGCCGCGGCGCGCAGCGGCACCTTGTTGGTGATGGCGACGGTCGCGCCCTGCAGCCGCTCCACGACCTCCGCCGCCTGCGTGCGCGGGTACTCGAGGTAATCGCTCGCGGCGCGCGGGCGGCGCACGTCGGCGATGATCGATGCACGGTCGAGGAAGACGACCCGCAAGGTCACGCGTGCGCCCCGGCCGGTGCCGGCCGCGCACGCCAGAACTCCGCCGCCGCGGCGATGCCGCTACCCGCCTCGATGCGCACGCCGCAATCGAGCATCGCCAGCTCGGCTCCGGCGAGCGCCGCCATCAGCATGAGCTCGTTGGAATCGCCGAGATGCCCGATGCGGAAGAGCTTGCCGGCAACCTGCGACAGGCCGGCGCCAAGTGCCAGGTTATAGCGCGTGAAGGCACGCGCGATGATGGCCGCGCCGTCGATGCCGGCCGGCACCATGACCGCCGATACCGTGTCCGAATACCACTGTGGAGCGCGCGCACACAGCTTGAGCTTCCAGCCTTCCATCACGGCCGCGCGCACGCCGCCGGCGATATAGCTGTGCCGGTAGAACACATTCTCCAGGCCTTCCTCGAGCAGCATCTGCAGCGCTTCGCGCAGGCCGTAGAGCATGGGAATCGACGGCGTGTAGGGAAAGTAACCGCTGGCATTGGCCGTGACCATGTCGCGATAATCGAAATAGCAGCGCGGGCTGCGCGCGCTCTTCGCCGCAGCGAGTGCCTTCTCGCTCACGCAGGTGACGCCCAGCCCCGCCGGCAGCATGAGACCCTTCTGCGAGCCGCTGATGCAGACATCGACACCCCACTCATCCATGCGGAAGTCGACGCTGGCCAGCGCGCTGACCGAATCGACGAACAACAACGCCGGATGACGCGTGTCATCGAGCGCGCGACGGATGGCCGCCACATCGCTCGCCACCCCGGTCGCAGTCTCGTTCTGACACACCAGCACCGCCTTGATGCTGTGGTTCCTGTCGGCGGCGAGCGCCGCGCGGTAACGCTCGACGGGCGCCCCCTCGCCCCATTCCACCTCGAGCACCTCGACCTCGAAGCCGAGCCGCTGGCACATGTCGATCCACAGGTGAGTGAACTGTCCGAAACGCGAGGCCAGCACGCGGTCGCCGGGATTGAGGCAGTTGGTGAGCGCCGCTTCCCAGCAGCCGGTCCCGGAGGAAGGAAACAGGATCGGGGTACCGCTCGAGGTCTTGAATATCTTCTTGAGATCGCCGAGGCATTGCCGCGTCAGTTCCGGAAACTTGCTCGAGCGATGATCCTCCATCGGCACGGCCATGCTGCGCAGTATCCGATCCGGCACGTTGGTCGGACCCGGAACGAAGAGAAAGTTACGACCGGCCATAAGTTTTCCTTTCTTCTGGCATAAGGCAAAGGCATAGAGCTGCGGACGCTGACGCGCAGACTTGCCCACCTTACTACCAACATGGATACGGCGCTAACGCGGCGTGTTGAAATTCCAGGCGTTGGCGAACAGCGCCGCTGCGTTGCGGCGGTAGATCTTGTCGAGCACGCTGCGCGGCAGGTGCAGGCCGTGGAAGCCGGCGTCGAAGTCAGTGGAGTGCATGGGCTCGGCGGTCGCCAGGAAGCGCCAGTCATTCAACCAGTCCGCGTGCAGCGTGGCCATCTCCGCGGGCGCGGGCTCGGCAGGACCGTACTCGACATCGCTGCCGTAGAGAATGCGCTCCTGGTAGCGGATCAGGAAAGCGCGCACCTTGTGTGGATCGCTCGTCGCCTGGTATTCGAGGTGCACCAGACGCGCGGCGAGATCGACAACGGCATTCGGGAAGCGGTCGAGAAAAGCCGCGACCCGATCGACATCCCACTCGAGCGAGGCGAGGTGCACGGCATCGAAGCGCAGCCGCGGATGCGCCTGCAGCATGCGGTCGCGCGCCGCTAGGATGGCGTCGTGTGTCGGCGTCTCGGGATGGCGGTACATGTAGTACTGCGGGTGCGCAGTGAAATATTCCCGGTCCGAGCGCACCGTCATCTTCTCGAGCGGCAACCAACAGTTGAGCGGCTCGGCCTGATGTCCGAGCAGCACCAGGGATGTGTGCTCGAGGTGCGCGATCACCGGCGCGAGGCGCGCATCGTCCGGCATGACGTAGCTGCCGTCGGGATTGCGCAGCACCATACCGATGTTCTTCCACATCTTGACTCCCACTGCCCCGTGCGCGCGGGCGTCATCGATGTGGCGCACCGTTGCCGCGCTCCAGCCAGGCGACTGGAAGTCCTCGACCGTGAAGGTGGCCGCGAAGGCTACCCAACCCGGGTAACGCTCGTGCAGGGAGATCGCCGCCTGCTGCTGCGCAGCGACCGGCGGCATGTCGGGAGAGTCGACGTTGATGGTGAGGACACGGAAGCGGTCGGCGATCGCCTGCGCCATGAAGCGCTCGGAGCGACCCTGAAGATGCACGTGCGCATCGATCTTGTCGACGCGCTGGAAATCAGCGAGCGTGTAATAGCCGCCCGCCTCGCCGGCGGTTGCCTGCGCCGCGTTCGCCGCAGCGCTCATCGCGGCCAAGGCGGTCAGCGACACAGCACACGCGACGGCTGCCGCTGTGCCTCTCATACCAGCCGCACCTCGACCCCGCGCTGGCGCAACTGCTCGACGGCATCTTGCGGTGCCGCACGGTCGGTAATGAGCATGTGCAGCTGCTCGACGCGTGCGATCAGCGAGATGTTGCGGCGGGCGAACTTGGAGGAATCCGCAACCACGACCACCTGCTGCGCGATGCCGATCATCTTGGCATTGAGCTCGGCTTCGGCGAGGTGCGGAGTCATCACCCCGATCTGTGGGTCCACACCATCGGCACCGAGGTACAGGCGGTCGGCGCGCAAGGTCGCCAGCGCGGTTTCCGCCATGGGTCCGGACAGCGAGTTGGATTCGCGGCGCAGGATGCCGCCCGGCACGATGAGACGCACCGAGGGCACCTCGATCAGCAGCGCCGCGATGTTGAGCGCGTTGGTGATCACGTTGATCGACTTGAGATCGAGCGTACGGATGCGGCGCGCGATCTGCGCGGTGGTGGTGCCCGAATCGAGGATGAGGGTCTCACCATCGCGTATGAGGTCCGCGGCGGCAGCGGCGATGCGCTGCTTCTCGGCGCGATGCTGCAATTGCTTGACGTCGAGCGACTGATCGGCATCGGGCAAGCTGAGCGCGCCGCCGTGCGTGCGCGTGAGCGCGCCCGCCGACTCGAGAATCGAGAGATCCGCGCGGATCGTCACCGGCGAGATCCCGAAACGCGCGGCGAGCGCATCGACCGTGACGCGGCCTTCCTCGCGCAGCAGCTCACGAATGCGCCGCCGGCGCTCCTCGATCAATAGCCCTCGCTCGCTGCCGCGTATCATCAGACGGCTGTCGCCTCGAGCAGCAGGAAGTGCTCGAAGGCGAGCGGCAAGGTGGCGCCCGGCGCAGCCACCTCGCCCAGCTCCTGCTCATTGAAGTAGTCCCGCAGTCGATAACGGCCCTGGGTGAGCCCGCGCAGGCTCACCGGTCCGCTCCAGCTGCGGGCATAGAGCGCGTAGTAGAGCCGCCCGCCGGCTTCGACCACGTGCGTCTCGGGCTTGTCGAAGCCGATGTCGTAGAGCTCGCCGCGATAGGTTCCCTTCGGCAACATGCGCTCGTTGTAGAGCGCAATCCACTTGCGCCACAAAGCCTCCCGCGCGGGCGTCAATAAGAATGAGTCCTTGGGCTTGGGGTCTCGCGGCCAGGTGAACTTGGTCGAGACGATCGCACCGATTCCCACGGTGGAAGCGAAGTCATCGCCGGCATCGCTGAGCTCTACATGATCACCTGCGAATGCTGCACTCGGACCCATGAGCGCCTTGAGCGTCTTGCCCTTGAGACGCACCTGCCAGGAGGACTCGGGGTCCGAGGCGGGAGCCTGATTCATGGATGCGAAATTAAAGAATGAATAGGCGGTGCCGCACGGACACAGCTCCATGACGACTTGCGCATCGATCTGCAGGGCGGCGGTGTAGAGCGCGTGCAGAAAATCCTGCAGCTTCTCGATCGATTCCTCGGGGCGCGCGTGCCGGTGTTTGGGGTTGTAACAGGGGGCGACGCCGTTGAGGTGCTGGCCATCGATCTTCAAGCCCGCGAACCCCCATTCTCCGATGAAGCGGCGCACGAGCGTTCGCGTGTACTCCACCGTCGGCGCATACGCCGGACACAGGTAGAAGCAGTTCCACCAGGAGATGTGCTGCGGTGCGCCCTCCTTATCGAGGAGCAGCATGTCGGTGTGATCGTGCAGCAGGTCCGAGCCCGGAGCAGTGGCGAGCGGTGCGAACCACAAGCGTGGCTTGAGCTGCTGGGCACGGATATCCCGTACCAGCTTCTGCACATCCGCCCCACCGCGTGGAAACTTCTGCGGGTTCGGTTGCCAGTCGCCGACATTCGATTGCCAGCCGTCATCGATGACCGCCCAGCGCAGCCCGAGCTCTCTCACCTTGGGCAGCGTGCCCTCGATCAGTTGCGGTGTGCATTCACGCTCATACCCCCAGGCGCACCAGATGGACTCGTACGCGGAGTCGGGCGGGTGCGGTGAGAGCAACCCGCGCTCGGCCATGATGCGGCGATAGGCGTCGAGCGTCGCGAAATAGTCGCCGGTGTGCGTGGCAAGAAACGTCTCGGGCGTCTCGCAACGCGCGCCGGGTGGAAGTGAGCGCTCTAGCGTCCCGGCGATGGCGAGATTCACGCCCTCGCCAACGCGCTTCACCGGCAGTGACAGGAGCCGCGGCACTTTTTCCACGTGCCCGAGCGCAATACCGCAGTCGCGACGCCAGATATCCACGATGGGTGTGCCGCCGCCGTAGTCGGAGGCGGTCATGCCCATGAAGTTCTCCTGATCGAAGGTGCGGCTCACCGGCTGCACCCAGTCGCGCCGGTCCTCATGAGTGCTGCCGCAGTAGGACCAGAACAGCGGCTCCTGTTGCGGCGCGTGCCCGGTGGAAAACTCAGTCGCCGGCAAGAGCTGAAGATCGGCGCTGCGCCAGCCTCGCAACTCGAACGCGCGCGTCGAGAGGTTGCGATACGACACACGGTAGAGAGCGATGCCGGGATAGCGCCGCCACATCTCGATGTGCACGCTCTTCTCGACCCCGGAAGCGTTGCGGCCCGACAGCGTCAGCTGCGTGCCTTCGCCGTGTGGACCGCGGATCGCGCCGCGCTCCTGGCGCTCGAGCGCGAACCCATCGAGCCGCGAGCCATCGGCAAGCAGCAGATACTCCGTCTCGCTCCAGGAGCTGAGCGCGAGCTGCGCCGGCGCCGCACCGCGCCGGAGGTGCCAGGCACGCGAGCGCAGCGCGGAGTCGAACTCGAGCCGCAGCGCCTCGTCGGCGATCGCGGCCGCTACCGGGCTGTCGCCTGACTGTGGGCCCGCAGCGCCCGTCATGCCGAGCGCGCTGCGCGAGGCCAGACCTGCGCCCGCGGCCAGCTGCAGAAATCGACGCCGCGTGGTGGAAGTGCGGGTCACTGCCGGAGTCTATCCAATCGATCGCTATGCGGAGGACGCTGCAACTTGTCCCTTCGGCGGATAGCTAACCTTTCGGTTCACCATTGCTCCAGGCACTTCTCTCTCGCGCCTCGCGAAAATCCTTGACAGCCACGAAAGCGTTCGAAATAGTCCATGAAATAAATCGAAAACACAACTAGGCCCTATGACTTTCGTTTGCTTTCGAATTGACTGAGCGGGGTCATCTTCGAAATGGCTAGTTCCCTGGCACGCGAGAACGGCCTTCCGGCGACCGGCGCGGCCCGCCACATCGGACTGATCTTTGCGCTCGTGACCATGGGGTTCTGGGGAGTCTGGGGAGCCTTCGCGGGTCGTCCCGCCGAGAACGGTTTTCCGGAGACTCTGATTTACGTGGTGTGGGCACTCACCATGATCGTGCCTGCGCTCTATGCGCTCGGGCGCATCGACTGGAAACTCGAGCACGACCGCCGTGCGGTCATCTACGGCTTGGCGATCGGATTGCTCGGCGCGGGCGGACAGATGCTGCTCTTTCACGCCGTGCACACCGGGCCGACCTATCTGATCTTCCCGCTCATCGCGTTGTCGCCGGTGGTAACGATTGCGCTTTCTGCCGGCTGGCTGCGGGAGCGGGTGACATGGGTGGGCGCACTCGGCATCGCACTCGCGCTCGCATCACTGCCGCTCTTCGACTACGCGCCGGATGAGGCGGCAGGCGGCGGCCACGGAATCGCCTGGTTCTTCTACTCGCTGATCATCCTCATCGCCTGGGGAGTGCAGGCTTTTTTCATGAAGCTCGCCAATCGCAGCATGCGAGCCGAGAGCATCTTCGTCTACATGACACTCACGGCGCTGGCGCTCCTGCCCGTCGCGCTGTGGATGACGGATTTCTCGCAGCCCATCAATTACGGCCTGGGCGGTCCCTGGCTCGCGGCCGTTACACAGATCCTCAATTCCATCGGCGCACTGACGATCGTCTATGCATTCCGTTACGGCAAGGCGCTGGTGGTATCTCCGCTCACCAACGCCGGGGCTCCGCTCATCACGGCGCTCATCGCGCTCGCGATCCTCGGCATCATGCCGCAGCCGCTCAAGTTGACAGGCATCGCACTCGCCTTCCTCGCCGCGCTGCTGCTGGCCATCGAGCCGGAGGATGGCAAGTGAAAGTGCTGCTCGAGCTGCTGCGGCGCAATCGGGCGGGTGAGGCGGTCGGTATCTATTCGGTCTGCTCGGCGCATCCACTGGTACTGCGGGCGGCGTTGCAACATGCCCACGCGCTAGGCGGCCAGGCACTGATCGAGGCGACCTCCAACCAGGTGAACCAGAATGGGGGCTACACGGGCCTGCGGCCCGCGGACTTTCGCGACGTCGTCTGGCGGATGGCGGATGAGATCGGGCTGCCGCGCGCATCGGTGCTGCTCGGCGGCGATCATCTGGGACCCAACTGCTGGCGGCTGCAGCCGGCGAAATCTGCCCTGCAGCGTGCGGGGATCATGGTCGCGGAGTACGTGCGCGCAGGCTTCCGCAAGATCCATCTCGACTGCTCCATGT
Source organism: Steroidobacteraceae bacterium (assembly GCA_035495655.1). GTDB lineage: Bacteria > Pseudomonadota > Gammaproteobacteria > Steroidobacterales > Steroidobacteraceae > 13-2-20CM-66-19. The sequence goes on from DATJFM010000029.1 coordinate 14,407, forward strand.
CCTGCAGCGACGACCCACGCGGATTGTCCGATGAGGTGATCGCCGACCGGGCAGCGCAACTGTGCGCACAGGCCGAAAAGGCCTGGCAGGACTCGGGAGGTGAGGCGCCGGTCTATGTCATCGGCTCCGAAGTGCCGGTTCCGGGCGGCGCACAGGAAGCGCTGCACGAGCTCGCCGTCACCGAGCCGCAGGTCGCACTGGCAAGTATCGCGGCGCACCGCGCGGCCTTCGCACGCCACGGCCTCACGGGCGCCTGGGAAAGAATCATCGCGCTCGTAGTGCAACCGGGTGTCGAATTCGACCAGGAGCGCATCGTCGAGTACGCCCCTTCCAAGGCACAGCGCCTCAGCGCCTGCCTCGAAGCGGTGCCGGGCCTCGTCTTCGAGGCTCATTCCACCGATTACCAGACGCCCGAGGCTCTCGCCGCACTGGTGCGCGACCACTTCGCGATACTCAAGGTCGGTCCGGCCCTCACCTTTGCGTTGCGCGAGGCGGTTTGGGCGTTGGATCAGGTCGAGCGCGAATGGTTGGGGGATGAAAAGAGCTCACGCGTACGCGAGACGCTGCTCGCGGCGCTGCGCAGCGACCCACAACACTGGCGCAAGTACTACCAGGGCAGCGGACGCACGCTCGAGCTGCAACTCGAGTACAGCCTGAGCGATCGCATCCGCTACAGCTGGCCTGCCGCCTCGGTCAGGCACGCACTCGCGCACCTCGAGGCCTCGTTCGATTCCGGCACACCGCCGCTGCCGCTGCTGCGTCAGTACCTGCCCTCGGCCTACGCCGCGGTACGACGCGGGGAGATCCGGCCGAGCGCTCAGAACCTCATCGTGCACCACGTGCGTGAGGTGCTGAGTGACTACTCGCAGGCCTGCGGTGAGCACGCCAATGCCGGCGCACAACATGGGGGAACCACACAATGAGAACCCGCTCAACTCTACAGGCCGCGGTCGCGGCGCTGCTGCTCTTGCTGCCGCTCGCACCTTTCGTCATCGCCAACGCCGCCGAGGCGACCGCTGCAGAGGGTGCGGCGGGTGCACCTGCCGCCGCTGCTCCAGCTGCAGCGGCCGCGCCGGCAGCAGACGCTTCCGCAAGCTCCTCAGGCAGCAAGAAGGATGAGCTGCAGGAGGTCGTCGTCTACGGCATGACGGCCAACCTCGAGAAATCCCTCGAGATCAAGCGCACCGCTCCGGTGGTGCTGGACTCGATCAACTCGGTCGAACTCGGGCGTTTTCCGGATGCCGACGTCGCCGACTCCCTCGCCCACCTCCCCGGTGTGACGATCGAGCGCACCACCGGGGGCGAGGGCATCCGCATCAGCATCCGCGGCCTCAGCGTCGGATACAACATCGTCACCCTCGATAACCGCATACTGGCGAGCGATGATGACAGCCGCGATCTCGCCTTCGACGTGCTGCCGGCGGAGCTCATCACCGGCGCCGACGTGCTGAAGTCGCCGCAGGCCTCGGCGGTGGAGGGCAGCATTGGCGGCACCGTCAACCTGCACAGGGCGAGCGCCTTCGACAACCCTGGTCTTCACGCCGGCGCGCATGCCGAGGGCAACTACAACGACATGTCGAAGCTTTACGGGCAGAAGTACTCGCTGTTCGTCGAAAACACCTTCGCAGATCAGACTCTCGGATTCGTGCTCGGCGGGGTGCACTCGGACGACCACACACGCACTGACTCGCTCAACGCCTACAACCAGAACATCTACGGACCCACGATCTATCCGTTCACCGCGAACCCCGGGGACCCGGGATCGGTTCCACTCACGGCAACGCCGTGCTGCATCACCTTCGGCTCCATCTTCGACAACAAGAAGCGCGACGCCCTCTCTGGCAGTCTCGAGTGGCGGCCCAATTCAGCGTTCACTCTGAAGGTGGACGGGTTGTGGACGCACCTCGACGATCCGCAGATCGGCTACAACCAGTCGTACTATTTCGCCGCGCCGGACGACACGGGCTTCTACGGCGACGGCACCCCCTGGGCGAACAACGTGGTCGTGAAGAACAACGTCATCACCTCGCTGTCGGTCAACGAGTTCCAGCCGGAGATGGTGAACAACACCCAAAATCGCAAGGTCGATACCTATCTCTACGGGCTCAACGCCAGCTGGAGGCCGACCGACCGGCTGAGCTTCGCCTTCGACGGCTACCGCTCCACCGCAAGCCGGCCCGAAGGAGGTCAGGACACCTTCGTGACCGCGGGACTGGTCAATGCCCAACCGACCGCCGAGGACATCCTCAATTTCACCGACGTGGCTCACAGCCTGCCGAACATCAACGTCGTCGTCCCGCCGAGTCAGCTCGGGCTCTCCACCTGTCCTTCCGGTAGCGCCAGCACGACCAACGCGGGCTTTTGCTCGTACACGGCGCTGATGAACTCGGGGTTCCTCAACAACAACAAATACTGGTCGACGCATTACGTGGGCCTCAACGGCTTCTCGGTGCACGACGAGATCGTGGGCTTGAACCTCGATGGCGCCTGGAATCTCGAGCAGGGACTCCTGCAGCGGCTGCTGTTCGGCGTCGGCTACACCGATCGCAAGAAGGACCGCGACGACAGCAGCAACGACTGGACCAACGGCTCCGGGCAGTACGGCACGCTCTATCAGACCGCGGGCTGTCCGGTACAGTGCAACCCCTACTCGTTCGCGTCGCAGGGATTCAACGTCATCTCGAACGTCAGCATTCCGCACTTCATGCAAGGAGCCGGCGGCTCGTACCCGGTCGTACTGCCGCAGCTCAACGCCAGCCAGCTGCTCGGGTTCCTCAAAAGCCTGGATGGCAAGCCGAATCCGCAGTTCTGTCCTTCGCTGCCGTGCACGACGCCATTCGATTACTCACTCACGCTGCCGCAGGTCAATCCCTACAACTCCTACAGCGTCACGGAGAAGACCTTGTCCGGCTACCTGGAGGCGGACTTCGCCTCGAGCCGCTGGTCAGGAAACCTTGGCGTGCGCGTGGTGCACACCAAGACGACCGCCGGCACCGCCTCCGCGGTACCGACGGCCATCTGGGCGTACCAACAACCGGGTCCCACGGCGACGTGGAACGTCGTGTACGGTACTTCACAAGCGCTCGGCGCGAACGGCAGCTACACGCTCGCGCTCCCGTCGTTGAATCTCGCCTATTGGGCGGTGCCGGACGCAGTGCAGCTGCGGTTCGGAGCAGCCGAGACTATGGCCCGCCCCAACTTGAGCCAGCTCGCGCCGACTTCGACCAACAACGCCATCAATGGCGACCCGGAGCTCGACTACAACGGCACCGCGGGACTGCGGCCGGTGAAAGCCTGGCAGGGGGATTTCTCCGTCGAGTGGTACTACGCGCGGCATTCGGCGCTCACGGCCGCCGTGTTCTATAAGAGGATCACCAACGATATCTACACCGGTATCAACACGAGTGTGGATCTTGGCACCCAGAAATTCCTCGGCGGGCCGCCAGGAACGGTGCCAGGCACGCCGTTTCTGTGGACGGTCTCCGCTCCGGCCAACGGGGCTGAGAGTATTTTCTCCGGTGTCGAGTTCACCTGGCAGCACATCATGGAGAACGGCTTCGGGACGCGTATGCAGTACACGGCGACCAAAACCCGCAGCTACGACCAGACTGGCGCCTTCGTCGGCGCCATCAACGCCGCGCCGCCTACGACTTACTCGATCAGCCTGATCTATGACAAAGGTCCATGGAGCGCCGATGTGACCTGGGACCACCAGTCGAGCTACACCGCCTACTGCTCACAGTGCACCGACGTACCCGGCTGGCCGGCGATCACGGACGCCTTCGACTGGGTCACTGCGTCGCTTCATTACCGCTTCGGCAAGGGGTTCGAGATCTTCGCCGAGGGCAGGAACCTCAGTAACTCGGTGGCGCGCAGCTACCTCAACGGCAATCCGCTGTTGCCCTGGGCACCGGGTCAGCTCGTCGGCCAGAGCGAGAGTGGCACCGGCGTCGGGTACAGCGCGTATGGACGCACCTACGTGCTCGGCATGGCCTATACGCACTGAGCGCAGTGGTCGTGAGCGAACTTGTGGAAGTGCTGGGACTCAGCGCGGCGCAGATCGCGGCGGGCGGCGCCTACTGGACGGCGCGTGAGATCGCCCAGCAGCCGCAGTTGTGGTCTGACATCGCGCGGCTCGTCGCCGGCGATAGCGCGTTCGGGGCATTCCTCCAGCAGCAACGCACCGGCGAGCCGCGGCGCGTGCTGCTCACCGGTGCGGGGACTTCCTCTTTCGTAGGCGAATGCCTGGCACCTGCGCTTGCGAGCCACGGCTGGCCCCGCGCCGAGGCCATCGCCACCACGGACATCGTGGCGAGTCCGGCGAGTTTCCTGGTGCGCGACACTCCTACGCTTCTGGTGCACTTCGCACGCTCCGGCAACAGCCCGGAGAGCGTGGCGGCCATGGAGCTTGCCGAACGATGCATCGATCGCTGCTCCCATCTGGTCGTCACCTGCAACCAGGAGGGCGAGCTCTACCGCCGCGCCCGCACCATGCGCAACGCGTACGGGTTGTTGTTGCCGGCAGCGTGCAATGATCAGAGCTTCGCGATGACCTCGAGCTTTACCGGCATGCTGCTCGCGGCCGGCACGGCATTGCAGGTGCTGCCGGTGAACGAGGCACGCGCGACGCTCAGCGCGGCGGGCACGCAGGTGCTGCCGGTGAACGAGGCACGCGCGACGCTGCTCAGCGCGGCAGGCACGCAGGTGCTGGATTCCGGACTGCCGCTACTCCGACGCCTCGTGCGCGCCAGGTTCGAGCGCGTCGTGTATCTCGGCAGCAAGGAGCTCAAGGGACTCGCGCGCGAAGCGGCGCTCAAGATGCTCGAGCTCACCGACGGGCGGTTGATAGCGATCGCCGACTCCCCGCTCGGGTTTCGTCACGGGCCGAAGACCATCCTCAACGGCAGCACTTTAGTCGTCGTATTCCTCAGTAACGACGCGCATGCGCGTCGCTACGAGCTCGATCTGCTCAGCGAGCTGCGCCGCGACGGCGTGGCAGGGTGCGTCATCGCACTCACGGGGCGCGCAGACGGCGTCGCGGACACCGACGGGCTGGCACTCACCGGGGACGCGGCGGCTCTCAGTGACCTCGAGCTCTGCCTGCCGTATGCGGTCTTCGCTCAGGCGCTCGGCATGCTGCGCTCGCTGTCGCTCGGACTGTCGCCTGACAGTCCCAACGCAGCAGGTACGGTCAATCGTGTCGTGCAGGGCGTATCGATCTATCCCTACGGCTGCCAGCAGTGAGAACATATCTCGGCGTCGATGGCGGCGGCAGCAAGACCCGCTTCCTCGTCATCGATGAAGAGGGGAAGGTGCTCGGCGCCCATACCTCGGGCTCGGCCTATCATCTCGAGATTGGTCTCGAGACACTCGAGGCGATGCTGACGCGCGGCATCGCGCACACTTTACACCACGCCGGCATGACTGCCGCGGAACTTACCTTCGCCTTCCTCGGGCTGCCGGCATATGGCGAGGACCGATCGCTGCAGGCAAGGCTCGATGCCGTGCCCGCTGCCGCACTTCCCACCGGTCGTTACCGGTGCGGCAACGATGTGGTGTGCGGTTGGGCAGGTGCCCTGGCCGGCTCGGAAGGCATCAACATCGTGGCGGGCACGGGCTCGATCGCCTATGGCGAGTATGGCGGGCGCAGCGCACGCGCGGGCGGCTGGGGCGAGCTGTTCAGCGACGAGGGATCGGCCCACTGGCTGGCGCGCGAGGGGCTGCGCGTGTTTGCGCGCATGAGCGATGGCCGTTCCCCGCGCGGAGCACTGCACGAGATTCTGCGCCATCACTTCTCGTTGGAGCAGGATCTCGACCTGTGCGCAGCCATCTACGGGAAAAGTGTGGCACAGCGCAGTCAGCTGGCTCAGCTGTCGAGGCTCGTCGCGGAGGCCGCGACTGCCGGCGATCCCGCGGCACGAGCCATCTTCACTCAAGCGGTCGCCGAGCTCGCGGACATCGTCGATGCGGTGCGCGATCAGCTGCAGGTGCCTGCCGAGCTCGATCTGCCGTTGTCGTATTCCGGCGGTCTGTTTCAGTTACGTGAGTTGCTGCGCGCACCCTTCGAGGCGGCACTTGCGGCACGCGCGCGTCGCTACCGGCTGTCCGCGGCGAGGCTGCCCCCGGATGCCGGGGCGGCGTTACAGGCAGCGAGGCTCGCCGGCACTCCGCTGCGCGCGAGCAGCATCGCAGCACTCGAGGCGCAGCTCACCACCAGAGTGGACTGAGACCCACGGGCCGCAAAGCGCGCTCCCCTCTCATATCAATTGAACTGGAACAGGTCGAACAGGTCGCCGATGGCCGGCATGTTCTTCGGCACATACGGGTTGTTCGCATTCTGGACGGGGTTCGGCAGGTTATCCCGACTGCGGTCGCTCAGCGTGCCGGGTATCTTCCAGTTGCGCTCGACGAATTTCACGAACGAGGAATGCTCGTTGTAGACGTGACTCACGTGACCGCCCGTTGAAAAGGGCGATACCGCGATGAGGGGAATACGGGGCCCGGTGCCGAAGAAGTCGACCCACTGGATGAACCCCGAATCATAGTAGCCGCCGCCTTCATCCACCGTTATGAAGATGGCGGTCTGCGCCCACTGCTGGTGATTGGCCTGCGCGCGCTCGATGAGGTTCTTCACGAACGCCTCGAACAGCGTCATTTTACCGCCCCCCGGATGGGCATCGAGGTAGCCGTCCGGCTTCACGTACGACACCGCCGGCAAGGTGCCGTTGGCAAGGTCCGTGAACAGGTCGGTGACGTCGCGCATGTGGTCGGCGACCATGCCCGGAAAGCTCGCCTCGTATTGGAAAGGGTTGCAGATCCAGCAGTCGGTGTTGAGCAGACTGTTGGTTCCGACTTCATTGAAGCCGCCGCCATAGTATTTCCAGCTGATGTTACGAGCGCTCAGTACATCGCCGATGCTGCGCTGCGTGGTTGCCGGAAAGACGGTCCCGGTCGATGGCAGACCCTTGGGTGTGAACGCGGGTACGACATTGGTTTCGGACCACCACAGGCCGCTACCACACTTGCTCGGCACCGTGTA
>DATJFM010000030.1:0-5302 GCA_035495655.1 Steroidobacteraceae bacterium
CTTGCGCGCGTTCTGATGCATCATCTCCATGTCGTCCGGCTTGAAATAGGCCACTGGAGACTTGTCGAGGAAGCTGAGGTTGCCCGCGGATGCTGAGCTCAGGGCAGTGAATCCCATAACCAGAGCGACCGCAGCCAGATACTGCGCACGAGTCCTCATGCGGTGCACTCCCCCTATGGCGATGGACCATCGATCCTGCCACCGCCCGGAGCACCCGGGCAAGAGACGCAGCCGCCGGCGCGGGCCATGCGCTCACTTCGGACTCAACGCGAGCTTCCTTCTAGGGATTAATGCGAATGGCCACCGGAGCGCCTGTGCCGCAGCATCGGACCGTCATGGGAGGAGGCGGCCATGGAACATCGTTGGGGACGACGACTCGTAAGCAACATTCCGGTACGGCTGAGGTGTGAAGAGTCACCCGACAGCGGCTGCCGGTGCCTCGGATACCTCGAGAGCATTAGTGCGAGCGGAGCACACATCAGGACAGAACGTGGCATTTGTCCTGCAGCGCGGATGACAGTCGAAACGCTCGCGCCGGCGTTGGGCCTCAAAGAGCGCGAGCTTCCCGCTTGCGTCGTTCGCGCGCGCTGCGGCGAGATAGCGGTCGAGTGGACCGACTTCGCCTCGACGGGCGTATCCGCGGTGATGACCGAAGCCATGCTCTCGAGCGGATCCCCTGATGGCGTATCCACAAGGCATGCGCTCGGCCGCGTCCGCTTCTGTGCACGTGCGCTCCCGTCCGCAATAGGCGGCGGCTAGCAATCCACGGCACGTCCGCGCGCGTAGCTTGCGCTGAGCGGCAGTTCCAAGGCCTCGCGCTCACTGCGGCGCAGCAGCCGCCGCGCTCACGTATGACAATCCATCGCGCCCGGCGCTTGCTATCCTGACGACGGGACAGCTCGCAAGGATGTGCTGAATGAACAATCCCTCGAGACGCAAAAACTCAGCCGACGCCGTTAGCACCCCCAGCAGCCTGCCGCTGCAAATCACCTTCCGCCATCTCGACCACTCTGCCGCGCTCGAGAGCCGCATCCGAGCTCTGGTTTCGCGTCTCGAGAAGTTCGATGCGCACATCACGCATTGCCACGTGATTGTCGCGTCCCCGCCCCGTCACCACCGCCACGGGGCGCTGTACGACTTTCACATCGATATCGGACTTCCCGATCAGGTGCTCGCGGTCCGCCACGCGCGCTGTGGTGCTGCCGCGCACAAGGACCCGTTCGTCGCGCTGCGCGATGCCTTCCGCGCGGTGCGTCGCAAGCTCGAGGACTACCGCCGCACCCGTCGGGGGGATATCAAGCGCCATTCGCGGCCGCCCCGCCGGCGCCGCGCTACCCCGCGCGCCTGATTCTCCGGATCTCATCCTGGCGCTGGCCGTTGCAAGCCGATGGCTCGGCGGCTGCCCGGAACTGGCGCGGAGACTTCGGAATGTACGTAGGGAGGCGCCGCCCCGTCTTCGGCAGACTTGAAACATTATTCGCCCGCCGGGGGAAGAGGCGTGCCGACCGTTCGCGAACAGGCCCTGGAGGCCATTCTCGATGCCGCCGTGGACGCAGTGGTGCTCATCGACCATCGCGGCCTGATCCAGGCATTCAATCGCAGTGCGGAACGCCTGTTCGACTACACCGCCGCCGAAGTCCTGGGACGCAACGTCAGTATCCTGATGAGCGATGCCGACGGGACTCAGCACGATGACCACATAGCACGCTATCTCGAGACCAGCGTGCCGCACATCATCGGTCGCGGCCGGGAGGTGCTGGCGCGGCGCAAAGGCGGCGCGGCCTTCCCGGTCTTCCTCTCCGTCGGCGTGGTGCCCGATGGAGCGACCCCACGATTCCTTGGGTTCGTCCGTGACCTCACGCCAGAGCACGAGGCGCGCGAACAACAGCAGCGGCTGCGCGAGCGATTGATACTCGCGTCGCGGCTGGCGATGGTGGGTGAAATCGCGACAGGGATTGCCCACGAGGTCAATCAGCCGCTCGCCGCCATCACCAACTACGCCTGGGCCTCACAGCGGCTACTCCGTGAGAGCGAACCTGACATCGCGGAGGTCCGAACCGCGCTTCAGGAGATCGGCATACAGGCGACGCGTGCTGCTGACATCATCCGTCGTCTGCGACTTCTAGCGCGCGGTCCGCAGATGCGACGTGAGTTGACTAGCGCCAACCTGCTCGTGCTCGAGCTCGCGCAACTAGCCCGCAGCGATGCAACGCGACACGACGTTCGTTACGAGCTCGAGCTTGCCGAGCACCTTCCGCCAGTGAATCTGGACGCTAATCAGATCCAGCAGGCGCTGCTAAACCTGCTATGGAACGCGCTGCACGCCCTGAGTGATGCGACCACCAACGGTCCCAAACAGATACGCATACGGACACGATTGAATGGCGAACGGCAGGTCGAGATCGAGGTGTGCGACAACGGTCCCGGTGTGGCGGCCGAGCTCGCCCCACGGCTGTTCGAGCCCTTCTTCACCACCAAACCCGAGGGCACCGGGCTTGGACTTGCGATGAGCCGGACCATCGCCGAAGCTCACGGTGGCACACTCAGCTATCGCGCGAATAGCCCCGAAGGAGCGTGCTTTCTCATGCGGCTCCCGATCGATTGAGCGCCATGGACTTAGTGCACGCCGCCGCCAGCCTTGTTGGTCGGTTGGGAGCGATTGGCCGGCAGTCGTGAGAGGTAGTCCGATAGCGCCTCGATCTCGTCGTGATCGAGCTTTGCGAGCAGGCGGATGTGCGCTGCGGAAAAATTCGGTCGCCGCCCGTCGACCGCGTCATAAAACTGCCTACGCAGGTAGTCGTAATGCTGCCCGGCTATTCTCGGCACGGCGTGCGCGGCATCGCCTTCGGCGTTCGTCTGGTGACAGCGGCTGCACCGCTGCGCATAGAGCGCCGCGCCTGCATCGAGAGCCTTGCCGTTGCCCTCACCTGCTGGTCCGCTCGGCACGAGCTGATGGATGTAGGCGGACACGTCCGCGATGGCCTGAGCATCGGCGAGATTGTGACGGTCTGCGAAATGCTCCATCCGCACGTCCCAGCGGCGATCGTGCCGATAGTCCGTGAGCTGCTTCCAGAGCACCGAAGCATGCTGACCGCCGATACGCGGCACCTGTCCATCGCGTGTGCCGCCTCCATCCGGACCATGGCAGGCGCCGCAGCTATCGAAGTAGTCAGCGCCTTTATCGAGGTTCGGTACGCTGCGTTTCACTTCGGCCAGCTCTTCCTGGGCAGAAGAGACAGCGTGCGCGGCAACGCACGTGGCGAGCAACAGGATCCCGCTCGCCACGGCTGCCCACCCGTGCTCAGACGGCCATGTCCTCACGAGCACTGCGATCTTCACGGCGGGAGGCACACTGCGCACGGCGATCGCGTGCATGCATCGCACGGCGCGGACAGGCCTTCAGAGCGTGGTCGAGGGCTTCTCCGTAGAAAGACCGACGGCAGCCGGAGCGCCGCGCGGGCGCGTGCACCACGGGGAAGTCCCCGTACCCCTCATTCCGACCTCCGCGAACGACATGATTTCTACGCATAATGATGGGGACTTATACGGGGCGCGGAAGCCTCCGACCATAGGGGCTAGTGCGTACTCGCGAGCGCAGTCTCGGCAGTGAACGGATCCGTGTGATGAGCTCCTTGCCGGATCACCTGCACGCACTGCTTTTCCCACGAGCCTATCCGCACCCGGTACGGTCGGTTGATCTGATCGAGACCCATATCTCCTGGGTGTTGTTGACCGGCCGTTTCGCTTACAAGGTCAAGCGCCCCGTGCGCTACTCCTTCATCGACCTTCGGTCGGCGGAGGAGCGGCGTTCCCTGTGTCATGAGGAGGTGCGGTTGAACCGGCGCTTCGCACCGGAGTTGTACCTCGATGTGCGCGCCATCCGCAGGAGACACGCCGAGGCCCACATCGGTGGTCGCGGCCCGATCATCGAGCACGCGGTGAGGATGCGGCAGTTTCCGCGCGCGCAGCAGCTCGATGTGCTCCTGCAAGCGCAGCACATCGAGCCGGCGGAGCTCGCGCTCTTCGGCGGTGAGCTCGCGCGGCTGCACGCGAGTCTGCCCGTTGCCCGAGCCGGGCAAGCATGGGGCGAGCCGACGGCACAGGTCGCCGTCATCAAACACAACGCCGTGGAGTGCCTGCGCGCGGGGGCGGCACTCGGCGACGCGGGGACACTGCGGGCACTTCAGGGAAGTCTCGGGACATGGGCCGATGCAGCCTGGCCACTACTGGCACAGCGATTTGCCGCGCGGCGCGTGAGGGAGTGCCACGGAGATCTGCACGCCGGCAACATCGTGCGCCATGGGGCACGCTTGCGACCCTTCGACTGCCTCGAGTTCGATCCGTCACTGCGCTGGATCGATGTGGCGGATGAGGTGGCATTTCTCGACGCGGACCTCGATGCGCGCCAGCGACCGCTGCATGCGCAGGCTTTCCTCGGTGGCTACCTCATGGCGAGCGGTGACTACCAGGCTTGCCTGCTCATGCCGGTGTTCCGGGCGCATCGCGCATTGGTGCGGGCCAAGGTGGTGGCGCTCACTGCCGCTGCGCGCGGGACGACCCGAAACGCCGCTCGTGCGGCCCGGCGCTCCTTCCGCAGCTATCTGGAGTGCGCGCAGCGTGCACTCGCTCCGCGGCGGCCGGTACTCGTGTTGATGTCGGGGCTGTCGGGATCCGGCAAGACCTGGCTGGCGCAGCGTCTGGCGCCGCCGCTACGCGCCATACACCTGCGCTCGGACATCGAGCGTAAGCGCCTCGCCGGCTTGGCGCCGGCGGCGCGCTCACGCTCAGCGCTCGCGCGCGGGATGTATGCGCGGAAAATGACCCACGCGGTTTACGACCGTCTGGCCGACTGCGCCGCGGACACCCTTGCCGGGGGCTATGTCACCATCATCGATGCGACCTTTGCGCGGCCCGAGGACCGTATACGCTTCCGCGCACTCGCCACTGCCCTCAGAATCAATCTCTGCATCATCTACTGTCATGCGCAGCAGACCACCCTGGAGAGGCGCATCGTGCAGCGTGCCCGGCGGGGCAAGGACCCTTCGGAAGCGAACATCGAGGTGCTGCATTGGCAGAAGGCGCATTTCGTGCCGCCGGCGTCGCACGAAGCGAGTAACGTTCTCGACGCGCGCAAACTCACGCCGCCGGAGCTCGTGCGCCTCATTGCCGCCGCCGCGGGGAGAAATTAATAACCTGCGGGAACTACCTATCGACAACGCGCCGCGCTCCCTACAGGGTCACCGGGTGCGAGGCTGTGACAACTACGTAACGACGCGAAGTCACGGATTGTGGATGCTTGCGT
>DATJFM010000031.1:0-17522 GCA_035495655.1 Steroidobacteraceae bacterium
CCTTTACTGTCCACGCCCGTGCCCGTAATGCCGTTAAGGCCGGTCCCGGTGATGCCTTTACTGTCCACGCCCGTGCCCGTGATGCCATTAAGCCCGGTCCCGGTGATGCCGTTGAGGCCTGTGCCGGTGATGCCCTTGCTGTCCACGCCCGTGCCCGTGATGCCATTAAGCCCAGTCCCGGTGATGCCGTTGAGGCCTGTGCCGGTGATGCCCTTGCTCTGCACGCCAGTGCCAGTGATGCCGTTAAGCCCGGTGCCCGTAATGCCGTTACGACCGGTTCCGGTGATGCCGCGCGGCGGAATGCGGGTGCCCGTAATGGCTTCGCGCCCGAGACCGGTCCCGGTGATGCCATTTCGTGACATACCGGTTCCAGTAATGCCGGACCTATTCATGCCTTGGAATCCAGCGGCTCCCCCATGCGGCCCAGCACTGCAAATTACCGCGTAGCCTGAGGCCGCCACTGCGCACAGTGTTACAGCAAGTACACGCCCTGACGTCTTCATCGATGGTCTCCCCATACCAAAGTTAGTTACTTCTGGCGGATTAGCCCCGCCAGAACATCTATTTCTTCAACCGGCGCGGTGGCCCGAGCAGGCTTGTCGTCGTGGCTTTTTGTTGTGCGTACATGCGTTTGGTCGCCACTGATTTGATCGTCGAAGAAGTAGACCCCTAGGCCGTACCTCCTCCCCGTTTTACTTCCATCGGTGGCCGTGAGATGCGCGAGGAAGCTATCCAACTCAGTCAGCAGCGCTTTGCCGCGCTCGCCGGCAAGCGCTAGAAACTTGTCACGACCAGCCTCGGAAATGGGCTCGTCGCACACAACAGCACGCTCCAAGTAGACAGGGTCTTGTGGTTCGCGACGTAAGTTGTGGATGAAGCTAGCGGCAACGTTGGACAGGACTCGCCCCATCCACTCGATCCGCTTTACATCCGTCTCCTGCGGGAGATAGGCACGTGACAAACATCTCACAGTAACGGAATCGATTACCTCAACTGAGCCCGACGCAATAAGTTCGTCCAGCAGCGCTTCCTCGTCAGCGCCTGGACAAGCGACCGCAATGAGCTCGCGAAAGCTTTTTCGCGGAGTGGCAGATGTGGGTACCAGATCCAACTCCAGCGCAAGACCGTAGGCCCCGGAGAAACCGGAGTGCGTGTGCCAAACGGTGAGCAGATTGGTTATCTGGTCAACGCTCACGGCGGTACGCTGACTGTGCGGCGCACCAATGCGCGCGGCTTCGCGAAGTGCTGTCACGTCTGATTTGGTGAGGCCTGCAACAACCGCTAAACGTGCATCCGACGCCGGTCTCTTCTGCTCAGCTAAGCGGGCTTCGAGCGCTTGTATGTAGGTCCGACGGACCACGCCCGCTATTTCGCTGGCGGAGATCCCGTACTCAAAGGCAAATCTCATGAGCGGCCGCATCAGCGCAGCAAATACGTTCAAGACCGCTTCTTTTTCCCGGACGGACTTATTCATCTTTATGGCTCTTTGTTATTACATAACTCTAGGGACTTCAAATAGTTATGTCAATTAAGGATATATAACTACCTGATGGAAAACGGCCGCTGAGGGTCAGCGAGGACGCTGTAAGGCCGAACCCCATCAGAAACAGGCAGTTACGGCGTAGATGATGGCAGCGGCTTGTGGCCGAGATGGAAGGGCTAGGAATGTGCCCGATCACAGGGCTTGGAAAGGCGGCCTAGATTAGGTCCTCTCCCCGGGCTCATACAGCCGTCGGTGCTCCAGAATGGCATACCGATCGGTCATCCCCGCGATGTAATCCGCCACTGTCCGCGCGCGGCCCGCGGCACCGTGTGCATTCTCGGCCTGCAGAGCGAGATCCCGGTGCTCGGTCGGCATGAGGCTGACGTCCTTGAAGAACCCCTCGAACAGCTGCTGCACCACGCGCCGCGCCTTGGAGGTCATCCGCAGCACCTTATAGTGGCGATAGACGTGCTCGCGCAGGAATGTCTTCAGCTCGAGATGCTCCTCGTAGCACGCATCGCTCAGCCTGGCGAGCGGCGCTGAGTGCATGCGTACCTCGTCGATCGAGCGCGGTTGCACCTGCGCCAGATGCGCCTGGGTGGTGCGGATGAAGTCGACCACCAGGTGGTTGATCATGCGACGGATGATCTCGTGCACCAGACGTCGCTCGCTAAGCTCCGGATAGTGCGCGATCACCGCCTCGTACTGACGGCGGAACATGCTTACTTCGCGCAACGCGCTGAGGTCGAGCAGCTGCGCACGGATACCATCGTCGACGTCGTGGTTGTTGTAGGCGATCTCATCGGCGAGATTCGCGATCTGGGCCTCGAGGCTCGCCTGACGGCGCTTGATGAACCGCTCGCCGAGCGCGCCTAGCTCGCGCGCATTGCGTAGTGAGCAGTGCTTGAGGATCCCTTCCCGACACTCGAAGGTCAGGTTGAGTCCGCGGAAGGCGGCGTAGCGATCCTCGAGCTCGTCCACGACTCGCAGCGACTGCAGGTTGTGCTCGAACCCGCCGTACTCGCGCATGCACTCATTCAGCGCATCCTGGCCGGCATGACCAAACGGGGTGTGCCCGAGATCGTGTGCGAGGCAGATCGCCTCAGTGAGCGACTCGTTCAGCTGCAGTGCGAGCGCGACCGAGCGCGCGATCTGCGCCACTTCGATGGAGTGTGTGACACGGGTGCGGTACAGGTCTCCCTCGTGATTGACGAACACCTGCGTCTTGTAAACGAGGCGCCGAAAGGCATTGGAGTGAATGATGCGGTCACGGTCGCGCTGGAACTCGCCTCTACACTCCGGTTTCGGCTCGGGATAGCGTCGACCGCGCGAGTGCTCGTCGTGCGCTGCGTAAGGAGCGAGCACCCCCGTCGCAGTGACATCGTTCATCCGCCGCCTCCGCAGTGCGTTGCGAGTGTCCGCCGCAACGCATCAGCTGGATAGTCAGCGCTCACGAATGCCTCGCCGATCCTGCGCAGCAGCACCAGGCGCAAGCGTCCACCCAGCACCTTCTTGTCGATCTTCATGTGCTCGAGCGCCGCCGCATCACTCACCGAATCGATGCGGCTCGGGAGGCCTGCCCGCGTAACCAGTTGCCGCACCCGCGCCGCGTCGGCATCACTCAGCAATCCGCAGGCCGTGGACATGGCCGCCGCCATGACGAGTCCGGCGCCTACCGCCTCGCCGTGCAGCCATTGGCGGTATCCGCTCGCTGACTCGATTGCGTGTCCGAAGGTGTGTCCGAGATTCAACAGTGCGCGCTCGCCCTGCTCGCGCTCGTCGCGGCCGACTACGGCGGCCTTGATCTCGCAAGAGCGGCGGATGATGTGTGCGAGAGCCGCGGGGTCTCCGGCCAGTAGCTCATCGAGGTGCTCCTCCAGCCACTCGAACAGCGCCCCATCGGCAATCAGTCCGTACTTGATCACCTCCGCGAGCCCGGCGCGCAACTCGCGGCTGGGAAGGGTGGCAAGCGTCGCCGTATCGTTGACCACGAGCACCGGCTGGTGGAACGCGCCGATCAAGTTCTTGCCACCGGCGTGGTTCACCCCGGTCTTACCGCCCACCGCCGAGTCCACCTGCGCCAGGAGCGTGGTGGGCAGCTGCACGAAGTCGACCCCGCGCTGATAGCAGGCCGCGGCAAACCCGGCGAGGTCACCGACCACCCCACCGCCGAGCGCCAGCACGGCGCAGTCGCGCGCCAGGCGGCTGGCGATGAGCACGTCCATCACCCTTGATGCGTTGGCTAGAGTCTTGTGGATCTCTCCGTCCGGAAGGATGACTTCGACCACCCGCCGCTTACCCAGGCTCGAGGTGAGCGTCGGCAGGTAGAGTGGCGCGACGCTGGTGTTGCTGACGATCAGCAGCTCCCGCGCCGGCAGGTGCTGCTCGAAGATCTGCGCACTACCGAGCAGTCCGGCGCCGATCAGGATGGGGTAACTGCGAGCCCCGAGTTCGACCTTCAGGGTATCCACGCTCACGTCGCGCTCACGTTGCGGCATGCAACAGCGGCACGCTCAGTATACGTGAGCGCGACGCTGCTCAACGGCGGCGTGTGGCGGCCAGCTCGCGCAGCACCTGCTCGGCTACATTGTTGACCCGGCGGCCGTCGGTCGGGACCACGATATCGGCGATCTCGCTATAGAGCGGCGCACGTGCATCCATCAGGTGCCCGAGGCGCGTGGCAGGATCGCCGTCCGCGAGTAACGGCCGGTTGCGCCCATGGCGCACGCGCTCGGCCTGTTGTGCCACCGAGGTCTGGAGGTACACCACGCAGCCGCGCTGACTCAGCAGAGTGCGGTTCTCCGCCAGCAGGACTGCGCCGCCACCGGTAGCGAGCACGATGGCCTCGAGCGCGGTGAGGGCCTCGATCGCTTCGCGCTCGCGCTCGCGAAAGCCCGCCTCGCCTTCCTTCTCGAATATGAACGAAATGTCGACCCCGGTGCGACGCTCGATCTCGCTGTCGCTGTCGTGGAAGGGCAGGTGCAGCACCCGCGCCAGCTGCCGGCCAACCGCGCTCTTGCCCGAGCCCATCGGGCCGACGAGGAATACGCTTCTTTTCCCGATCATCTCGCCCGCAAGGATACCCAAAAAACTGCGGCCGCCCGAAGGCGGCCGCGCTCAACTCCCTGATGACCCTGTCGTTCAGTTATATACGTTCACGCCCTCGTGCACGATCTTCGGCGTGATGAAGATCATCAGCTCATCCTTGTTGTCCTGGTGACTGGTGTTCTTGAACAGGTGGCCGAGCACCGGGATATCGCCCAGATACGGCACCTTGGTGTCGTCCTCGCGCTGCGTCGTCTCGAGGATACCGCCAAGCACCACGGTCTGTCCGTCGTTCACCAGCACCTGGGTGGCGATCTCGCGGGTGTTGATCGAAGGCACGTTCACGCCACCGGAGGCCACCACCACGTTGCCGACGCTGTCATCGCGCACATCGAGGTCCATGATGATGCGATTGTCGGGTGTGATCTGTGGGGTCACCTTCAGCGCCAGCACCGCCTTCTTGAACTGAATGGTGGTAGCGCCGCTCGATGCAGACTGCTGGTACGGAATCTCGACGCCCTGCTCGATGCTCGCCTCCTTCTGGTTGGCGGTCACCACGCGTGGCGAGGAGATGATGTTCGCCTGCGTTTCGGCCTGCGCGGCACTCAGCTCGAGATCGACGATGAAGTTGTTGCCGAGGATGCCGAGGGCGAACGTGCCGGCCGGGTTGCTCACCGGCAGGTTGACGTTATAGCGGTTCGCGGCGGCCGGAATGCCGAACGTCGGCAGCGGTACCGGCGTCGTGCCGGCGTTGATCGCGTTGTTGATCGCGTTCTGTCCGGTAATGAACGTGTTGCTCATCGTATCGATGCCGGCCGCCGTGCCGGTAGTGCTCACGAGCCCGTTCTGGCCGTTCTTCTGCCAGTTGGTGAACCCGAATATCACACCGAGGTCACGCTTGAAGTCGTTGCTGACGATGACGATGCGCGCCTCGATCTGCACCTGGCGCACCGGAATGTCGAGCGTCGCCACCAGGCGGCGGATGTCCGACAGCCGATCGGAGGTGTCCTGCAGCAGAATGGTGTTGGTGCGCTCATCCACGGTTACGCTGCCGCGTGGCGAGAGCAGTGAATTGCTCTGCGTCTTGATGAGCGCCTCCATGTCCTTTGCCTTGGCGTAGTTCACCTGCAGGTACTCGGAGCGCAGCGGCGCGAGCTCCTGCACGTCCTTGCGTGCGGCCAGGTCGGCCTTCTCGCGCGCGGCGAGCTCGGCCTGCGGAGCCACGATGATGACGTTGTCCTGTTTGCGCTTGTCGAGTCCCTTGGTGCGCAGCACGATGTCGAGCGCCTGATCCCACGGCACGTTCTGCAGGCGCAGCGTGACGTTGCCGCTCACCGAGTCGCTCACCACGATGTTCTGGCCGCTGGCATCGGCAAGCAGCTGCAGCACCGCGCGTGTCTCGATGTCCTGGAAGTTGAGCGTCAGCCGCTCGCCCGAGTACACCGGCTTGTCCTCCTGTGCGTTCGCGACCCGGCGCTTGGGGGACACCTCCACTACGTACTGGTCGTCCGACTGGTAGGCCAGCTGCTCGAAGTCGCCGTTGGCGGAGATCGAGATGCGCGAGCCGTTGCCGACACGCGTGACGTCGAAGCCACTGACCGGGGTGCCGTAGTCGGTGGCGTCGTAACGGCGCATGAGGTTGGCGGGCACGCTCGCGTCGCTGAAGTCGACCACCACCTGGTTGCCGACCTGGTGCAGGTTGATATGGATGTGCGGGTCCGAGAGCTTCACCATCACACGACCCGCGCCATCGGCACTGCGGCGGAAGTCGATGGCACGCAGCTCACGCGCGCCGCTCGCAAGCGGCGCTGCAGCGGCCGGCGCCACCGTGGCAGTCGTCGCGGCACTGCTGCCGCCGAGCATCACTACGATGTTGTTGCCGACCACGCGCGTGTCGTACGGCACCAGCTTGTCGAGGTTCATCACCAGGCGCGTCCGATCCTTGGTCTCGGCCGCGACGATGGTATCGAGCCCGCCGGCGTGCACATCGATGCGCTTCGATGCCATCGCCAGCGTGGTGTTCGGCAGATCAAAGGAGATGCGCGCCGGATTGTCGATGGTGAACGACATCGGCTGCGGCGCAGGTGCCGACAGGCGCATGGTGACCTGCACCTGTTGTCCCGGCAGGGGCTGCACGTCGACCGACTGCAGCGCGGGTTGATCCGCGGCGCAGGCCGGAGCTGGCGCTGTCAGGCCGAGTCCCGCTGCGAGCACCACCGCCGCGGCGGCGCCGAGGAGACGATTCATCAGGCTGGACGAGTGCATTCTGAGAACTCCCTGCTGGACCTTATTCGTTCAGGCCAAGCGCGGCCGGGCGTTCCATGTACCCGCCGAGACTGTCCGGAACGATTTCGATGAGACTGATTTTCGATGGGCTGATATCGGTGATCTTGCCTTCCGCCTGCCCCAGGTGGTTGCCGGTGGTGACCCGATGCACGAGGCCATCCTTGGTCTCCACCAGCCCGTACATCTCTCCACCGAGACGCAGCGTGCCGACCATTCTCAGCGTGTCGAGTGAATACTGCTCGAGGAACTCGCGGCTGCGTTTCTGATCGGGACGCACACCGGCAAGTCCGGCTCCCGAGCCGGGGCTGCTCGGCAGGAAGGGCGAGCGCAGCTCCTGCGCCGCATATACGAAAGTCTCGTACGGCTTGATCTCCGGCAGTGGCTCGACGCGACCGCCGGGCTCCTTCTTCGTGTCCTCGATGAAACGCGTGAGCTCGTCATCGGCACTCGAGCAGGCCGTGAGCGCAGCGTAACCGCAGGCGAGCGCGACGCTCAGCAGCCGCCATCCGCGTCGGTACGTGTGGTCATTCATTGCCCGGCCCCCACGATCGCATTTCATTGTCTCAACCCGCCCCCGCCGGTTTCGGCCGGTGGGTAATGTCCTTTTTCTTGTCCTCGCCCGCGGCGATCTCGTCCTCGTCCATGTAGCGGTAGGTCTTCGCCGTGAGCTCGAGGGACAACTGGTCGTACGCATCCTTGTTGTCGGATTTGATGTCGATATCGTGCAGCGTCACGATGCGCGGCAACGCCGCGATGCCGCTCACGAACTCACCGAACTGGTGGTAGCTGCCGGTGAGGCGGATCTTGATGGGCAGCTCCGCATAGAAGTCCTTCTTCTGCTCCGCCTCGGGCTGGAAGAGCTTCTCCTGCAGCCCCGCGGCGAGTCCGGTCTGCGAGATGTCCACCAGCAGGCTCGGCACCTCGGTCTTGCCGGGCAGCTGACGCAACAGCGCGCCGAATGAGCGCTCGATGTCCTTCAGCTGCTGCTTATAAAGCTCGAGATTCACCGCCTTGGCGTGCTTCTCGCGGAACTCCTGACGCAGCTTCTGTTCCTCATCCTGCCGGCGCTGCAGCTCCGGACGCTGCTCGTTCCACACGAGCATGTAGATGCCGAGCACCGACAGCGCGATGAACGCTACCCCGACCGCGCCGGCGCGCACCGGCAGCGGCCAGCGTCCTGGTTCGCGCGGATCGAGCGAGCGTAACTCGTCGAGCAGCTTCATTGCCGTGCTCCCTGACCACCGGCACTGGCCTTTCTGATCTTGCCCTTGGCGGCCGAGCCGCCGCCATTATCCGGACCCGCAGTGGTGACCTGATCCGCAGTCAGCGTGAAGCTCGAGCCGGGGCCCGTGCCCTTGCCGGTCTGCACCACCTCGAGCTCGGGATTGCGCAGCCACTGGGAGCCATCGAGGTTGCGCATGAAGGAGGAGACGCGCGTCGAGGACTGCGCGACACCCTCGAACTTCAGGCGCATGCCATTCTGCTTCACGGAAGTGAGGTACACGCCCTCGGGCAGCGTACGCACGATCTCATCGAACACGTGCACGATCTCCGGCCGCGAGCGCTGCAGCTTCTCGATGATCTCCATGCGGGCGATGAACTTCTGCTTGGCGCTCTCGAGGCTGTTGATCTCCTCGATCTCCTTGTCGAGCGTCTTGATCGCAGCGCGCAGGCTGGTGTTGCGCCGCTCCTGCGCCTCGATCATCGAGCCGTACAGCAGGTAGGCGGCGAACGCAGTGACGCCGGCGGCGAGGGCCGCCACGCCGAGCGCCACGAGGAACGCGAGCTTGCGATCCTTGCGTTGCGCCTCGCGCCAGGGAAGTAGGTTTATACGCGGCATATCAGTCGAAACTCCGGAGTGCCAGACCGCAGGCGGTGAGTAACGCCGTGGCGTCGCGTTGCACCGCCTGCGCCTTGGCGCGCGAGGACAGCTTCATCTGGCCGAGCGGGTCGCCCCTCTCGGCAGCGATGCCCACGCGGCTGGAGATCACTTCGGCTACGCCGGGTATGTTGGCGCACCCGCCGCACACCAGGATTTTCTCGGGCTGCTCACGCCCGGAGCCTGAGGCGAGGTAGAACTGCAGTGAGCGGCTCACCTGCTGCGTCATGTCGTCGATGAACGGATCGAGTACTTCAGACTGGTAGTTGCCGGGCAGGCCGCCTTCCTTCTTGGCGCGGCCCGCCTCCTCCATGGAAAGCCCGTAGGTGCGCATGATCTCTTCGGTGAGCTGCTGGCCACCGAAAGCAAAATCGCGCGTGTACACCACCTTGAGATTGCGCAGCACGCTGAAGGTGGTACTGCTCGCACCGAAGTCCACCACCGCGATGGTGCGATCGATGCCGCCATCGGGCATCTGGTGGGTCATCAGCTTGCAGGCATTCTCGAGCGCGAAGGCCTCGACATCGACGATGCGTGCGGCAAGGCCCGCAGACTTCACTGCCGCCTGGCGTTGCTCGACGTTCTCGGTGCGCGTGGCGACGAGCAGCACATCGTTGCTCTCGGGGTCCTTGTCGTTCGGTCCGAGCACTTCGAAGTCGTAGCTCACCTCGTCCATCGGAAAGGGGATGTACTGGTCGGCCTGCATTTCGACCTGTGCCTCGAGGTCGCCGGTGCGCAGTGCGCGCGGCATCTGGATCACCTTGGTGATGGCAGCGTCGCCCGAGATGGCCACCGCCACCTCGCTGCTCTTCGCGCCCGCGCGCTTCACGGCGCGGCGGATCGCCTCACCCACGGCCTCGGCATCGACGATCGCCTTCTCGTTGATCGCGTTCTGGGGCGTGGGCTCCGCTGCATAGGCCTCGACACGGTACTGACCCCCCGCCATGGCGAGCTCGATAAGCTTCACCGAGGAGGTCGTTATGTCAAGTCCTAGAAGGGGGCGGTATTTGCGCTGCAGAAGGAACATTTTTGTTTCCTTTTCAGGACATTACGCCTGAAAATGACCACCCTGTTTTAAAGCCCGGCGCACTATATATCAGTGCTCTGTCAAATATCACGTGAGGAGTCTCACGGAACCGCGTGCTTGTCTGCGGACCACGACGCCAGCTGTCGGGACTGCCGAGAGCGTCACGCGCGCTGCACGAAGCGTTGCTCAACGACAACGAATGCGATCTCGCTCTGTCCAAGTGTCCTGCATGGGGACGAAGGACCTTCGTCGACGGAAGTCGAGCGCCAGCTGCTGCGCGGGATGGGTCGGTCGGAGCGTCCCTCCTGAGAAGCTGCGCGTGACCCGCGCAATCGGAGTGCGTTAACGTTCGGACCGGCAACCCCGCTGTCATAGGCACATGTGTCCCGTAGACCGGAGGCTTTGCGTCCCCACCTTTCGGTGAGTTTGCCCAAGAATCGGCGGCTACTATGCAGTCACCCCGCAGGGAGCGCAAGCAGAGGTAGATGGTTTCTGTGAAATGGAATTGGTTTCGACTGCTCGTCATTCTCTTTGGCAGTGTGACGGTGGTCACACTCCTTGGAGCCTACGCACTGGCGTGCAGCTATGTTTACTTGGTGCCGTCGTTGCCCTCGCTCGAGGTGATGCGCAACGTCGAATTGCAGGTGCCGCTGCGAGTCTACACACGCAGCGGCGCGCTCATCGCGCAGATTGGTGAGCAGCGGCGCATCCCCGTTACGTACGACCAGATTCCCGAGCTCGTCAAGCACGCGTTCATCGCGGCCGAGGACGAGCGCTTCTTCGAGCACCACGGCATCGATTACTTCGGCGTCGTGCGCGCGGTGCTGGTCGACTTCATCTCCGGCGACAAGACCCAGGGCGCGAGCACCATCACCATGCAGGCCGCGCGCAACATGTTCCTCAACCTCGACAAGACCTATCGCCGGAAGCTGCAGGAGACCTTCGTCACCTACCGCATGGAGCACGAGTTCACCAAGCAGGAGATCTTCGGGCTCTACCTCAACGTCATCTTCTTCGGCCAGCGCGCCTACGGCGTCGCGGCGGCGGCTGAAGCGTTCTTCGGCAAACCGCTCGATAAGCTCGATGTCGCCGAGGCGGCCACCATCGCCGGCGTACCCAAGGCGCCCTCGCGCTATAACCCGATCGTGGACCCCGAGCTCGCCACGCAGCGGCGCGCCTACGTGCTGCGGCGCATGCGTGAGCTTAATTTCATCGACAGCGCGACCGCGGAAAGCGCCAACAAGGAACCGATGGCTGCGCGCGCTCACGCGCCGCTCTACCAGGTGGAAGCACCCTACGTGGCAGAGATGGCACGCCTCGAGCTGCGGCAGCGCTTCGGGCCGACCGCCGAAAGCACCGGCTACAAGGTCTATACGACCATCGATGGACGGCTGCAGACCGCCGCCGACCGCGCAGTACGCATCGGGCTCATCGAGTACGACCGCCGGCACGGCTGGCGCGGCCCCGCAGGCCACGTCGAGCTACCGACGCACGGTGACCCGGATTACGACGATCTGGTGGATGAATACGCCGCGATCGGCAACCTGTCGCCCGCGGTCGTGACCACCGTGGCGGACAAGAGCGTGCGCGCCTGGGTGAAGTCGCTCGGCATGGTGCAGATCGACTGGGATGGATTGTCCTGGGCGCGCCGTGAGCTCAAGAATGCCGCGATGGGGCCCGCGCCGAAGGACGCGGGTCAGGTGCTGAGCCGCGGCGATGTCGTCTATGTCGTGGCCGACACCACCGGTCACGCGCAGCTCGCGCAGATCCCCGAGGCGCAAAGCGCGCTCGTGGCGCTCGACCCGAACGATGGCAGCATCGTGGCGCTCGTCGGCGGCTTCGACTACTTCACGAACAAGTACAACCGAGTTACCCAGGCACGGCGGCTGCCGGGTTCGGGGTTCAAGCCGTTCCTTTATTCGGCGGCGCTCGAGCACGGCCTCACGCCGGCCTCGGTGCTGCTCGATGCGCCCATCGTGCTCGAAGGCGGTGCGCGCGAGGATGAGTGGCGCCCGGAGAACTCGACGCGCGAATTCGGTGGCCCGACACGCCTGAGGGAAGCGCTGGTGCGCTCGCGCAATCTGGTGTCGATCCGCGTGCTGAAGGACATCGGCATCCCGACCGCGATCGACTACATCAGCCGTTTCGGCTTCGACCCGAAGACCATGCCGCACGACCTCACCCTCGCCCTCGGCACGCTCGAGGCGACCCCGCTCGATGTAGCCGACGGGTATGCGGTCTTCGCCAACGGGGGCTACAAGGTCTCGCCCTATTTCATCGATCGCATCGAAGATGCCAGCGGCAAGGTGGTGTGGCGCGCCGCCCCACGCATGGCCTGTCCACAGTGCGATGACGGTAGTGTGAGTGGCAGCGGACCGCCGCAGGCGGTGCGCGTGTCCGATACCGGCCACGCGCCGGCAGGCGCCGATAACACGCGCGCAGCGGTTACGCGCGGCGAGCCCGCGCCGCTGCCGGCATCGGAGGCCGCACCGCGGGTGATCAGCGCACAGAATGCCTACCTCATGACCGACATGATGGCGGATGTCATCAAGCGCGGCACCGGTCGCCGCGCGCTCGCGCTGAATCGCAGCGACATCGCCGGCAAGACCGGCACCACCAACGAGGCCAAGGACACCTGGTTCAATGGCTTTACCCGCAATCTCGTCGCCACGGTGTGGGTAGGCTTCGATCAGGAGCGCTCGCTCGGCGAAGCCGAGGAAGGCGCCCGTACCGCCTTGCCCATCTGGATGCAGTTCATGCGTGAGGCTCTGCAGGGCGTCCCGGAGCAACATCGCACCATGCCCGATGGACTCGTGACCTTGCGCATCTCGGCCGCGACCGGCACGCTGGTTAGCGCCGAGAATCCCGACGGCATCCCGGAGCTCTTCCTGGTGGACCACCTACCCTCGGCAGATCAGGCCGGCAGCCTCGTGCAGGGACAGGAAACGCAGGCGAGCAGCGAGCCGATCTTTTAGGGCGATAGCCACGTGAAGCGACACCCGACGCGCGGCGACAATCTGCGGCGTGCGCTCGCGCAGGAAGCTGCGCGCATCATGGCCGAGCACGGCATCCGTGACTTCCTGGTGGCCAAGCGCAAGGCCGCCGAGCGCTTTGGGGTGGCCGATGGCGCGGCACTGCTGCCGAAAAACAGCGAAATCGAGAGCGCACTCGCCGAATATCAGCGCCTGTTCGGGGGCGAATCGCACGTCACCGCGCTGCACGCGCAGCGGGTCGCCGCGCTCTCGGCGATGCGCTACCTGCGCGAGTTCTCACCCCGGCTCGTAGGCGCCGTGCTCTCGGGCACGACGACCCTGCACTCCGAGGTGCAGCTGCACCTGTTCGCCGACCGCGCCGAGTCTGTGACGCTGAAGCTGCTCGATGAGGGCATCCCGCACGAGGTCACCGAGAAGCGCGTGCGCTTCAACGCCGAGCATGTGCGTGCCTTTCCGGGCGTGCGCTTCGAGGTCGACGCCCAGCCGATCGAAGCGACGGTATTCCCGACCGATGGCATCCGCCAGGCACCCGTGAGCCCGGTAGATGGGCGGCCGATGCGCCGCGCCAGCACCTTCGAGGTGGAGGCGCTGCTCGGGGAGCCCTGAGCATTGCCGGACGACCCGTGTGAAAATAGCGCCCGCGCCACGTACGCGGGGAGGGGCGTCATGAAAACCAACTCGGGATATCTCGGCACGATGGCTGCGGCATCGCTGGCCGCTGCAGTACTCGCTGGTGCTGCGGCGAACGCCCAGGAGCACGCGGCGCACTGGAGTTACTCTGGAGCCCATGGTCCCGAGCATTGGGGGGCCGAGGATGCGGCTTTCGCCGCCTGCAGCAGCGGCAAAGAGCAGTCACCGATCGATATCGAGACGGCCGCGAGCGCAGACCTGCCGCCGATCAACTTCGCTTACAAGCCCTTCCCGCTCACCGTGACCGACACTCACCACAGCTTTCAGGTGAACGTGCCGCAGGGGAGCGGTGGCATCACGGTCGGTGGAGAGCATTACGAGCTCGTGCAGTTTCACTTCCACCACCCGAGTGAGGAGCGTGTCCACGGCAAGCGCGACGCGATGGTGGCGCACCTGGTGCACAAGAACGACAAGGGCGAGCTCGCCGTCGTCGCAGTGCTGATCCACAAGGGTGCGAGCAACGAGTTCCTCAAGCCGATCTTCGACAACTTCCCCGCGCAGGGCTCCGACTCCAAGGTGGTCGGAACCAGCGTCGAGCTGATGCAGCTGCTGCCGCCGAAGCACGGCTACTACAGCTTCGAGGGCTCGCTTACCACGCCACCCTGCAGCGAGCATGTCCACTGGTTCGAGCTGAAGGAGCCGGTGCAGGCTTCGGCAGAGCAGATCGGTCAGTTCGCGGCTCGCTATCCGCACAACGCGCGGCCGACCCAGCCGCTCAACGCCCGCAACGTCAAGCAGACGCGCGACTAAGCCGGCGGGATGCCGGCTTGAACGAGCTCAGGTGCGCTTGGCGATCGGCAGGTAGTCGCGCCGCGGCGCGCCGGTGTACAGCTGGCGTGGCCGGCCGATGCGCATGTGCGGATCCGAGATCATCTCCTGCCAGTGGGCCACCCATCCCACGGTGCGCGCCACGGCGAACATCACCGTGAACATCGAGCGCGGAATGCCGATGGCGCTGTAGATGACGCCCGAATAGAAGTCGACGTTGGGGTAGAGCTTGCGGCTGATGAAATACTCGTCCTTGAGGGCAATCTCCTCGAGGCGCAAGGCGAGCTCGAGGAGCGGATTGTCATCGCGCCCGAGCGCATGTAGCACCTTGTGGCACATCTCGCGGATGATCTTGGCGCGCGGGTCGAAATTTTTGTAGACGCGATGGCCGAATCCCATCAGGCGGAAGTGGCCGGATTTGTCCTTGGCCATCGCCAGGTATTTGGGAATGTTATCCACCGTGCCGATCTGCTCGAGCATGGCGAGCACCGCCTCGTTGGCGCCGCCGTGTGCCGGCCCCCACAGCGCCGAGACTCCCGCAGAGATGGCGGCGTAGGGATTCGCGCCGGTGCTGCCCGCGAGCCGCACGGTCGAGGTGCTGGCATTCTGTTCGTGATCGGCATGCAGCACGAACAGCAAATCGAGTGCCTTGGCGGCGATCGGGTCGAGCTTGTACGGCTCACAGGGCACGGCGAACAGCATGCTGAGCAGATTCGCCGCGTAGTCGAGATCGTTGCGCGGGTAGATGAACGGCTGACCGAGGGAGTGCTTGTGAGCGGCGGCGGCGATGGTCGGGATCTTGGCGATGATCCGGTGCGAGAAGATCTCGCGGTGCCGCGGGTTATGGATGTCCATGGTGTCGTGATAGAACGCCGACATCGACGCCACGACCGCCGACACCATCGCCATCGGGTGGGCGTTGTGGTGGAAGCCGTTGAAGAAGCGCAGCAACGTCTCGTTGATCATCGTGTGATAACGGATGTTGCCGTTGAACTCGGTCAGTTGCTTCGCGGTCGGCAGCTCACCGATGAGCAGCAGATACGCGACCTCCATGAAAGTGCTTTTCTCGGCGAGCTGCTCGATCGGATAACCCCGGTACAGCAGCACGCCCGCATCTCCATCGATATAAGTGATGCGGCTCTCGGTGGCGGCGGTCATGCCGAAGCCGGGGTCGTAGGTGAAGACATCGAGCTCCGGTTGGAGGTGGCTGATATCGAGCCCGGCGGGGCCGATCGTGCCCGCGCGCACCGGCAGGCTGGCGCTTCGGCCAGTGGCACTGTCGGAGAGCTCGAAGGTCTTGCCCGGCTTGTCGTTCATCGCTACGAACGCTGTGTGAGTCGGCCGCAACGCGTGTGCGGCGCGCGCAGATGCATCGGAGACTTACATGGTACGCGCGCCGAATCAAGGCGCGGCTCGAGCCTACTCGCCGGTAAAAAGGCGGAACGCCGGGGCAGCGCCGCGAGACACACAGCGTCGCGCAGCGCTCACGCGCTGAGCGCGGCGGCCTTCTCGGTCTTTATCTTCGCGGTGGCGCGCTCGCGCCGCGGGCGCCTTACTTGGTGCCGGCGGCGGTGGCGTACTTACGGCGGAACTTGTCGACGCGCCCGGCCGTGTCGACGATCTTCTGCTTGCCGGTATAGAAAGGATGGCAGTTCGAGCAGACCTCGATCTGCAAGTCGTGCCCGAGAGTCGAGCTCGTCTTGAACGAGTTGCCGCAAGTGCAGCTGACCGTGATTTCTTTGTACTCGGGGTGAATCGACGCTTTCATGGCAGACTCGCTGTTTCCCGTGGCGCTCACACTTAATGGGGCGGCAAGCACGACAGTTAAAGGGCGCGGGAGTTTAGCGGCAGCTCTGCACGGGCTCAAGCGCACCGCCTGGGCGCCCTCCGCGGTGTCGTTCCTTATCCACAGAAGCTGTGGACAACTCTGTGGACTGACCCTCACGCAGGCGTGCGAATTGCGGGTCAGATTGCATAATTGTTACGTTGATCAAAAAATAACCAGGTAATTTTCACCTGTGTCCTCAAGGAGTTACAGCCAGCACATGCGGCGGCTTAGCCGATATGCCGCGTAATTTGCTCATTCTCAAACGTAGCCTCGGCTGCCTGTGAATAAAGGTATTTCAGGAGCTGGCGGCAACCTCGGGCGTGGCCATTGACAATGCGCAACCACCGGACTTTTTAGGCGTTTCTGGCAAAAAATAAAGCAGCAGATCGTTGAGGAAACGCAGCCCGCGCTCGCTCGGGCGATAGCCGCGAGCGGTGGCGACGAGCAACTGCGCATCGAGCGCGGCGCGCAACGGGCCGGCGATCGCTTCCATCTGAAGACCGGTACGAGCGGTGAAGGTCCTCATCTCGAAACCAGCGTTGAGACGCAGCGCATTCAACATGAATTCGAATGGCAACTCGCGCACCGCGATCGTCCGCTGCGCGAGCGCCGCATCCGGCGCTGCGAGATAACGGCGCGGCTCGCGCAGTTGCGTCGTGCGCACGATGCGCGCCGGCGCAGTGAAGCTCAGCTTGCCGTGTGCACCCGCCCCGACCCCCAGATAGTCGCCGAAGCTCCAGTAGTTGAGGTTGTGCCGGCACTGAGCGCCCGCGCGCGCGTAGGCGGAGACTTCGTACTGCACAAAGCCCCGCGCGCCGAGGCGTGCACGACACTCTTCCAGCATCGCGGCGCAGGCATCCTCATCGGGCAGCGGCGGTGGGCGCGCCGCAAATGGCGTACCGCTCTCGAGCGTGAGCTGGTAATGCGAGAGGTGTGCCGGAGATAGCGCGAGCGCCTGCTCGATGTCCCGAACCGCCCCGGCGGGTTCCTGCCCGGGCAGACCGTACATGAGATCGAGATTGAAGTTGCCGATGCCCGCTGCGTGCAGCTCCGCGGCCGCGCGCTGGGTGTCCTCGGGCGAATGGATGCGCCCCAGGGCGTGGAGCGCCGGCGCTGCGAAGCTCTGCGCCCCGAGTGAGACGCGCGTGACGCCTGCCGCGCGATATTCGCGGAACGCACCGCGTTCGATGGCGCCGGGATTCGCCTCCAGCGTCACCTCCGCCCCCGCCGCCAAACGCAGGTGCCGGCGCGTCGATTCCAGCACCCGCCCGATGGCCTCGGGCGCAAAAAGACTCGGCGTGCCACCGCCGAAGAAAACACTCGCCACCTCGCGACCCGCGACGTGCGGCGCCTGCGCTTCGATGTCGCGCTCCAGCCGTGCGATGTACGGTGCCTGCGCGAGCTCACCGTGCAGCGTGTAGGAATTGAAGTCGCAGTACGGACACTTGCGCACGCACCAGGGGAAGTGCACGTACAGGGAGAGCGGGGGTGTACGCAGCTCGGTCATTTCCTCGCCATCCACG
>DATJFM010000032.1:0-14804 GCA_035495655.1 Steroidobacteraceae bacterium
GCCCGAGAATTCGCAGTAGTCCGCGGCCGGGTGCTGCGAGCGCAGCGACACTCGACATTCACTACCCCCGATGCTGGTCGTGGCCAGCTCTCACCGTCCGGCGCCGGGGCTGACTCCTCGCTCCGCGTTATTGCCGGCAGCGGCAAAGAGCCACGGCGCCACTCGGCAGCTACGCCCGCCCTAGTGCGACCGGTTCAACGCGCGATCGAGATCGGTAGCGAACTCCTCGGCACCCCGCTCGATGCCGAGCTCGGCGGCACGCAGCGTGCCCAACCCCGAGGTGACATCGAGCGCGATCGGGCTCTCCGTGGCCACGAAACCCGCGAGCGCCTCACCGTACTGCGTATCCGTCATCTCCCCCGCGACCGTCACCGAGCCCACCAGCGCCGAGGAATGACCCGCGACGGTGTTGGCAGCGCTCATCCCCAAGCCGAGCGGAGTAAGCCGCAGCACGGTGGCAGCCACGGGTTTACTCTCCTTCACACCTGCGAGGGTCAGGTGCAGACGTACCACCCCCTGGCCTGGCTGGGTCACGAGTGCATACTTGTGCTTGGTGAGTGCAGTGCGGAAGTCACTGGTGAGCTTTTCCGCCAGACGTTCCTTGTCCGCCTGGCTCGCGTTGCCGAAATCCGCATCGGCAGCGCGATAGATGTCCGCCGCATCTACCAGCAGCGATTTGTATTTCCCGGTGCCGGTTTGCAGCGTCGGCGAGCGGTATACCAGAGTGCCGGGGTACTGCCCCGGAGCGAGTGGCAGCTTGTCGCCGAGTCCGCCAGTTGTCTTGGGCGTCTGGCTCGAACACGCAACGAATATGAACACGCCACAACAGATGATGATGCAAAGGCGTCGCATGGCTGTCTCTCCCGCTCCGTTGGATATGGCGGCATCGCCCGGAGAGCTCCTTGCCGCCCCCGCTGGCTGCCGCTTTTTGTGTGAGCGGGAGACTGAACTGGCGCCTGCCTGCGGTCAACCCTCGTCCGCAGGCAGGCACAACCTACCGGAAGATCGCCACCGCCCGCACCTCGATGCTCTCGCGCGGCGGCACCAGCTCGTGCCGCGGGTCGGTGAAGGCGCTGTGCGGCGCGCAACCACCCGCTGCGGGCGGTGCAGAATCGAAGTTCTTGAAAAGCCATGCCTCATCGACGGTCATGTCCGAGGCAAAGTGCCAGCGCTGCCTGCGATCGTGCATGAGGTAGTAGATCTCGCCCGTGCGGTCCGGATAGCGCAGCTCGACTGCGCGCAGGTCTTGTGGCCGCACCGTCGCACCGTCGCACATCGCGAGCGGTGCGTCCCGCAGCGGAGCGCGGATCGGACGCCACAGGTTGACCTGCAGGTAACGCGATACTTGCGTCTCTGACCGCGGTCCCAGCTCCTGGCGCAGCCGCCCGAGGGCCGAGCGCGGCGTGTAGTCGGTGTGTGCGTGATGCACCGGCCGTCCGAGAGTCGCTGCTCGTGACCCAAGCTGCAGTGCAGTGCCACGCCGCACGTTGTGATCGAAGATGATGACGCGATCTGCGCCGAGAGCCGACTTGATGATGTCGGCGCACTCGGGGTAGTAGCGTCGCTGCACGTGACTTTCATCGTAGAAGCGTCGTATCCGTGTTGGCCAGCAACCGAGCATCGCGCCGTGCTCTTCGATTGCCAGGGGCTCTCTGTCCCGCACGTCCTGAATCTGCACGGTGTGACTTCCAAACTGAACGGTCCCCGCTTCACCGCCTTCGGGCGCTTCGCGCGCATAGACGAACAAACGCTGCGCAGCGGGAAGCAGAAAGTCGATCTCTGCCTCCACCATGGCCCCAGGGTGTGCTACCTGCAAAGCCGCCAAAGTGTTTGTTCTCACGCGCAAGACCTCGCTGTTAGTGAGGCACAGTCTCACTGCGAGGTGCACGGGCGGCAAACGCGATAACTGAGTCGTTGTTAAGAAAAACTGAACCGCGGTCCGCCTGCTCGCCAGCCGGTATTCGCTGCGCTATAAGGCCCTGGTGGCACGGGTGGTCGCACAATTTGGCGCGCCGTGGGCTCGCTCGGTGCGGCTGCTGAGTGCTGGCTCGGTGGTACTGCTGCCGGCGATCGCGCTGATCGGATTACTCCTTGGGCCGCGGCACTTATGGGTCTGGTGGCTCGCGATGGTGACTGTACCGCTCGCCATCCTGTGCGGCGGGCTCATTTTCATGGTCCGCGGCTATATCCTCACCGATAACCATATCGAGGTGCGCCGGCTCGGCTGGACCACGGTGCTCCCCCTGGCGGGGCTGGATGCGGTCAGCGGCGTGCCGCAGGGGTTGGGCGGCTCGGTGCGCCTCTTCGGTAACGGTGGACTATTCGGGATAAGCGGCTGGTTCTGGAATCGCCGCATCGGACGATTTCGCGCCTACGCCACCGATCCGCAGCGCACGGTGCTGCTGCGCTATCGCGATGGAGCGAAGGTGGTGCTGACGCCGCACGATGTCCAGCACTTCATCGTACAGGTGAGGCGTCTCGCGCACCTGCCGTGAAGGGCCGCGGGTAGCGAATTCGGTTAGAGTTACGGCGACTGGTTCGCTCCCAGGGTGGCAATTGAAATCGTGGCTCATTTTCCCTGCAGCGTTCGTGTTCGTGTCCGGTGCCTGGAGCGGACCAGCGGGCGCAGCGGCAGCGCGTGCACCGCTCTACGCCGGTCTGCAGAGCGAGGTGTTGCTCGATAACGGGCGCGTTCTCGTCGAAAGATTCGTGCTCCAGGCCGGGCAATCGAGCGGCCGCCACACACATCCCGCCGATCAGCTGCTCGTGTTCGTGCAGGGCGGGCTGCTCGAGTCGACGGCGACGGGTCGCAGGACCTTGTGGCGGGATGGGCGGGTGGCCTGGTACGCAGCCAACGAGCCTGCCGATGAAGGCAGCCGCAATGTCGGTGCAAGTCCGGTCGTGATGATCTGGGTGACCCTGAAGCCGCTCGCCCGGTCGGCCTCGGCGGCAAATACCGGTCCCCGGCCCGATGAGTACCTCAATTATCCAAACATCCCCGGCGAGGATCTGCTGGAAAACTCCCGGTTGATCGTGCAGCGGTTCACCGTGAATCCCGGGCAGTGGGAAGGTGTACATGCACATCGTCCCAACATGCTTTACATCCATGTCAAGGGCGGACAATGGGCAGCCCGCTCGAAGAAAGAGCCCGAACACCCCTACCCCGAGCCCTCGCCCGACGGAGAGGTGGGATGGATGCCGGCGATAGGCATCGATGAGGCGCACGAGTCGGGCAATGTCGGCAGCCAGCCGATTGACCTCATCTGGGTGACTCTGAAGGAGTAGCGGCGCTCCTCACCCGAACGTAAGCGGCGCGGCAGGGATCCCGCTACGCGGCTGCCATTTAACGGGCGACTGGCTTAGTCTCCATGATGACGGCGGCTGCGCGGCATTGGCCGCCGCTTTTACGATTCGGCGCCGCGCCGAAAATAATCTGGGGAAAGCAACGTGCACCATAGCCTGCGGGCCATCCTGCTTCTGCTGCTCAGCGCCCTGCTCGGGGCCGCAACGCCATCGCCTGCAGGAGCTCCGCCGCCTGCACAAGCTCCGTCGGCCACACACGCATCGCCGGCTACACAGGCCTCGCCGGCTGCACAGGCCTCGCCGGCTGCACAGGCCTCGCCGGCCGCTGCTTCGCCCGACAGCCATGTCTCTCCGCTCACAGCCGAGCAGCTCGTCCAGATCCTCGACCAGACGGTCGATTGGTATCGAACGCTCGGCCTGCAGCAGCAGAACGCCACGCAACCGAGCGATCTGCTGCTGCTCTATGCCAATCGTCAGACGGCCGACAACGTGGTGCGGCTTGCTTTCCAGATCGCGCGCGCCAACGCCGAGCTGCTGAGCAGCGAGGCGAGCTCGACGCAGAGGGATGCCAAGACGAATGATTCCCCGCAGTCGTTCGCACAGCTCCAGCAGAACATGACCCAGCGGGGCGATGCTCTCGAGAAGGAAATGGAATCAGTCCGCCGCCAGCTCACCAGCGCGGCAGCTCGCACCCGCTCCGACCTCAATGCCAAGCTCCTCGAGCTGCAGGGTGAGCTCGCCATGGTCAAGGCGCAGAAGAATCTGCTCGACACCATGTCGCAGTTTGTCTATGAGAACGACGCCAAGCGGTCCAGCGTCAGTGCACTCAAGGCCCGCATCGACGCGATCGCTGCCACGATACCGGCCGCAACGGTTACTTCCGGTACGACCGCCGCAGCGCAACCGACCGCCGCGGCCAGCACAGTGCCGGCGAGCGCTGCTACCGGCACGCCGCCGAATGGGCGCGGTATCTGGGATCTTTTCGGAGAGGCGTTCAGGCTCTCGCAGAAGCTGTCCACCATCGATACGGTCGATCAGCGCACCAAGGGGTTGCAGGAGACGTTCCGCAAGATTCGTGCCGCTCCGAAGGAGCAACTGCAGAAGCTGGCGGCACGCAGTGATCAGCTCGCCACGATCGCCGACAGCGCCAACGGCGCCGCACTCAAGCAGCTGCGCGATCAGTTCGATACGCTCGCGTGGCTCTTCACCCAGACTTCGGCGATCGCCCTGCCTCTCAGCCAGGAAGCGGTGCTGCTCACGCAGTACCGCGACAACCTCGATAAGTGGCGCTCGTCCGTCAAACGGCAGTACCACGATGTACTGCGGGTATTGTGGACGCGCATCGCCGTCCTCGCGGGCGCGCTCATCGCCGTGTTCGCTGGGTCGGAGCTCTGGCGCCGCACCGTGCTGCGCTACGTTTCTGATGTACGTCGCAGGAACCAGCTGCTGTTGATACGAAGGATCGTGACCTGGCTGCTGGTGCTGCTGATTCTGGGGCTCACCTTCATCACGCATCTGAGCTCATTTGCCACTTTCGCAGGGCTGCTGACGGCGGGCGTTGCCGTTGCGATGCAAAGCGTACTGGTGTCGGTGGTGGGCTATTTCATTCTCATCGGCAAATACGGGCTGCGAGTCGGCGACCGCGTCCAGGTGGGTGGTGTGACGGGAGAGGTGGTCGACCTCGGCCTCATCCGCATGCATCTGCTCGAGCTCACCTCGCAGGAGCCACTTG
Organism: Steroidobacteraceae bacterium; assembly: GCA_035495655.1. GTDB lineage: Bacteria > Pseudomonadota > Gammaproteobacteria > Steroidobacterales > Steroidobacteraceae > 13-2-20CM-66-19. The sequence continues at coordinate 5,036 of DATJFM010000032.1, forward strand.
GACCGACGGGCCGGGTGGTGGCCTTTGCCAACTCGATCGTGTTCCAGTCTTCGGGGGGACTCTTCAGACAGATTCCCGGAGTGAATTTCACCTGGCACGAGCTGACACTCAGCTTGCCCGCGGGCAGTGATTACTCCGCTTTGAAGGAACGGTTGCTCGCCGCGGTGACATCCGCCGTCGAGGAGTACCGTGGCGAAATAGTCCGCCAGGCGGAGACCATCACGCAGACCACTTCCTTGCCCATGCCAACCGATGTCGCACCGCAAGTGCAGCTGCAGTTTTCCCCGGCGGGCGTAGAGGCCAAGATCCGCTACCCGGTGCCTCGCAACCGCAGGGCGCAGGTCGATGAGCGCGTTTCGCAGCAACTGCACCAACTACTGCTGCGTCCGGAGACCGGCAAGCCGGCCTGAGAGCGAGCTCGAACAAGGATCAGCCATCGGAAGCAAGCCGGCACGGCCACGTCCTCGCGAGCGCCAGTATTGCGGGCTTCTTTTCCGCCGCTAACAGTAAATGATTTTTGCAGGCGCGGTGACCGGTACTCGCCTGGTTCCGGCCCTGAAGGCCCGCCCCCGAGGTCGCGGCGCTGGCTACTTGCCTCGATCGTGTCGGATACGGGTTCGGTAGTGCGACCAGTTCCCAACAGTGTGCGTCGACGCGCGCGCACCGCTGCGGACGTGCGACTCCTGCGCCTCGCCGCGCTCGATCGCAAGCCGCCAAAGCCGCGTCGCATCGCTCGGTACCCATCCGACTATGTGCCCGATCGTCAGATAAATGACGCGGCCGCTGTGAAAATCGACCTCTTCATCGTCCTGATCGTCCTGCGCCGGGTCGAAACGGCGGATGTAGCCATCGCACAGGCTCAGCATGTACCCGACGGTATGCAGTCCCTGGTTGGCGATCGCATCCGATGAGGAGAAGAACGTCGAAAACGGTCTGTTGTGGACGGAGCAGATATGGGTGTGAAAGTCGGCAACCACCTCCGGCGCGTAGAACTCGCCGAGATCCACGCCGAAGGGCCGATTTGACGTAATCAGACCCGAAGCCTCGAAGCCGCCTTGGACCCTGCGCACCACACCACCGCACTCGTAGCGCGGATCGCAGATGGTCGCTGCATGTTTGAGCGCGCTCACCGCCGCTTCGTCGATCGTCGCGAATACCGTCAAAGCTGCTAGCAGGCTCACCATATGAGCGCTCCAAACTCAGCTCGGCGGTCCGGCACAACAGCGCTCGCGCGGGTGTGCTGTGCGAGACCGGAACCGCCCAGTAAGCTGTGACTCAACCGCATTGCGCTGCTCATCGAGCGCTGCTGTCAGAGTCCCCGTTGTCGCTGTCCTCGTCGGTGCGGTAAGTCGCACAATGGGGACACCGCCGTTGTCTGAGCGGCCCGCGCGCGCAGAGCTGAGCGGCTGTTCTCACCCTCGAAAATGTGACGGTGATCTTAGTCACGACTCCTGGTGAGACAGTGGCCGAGTCCTGGAGGTTTCCTCCCAGACAGCAGGCAGACGACGAGTTCGTCGAGCTTCAGTTTGCACCCTCGGCGTCGGTCGTTCGGCGCAGCCTGCGCTTCTCGCTTTGCTTCCGGTAGCCTGATCCCAAGTCCCTGCGGCGCCGCGCGGGCGGTGCTTTCGGGCGTAGCGCCTTCGGCCCGCATGTGCTCGCCGATCAACATTCCGCAGCGCACCGGCAACCGACCAACACTTCTCTCCGCGCTGTCATCTGGGATATCGAGCTTCGCGCGAGCATCAATCGCGCACCATCGCTGCGGGCGCTGCTCCGGCTTCCGCAAAGCCAGTGAACGCGGCACAATTAGCGGTTCAGAGCTCGCGGAACCCAGAAAAAAGGAGCTGACGATGACTCTCAAGATCGGCGATATCGCCCCGGACTTCGAGGTAGAGACTACCGAGGGCCGAATCCACTTCCACGACTGGATCGGGGACTCCTGGACGGTGCTCTTTTCGCATCCGAAGGACTTCACCCCCGTGTGCACGACTGAGCTTGGCTATATGGCAAGGATCAAGCCCGAGTTCGATCGCCGCAACGTCAAGATCATCGGGCTGAGCGTCGACCCGGTCGACAGCCACTCGAAGTGGGCGAACGACATCAGGGAAACACAGGGTTTCGCGGTGAGTTACCCCATGATCGGCGATCCGGATCTTGCGGTTTCTAAGCTCTACGGGATGCTGCCGGCGAGCGCCTCCGGCGATCCTGCGAAACGCACGCCCGCAGATAACCAGACGGTGCGCAACGTCTTCGTCATCGGGCCGGACAAGAAAATAAAACTGATCCTCGTCTACCCGATGACCACCGGACGTAACTTCGATGAGGTGCTGCGCGTCATCGACTCGCTGCAACTGACTGCGAAACACAAGGTCGCGACCCCGGTGAACTGGAAGCAAGGCGAGGACGTCATCATTGCCGGGTCGGTGTCGGACGATGAGGCGAAGAAGACCTATCCCCAGGGATGGAAGGCCCCGCGTCCCTATATTCGCATCGTGCCGCAGCCGCGCTCGTAACGCCGACACCGGCGGGCAGATAACGGTGATATTCCGCCAGCTGTTCGATGCGGCCTCCAGCACCTACAGCTATCTGCTCGCCAGCCGGCGCGGCGGCGAGGCGCTCATCATTGACCCGGTGATCGAGAAGGTCGATCGCTATCTGCAGCTTCTGCGGGAGCTCGATCTGCGCCTCGTGAAAGCGGTCGACACGCATCTGCATGCCGACCACATCACGGGGCTCGGAGCGTTGCGTGATCGCACCCATTGCATCACGGTGATGGGTGACAAAAGCCGGGTTGATGTGGTCTCCATGCGGGTCGCCGACGGCGACCGCCTGCAGATCGAGGGTGTGGATCTCGAGGTCCTCTATACGCCGGGCCACACCGACGATTCCTGCTGCTTCCGCATGGAGGACCGGGTGTTCACCGGGGACACGCTGCTCATCCGTGGCACCGGGCGCACCGACTTTCAGAACGGCGACGCCCGCGCCCAGTACGAGTCGATCTTCGGCCGGCTGCTGCATCTGCCGGAGGAGACACTCGTTTTTCCCGGCCACGACTACAAGGGCGACACGGTGAGTACCATTGGGGAGGAGCGCCGCTGCAACCCGCGCCTGCAGGTCAAATCGGTCGATGAGTACATCGAGCTGATGCACAACCTCAAGCTCGCCAACCCCAAGATGATGGATGTCGCGGTCCCCGCCAACATGAAAGTAGGCCTCCATCAGGAGGAGATTGCCCGCAAGGGGTGGGCGAAGACGGCCGAAGAAGTGCTCGGTTTGGTCGGCCAACCGCAGGTCGTACTGATCGACCTGCGTGAGCGTACCGAGCGCGAGCGCCATGGAACCATACCCGGCTCGCTGCACGTGCCTTATCCGATGCTGGAGGAGAACACCGGCCCGGGCGGCATGTTACATGCACTGGCCACCGCCACCGGCAAGCGACTGGTTTTCTATTGTGCTTTCGGTGAACGCTCGGCCATGGCGGTACAAAGCGCCCAGGATGCGGGGCTCTCCGCTGCCTGCCACCTGCAGGGGGGGCTGGCTGCGTGGAAAGCGGTGGGCGGCCCCCTCGAATTGCCGCAGAAGTAAGACCAGAGTCGCACTGACAGCGGCAGGTATCTGTCGCAGTATCCTCGGGTCGCCGGCAACCCCGGCCGCAGAATGACCGCACCAACAACCGCATCCGGCGCACATGTCCTGCGGGATGCTGAGGACTTCTCGATCGTCCACGGCGGCCCGCTGTTTCAGCTGCTGCTGCGCGCACAATTCGCAGGCGATGCGCTGGACCTGGTCGTCAGGCGCGTCATCCTGTTCGTGCTGATCTGTTGGGCACCGCTTCTGGCACTGTCGGCGGTAGGTGGTCATCTGCGCGACGGAAACGTCGCCTTGCCCTTCCTGCCGGATATCGAGACGCACATCCGGTTTCTCGTGGTCGTGCCGCTGCTTCTCGCCGCGGAGCTGGTGGTGCACAGGCGCCTGCGGCCGGTGGCGCGCTCGTTCCTGGATCGCAATCTGATCAGCGAGGCGGAGGAGGAGCGCTTCGACGCGGCGATCACCTCCGCCTTTCGGCTGCGTAATTCGGTGCTGGCCGAGGTATTGATGCTGGCGCTCGTGTACGGGGTGGGTGTACTCATCGTCTGGCGCCGCTACACGGCGCTCAATGTCACGACGTGGTACGGGCACTCCTCGGCCGGAACCTTCCGGCTCCATAGCGCAGGGATCTGGTATGCGTACGTGAGTCTGCCGATTTTCCAGTTCCTGCTGCTCCGTTGGTATTTCCGCATGTTCATCTGGATTCGCTTCCTCTGGCAGACGGCACGGCTCCAGCTGAAACTCGTGCCGACGCACCCGGATCTGGTCGGTGGCCTGGGATTCCTCGGCAACACCGTGTTCGCCTTCAGCGTGCTGCTGATGGCCCACGGTGGGATGCTCGCCGCACAGATCGCGAATCGCATCTTCTTCGCCGGCGCGACGCTGGTGGATTTCAAGGAAGAGATCTTTCTGATGCTGGTGTTCCTGCTGTGTCTGGTGTTCGTACCGCTGCTGGTATTTTCACCGCAGCTCTCCTGGGCGAAACGGCAGGGTCTGCTCGAATACGGAATGTTGGCGGAGCGCTACGTCCGGGAGTTCGACGGCAAGTGGCTGCGCCGCGACGACAAGACGAGCGAACCGCTCATGGGAAGTGCCGACATTCAGTCGCTCGCCGACATGGGTAACAGCTTCGCGGTGGTGCGGACCATGCGCCTGGCGCCTATTTCGCGGGATGCCGTGCTGGAGCTTTCCGCTGCGGTGCTAGTGCCGCTCGTTCCCCTGCTGTTGACCGTCATGCCGCTCGAGCAACTGGTGAAGCGACTCATCGGCCTGGTGCTTTGACCTCAAAGGCCGGCCTCGCCGGTCGCGGGCCTCGCTGCCGGCGTGGTTTCGCTAGCGCGGGCTTCGAGCACCATCACGCTGCGGGGCGCGGCGCGCTGGATACGCGTGGACAGCGGAACCTGGCGCGCAGGCCCCAGCAGATCGCCGGGCGGTGCCTGCGCGGTGTCCACCGCCACATGCCAGAGGCGGCCCGGGAGCTCCGGTATCTCCGCCTCGAGCACCTCATCCGACATGTTGAGGATGGCGTGCAGATCGGCCTCATCTGGCCCAATGCCTGCGATGGTGAACGCCAGCACGCGTGCGCTGGGATCGTCCCACATCGGCTGGTGCAACCTTGCACCGTGCCAGGCGATGTCGGGAATGCCGCGCTCCGGCACGATCTTCCCGTGGTAGAAGCGATCAACCGTGAGACTTTGGTGTCTCCGGCGAAAGGCGATGATTCCGCGAGTGAAGTCGAGCATCTCCCGGCTCGCCTCGAGCCGGCCCCAGTCGAACCAGGAGAGCTCATTATCCTGGCAGTAAGCGTTGTTGTTGCCAGCCTGCGTATGCAGCACCTCATCGCCCGCGTACAGCATGGGCACACCGCGCGACAGCATGAGTACGGCGAGCAAATTCTTGGCCTGCCGCTGGCGCAGCGCGAGGATCGCCTGCTCGCTCGTGGGGCCTTCGACACCGCAGTTCCAGCTCAGGTTGTCGTTGTTGCCGTCCCGGTTGTCTTCGCCGTTGGCCTCATTGTGCTTGCCGTTGTAGCTCACGAGGTCGGCGAGCGTGAAGCCATCGTGACAGGTGACGAAGTTGACGCTGTCGCATGGTGACCGGCCATCATCCGCATACAGGTCGCTACTGCCCGCAATACGGCTCGCCACCGCTCCGACGAGGCCGGCATCGCCGCGCACGAAGCGGCGCACGCTGTCCCGGTACGCTCCGTTCCACTCGGCCCAGCTCGATCCCGGGAAGCTGCCGACCTGATAGAGCCCGGCGGCGTCCCAGGCCTCGGCGATCAGCGGGAGATCTTCGAGTGGTCTCGAGAGCTCGATGCTCCAGGGCAGTGGCGGTGCCGAGAGCACCGTGCCGCCCTCGCCGCGGGTGAAAATACTCGCGAGGTCGAAGCGAAAGCCATCGACGTGCATCTCTTCCACCCAATACTCGAGGCACTGCACGATGAATGCGCTCGCCAGCGGATGATTGCAGTTCACGGTGTTGCCGCAGCCGGTGAAGTCGAGATAGCGCCTGCGATCGTGTGTATCGAGCAGGTAGAACACCTCGTTGGCGATGCCCCTGAAATTGATCCAGGGTCCGTCACTGCCGCTTTCTGCGGTGTGGTTGAACACCACATCGAGGATGATGCCGATCCCGGCCGCATGCAGCGCGCGCACCAGCCGTTTGAACTCGGTGGCCGCCTGCCCCTGCTGTGGTGCGACGCAGTAGCGGGGATGGGGGCTCCAGAAGCTATGGGTGTTGTAGCCCCAGTAGTTGCGCAGTCCCCGCGCCGCCACCGCCTGCGGCACGCTCTGCTCGTCGAACGCCATGACCGGCATCAGCTCGACGTGCGTGACGCCGAGCTGCTGCAGATAGGGAATCTTTTCCGCCAGCCCGCTGAAGGTGCCCGGTGCAGCGACCGCAGCAGACGGATGGCGCGTAAAGCCGCCCACGTGCAGCTCGTAGATCACCGCTCCTTCGAGGTTGCGGGCGATCGGCCGCTCCCCACTCCAGTCGAATGACAGGTCACACACCACCGCGCGCAATCCACCGCCAGCGGAGTCGCCGGGATCGGCTGCACGGCTGCGGCTCCAGAGAGAGTCGGTAACGCCGCGTGCTCGCGGATCGAGCAGCTCCTTGCGCGGATTGAAGCAGGCGCCGACACCTTCATCCGTCGGGCCATCGACGCGCCAGCTATAGTGCGTCCCTGGACCCACTCCTTCGACGAATACGTGCCAGGACAGGTGGGTGCAATTGGTCTCTGGATCGAGCGGAATCACCGCAAAGGGCTGCGGACTGTCGGCGGCTTCGTAGAGCAGCAGCTCGACGCGCGTGGCGCGCGCACTGGAAATGGCGAAATTGACGCCCTCCGCCGTGAGGGTGGCGCCGGGAGGATGGCGGCTGCCGTCTCGAGTGCGCGGAGGCGGCCGCACTCAGGTCGGGTCCAGCGCGATCCTCACGGATTTTGCGCCCCAGATGTGATCGCAGTACTCACGCACGGCGCGGTCGGAGGAAAATTTGCCTGCCCGCGCCGTGTTGAGAATGGACATGCGCGTCCAGTGCTCTGCGTCCCGCCAGGCCGCGTTGACCCGCTCCTGGCAGGCGATGTAGTCGGCATAGTCCGCGAGCACCAGAAACGGATCCGAGTTGCGCAGGTTGTCGATGAGTGGCTGGAACAGCACGCGGTCGCCGCGCGAGAAGGTGCCGTTGGCGATCTGCTCGAAAGCCTGGTGCAGCTCGGGATGGCGCTCGAGCTCGCGCGCCGGCTGATAGCCTTCGCGCCGTGTCCGCTCGGCCTGCTCCACCGTGAGCCCGAACAGGAAGAAATTTTCCGCCCCGGCCTCTTCGCGCATTTCGACATTGGCACCATCGAGCGTGCCGATCGTCAGCGCACCGTTCAGCATGAATTTCATGTTGCCGGTGCCGGACGCCTCCTTGCCTGCGGTGGAGATCTGCTCGGACAGGTCCGCGGCCGGATAGATGGCATGCGAGTACTTGACGTTGAAATTCGGAAAGAACACCACCTTCAGCCGTCCGGCGACCGCCGGATCGTTATTCACCACCTCGGCCACACCGTTGATCAGCCGGATGATGAGCTTGGCCATGTGGTAGCCAGGCGCCGCCTTGCCGCCGAAGATGAAGCAACGCGGCGGTACATCGAGCCGCGGGTCGTTACGCAGCCGGTTATACAGCGTGATGATGTGGAGCGCGTTCAGGTGCTGGCGCTTGTACTCATGGATCCGCTTTACCTGGATGTCGAACAGAGCCGCCGGGTCCACGCTGGAGCCGGTACGCAGGCGAATGAGCCTCGCCAACATCTCCTTGTTGGCACGCTTCACCTGACGCCATTTATCCCTGAAGGCGCGGTCATCGGCGCGCTCCTCGAGCGCCCGCAGGCGCGTAAGGTCCGCGGCCCAGCCCTCCCCCAGCGTTTCATCGAGCAGCTGCGCGAGCGCCGGATTGCTCAGCACCATGAAGCGCCGCGGCGTCACGCCATTGGTGACATTGAGGAAGCGCTCGGGCCACAGCTGTGCAAAATCGCGCAGCACGGTCTCGCGCAGCAGCTGCGAGTGCAGCGCCGCCACGCCATTCACCGCATGGCTGCCGATCGTCGCGAGGTTCGCCATGCGTACGCGTTTCTCGCCGGCTTCATCGATGAGTGACATTCGGGCGAGTCGCGCATCGTCCCCCGGATAGCGCCGCTTCACGTCCTCGAGGAAGCGGCGATTGATCTCATAGATGATCTCGAGCGGGCGCGGCAGCAGGTTACGGAACAGCGGCAGACCCCAGGTCTCGAGCGCTTCCGGGAGCAGCGTGTGGTTGGTGTAGGAGAGCGTGCGTTGCGTGAGGTCCCAAGCCTGCTCCCAGGGCAGCCCCCGCTCATCGACCAGCAACCGCATGAGCTCCGCCACCGCGATGGAGGGATGGGTGTCGTTGAGCTGCACCGCGAACACCGCGGGCAGGCGGCTCAACGGCTGTCGAGTGAGCTCGAGCAGCCGCAGCATGTCCTGCAGCGAGCAGGACACGAAGAAGTACTGCTGCGCCAGCCGCAGGCGCTTGCCGATTTCGGGCTCATCGTTCGGGTAGAGCACCTTGGTGAGGGTCTCTGAGACGACCTTTCCCTGCACCGCGCCGTAGTAATCGCCGACGTTGAACTCCTGGAAATCGAAGGACTCCACCGCTTCGCTTTTCCATAGCCGCAGCGTGTTGCAGGTGTTGACTCGAAATCCGAGCACCGGCGTGTCGTAGGCGACACCCTTCACCTGGTTCGCGGGTATCCAGCGCACGCGATAGCGCCCGTGCGCATCGGTGAAGGTTTCGGTGTGGCCACCGAAGCTCACGCATGGGGTCACATCCGTACGCATGATTTCCCACGGGTTGCCCTTCTGCAGCCATTTGTCGGTGACTTCGATCTGTGCGCCATCACGCAAGCGCTGCTCGAAGATGCCGAACTCGTAGCGGATACCGTAGCCGAACGCCGGCACCTCGAGCGTGGCGAGCGAATCGAGGTAGCAGGCCGCGAGTCGTCCGAGGCCGCCGTTGCCGAGGCCGGGCTCGTCTTCGAGCGCGAGCAGCGCATCGAGATCCTGATCGAGAGACGCCATGGCCTCGCGCGCACTCGCGAGGATGCCGAGGTTGGTGAGGTTGTTGCCGAGCTGCGGCCCCATGAGGAACTCCGCCGAGAGATAGCAGGGAACCTTCACCTCACAACGTTCGTACCTGCACCAGGTGCCTTCCCAGCGCGCCAGCAGCCGGTCGCGCACGCTGTAGGCAAGCGCCATGTACCAGTCGTGCGCCGTGGCGATGCGCGGAAACCGCCCCTGCAGGTACAGCAGGTTGTCGAGTACCGCGCGTTGCAGCGAGCTCGCGGCGAGACCGGTGCGAATGCCTTCAGCCGGGGGCGACCTGCCGTTCGATGCTTTCGTGCTCACCGCAGCCCCTCCGAGATCACTATTCATTCCCTCGTTATGTGCTCGCTACGCGCTCGTTTTCGGTTTCGCCGTGGCGGATCAGAAACACTTCCTGGGCTGCCACAGATCCGCTCCCCACGCACCATCCGGAATTGGCCTAGCGCCTTGACCCGATCGCCGCCGCCAGCGCCGAATTGATGAGCGCGCGCGCTTCCGACTGGATGCGTTGCAGATGCTCCGATCCGTGGAAGCTTTCCGCATACAGCTTGTAGATATCTTCGGTACCCGAT
>DATJFM010000033.1:0-29424 GCA_035495655.1 Steroidobacteraceae bacterium
AGCAGCCCGGTGAGTGCCGGCGCGATCACCCCGGCGAAGTTTCCGCAGCAGTTCTGGACTCCGACCCAGCGCGCCGCAGCGGCAGGCCCCGCCAGGATCTGTGGAATGGCGAAGACACCCGCCGAGGCGGCGCCCGTGATCACCTGGTAGGCGAAGATCCCTGCGAGCGCCCAGGGCTGGGAAGCGAACGCGATGCATAACATGCAGCCCACGGTTCCAAGGTGAGCCACGACCATTACCGACTTGTACGCGATGGTTGCGCGCCCCGCTACGACGCAGCGATCGATCGCCCAGCCGGCGACGATCGAGCTGAGCGCGCACACCAGGTAGGCACTGCCAGTGAGGGTCGCCATCTCACCGGTCGAGAAGCCACGCTCGCGCACGACGTAGTAGGGGAGCCAAGTCAGCACGAAATAAAACACGTAGTTGGTGGAGAACAGCCCGAGAGCGGTTCCCCAGAGCGATGGTTGCCTGAGGATTGCACGCATCGGCGGTGCGGCGCTTCCTGCCATTTGCAGCGGCGTACGCGGCAACCGCACGCGCGACCAGGGCAGCAGCCACAGGAGCGAAAGTGCGCCGAAGATCCAGAAGGTGGCGCGCCAGCCATAGTGGACCATGATCAGTCCGCCGCAGTAGGCACCCACCGCGGGACCGAACTGGTAAGCGAACGCCACGATGCCGTTGGCCAGGCCGAGGCTCTCGAGTGGTACGCTCACGGCGAGCAGTTTCGAGGCGCACGGGAAACCCGCGCTCTCACCGATGCCGAGCAGCAGACGCAGCAGCAGAAGCGCCGCGAAGGAGTGCGCGAACCCGGCCAGCATCGTGGCGCATGCCCAGAGGGTGAGCCCGGCGGCGAGCACACGCTGCGCGCCGTAGCGCTCGGCGATCCCGCCGATCGGAATCTGCAGGATGGAGTAGGTCCAGAAGAACGCCGAGAACAGCACGCCAAGCTGTTTTGGCGACAGTCCCAGCTCTTCCTGGATCAGATGCGCAGCGGTCGGGACCGCGCCACGATCGACATAGTTGATGAAGAGCACCGTGGCCAGCAGGCCAACGATCCACCAGCGCGCGAACGGTGTCAGCTCAGACGCTGTACGCGGCGTGCTCAATCCGCATAGTCCGCTTCACTGCGATCCAACAGCCGCTTCAGCGCCGCGAAATGCAGCTCGCTACGACTAGCCCCACCGACCTCCCTGCAGTCATGGAATTGGGCCACGGTCGCCTCCACGAGTGGTTGCGGGACGATGTGCAGGGCGCGACCGGTGGAGAGCGCAAGGATCTGCGCCTGGCAGGCGCGCTCGAGAAAGTACAAGCGCTCGAACGCTTCTGCAGCGGTCGCGCCGATCACGAGCACGCCATGATTGCGCAGCATGAGCACCGATTTGCCACGCAGCGCTTGCGCCATGCGCTCACCCTCATGGGCATCGAGCGCCAGGCCGTTATATTCGTACCACGCTATCTCACCATGGAAGCCGATAGCACTCTGGCCCGCCATCTCGAGCTGAGCATCCTCGAGCATGCCGAGAGCTGTGGCGTAAGGCATATGCGTGTGCAGGACGCAGCGAGCCTCGGCTACCAGGCGATGCACCGGCAGGTGGATGTGCAGCGCAGTGTCCTCGATGAGTCCGCGGCCCGCGACCAGCTTGCCGCCGAAGTCGAGCTCCATGAGGTCGCTCGCCTTCACCTCCGACCACAGCAGTCCGAAAGGTGCGAGATAGAACCGGTCGGCGCAGCCCGGGACCAGCATGGTGAGGTGATTATCGATGCCCTCATTGAGGGCGAACCGCACTGCTAGCCGATGACACGCGGCGAGATCGATACGCGCCTGACGCCGGGTATCGCCGCGGGTCCAGCTCATATCCGCCGAGACGTTCATGGCAGGTCCTTCCAGCACTTGGGGCGAGCAGTGCCCAAGGTCACGGCCCGCACTATTGCGTCGGATTATACGGTGCGGCGGGCGCGCAGACGCTTCCAGTCGCGGCGAATCTCGCGAGCGGCGTTATGCCCGGGGATTCCGGAGACGCCGCCACCCGGATGGGCAGAGGACCCGCAGAGGTAGAGCCCGCCGATCGGAGTGCGATAGTCGGCCCAGTGAGGAGCGGGGCGTTGCCAGAAGAGCTGGTCGGCAGAGAGCTCGCCGTGAAAGATGTGCCCCTGCGGCAGACCCACGATCGACTCTAGATCCGGCGCGACCAGCGTCTCGATGTCGATGACCCTCGAGGAAAACCCCGGCGCCATCGAGTCGATGACATCGAGCGCCGCGCGTGTCAGATTACTTTTCTCATCGGCCCACGATGCCTCATTCCGCAGCCGGTAGGGTGCGTGCCCGCCGAACACGTTGATGACGTGCTTGCCAGCAGGGGCCAGCGAGTTATCGACGATCGTGGGCACGACCGGAGTGAGAAATGGCCGGCTCGAGTACCAGCCGTACTTGGCGTCATCGTAGGCGCGCTCGAGGTATTCGATCGATGGCCCGATGTGCACGTAGGTGGGATAGCTGAACTTAAGGCGCGCCGCGTCGAACGCGCGATAACTCGGCGGCTCATGAGCGGCGATATTCATCTTGAACGCCGTCGAGAAAGTTCGGAACGTCTCGATGTCACGCAGCAGCTCCGCTGGCAGGTGCACAGGTGCGACGAGTCGCTTGAAGAGCGTGGTCGCCGCGGCGTTGCAGGCCACGACCCGGGCGTGGAATTCACGCCCATCCGCCGTGCGCACACCACGCGCACGACCATCGCGCACCAGCACCTCCGCCACTGGTGCGTCCGTCAGGACCTGCATGCCGAAACGCTCGCCTGAGCGGGCGATGGCCGCGGTGATGGCACCCATGCCACCGCGCACGAATCCCCAGCCGGCCGCTCCCTCATGCTCCCCCATGAGGTGATGCATGATCACGTAGGCGGTGCCCGGGGACTTAGGTCCCGCGAAGGTACCAATCGAGGCGTAGTAAGCGAGCAGGCTCCTGATCGTGTCGTGCTCGAACCAGGCCGAGAGATAGTCGTAAGCACTCTGAGTCAGGAGATCGACCATGCGGTAGGCACTGTCGCCGATGGTGCGATGGCGCCACAGAAGCGCAGCGCTGCGCCTGAAGCTCGCCCAGCTGCGCCGCACCGGGTCGACCGGCGTTTCAAACAGCAGCTGCCGCACCACCGCGGCCGCCTCCTCGAGATAGCGCACGAACTGTGGGTAGATCTCGGCGTCGTGCGGGGAAAAGCGCGCGAACTCCGCCTGGGTCTTCTGCAGATCGTCGCTGTAGACGATGTAGTCGTCATCGCCGAGTGGGCAGAACAGGTCGTTCGCGGGCAGCACCTGAAGACCGTACGTACCGAGCTCCAGGTCGCGGATGATCCGCGGGTGCAGGAGGCTCATGACGTAAGAGAAGCGCGAGGCGCGGAAGCCGGGCGCGAATTCCTCGGTGACCGCCGCTCCGCCGACGATGTTGCGGCGCTCGAGCACGAGTGTGTTCAGTCCCGACTTCGCCAGATAGGCGCCACAGACCAGTCCGTTATGGCCTGACCCGATGACGATCACGTCATAGTCGGCGCTCATGCCGCGCCTGTCAGCAATGCCGCGCGATGAAGTGGCGCAGCTCCGCGGCAATCTCCTCATTCTCCGGCACCGTGCCGAACCCGAATCCCGCGTGCGGCATGGCTTCCCACACATGTAGCTCTGATTCGATCCCGGCGCGCCGCAGCTTACGGTGCATCAGCACGGAATTGGACAAGAACACATCGCGGGTACCGGACTGGATGAGAGTCGGCGGAAAGCCCCGTGTGAAGTCACCGAAAAGGGGCGACAGGTAGGGATCCGTCAAATCGTGCCCCGCCGCGTAGAGCGCGTTGCATTCCGGCACACCCCGTTTGAGGTTCACATCCAGGAGCGCGTTGGTCCGGAAGGTGTCACCGGATTCCGTCAGGTCGACTTCCGGTGTCAGCAGTACGAGGGCGATCGGAAGCTCGAGTCCGCGGTCGCGAATGAGGAGGGTAACGGCGGCGGCCAGGTTACCCCCGGCCGAGGAGCCCCCGATGATGATCTTCCGACCTTGCGCCTCTGCCAGCAGCTGCCGATAGACGGCGAAACAATCCTCCAACGCGGCGGGAAACGGGTGGGCGGGCGGCGTACGGTAGTCGACCGATACGGTCCTCACACCAAGCTCATCGGCAGCCTTTGCGCCGAAGGCCATGGCGAATCGGCCGCTGCCGAATACGAAGGCACCTCCATGGATGTAGAGATAGAGGTAGCGGTCCACGTCGTCGCCGTCCCGCGGCGTGCAGAGGTAGCTGGTGACTCCGGCTATGCCCTGCGTATCTATGTGGCATTTGGAGCGTGCGAGCATCTCGGCGGCGACCGGGTCCCAAATGGCGGCGCTGGCTTCACTCGCGCGCTGCCAACCCTCGAGGTCCCCGGGTGCGGGATAAGAGGTGACGGGTGTCCTGGCGCCGAACGCCAGCGCAGCCCGGGCCTCGGCGCTGATCGTGGTCGGAGGCTCGATGGTGCGCGCGGGCAGCACGACCGGCGTGAGCGCCGGCGCAGAAGTAACAGCGTTCATAGTGCTGAGATAATCGACACTAGGACGCTTGACCGCAAGCTCCGCCCGTCGGTAGCTCGCGGGCAGTGGCAGGAGAGGTGCACCATGCGCAATGTCGCAGCGACGTTGAGACTCCGCACTCGCGGCAGCGGCCTGATGGAGATCACCGAGGAGGTGCGGGGGTGGCTTGCGAGTCAGACGGTCACGACTGGGTTGCTGACGCTCTTTTGCCGGCACACCTCGGCGTCTCTTCTCATCCAGGAAAACGCGGCGCACGCTGTGCGCCACGATCTGGAGCGGTTCTTTGCCGCCTTGGCACCCGAGGACCCTGAGCGCTACGAGCACAACGACGAAGGACCGGATGACATGCCGGCACATCTGCGCACCGCTCTGACCGGGGTGCAGCTGTCTATCCCGGTAAGCGCAGGACGACTGGCGCTTGGAACCTGGCAGGGGATCTATCTCTTCGAGCATCGCCACCGAGCGCACGAGCGAGAGATCGCCCTGCACCTCATCGGCGAGTGATGCGGCACAGGCTCGACGACACGGCGAAGCCGTCGCCGCGCGCTAGTCAGTCATAGCCGAGAAACGAGGCGAGGGTGGCGATGAGGAGGCACAGCGCGAGGCTGAGCCACACGCGCCAGTCGGCGGCCAGCTCTCGCCACGCGCGTATCGGCAGGTGGTTCATGATCATGGTCGGATCGGACCCCTTCCGCTCTCCCGGGACTGACCGGAAGGGTTCCGAGTTTAGATAATCGCGCGTCCGCTGCTCAATATGCATGCCGCATGATCGTGCTGGCACCCAACCACACCCCAAACCGGCCTATGGTCTAGTTACCGCCAGCGGACGCGGCGGATACGGGCGGCCGGCGTAGCAGCGTCTGTATTTTGAGACAGCAGCGCGTAGATTCTGACACGGGATATAGGGAATGACCCAATATGGCTGGGCTGGACTCACGAGTAGATTGGCGTGCGTTTTACAGGCGAGGAGCGGAATGGAAATGGCAGCTCATATCGATTTCGGACGCCCGCGCGGCACGGATCACCGGCATGCGTCGAGAGGCAAACTGGCCAGGTTCAGACCGATGAACCAGGTGATCCCATTCATGTCGCGCTGTCCAAAGTGTGGCGAGCGCCAACTGCAGGAAGGCTATTCGCACCGCATGCTCAGACGGCTGCTCAACACCAACGCGAACATCGAGGCCTATTGCGGCGGCTGCAACGAGTTCTGGGCTATCAGTGGCCTGGAACGCGATGGCATCATCATCGGCCTGTGCGACTAACCACGGGCTGGCGGGGGGCCGTACGAGGTGCGGCTGACCTGATCCTCCCGTTGGCCACATGATGTCAACTCAGAGCCACGGGGAAATCACTGGCCTCTAGAATCAGGGGGATGTAACGGGGCCTGCATGGGGCCTATCCAAGTGCTGAAGCAGAGGGGAACGGTGCGGTGATCGGCCGAGAGTTCCGGAAGCGGATACGACTCCTGCAGGGGCGCAGCGAGACCATCACCACACGATTCGAGCTGACCACCGGAGGGCAGCTGGTCGAGCACGTTTCGCTCGAGACCCACGACCGACGAACTGGCACACGAGCGGATGTCCGCCTCGTACCGGTCGACCGCCGCAAAGAGCACGCGAGATGAACGGCATGGGGACTGCGCGGTCCCCGTGCACTCCAATCAGCCGAGCAAAAACAGACAACCTGTTGATCTAGTCCAACTCGGCATCCGGACATTGCCTCGTATCGTCGCGGTGCGCCGGCCGTAATGTCCGTGGCGCTGCGCACATTCGTATGCGTACAGGCGCCGGGGTGAGGCCGGTGGAGTCTCAACATGTTGATGCCCTGGCATATCAACATGCTTATACCCTCTCGGCGCCGGTATCAGGTCGATCGGGGCTAGCTACTCACGCGACCTCCGGGGAGGTGATATGTAAAATCGAGTCTTCGCCGAGCTCGTGCGTCATCGATCGCACGGCGTTCCCAACTCAATTGGCACCGCTCCACCTGCACCGCGCGGCGGTCACGGCCAAGGTCGAGTCTGCGTCGCTTGTGACAGAGCGACGGCCTGGCGGCTGCACTACGGCTGCGACAACAGCCTTGAGCCAGATACGCAATCTTCACTCGACTCGTTATTCCTGGGGTGCGGCTGCGATCAGATCGCGCCAGCAGCCCCAAGCTCCTACCAGATCCTCCTGTGCTTCAGGGTCTGCGCGAAGCAAGCTGGGTAAGTCGCTCAAAATCGTTGGCCAAGCCGCAGATCACTACGGAAGGCGCTGCACTTCGAGTATTTGCTTACGATGCGATAGAGCGTTGGCATGCTCTTTTGGCTACTGTTCTTCTGAACTCGCCAGAGCTAAGCTGACTCTATCGTTCCAGGAGGGAGCGGATGACAACAAAAACAAGCCCACTTACATCGGTAAGCAGGGCGAGGATGCGCGGTCCGAACAACCCACTGCTCTGGAATCGGCCGAAGTCTTCATTTGCGTCGATGTGTCCGAGGTGCGGTCGAGCGAGGCTGCAGCACGGCTACTCCAAGCACAACCTGCGTGTCCTGCTCAACACGGGACGCAGGATCAATGCCTACTGCACCCTCTGCAATGTGTGTTGGCCTATCAGCGACGGCGAACGACGGGCGATTTCGCAACCATGAACGCCGTTCTTGAGACAACAGACAGCGCCGCGCCGGCTACCACTCAAGCAAATGAGTCGGAAGAGGCAACTAGGCGCGCCCATAGCAACTCGCTCGATAACCAGCTGAGTTTGCAACGCGCATCGCTGATCCTGCGAGCCATTCGACAGCGATACGAAGCGGGCCGCAACGCACATCCGTACGCTCGTTGCTACAGCGTGCAGGTAGTCATGGACTATGGCGACATGGCCTGGATCTCTGCAGCCATCGACGCGCTGGAAAAAACGATCGCCGCTGGTGCGACCGAACTCTGACTGATTCCCGCGCCGCACGTCCCTCATCGGGAGCAGGTAGCGTCGCGCCTGACGTCCTTTTAGATCAGGGGCGCAGACGGTAGGCCAGTCGTATCCACAGAGAGCGCGCATTCAGCAGATAGAACGACTCAGCGCCGAATTCACTGGCACTGACGGGTGGTCTCTGATTCGTGAGATTGGTGCCCTCGGCCGACAGCTGATAATGGCCGACTGCATAACCGAGCGTCGCATCCAGTTTCGTATAACCGCCTAGCGGCGCGACATTCTCTTCGTCGAGGAAGCGTCGGCCCACGTAGGTCACCACGAGCGTGGAATTGAAACCTTGTCGAGGTGTGTAGAGGATTCCCGCGGAGGCGAGCTGGCGCGGAGAGAGCGGCAGCTGCTTGCCTGCAACGTCGACGTAGGCATTGGCGTCACCGTCGAAAAACTGGTACTGCGTGAAATGCGCATCGTGGTAGGCGTAGTTCGCCGCCACAACGAGGTCATCGGTAATCGCGAAGCGTGCCTCGAGCTCGCCGCCCTTCAGTTGTGACGCGGCGGCATTGGTAAGCGAGCCATCTTCCTTCGGGACCACCAGGTTGCTGAAGTCGAGGCGAAAGACCTCCGCCTGGTAACTGAGCCGACCATCGACAGCTTCACCCCTGAGCCCTACCTCATACATCTTGGCCGTCTCAGGCAACAGCACCGCCGGCTGGTAGTCCGGACCGAAATCGAGCGCCGACGGTTTGAAAGCGTTGCGGTAGTCTGCATACAGCGCTGCCTGATTGCGGCCCCCGGCCAACAGCCGATAACTGACACCAACTGTCTCGGTCGGGCGCACGAGATCGCGGCTGGCATTCTGGGCGTCATATTCCTCAGTCGGCGTGAACGGCGGCAGTGTCAGGTCGCTGGTACTCTTGTTTTCGTTGGTCTCGTTCAGACGTAGGCCCGCTGTCAGATCCCAGCGGTCATCAGGCTTCCAGTCGACCTGCACGTATTGCCCCGCAAACAGGCGCTTGTCGCTCACGTAGCCGTACTCGTTGACCGGCAGCTCCGTGGTTGGCGGCGGGACAACCGATCCATCGAGCGGCACCGTGTAGGCGCTATTGCCGTTGGCGGTGGTCTGCCTCCCATATCCGTACAGCAGATCCGCTCCGGCGAGTAGCGTGGCGTTGTTGCCGATGTGGATGGCTAGATGAGTATCGAAGTAGTCATCGAGAATCAGGCGATCCTGATTTTGGGTGTCGGCAGCGCCGCTCAGCTCCGGATGCAGAAACGCGCGGATGTCAGTGACATGAGAACGGGAGAGGGAGGCGAGAGTCTCCCAGGTTCCCCAGGACGTCGGCAGCGAATATCCAATCGCCAGCTGGTACTTATCTTCGTCGATCGCCGCGTCTGCCGGATTGAAATTGGCATTGAGCGGCGTCAGGGTCGTGAGTGCCGTACCCTCGCGAATCACGGGGCTGGGCGGTACATCGCGCACGATGCTCACGTTCGCGTCGAGGTGCAGCTCGCCAGCGCCCAGATTGAGCGCGCCCCGGTAGAGCAGGCGTCCGTCGGAGACGCTCTCTCGTTTATCGGCGAACCCGATGCTTTCCGCCTCGGCCGAGAACGAGTGTCGATAGTCACCCCAGTTCGGCAGCGCGAAGGCCGCCGAACCTCGTGCCGACCCATAGCTGCCGAGCGCCACATCGGCGATGTCAGAGGCTTGCCCCGCTGGGTAATGGAGAACGTGAACGACCCCGACAAAGGAGGTTGCACCGTACATCACCGGTGCAGCGCCCTTGAGTACTTCGACACGCTCGACGTCCTGGAGGTTGAGTGTTGTGATCGCGGGGTTGAACGCGCCGCCCCAGGGAACCTCGTCCATCACGAGCAGGAACGCATCGAACTCGTGCAGCCCCCAGAAGGAGGGCACCGCACTGGAGGGACCGCCGTCGCCACCGGCGGGTGCCTCGACGCCGGACACCAGGCTCAGTGCGGTAGCCATGTCCTGGGCATCACGCGCGCGCAGCTCCGCGCCCGAGACTACCGAGAGCGTGGCTGGGATCTGGGCGATCGGCTCGGGGACACGGGTCGCAGTCACGGTGACTACGCTCAGCTGTCCATCACCCGGCGCGCTGGAGCTGCCTTCATCGGCTGTCGCGTGTGTTGCAAGGACCAGAAGGCTGCAAACGATCCACCGACGGCCGCCGCAATGTCTCACCAATCTCCCCCGCTGGATGCCCCGATCGGGAGGCCTTTTACGCGGGGGCGATTATTACTACCAGCGATAGGAATTGAGCCGCGCGGACAGCATTGATTGAGCCGCGTCTACCGCATCCAGTACGACGCCGGCCCCGGCACTGCATGGACGTGATTGCCATACGCTCGGCACCATGCGCCCGTGCGGGTGCTCCCTCATATCAGGCGTCTCGATGACCAATTCGGCGACTTCCTGGTGCGCGTCGCATGCGAGTGCGGCGCCTGTCGCGAGATTCAGCCGCAGGCGCTCGCGCGTCTGGTCGGGTGGAAGATGACGCTCAAGGAGCTCGCGACGCGGATGCGCTGCTCGAGGTGCGGAAGGAAGGCCGCCGAAGTCGTGGCAGTTGCCAGGCCGCGACCGCGTGGAATACCGAAGAATCCGCATTGAATCGGCTGGCACTGCCGCGCACCAGGTAACCGAGCCCGGCGGCCGGTGGTGTCTTACTTCGACGGCCGTGCGATGAACTCCGCAATCGCTTGATCGAGCAACGTAAGCGGCACGTTGCCGTCTTTGACCACGGCATCGTCGAACAGCCGCAAGTCGAAGCGCGAGCCCAATGCCGCGCGCGCCTTGTCGCGCAGCTTGTTGATTTCGGAGTGCCCCACCTTGTAGCCGCAAGCCTGCCCCGGCCAGGCGCAGTAGCGGTCCACTTCGTTCTGCACTTCGAGGACCGTGGAGCCGTTGGTGGTTGCGAACCACTGGATAGCTTGCTCACGCGTCCAGCGTTTGGCATGGATGCCGGTGTCTACCACCAGACGGCACGCGCGAAATGCCAGCGATTGTAGGTAGCCAAGCTTGCCCAGCGGATCCCTGTCATAAGCACCAAGCTCGTCACCGAGTTGCTCCGCATACAACGCCCAACCTTCTGAAT
The DNA here is from genome assembly GCA_035495655.1 of Steroidobacteraceae bacterium. Lineage (GTDB taxonomy): Bacteria > Pseudomonadota > Gammaproteobacteria > Steroidobacterales > Steroidobacteraceae > 13-2-20CM-66-19. Next base: position 10,570 of record DATJFM010000033.1, read on the forward strand.
AGGCATTGAACTGCAGCAGGGAGCGGATCAAAGGCAGCTTATAGGTGTACTCGCCTTGCCAGACATGTCCCGGAATGCCTTCGTGATAACTCAAAGTGGGAAGCGCATATCGAGGCCAGATCGAGGTGTCGCGAAGGTTGATGTAGTAAAGACCGGGCTGCGAGCCATCTATGGTTCCGGGCCCGGCATAGCCATCCGGCGCGCCATTCTCAATGGATGGCGGTACTCGTTTGACGTTGATATTGCCTGCCACCAGCATCGTAAACGCTCGCGGCAGCCGGGTGCGCATATCCGCGATGCGCGCGTTGACATAGGCCAGGATCTGTTCTCGGCCAGCGTCCGTATTAGGGAAAAGGTTGCGTCGATCTTTGCCCAGAGCGGCCATGCGCTGGCCCGCTGTACCTTGCGTCAGTCCCTGTGCTCGCAGCAGTGGATCCATTCGCGCCTGCAACATGCGCAGTTGCTCGAGGCCGAGCTGGTGAACTTCCGCCGGCGTTAGGTCGGTCGTCGTGCCGGCACGCAGCGCCCACGCGTAATAGGCTTCACCGTCGGGTAATTTCCATGCCCCTGCGTCGGGCGCCGCCAGGGCACGCTGGCGCGTCAACTCGGCGATCTGGCGCTCCAGCGCAGGCGCGATTTTGGTCTCGGCAATTGATTTTGCCTGGCCGGCCAGCGTCGGAGAGATATTCGCGGTGCGCTTGATGAATCCGTCGACGATGCTCCAGTCTGCCACCGGCTTGGCGCGGGCAACTCTCAACTGCTGTACCGTCTTGTTCAGCAGGAATGTGGGAAGAATCACCCCCGCGGAACTGTCATGACGCAGTCGCGCGGTCTCTCCATCGAGCGCCACGGCATAAGCTTCCAGGCGGGCGACATACGCCAGCGCATCCGGCGCCGTAGCGATGGTGTGATGGCTGTCGAGGAAGTCGGGGATTTCGACAAAAGCCCCCGTGTTCTGGGCCACCGCATAGGGGCTATTTCGATACGAGACATCCCGATTCAAAATGGCAACATCGCCGTAGGGGAATCGGTAGCCCTCGAGTGCCAGCCGATGGGCGATCTCAAAGACCTCGAGGTTACGTCGGGTGGCTGTTGCAAGCTGACCGCGATCTACAGCTTCGAGTTTCTTCAATCGCGCGGCCGCCGCTTTCGCGGCGCTCGTCACTCCCTGCGGAGATCGGTCGGTCAGGCGGGACTTGAGAGCCGCGCGCGCGTCCCTGTCGAGCCCGAGCATGCTTGCATTCTCGGGATACTCAGCCAGCAACTCCTCTGCGCCATCGGCCAGCAACCGATTCGCGGCCGCATCTGCCGTGCTTGCAGCGGCCTGCGGCTGGGCGGGGTGCGCAGTTTTCGGAAACGCTGAGATTGCGCGAAGCGCCGCGAGCGCACCCATACTCAGCAACAGGCTTCGACGGTCCAGCGTCATCGCGCGATCAATACGGCTTCGAGTCCGGCAGGTGCGTCGTGCCCCAGAAACCGTCGGGCATCGCCGTCCAGCGCTCGAGCCCGGCGCGATGGATGGCGAGATCGGACTCGCGCTGGGCGGCTGCGAGCACCTTCTCCTCATTCACCGTCAGCACCCGTCGCTCGCGCATCAGTACGTGGCCATCGACCAGAACATCCGATACATCCTCGCCGTTCGCATAATAGACGATGCGATATACGGGCATGTTCATCGGCACGAGGTGCGGCTTGAACCAGTCCACGAGGATGATGTCAGCCCTCTTGCCTGCTTCGAGTGAGCCGATCTTCTGTTCCATGCCGAGCGCCCGCGCCGGGCCCAGCCTGGCGCTGCACGCCGAAGTCGTGAAGCCAGCTGCCATTCGTTTATACCGCCGACGACAGTTTGAAGTCAGGATTGGGCTCTCGGCCCGTTAGTGGCACGCGGCGCTGCCACGATCATGGTCAGCGGAAGCTCGGCGATCGCGTGCGCGCCCAAGTGGACTGACAACTTGCCGCGCGCTGTCTGCGCGGAGAGCTGTGGCAGTGCGCGTGCCAGAAACATTTCGAGGTGCACCGTTCCACGGCAGGGGAAGTCGCGCTCGGCCGGCTCGAATTCAACGCCTGGTACCGTCGGCACCAACGTGAGCACCTCGTCGCGCGGTACTGCGTCCTGCGAGTCCTGCACCACCTGTCGATACTGGCCGATGACATGCCTTAACACAGCCTCAGCCTGTCTCTTGACCTCGACGTCTGAGCGTTCTGAAGCTAGGTGAGTGAACGCCAGCAGCGGTTGCCATTCATCTGGCACCAGTTCCCGAGGACGAAAGACTGTGAACTGAACGTTCTCGTCGATGACAGCCGGTGGCAATGCTGCAGCGGCACCTGTGGCTTCCGACGGCACCTGTGAATGAGCCATCGGCGCTTCCGCAGGTCGTACATGCGCTTCCGCAGGTCGTACATGCGCTTCCGCAGCCTGCGTCGGCACTTCCGGGAGTGTCGGGGTCTGTGGCGGTCTGTCAATGCCTCCTGTCGGGGGCTCAAGCTCCGTATCCACCGCAGGTGCCTCGGTCGTATGAGGAGCTTCCGGGTCGACAGGCGCTCCGCCGGCCGCTTGCAGCCATTGCCGAGAATTGCTGAGGAACTGCTGCCGCTCCGTGTCGGAATCGATGTGTTTGCCCAGCTCATCAAGCAGCGCGCCGATGTTGGATGCCGCGTGGGCAGCATGCCTGACGGCATACTCTGCGAACGGGCCGATGTAAGTTGCAAGCTCGGATTCGAGGCGGCGAAGACTGGCCGCCGCAACGTTCAGAAGACGCCCGCCGCTCGCGGCACGCGCGGGGACCGGCGTTAGTGTCGCATCAGTATGCTGCGTAGCATCGGGCGAGTTCGCCAGGATCGTGTGCAGGCAGGCGCACAGTCTTGCGTAATGCGGAGCATGGGGAGGCGGATAGGCGTCGAAAAATTTCTGACCGCTCAGAAAGTACTCGAGACTCGATGAGGGCACGACGTCGGCTATTCGAAACGGGAGCAGGGATACCCCCCGGTCGGAGGCACGCTCCACTTCCCGATGCACATCGCTCGATGAATTGGCGCTCGCGGAGAACACCAATACCATCACACGAGCGGCGGCGATGGCGTTAACGATCTCCGTCGCCCGGTCGGCCCCGAGCGGAACATCTCGCCCCGCTATCCAGCACGCAATCCCATGGGCCTCTACGTGCGCCACGAGCTCGCGCGCCAGCTCCCAGTCCGGGTGGGTGTAGCTGATGACTACCTTGGGGCGCGACACAGTTGGTAGCTCGAGGCCAAATGTAGGGTGCGGCCCGCGGCTTGTTCATTGGTGCTCGGTGCCGCGGCTCAAATCAGTTCTGCTGAAGGTTCTCACCATCGCCCTTTTGCGGCAAATCCAAACGACGCTTTGCTGCGCCGCAACCACACACGGCAACGCTCGCGGTTGCGCTGAGGAGCGCCCGTTCGCCACTTTGTTACACTCAGTTCGTGTTCCCCAGTTCAACCTGCGTCGCCGGGATCTGAGTAATGGCACGCGGCGACATCTTCGTCAGCTACTGCGCAAAAACCGATCGGGACTCGGCCTATGAGCTCGTGGAATACACCGAGTCCCGCGGCATTGAGTGCTGGATTGCGCCACGCGACGTGCAGGGGGGTATGGAATGGGCGGCGGAGATTGTCAACGCCATCACGCTGGCCAAAGTGATGGTGCTGATTTTCTCGACCAGCGCAAACAGCTCACCGCAGGTGCGCCGGGAGGTGATGCTCGCCGTGGACCGGGGAGTCCGCGTCGTACCATTTCGAATCGAGGACATCACGCCCGCAGCCAGTCTCGAGTACTTCCTGGCCGGCCATCAATGGCTCGATGCCTTTCCTCCGCCGCTCGAGCCTCACTACGCGAAATTGGTCGTCTGCCTGAACACCTTGCTGGCCACGCCGACCAATCCTCCCCGACGGCAGGAGGTATCTGCGCCGCGCCCCGACCCCAGGGCCGGCCAGATAAATCCACGCGTGGTGGTCGAGGCGGCGAAACTCCGCCGCCTGGAGTCTGACCTGGCGGTCTACATCGGGCCGTTCGCGCAGATTGCGGTACACCGCGCTGCGGCTGCCGCTTCAAGCGTCGACGCGTTGCTCGATACGCTTGCTCGACAGATCGAGTCCGAGACCGACCGGCGCAAGTTCCTCACCAGCTGCCGGTGGCTGCGCTCCGCCTGACTAGGGCACCTCGCGCAAGGCCAGGATGGCCTTCCGCAGGCTGATGCGCATGCGGTTAAAGGACAATCCGAGCTCGGCGATCTCATCGCCCCCCTTGACCGGAAACTCCGGCGCATCCATGTTTCCCTTACTGACCTGATCGGCGATGGCGGACAGCTTGACCACCGGTCGCACGACCAGAGTGGTCATCAGGATATTGCCGATCACAAAGAGAAACACAAAAAGTCCCGCCAGAACACGCGCGAAACTATTGAGCGCGGCGTTCGCGCGCTGCACCGGTACGGCGTAGGGCACGCTGACGATCTGTGCTCCGACGACATCTTTGAGCTGCCAGCCGAACCCGTTCGCTGTGCCGTACTTGTCGAGCATGCTCTGCGGTGCAACGGCGACGCTGCTATGGCATTCGAGGCAGGCTTCATCGGCAATGCGTATCGGTCGTGCGAGATAGAGAGTCCTGCCGACTGCCGTGTCGCGTTCGCCGATCAGCTCCTTGACATCGGGGTTGTCGCGGAAGTGACGCACCACTTCCGCTTCCCAGTCCTCGGCGCGGTCAGCCAGGTTGGTTGGGTTGAGCGTGGCTTCCCGGTAGGTGTAGTCGGGAAACTGCTGACGGAGATTGTTGAAGTATTGCTTGGCCGAATAGGCGGCGACCCGCTGCGGCAGGAACCCGTAATGCGACTGAGTCTTCAGCAGCGGATTGATCTGCCTGTTGGTGTAGGTGCGCACCGCCAATGCCGACTCCACCAGCAGCCGCGCGTTGCCCTGGACCTCACTGCGTGCATTGTCCTGTAGCAGCCGATCAGCGACTCGGTAGCTCAGCGCCACGCCTATGAAGGACACGATTATCAGAACGGCATTGATCTTGAGAAGGAGTCTCATCTGAATTCATCGCCTTATTGGGGTAGGAGTTTCTGCGGATCCGACTTGCCTGTGGCTTGCGACTCCTCCGAGAGGCGGCTCGAGTCGAGCTCCGGCGGCGGATGCAGGACGTGCTTCCATTCGGGCAACAGAGACTGTTGCGCATCCATGGCCGCAAAAAAAGCCGGGTCCCTCAGGCGACCCCGGAAACGCCCGACAAAGCCGCCGCGCCACTGACGCGGTATGGTCAGCCAGTCTTTGATATCGGGATAGTTGACAGCGCGAAGCACGCGCGGTTGCACGAGCTCGGGGAGCTTCGCGTACGCGGGTAAGGGGTCGCGGAACGGAGCCGGCATGTTCGCGACGAAGTCAGCCGATGGCGACGCCTGCGAGACCACCTCGAGTTGCTCACCGCGGAGAAAGAATCGGTTCGGTCCGGTCTCCTTGCCGACCGGTCGCGCATCATCGCCGGCCGGCAAAAGCGTGGCGGAGCCCTGTTCATCAAAAACTTCGTCGGCGCGCTCATCGGCATGCAGCAGCATCACCGCCTGGTGGCCCTGTATTCCGAGGCGGAGCCCTGCGAGCCGTAGGGGCCCGGACTTGGCGTCCACCTTCACCCAACCCTTGAGGACAAACAGCGTTGGTACTTCCTCCCGCTCGACGATGTAGACGCCGGTCGACGGACCGATCCCGACCAGATCTCCGCCGGGCTCCTGAATCACCAAGAACGCATTGGGTGCGGTTTCGACGATGTCTCCGGCAAGCAGGGCGACCCCCTTGGAGCCGGTCATCAACGTGTCACGCCGCACGATGGAGAACGTGCCGCTCTCCGCAAACGACACGACGCCGTTGAATTGAGGCTGCGCGGGCCTGCCACTAAACAGGCAGGCCCACAGTGCCAAAGCGATCGATGCGGTGCGTCCAGCCTCGACAACGCGTTGGCGTGGACGGTTCACTCCGGCCGTCACCCTGATTTGTTGCTTCTTTATCACGACCACGTCCGGCTTGAATTGCGGAGGATCCGCTGCCAGCACACGTCAACCGTACGATAGCGCCAAGTTCAGTTAAGCCCAACTCTCGCGCGTGCATCGTGCTGCGCGTATATCCTGCCCTCGGTAGCTCTCGCTGAAGCTGGAGATAGAAGCACGAGAGCGGTTGAACATGGGCTCAGTAGAATCTCAATAAGAGGAGCTAAGTTATTGTTTTCATGGCTCCCCGGGTTGGAATCGAACCAACGACCAGACGATTAACAGTCGTCTGCTCTACCGCTGAGCTACCGGGGACCTGGCGGGACGCTCGAAGGGCGCGGATTCTCCGGCAAGGGCCTCCGGGGAGTCAAGGCAGGAAGCCCGGGCGGCGGCTCCATCAGTGATGAGTCGCGGCCTTGGCGAGACTGCGCGCCTTCGCCAGTCGCCGCCTCAGCTCTGGCACGGCGGGCGCGGCGGCGGGATTCGCAGCGAGCCGGTTGATCGCTTGATCGATCGAATCGAGTCCTAAGGTGAGGCCGGTGCGTGTCGTCGCCCGCGCCCACGCGCTCTGGAAATTCGGATCGGCCTGCAGCTCGGTTTCACCCAGCGCCTCCGCCTTCGAGATGAGGTCATTGAGCACACGCACGGCACGCGTTAGGTTCTCGGGCGATGTGAGATTGCCGGAGCGGGTGAACTCGGAGACTTCCGGCAGGCTCGTCGCGAAGCGTCGTAATGCCTCGGCCTGCTGCGCATTTCGCGGATGGTTCTGATGCATGATGGCCTGTGCGGCACCCATGATCGCAAACGGCGCCATGGCAGCCCGATTCAACAGCGACTGTCCGGAGATGATGCCGCCCGCTGCAAGCCCAACGAACGCGAGGCCGCCTAGGCCGTGCAGCACGTGCAATATTTTGCCCTCGATGGCGAACATCTCGCCGAGCACTGCCCGCACTGGAGCGAGAGCCAGAATGCCCGCAGCGACGAGGCTTACGAGCGCCGCTGTTGACTGCCCGGTAAGCTTGAAATGCTGGTACGCCACAAACGCTGCAGCCGCGAGTAGTAGCAGCACGCAGTGCAGGAGGATGCGGCGTAGCACGCCCCGGGACGCCTGCTGCTGCGCGGGCATCGTGCTGGTGAGAGGCGGCATTACGCGGTTCATCTTGTCGGACCCCCAAAGGTCAGCGTGAACTCGCAGCCAACGGTGGAAAGTCTAGCTCGATGTGCGGGTCACCTGAAGCGCCGGCGTACCTGAGACGCATCAAGTCCGGGCCGACCGCCACCGTGCGGGAAATCCCCAATACGCAATGACATTCACCGCGATGAGGGCGGCGGCGAGCACCCACTGCAGGTGCGCGGTGAGTCCCACGGGATAGAGCACGCCATGCAGATAGTGAGCGAGAAAGCCTCCGCTGTATCCCGCTTCACCGCCGAGGTGACGGAAGTGGTTCTCGAGCGGCGTGAGCGGACAAATGCTGTGGGACACCTCCACCCAGCATCCCCAGGCGAGCGCCGGAAGGTGCACGAGAGCAAGCCGGGGCCAGCGCCAGGTGAGAAAGCCGCCGAAAACGACGAAGGTCGTGAAGCCGAAATGCAGAATGACGAGGGTATCGGCGAGAAGCGACCAGATCATCGGCGTGACTGGCTTGCCACGCGGCAAGGCACATACGGAAATGGTGCGTGGCTATTATCTCAGGCAGCCACGACACGCGCCGTCAGCACGCGCGCCATACGATCAACCGCCTTCTCGAGCGTCTGCAGGCTGCAGGCGAAGGAGAGGCGCACATGTCCCGGCGCACCGAATCCCGACCCGGGCACCACAGCGACCCCTGCTTCGTTCAGCAGCATCTCTGCGAACTCACCATCGTCGCGACAGCCGAGAGCAGCGAGGGCACGCGAGACGTCGGCGAACGCGTAGAAGGTTCCGTCGCCGGGCAGGCAGCTGACCCCAGCAAGCGCATTGAGCGCCCGTACCACGAAGTCACGACGCTCCTTGAATGCCTCGTTCATTTTCGCGACACAGCTCTGATCGCCGGTGAGCGCTGCCGCCGCCGCCTTCTGCGAGATGCTCGAAGCATTGGTGGTCGACTGGCCCTGGATGGTAGCCATGGCGGAAATGAGCTCTTTCGGTCCTCCACAATAGCCGATGCGCCAGCCGGTCATGGCGTACGCCTTGGACACGCCGTTGATGGTGACCGTGCGCGAGTACAGCTCCGGTACCGCGGTCAGCAGACTGCAGAAGGGTTGCGCTCCCCAATAGATCTTCTCGTACATATCGTCCGTGCCGATGACGATACGCGGATGCTCGATCAGCACTTCCCCGAGTGCGCGCAGCTCGGCGCGCGTGTAGGCGGCGCCGGTCGGATTGCACGGACTGTTCAGCAGCACCAGGCGCGTCTTCGGGGTGATCGCCGCAGCAAGCTGGCGTGGTGTGATCTTGTAAGCCTGCGCCATGCCGGCGAAGGGCATCACCGGAAGCCCATCCGCGAGCAGCACCATATCCGGGTACGACACCCAGTAAGGTGCGGGAATCACCGCTTCATCGCCCGGATCGAGCACCGCCATGCAGAGGTTGTAGATCGTCTGCTTGGCGCCGGAGGAGACGAGGATCTGCGCGCGCTCGTAGCTGAGGCCATTGTCGCGGTCGAACTTGGCAATGATCGCGTCCTTGAGCTCATCGATCCCATCGACCTGCGTGTAGCGCGTGAAACCGGCGCGAATTGCGTCGATTCCCGCCCGCGCGATGTGCTCAGGGGTATCGAAGTCCGGCTCCCCCGCACCCAGACCAATGATGTCCTTGCCTTGCGCCCGCAGGCGTGCCGCGCGAGCGGTGACGGCGAGGGTCGGGGAGGGCTTGACGCGCTGGACGCGACGCGAGAGGGGCAGAGTCACTGATTTTCCTGCAGTTCGCTTGTGTTTCGGCGGCGCCGCTATATTAAGGGATTGTGGCAGGTCGGACCATCAGGAACGGCCTCATGAACCCCGACAGCAGCGCTTTGGCATGGAACAGGACAAGCGACCCTTCAAGCTCGAGGCGAGTTTCGCGCCCGCCGGCGATCAGCCACAGGCTATCGAGCAGCTCGTCGAGGGGATAAACGAGGGACTCGCGCACCAAACGCTCCTCGGGGTGACCGGATCGGGAAAGACCTTCAGTGCGGCAGCGGTGATCGAGCGGATCCAGCGTCCCACGATGGTTCTCGCACACAACAAGACTCTGGCAGCGCAGCTGTACGGAGAATTCCGCGAGTTCTTCCCGCACAACGCGGTGGAGTATTTCGTCTCGTACTACGACTACTACCAGCCCGAAGCCTACGTCCCTTCATCCGACACCTACATCGAGAAGGACGCCTCCAGGAACGAGCACATCGAGCAGATGCGCCTTTCGGCGACCAAGGCGCTGCTCGAGCGTCGCGACTCGATCATCGTCGCTACGGTGTCTTCGATCTACGGCCTCGGCGACCCGGAGGCCTACCTAGCGATGGTGCTGCACCTGAAGCGCGGCGATCGGCTAGACCAGCGCGCGCTGTTGCGACGGCTCGCGGAAATGCAATACACACGCAACGAGCTCGATCTCACCCAGGGCAACTACCGGGTGCGCGGCGACGTCATCGATATCTTTCCGGCCGAGTCCGAGCGCGAAGCCGTCCGGGTCGAGCTGTTCGATGACACGGTCGACTCCATCACGCTCTTCGACCCGCTGACCGGATCCATCTCGCGCAAAGTGCCGCGCTTCACCATCTATCCCGGCACGCACTACGTGACACCACGCGAGCGGCTGATCGGCGCGGTCGATTACATTCGTGAGGATCTGCGCGTGCGCCTCAAGGAGTTGCGCGACGCCGGACGTCTGGTCGAAGCGCAGCGTCTCGAGCAGCGCACCCGGTTCGACATGGAAATGATCAAGGAGGTGGGCTACTGCGCCGGCATAGAGAACTATTCGCGCTATCTCTCCGGCCGTGCGCCAGGTGAGCCTCCGCCGTGCCTCTTCGACTACCTGCCCGACAATGCGCTACTGATCGTCGATGAGAGCCACCAGACCATCCCGCAGCTCGGCGCCATGTATCGCGGCGACCGCTCCCGCAAGGAGGTGCTGGTCGAGTACGGTTTCCGCCTTCCATCCGCGCTCGACAACCGCCCGTTGAAATTCGAGGAGTGGGAGCAGCTTGCCCCACAGATGATCTTCGTCTCGGCGACCCCCGGGGATTACGAGGCCAAGCATTCCGCTCAGGTGGTGGAGCAGGTGGTGCGTCCAACCGGGCTCGTGGATCCGCAGGTCGAGGTGCGGCCAGTCGGCACGCAGGTGGACGATGCGCTTTCCGAGATCCGCAAGACCGCCGCGCGCGGCGAGCGGGTACTCATTACGACGCTCACCAAACGCATGGCGGAAGATTTGACCGACTACTTGAGCGAGCACGATGTGCGCGTGCGCTACCTGCATGCCGACATCGAGACCGTCGAGCGCACCGAGATCATCCGCGACCTGCGCCTCGGCAAGTTTGATGTGCTGGTCGGGATCAATCTGCTGCGTGAAGGGCTCGACATGCCGGAGGTCTCGCTGGTCGCGGTTCTCGATGCCGACAAGGAAGGATTTCTGCGCTCGGACAATTCTCTGATTCAGACCATCGGGCGCGCGGCACGTAACATTCACGGGCGGGCTATCTTCTACGCCGACCGCATGACCGGCTCCATGCGGCGCGCCATCGATGAGACGAATCGCCGGCGCAAGAAGCAGCTCGACTACAACACCGCACATGGCATCACTCCGCGCGGCATCGAGAAGGCCGTGCTGGAGATCATGGAGGGCGCGCGGCCGGAAGCTGGAGTCCTCACCCTGCCGCGCCGCCGGGGCGAGAAGCCTTTGAGCCCCGAGGAGCTCAAGCCCGAGGCGCTCCTCAGGCAAATCAAAAAGCTCGAGGCTGAGATGTTCCGCCGCGCGCGCAATCTCGAGTTCGAGGAAGCCGCTGCGTTACGTGATGAGATCGAGCGTCTCAAGCAACTCGAGCTCGGATTTCCCAGCTCGGCGACTGGCTCCTAACTCCTTGGAAAATCAGGCATTAGCTTGCGCCGTGCGCGTCACTCTTGTATCGTTCGCGGCCCTCGTTGCACTCGAAGGGCACAGGCGCGTAGCTCAGTGGTAGAGCATCACCTTGACATGGTGGTGGTCGGTGGTTCGATCCCACTCGCGCCTACCAGTTGACGAAGAGGGCGCTCGCGGTCACACGAACGCACCCGAGCGCCCTTTTTTGCGACCGCAGCCGAAGATGCTGCGGTTGTTTTTGTAAGCCGCTCAGACATTGAAACTCGCATCCATGCCGGTCATCACCTTGCCCGATGGCAGCCAGCGTCACTTCGATCAGCCGGTCACGGTGGATGAGGTGGCGGGCAGCATTGGCGCAGGATTGCGCAAGGCCGCGCTCGCAGGCCGACTCGATGGCAAGCTCGTCGATACCTCGCATGTGATTGCGAGCGATGCGAACCTCACCATCGTCACCGATAAGGACGCCGACGGGCTCGAGATCATTCGCCATTCGACCGCGCACCTGCTCGCTCAAGCCGTGAAGGAGCTCTTTCCGGAAGCGCAGGTGACCATCGGACCGGTCATCGAGGATGGGTTCTATTACGACTTCGCCTTCAAGCGGCCCTTCACGCCCGAAGATCTCGCTGCGATCGAAGCGAAGATGAGCGAGCTGGCGCTAGCGGACCAGACCGTGAGCCGGCGTGTGATGCCGCGCGATGAGGCGGTGAAGTTCTTCCGCGGCCTGGGCGAGATCTACAAGGCGGAGATCATCGCCGGCATACCTGATAAGGAAGAGATCAGCCTCTACGGGCAGGGCAATTGGGTTGACCTGTGCCGCGGCCCGCATGTGCCCTCCACCGGCAAGCTCAAGGCGTTCAAGCTCACCAAGGTCGCCGGCGCCTACTGGCGGGGGGATTCACGCAACGAGATGCTGCAACGGATCTACGGCACCGCCTGGCCGGACAAGAAGCAGCTCGAGGCCTACCTACATCGACTGGAAGAGGCGGAGAAGCGCGACCACCGCCGAATCGGCAAGGAGCTCGATCTCTTTCATCTACAGGAAGAGGCTCCCGGAGCGGTGTTCTGGCACTCCAAGGGGTGGACGGTGTTCCAGACGCTCATCGCTTACATGCGCCAGCGTCAGCAGGCCGCGGGCTATGAGGAGGTGAATGCTCCAGAGCTCATGGACGCCACGCTGTGGCAGCAGTCCGGGCACCTCGAGAAATTCGGTGAGAGCATGTATCTCACCAAGACTCCCGACGAGCGGCTGTACGCCATCAAGCCCATGAACTGCCCCGGGCACGTGCAGATCTTCAAGCACGGGCTGCGCAGCTATCGCGAGCTCCCGGTGCGGTTCGCCGAGTTCGGCAAGGTGCACCGCTTTGAGCCCTCGGGGGCGCTGCATGGACTCATGCGCGTGCGCGCCTTCACGCAGGACGATGGCCACTGCTTCGTCACGGAGGATCAGATCACTTCCGAGTCGGTCGCCATTACGCGGTTGATCCTCGATATCTATCGCGATTTCGGCTTCGAGGAGGTGACGATCAAGTACGCCGATCGGCCGGCGAAGCGCGTCGGCGATGACGCGATCTGGGACCGCGCGGAGGCGGCACTGCAGGCGGCTTCGGCCGCGGCTGGTATTGAGACCACCCTGAACAAAGGGGAGGGCGCCTTTTACGGGCCCAAGCTGGAATTCGTCCTGCGCGATGCGATCGGCCGTGACTGGCAGTGCGGCACCCTGCAGGTAGACCTCAACATGCCCGAGCGGCTCGGGGCCTACTATATCGATGAGCACAGCGCCAAGCGGATACCCGTCATGCTGCACCGCGCGATGTTCGGCTCACTCGAACGTTTCTTCGCGATTCTTCTCGAGCACCATGCCGGCAGGCTTCCCGCGTGGCTGTCGCCCGTGCAGGGCGTGGTCATGAGCATCACCGACCGCCAGACACAATATGTACTTCAAGTTACGGAAACCCTGAAAAATCAGGGATTTCGAGTCGAGTCCGACTTGCGCAATGAGAAGGTCGGCTTTAAGATTCGCGAGCACACGCTGCGGCGTGTTCCGTATCTATTGGTGGCGGGCGACAAGGAAGTGGCCGCAAACACACTTTCAGTACGCACGCGAAGCGGCAAGGACCTGGGCTCGATGGTCCCGGAAACGTTCGCTGAACGGCTCCGTGTCGAGCTCGAAAGCCGAGGGCGTAAGACGTTGGAGGGTTGACGAATCGCTAGTGCAACAAAGCGGGTGCGGCGCAACGAAGAGATCAGCGCGCCGCAACTGCGTGTGATCGCGGCCGATGGGTCGCAGGCCGGAGTGATGTCCCGCTACGACGCCCTGCAGATGGCGTCCGCTGCCGAACTGGATCTTGTCGAGGTATCGCCGACCGCCGAGCCGCCGGTCGTGCGCATCATGGACTACGGCAAGTTCCTGTTCGAGCAGAACAAGAAGGCTCACTCCGCCAAGCGCAAGCAGAAGCAGATTCAGGTCAAGGAAGTGAAGTTTCGCCCCGGCACGGGCGAGTCGGATTACCAGATCAAGCTGCGTAATCTCACCCGCTTCCTTCACGAAGGTGATAAGGCCAAGGTAACCCTGAGGTTCCGTGGCCGCGAGATGGTGCACCAGGACATCGGTCGCAAGCTTCTCGATCGGGTTTCCACCGACCTCGCTCCCCATGCGGTGGTCGAGCAGAATCCGCTCATGGAGGGGAAGCAGATGATCATGGTATTTGCACCGAAAAAGAAGTAACGCTCCGCGCAGCCCTCGAGCTGGCGGAGTGTTCGCCCGTAGCGGGTGCGCGAGCGCCTTGCGAACGGGGCTACACAATGAGGAGTTGAACGATGCCCAAGTTGAAAACCAACCGGGCCGCAGCCAAGCGTTTTCGCAAGACGGCGAAGGGCTTCAAGCGGTACTCGGCGAACCGCCGTCACAATCTCGGTCACAAGGACCGTAAGCTCAAACGCCAGGCACGCTCCGGCGGCTCGAGTCTCGTGGACCAGACCGATGTGGGCCGCGTCGAGCAGCTTCTTCCCTATCACCGTTAAGCGAGCAGATCCATGGCACGAGTGAAGCGTGGCGTGACGGCCGGGCGTCGTCACAAGAAAGTTCTTGGCAAGGCGAAGGGCTACTACAACGCTCGGCGCAAGGTGTACCGCGCCGCCAAGCAGGCCGTCATCAAGGCAGGGCAGTACGCCTACCGTGATCGCAGGCAGAAGAAGCGTGAATTCCGCGCCCTTTGGATCACGCGCATCAACGCGGCGGCGCGCATTTACGGGCTGTCCTACAGCCGCATCATCAATGGGCTGAGTAAAGCCGGCGTGGAGATCGACCGCAAAGTGCTCGCCGATATCGCGGTGCACGACACGGCGGCATTTGGAGCGCTTGCCCAGCAGGCAAAGACTGCCCTCGGTATGAGCTGACGGCAGGCCGCTCTTGGCCGACCTGACCGCCCTGGCGCAGGAGGCGCTCGCCGAAGTCGCCGCATGCGGCGACCTGGCTGCGCTCGATGACGCGCGTGTGCGTTGGCTGGGAAAAAAAGGCGCACTCACCGAGCAGCTGAAGGCGCTCGGCTCGCTGCCCGCTGCCGAACGCCCGGCAGCGGGTGTGCGCATCAACGAAGCGAAAGAGGAGCTGCAGTCCGCCATCGAGGCGCGCCGGGCCGCGCTCGAGCGCGCGCGCATCGAACGTGAGCTCACCGCCGGGCGCATCGATGTCACTCTTCCAGGGCGCGGCGAGGAGCCGGGCGCGCTGCACCCGGTGACGCAGGCGCGGCTGCGGATCGAGACGCTCTTCCAGCGTGCGGGCTTCGAGGTGGCCTCGGGTCCGGAGATCGAGGACGACTTCCACAATTTCGAAGCACTCAACATCCCGCCGAATCACCCGGCGCGGGCGATGCACGATACCTTCTATTTTCCCGACGGGCGCCTGCTGCGCACGCACACTTCTCCGGTCCAGATCCGTGCACTTCAGGCACGCGGTGCGCCGCTTGCCATCATCGCGCCGGGGCGCGTGTATCGCTGCGACTCGGATATGACGCACTCGCCCATGTTCCACCAACTCGAGGGGCTCGTGGTCGATGAGAACATCAGCTTCGCCAACATGAAGGCGGTGCTGCACGGGTTTCTGCAGGCCTTCTTCGAGCGTCCACTCGCCATGCGCCTGCGCCCCTCGTTCTTTCCTTTCACCGAGCCCTCGGCCGAAGTCGACATGTCGTGCGTGTTCTGTGATGGCAAGGGCTGCCGGGTGTGCAAGCAGACCGGCTGGCTCGAAATCTCGGGCTGCGGCATGGTGCATCCGAATGTGCTCAAGGCGAGCGGCGTTGATGCCGAGCGCTACACGGGCTACGCCTTCGGCGCCGGCATCGATCGCCTGGCGATGCTGCGGTACGGGGTGAGCGACCTGCGGCTGTTTTTCGAGAACGACCTGCGCTTCCTCAAGCAGTTCGGGACATTCCCCGCATGAGAGTTCCGTACACCTGGCTCGCCGAGTGGACGGAGATCCCTTGGGATGCTCGCGAGCTCGGCGGCCGGCTCACCATGTCCGGCTTCGAGCTCGAATCGCTCGAGCCTGCGGCGCCGCTTTTTAATGGCGTCATAGTCGCGGAGATTCTCGCGGCGGAACCACACCCGCGCGCCGACAAGCTGCAAGTCTGTAGCGTGTCGGTCGGATCAGGCACGCCACTGCAGATCGTGTGCGGCGCGAGCAACGCGCGGGCGGGACTCAAGAGCGCACTCGCGACGGTCGGTGCACGCCTGCCGGGTGGGATGACGATCGACGCAGCGAAGCTGCGTGGGGTCGAATCCCGGGGCATGCTCGCTTCTGCCCGCGAGCTCGGCCTTGCGGAGGCCTCGAGCGGCATACTCGAGCTCCCCAGCGATGCGCCGGTTGGAGAGACCCTGCGCGAGTACCTGAAGCTCGATGAGCCGGTGCTCGATCTCAACATCACGGCAAATCGCGGTGACGTGATGTCGGTGCTCGGGGTAGCACGCGAGGTCGCAGCCCTCACCGGCAAACCGGTGACTGGACCTGCGATCGCCGCACCGAAGGGGCGAGGGACAGGCAGCTTCCCGGTGCGGCTTGCCGACACTGCAGGCTGTCCGCGGTTCGCGGGCTGCATCGTGCGCGGTGTCGACAACCGCGTAGCGACACCGTTGTGGATGCGCGAGCGCCTGCGTCGCGCCGGGTTGCGCTCCATCACACCAGTGGTCGACATCACCAATTACGTGATGCTCGAGCTCGGGCAGCCGATGCATGCCTACGATCTCGCGAAGCTGAAGGGCTCCATCACGGTGCGCCCGGCGCGTGCGGGTGAGGCGTTAACGCTGCTCGATGGCACGCGGGCGACCGCTGAGCCGGACGTGCTGCTCATCGCCGATGCAGAAGGCGCCGTGGGACTCGCTGGCATCATGGGCGGTGAACGCACCGCCGTGACCGCGGAAACCACCAATATCTATTTCGAGTCTGCGTATTTCTCCCCCGAGGCAGTGCTCGGGCGCGCACGGCGCTATGGCCTCACCACCGATGCCAGCCAGCGCTTCGAGCGCGGCGTGGATCCTACGCAGCAGGCCCGTGCGATCGAGCGGGCGGTCGCGCTGCTCACTCCGTTCGCAGGTGGGACCCCCGGTCCGATCGAAGTCACCGAGGCGAGCGCCGAATTGCCACGCCGCGCGCCTGTGCGATTGCGCGCCAAGCAGCTGCAGCGGCTGCTGGGCGTCGCGCTGCCTCCTTCGCTGGTGGTGCAGACGCTCGAGCGTCTCGCGATGAAGGTAACGAGCAGCGCAGACGCCTGGCAGGTCATCCCGCCCGCGTACCGCTTCGACATCGGCATCGAGGCCGATCTCATCGAGGAACTGGCACGCATCGTCGGCTTCGAAGTGATTCCGGAGACCGACGCAATGACCTCGCAGCATTTCCGGCAACTTCCGGCGGAGCGTCCCGCGGAAGCTGCGGTGCTCGAGGCGCTGGCCGCGCGTGGCTACACCGAGGCCATCAACTACGCGTTCGTCGATCCGGCGTTGCAAATGAAGCTATTCCCGGACGCAGCGTCCGTCGCGCTGTCGAACCCGATCGCAAGCGACCTCTCGGTCATGCGCATATCTTTGTGGCCGGGGTTGCTGCGCGCCGCCCTGGAAAATAAGCACCGCCAGGCAGATCGCATCCGGCTCTTCGAGCACGGCACACGCTTCGAGGTCCAGGCTGACGGTATCCGTGAGATCGACACACTCTCTGGGATCGCGCTCGGGTCGCGGCTTCCAGAGCAGTGGGGCGCATCGAAGGAGCTGCGCGCCCAGGTGGACTTCTATGATGTCAAGGGCGATGTTGCGGCGCTTCTCGCCGCGACCGGCGACGGCGGGTCTTTCAGTTTCGTCACGGATGCGCTGCCCGCTCTCCACCCCGGACGTTCAGCACGTGTGCGGCGCCGCAATCAACCAGTCGGTTGGCTAGGGGAATTACACCCCAATCTCGTGAGGGCGCTGGATTTTACATATGCGCCGGTGCTTTTCGAGCTGGACGTCGAGACAGCACTCGCGATCGACCGCATCACCTATCAGGAGATTTCGCGTTTCCCGCAGGTACGGCGCGACCTTGCCGTCGTCATCGACGAGGAGGTCACTTTAAGTAGCCTCACCGAGCGTGTAACCTTGGCGGCTTCACGCCTCCTGCGAGATCTCCGTGTTTTCGACGTGTACCGGGGCCCCGGCCTCGAAGCAGGTCGAAAAAGCGTCGCTTTAGGCTTGATTTTTCAGGATATTTCTCGCACTCTAACGGATGACGACGTCGAGCGCCTCATGGCCTCCGTGGTGGCGGATCTACGCGAGAATCTGAACGCTAGAATTCGAGAATAAAGAAATGGCCCTGACTAAAGCGGAGATGGCAGAAGCTCTGTTCAACCAGCTCGGTTTGAACAAGCGCGAAGCCCGCGAGTTGGTTGATCTCTTCTTCGAGGAAGTGCGCGCGGCCCTCTCAGGCGGAGAGCAGGTGAAGCTCTCGGGGTTCGGCAACTTCGATCTGCGTGACAAGAACCAGCGTCCCGGTCGCAATCCAAAGACCGGCGAGGAGATCCCGATCAGCGCACGGCGCGTGGTGACGTTCCGCCCAGGGCAGAAACTGAAGGCACGGGTCGAAGCTTATGTTGGAGCCAAAGAATAACGCGCAGTTACCGGTCATTCCGGGCAAGCGTTACTTCACGATCGGAGAAGTGAGCGAGCTGTGTGGCGTAAAGCCGCACGTACTGCGCTATTGGGAGCAGGAGTTCCCGCAGCTGAAGCCAGTGAAGCGTCGCGGCAATCGCCGTTATTACCAGCGACAGGATGTGATCGTGATCCGCCAGATCCGCAGTCTCCTCTACGACCAGGGGTTCACCATCGGTGGGGCGCGTAACAAGCTCACGGGCGAGGAAGCGCGTACCGATGTGTCGCAGAGCCAGCAGATCGTCAAGCAGCTGCGTGTCGAGCTCGAGGAATTGATGCGGATCCTGCGGCGCTGAAGCTGCAAGCGCTCCGGTTTCCAGGGGCGTATGATTCGCCGCGATGCGCGGAAGCTCCCCACCCGCGCAAGCTCAGGTTCCCATAAGAAGAATAGTGTCGGAGCGTGGCGCAGCCTGGTAGCGCACTTGCATGGGGTGCAAGGGGTCCCGAGTTCAAATCTCGGCGCTCCGACCAACCAAATCACGTAGTTATAGAAAAAGCGCCGCTAGAGTCTCACGGGAGAGGGACCATATCGGCCCTTCAGACCTGTCTGTCCGATGTCGTTTCAGAGCTCCGCAATGCCGGCGACCCATTGCAACTGACGGCCGCCGAGGCGCTCTTCAATTGCGCGCCACCGCCCAGCGTCTGCAGGGGCGTGCCTAC
>DATJFM010000034.1:0-56009 GCA_035495655.1 Steroidobacteraceae bacterium
TCCGCCAGCACGGGCGGGGCGAGCGCGCAGCCGATGCACAGCATGGCGGCCAGTTTCACGGAACGCAGCATGTTCATGACACTTCCTCGCCTGAAGTCCACACAACAAGATTCACGGACAGATGGCAGTCGCAGGCACCCGCACCGCCACGCCCTGATCGACCACGTAATTGGCGCCGCTCATCGCATCGGTCGCGGACGCCTGGATATCCCACACGCTGTTGGAGCACATCGAGTTGTTGTTGCTCGCGCCGGCCACCCCGAAATTCTGTGCCGCGCCGATCAGGCATCCGGCGTCGTTCGGATTGGAGTAGTCGAGCTGCGTCACCAGTATCGGCTGGATCGAGTCGCAGGTCGGAGTGACGGTAACGTTGATGTCGGGATTGTTATCGCCGTTGATCTGCGCGCAAGTGGTGTTGGCACCCCCTGCGCAATAGGCGGGCACGCCATTCGCGGGGATGGCATCGCCCGGAGTGGCGGTGAACTTGGTGCTGCTGATGACCGCTGCCACCGCGCCCTGCGCGGCCCCGAAGGCCTGGGTGCGCTGCTGCATGTTGCCGACAATCTGCAGGTTTCCCTTGCCGAGCACGAACGAGCTCATAGCCAGCAGCGTGACGAGCAGCAACATGATGAGACTGACGACCAAGGTGGCACCGCGCTGGCGGTGGGCGATGCGGATCATGGCGAGTTCCTGCCTGCTGGGTTGTAGAGCCGTGCCACCGTCGCGTAGAGGTGACGCTTGAAGCCGTCGTTGAAAGGACCCACCACGTTGGCGACTCCCGCCGCGGTGAGCCCGAGGTTGTAGGT
This sequence comes from Steroidobacteraceae bacterium, assembly GCA_035495655.1. Taxonomy (GTDB): domain Bacteria; phylum Pseudomonadota; class Gammaproteobacteria; order Steroidobacterales; family Steroidobacteraceae; genus 13-2-20CM-66-19. The sequence continues at coordinate 807 of DATJFM010000034.1, forward strand.
CTTTGCGTCGGTGTAACCCTGCGTAACGGTTTGGTTGCGGGCGAGCAGGTTGATCTGCACCGCGACCGTATTGCGCCAGTTGCTCACGCACACCGCGGGCGCGCAGCCGTTGTAGGTGCTGGGGTTGGCCACATAGAGCGCCGGGGACCCGGTCGTCGGGGCGTTGGTGTCGAGCCCATACTCGAGCTGCAGGTTCTCGACCCCTTCGACGAGCGGCACGGTGTTGAACGTCAGCGCGCCGCCGGTGACGCCAAGCTCGGCGCGCATGAGGGTCGGTATCCCATCGCCGGGCTTGTCGTTGTTGGCGATGAAGTAGATGTGCGTGCGGTACTTGTAGAGCAGTGCCAGCGTCACGCAATCCTTCTGATGGAGCTGGAGATTGAGGAGACTGGTGTCGAGCGCGTAGTAGGTGCCGGCGCTGAACTCGGCCGTGCAGCCCGAAGCCTGCAGGTAGACATCGCCCGGCACCTGCGGGTCGCAGCCGAGGGTCCCCACAGCGCACGTGCTGGCGCGCCGCACGACCAGGATGTCGGTCCCTAAGCGCAGATCGTTCAGGCAGCCCGGCGCGTTCGCGCCATTGTCGTAGCCCTGGACGGCGAGGGCGATGGCGCTGTTGAGCGTCGCCAGGCCGGTTGCGCAGGGGTCGGGCAGCGTGACGGGGATTGCGAGCTGCGGATTGGGTCCGGTGACGGTGCCCGGATTGAAGGACGCGAGATAGCCGGCATCGCGCAGGTCCTCGCTCAGAAGCTGCAGCGCGTAGCGGCCGTTGTCCGTCTGCTCGTTGGCGCGTTCCACCTCCGCGCGTTGGCGGCTGTTGCCGGCAAAGAGCGTCACCAGGGCCGCCAGAACCATGAGACCAATGGTGATCGAGACCATCAGCTCGACGAGCGTGTAGCCGCGCAGGGAGTACTGATGTTGGCTTTGGCGAGCGGATCGCATGGCAGCGCTCAGAAGCAGGAGGTCGTCGGGACGTAGACGGTCGCGGCGATGACGCGGCGATAAGCGTCGTTGGCGCCGTACAGTCCCGCCGCGCAGGCAAGCACCGGAGTGGCGGTCGGCGCCAAGCCCTGCCATGCGACCGACACCTGGTAGATGCCTGCGGAGCACACGCCGAGCGCTGGATTCGGCGCCTGCACCTGGGTGATGCAGCCGCGTCCGCCGGTGAGGCCACCGGTGCTGGCACCTGCGCCGGAGTTCTCGGTCGTACCCTTGAGGCTATTGCTCCATTCGCACAGATCGCGATTCGTGCCCGGCGCGATGCCGCTGCAGTCGGCCGGCTGCGCGTCACCGGTACCGACGACGTTATTGGAAACGTAAGTCACCGCCTGCGCGCTGTTGGCACTCATGCGCTCGGTCATTTGCGAGAGCGCGAGCAGTGCCTGGGCGCGCTGATATGACTCCATTTCCGCCGTTCCAACCTTGGTCTGCAGGCCCGCGACCCCGAGCAGGCCGAAGGCGAGGATGGTGAGTGTCACCAGCACCTCGACCATCGAGGTGCCCCGTGCGGCCGAGCGTATGTGTGCGCTTAGCATGTCGGCGTCGCGGACATGTAGGGACGTCCGCCCAGGTCGACGGACACGCACTGGTGAATCACCGTGCTACCGCTCGTCGTCGAGATCTGAAACATCGGCGCAGCGCCGACCGGCAGGCGCCCGGAGGAGCGGTAAGTGACCGCAGCCGGCCCTGCAATGGTGATGTTCGATGCTGTGGTGTAGTCATCGAGCACGTTGTTATTGGGATCAAGCATCTGCCAGCCCGTCCCCCATCCACCCGCTTTGGGCTGCAGGGTGACATTGCCATTGAGGGTCAGCGCCTCGGAGCGGGTCTTGCTGAGGGTCGCGTACAGCGCCGAAGCGAAGGTCTTGGCGCGCTGGTTGGCAATCATGCCGTTGAAGGCGGGCACCGCGACGGTGGTGAGGATGGCGGCGACACTCACCGCGACGATCATCTCCGTGAGGCTGAAGCCGCGTTGGCGCCGGCGTATGGACGCCGCAGGTGCGTGAAGGTTATGGCTGTTGTCTCGCATGAGAGGTTTCCGGGTACTCACCATACGTTCGCGGGGGATTTAACCCCGGTGTTGTCAAGCGTCAGCGTAGGATCGCCCGCCTGAGCCGAGCCGGCGATGGGAGTAGCAATGACGACGAAGGTCGGTGGCGCACCCCCGGGCGCGGCACACGGTGCGGCCGTCTGACAAATCTGGATGGTGTAGTAGGCGGTCACGTCCGCCGGGACCGTGGTGTTAAGCGCGGCGACATTCGGCGCGTAGGTGCGCGTGTCGAGCAGGTACTGCTGCTCCCGCTGCGCGATGTCCATCATGGCCGACTCCGTATCTCCGCGGCGTGATCTCTTCATGAACACGGCGTAGGAAGGGAAGGCGATGGCGGCCAGGATCGCTACGATGGCGACCGTGATCATGAGTTCGATGAGCGTGAATCCGCCCCCACGGCCACGAGCATCGATCCCAATTTGAGGACCTGAACGGTCCATAGCGTCTTCCTTGTCTGTTGCCGGTGCCGCAATATCGCTGGAATTGCGGCCATCGTTCTGTGGAGCAGTCGACGGGTTAGAATCGCTTTCGTCGGCGACGAACGGTGGCATGCCCGGAACGGGCAATGCATCTACATCTCAGCCGCGGGTGGCCCGCGACTTAACATTTCCCAATCGTGTTTAACCGCGCAATAGTGACCGGCGTCGCACTGCGGCACTGAACGCGCGCGTGTGCTGTGCCGCGTTTGGCGACGGGGACCGTAGCGAAGCTCGGCGTAACGCGAAAACAGTGCAGCACCGCGCGAGCGGATCGCGGCCAGGTGAGCGTATAGCGACACACGCGAACATCGGCTCCGAATCCGCGAGTGACTTATTGGGTCTGCGGTCCCGGGCGGGGGCCTCCCAAAGTTGGTCGCGAGCGGCGCGTGTCAACGTGGAGCAAGGTCATTCCGAACGACTTGCCCACCCTTCATCACGAACCGAACTCTCTCAAGCTCGGTGATGTCGGCGATGGGATCGCCGGCGACCGCGATAAGATCGGCAAACTTGCCCGACTCGATCGCACCGATGCGATCCTGCCAACCCAACATTTCCGCAGCGTTCGTCGTGATGGCGCGAATAACGTCGAGCGCAGGCATTCCAGCCTGATGCAAGGTGGGAAATCTCGACACCGAGGCTTGCCCACGCGTTTTCCCGGGGAAGTACCAGCCCACGTCAGAACCAGCGGCGAACTTTACTCCCGACTTGAGGACGTGCTGCACCAAGCTGGCGTATTTCCGGTCCTCGCGCTCGTCGGACACATCCTTGAACTCGGCCTGCGACTGCAAAACCCGAATCATTTCCTTGTACCGCTTCCGGGTACGCTCATCGGCCCCGAGACGCTCGGGTCGCAGAATTAGCGACATCGCGATGGTTCCTTCGAACATCCTGGTAAAGAAGTCACCATAGGCAGTGGGCGTGAAATCGAAAAATATCCCCTTGTCACGCAGCTGCTTGAGCTGCTCGTCGGTTATCTCATTGCCGTGCTCGAGGGAATCGGCGCCGGCATCAATGGCCGTCTGAATGCTGACCTTGTCAACAGCATGCACGGCAACTTTCAGCTGCTCTCGATGCGCCTCCTGCACCACAGCCGTGAGCTCAGGGACCGTCAGATTTGGGTCAGCTGTGACCTTGATTACATCGACCGCCTGAAACTCATTCTGCCGCACTGCCTCCCGTGCGCGGTCCGCGCCTTCGATCAATAAGAACTCCTGCTGCAGGATGGCATCCGCAAAAGCGGGATTGAGACTCTGTATGTAGGAACCGCGCGTGATGAGTTTGCGTCCTGAAGCCAGGATCCTCGGGCCAGGCAAGCGTCCCGCGTTGATGGCATCGCGCAGTTCCGTATCACCGTCAATGCCGGAATGGCCGAGGTTGCGCACCGTCGTTATGCCACTCTCCAAGTCCTCGCGTGCGGCCTGCGCACCCATCAGCACGCGCTTGCTGGGCGATTCGACGATCGCCAGCACTAAGTCCGTAGCAAAGCCGCCGTTGTACCGACGCGCCCGCTCGGCTTCCGATGGGTAAATCGGGTCAATCAGCAGGTGTGTGTGACTGTCGATGAGCCCGGGCAGCAGGATGGCCTTGCCAAGGTCAATGATCTTCGCGCCACTCGGAGGCTTTATCTGCGCGGGCGCACCAACCTGCTTGATTTTGTTCCCGTCGATCAGAACTGCAGCCGGCGCAAGCACATTCCCGGTGCGCGGATCCAGAAGTCGTCCGGCCTTGACCAGAGTGACGGGAGCGGCCGATTGGGCGCCGAGTTGCGCCATCGAACCGAGGGCCACAATCAGTAGCACCAACAATCCCGTGCGCCGTGGTACCCGAGTCACTGGCTCGGCGTTCCCTGTTCACCTACAGTGTACAGTGAGTCTACTACACGATACGTAGGACTAGCAAATACCTGCACGCGCTGCGGCTCACGTGTGCGGCTTGATGAGCTGTCGTAATCTCGCGTTAGCGCTAACGGTGCCTGACGGCGCGCGGAAGCGATAAGCGTTGCACCGCCTCACGAAAAGCACGGATGTCCTGGGCGCGCGTGTGCGCAGCCGGCGGACCATAGCGAAGCTCCGCGTAACGCGTGAGCAGCGGCAGCACCGCCGCGTGCACCTCGGGGCGGCGCGCACCGAGCGCGGCGGCGAAATCCAGCGGTCCCTGGTGTGGAGCACGCGGCACGATGCGCGCGAGCTTGCGGCACAAGCGCGCATAGGCGCGCGCGAGCGGATCGCCGCGCCGCGGACGCCGGCTGCGGCCGAGGTGCCAGGCAATGAGCGCGAGCCAGCCACAGAGCGCCAGCATGAAAGCCCAGCCGAGATAGCGTGCATCGGGCGAGCGGATACCGAGTCGGGCGAGCACATTGAGCTGCGTCTCGTAGTCGAATCTCACGACGTAATTGGTCCACCACGCGTTGGCCGCATCCCAGCGCTGCAACCAGTGCGCGAGCCATGGCGAGGCATGCAGCAGCCTGCCGCGCACCGAAAGCTCCTGCGGCATGAGATCGAGGATCCCGCGTTGCAGCCGCTCGGGGGCGACGACCGCGGTCGGATCGACCCGCGCCCAGCCGCGGCCCTCGAGCCAGACCTCCGCCCATGCGTGCGCCTCTGCCTGTCGCACGAGAAGATAGCCCCCGTAGGGAATCCACTCGCCCCCGAGATAACCGGTCACCACGCGCGCCGGGATGCCAGCGGCACGCATCAGCACGACGAAGGCGGAAGCGTAATGGCCGCAGAAACCGACGCGTGTCCGGAACAGAAAATCATCGACGGCGTCGGCGCCGAGCCGCTCGGGCTCGAGTGAGTACACGAAGCCGCCCTGGCGCAGATAGTCGAGCGCCGCCTGCACCATCGCGAGGTCGGTGCCGGCGCTCGCGCGCAGGCTCTCGGCGAGTGCGCGCGTGCGCGGATTGCCCGAAGGTGGAAGCTCGGTGTCCTGGCGCTGCGCAATGGCCTCGAGCGGCTGCGTTCCGCGAGTCTGCGTGTACGACACCGCTTCGAAGCTCAACGGGTCGTTGAGCGGCTCGGTGCCGATGACCTGGTCATCGTAGGTGAGGCGCGCACGCGTATCGGGAGCTGCGAGCGGCGTGTCGAGCGCAAACCACCAGCGTTGCCGGCTGGGCTCGAGCTGCTCTCGGTAGCGATAGGCGATGCCGAGCGGCTGGCGCGGCACGGGCGCGCGCACCTCGAACGCATTGCGCCGCCACGTATGACCATCGAACTCGTGCAGCACAGGTCCCCGCCAGTAGCGCTCCTGCGGGGGTGGCAGGGGACTGAGGAAGTGCACGCGGAAGGCGGGATCGTAGCTGGTCGCGAGCTGCCCGATGCTTCCCGGGGTCATGGTATCGGAGAGCCCGCTCAGGGCGAGATCGTTGCGTGGAATGGCCCAGAACGCCCCGGGCAGTCGCGGAAAGAATACGAACAGCAGCAGCGCCAGCGGCACCGCGAGCAACAACGAGCGCCCCGCGAGGGAAACTGCGGCGCGCGCCGAGGTCGATGGCGCTGCGATCGTTGCGAGCGCGGCGCAGGAGAGCCACGCCTGCAAGCCGTACAGCGGCGCACGCAGCAGCTCCTGACGGTCGAGACACGCGGCGAGCAGCAGGAACAGGCCCGCCGCCACCATCACGAATTGATCGCGCGGGCCGCGTGTCTCGAGGAGCTTCAGCCCCGCCATCAGCAGAAGCAGCGTAGTGCCGGCTGCGAGGCCGTTGAGGGTATGAAAGCGCGCGAGCACGATCCCGACCAGTGCGAGCGCAAGCAACGCGCGCGCGGTGATGCCGGGATCGCCGCCGCCGCGGTACGCGGTGAGCAGCCGCCAGGCGATGAGCAGCAACGCGATGCCGGCTGCCCAGGGCGGCACCCGATCCGCATGCAGCAGCACACCGCCGGTGAAGGCCGCACAGGTCCAAAGTAGCGGCCGCAGCGCCGCGACCGGCACGGCCGGTACGGCCGACACGGCGGGTACAGGCGCAGCGACGCTCACCGCAGATCGCCTTCGAGGCCGAAGACGGCGAGTGCGGCGAGGCAGCGATGGCGATGCTCCGGGCCGCGGTCGGGAGCTAGCCGCAGGCCGGGAAGAACGAGGCCATAGCGCTCACCGTGAGCTTCGGCGTCGACCACCCAGCGCGCGAGCTGCGAGAGGCGCGACTCCTGATCGAGTGGTGCCAGGTGCGCATACTCGAACATCCGCAACTCCGAGGCCCCCTGCACGTACTCCTTGACGAGTAACGGCGCTTCGCGCGCGTAGGCTTTCCAGTCCACCTGACGTGGAGAGTCGCCATCACGAAAGGGCCGCAGACCGAACCACTCATCGGCACCCACGCCCACGTATGTGCGCACCCCCGCGGCACGCGCGCTGTCGGCGGGCATCGGCAGAACGCCGTGCGGATGCGGATAGACGAGCAAGCTGATCGGGGTATGCACCCAGGTCCACACCCGGAAGAGACCGAAGGGCCAGGCGGTAGAAAGCCGCACCCGCTCGATGCGTACCACGCCACGGGCCGGTGCGGGGACTGGTAGCTCCAGACGTTGCTGCATCCCGGCGGGCAGATCCGCGGTCGTGAGCGCGCTCGTGTGGAGCGCCGCCTCGATGCGCGGCCGCGCCGTTGCGCCGTTGTTTCCGAGAGTGAGCTGTAGCATGCCGGTGCTGCGTGCAAAGACCGCAGGTGCAATGGCCGCGACCACCTCGATGCCGAGCAGGTTGCGGTGACACTGTTGCATCACCACGAGTGCGAACCCGGTCAGCAGGAAAGTGAGGAACAGCGCCAGGCTGTTGGCGTAGTTGAGACCAGCGAGCAGCATCAGGAAAAGGAGTGCCGTGAAGGCGAGCCCGCCGCGGGTCGGCAGAATGTAGAGCCTGCGCTGCTCGAGCCTGGCGGGGAGCTGATCGAGCCCCTGGCGGCGGCGCATCCAGGCTTGCGTGCGGGCGGCGAACGCCGCGCCGAGCGCAGCCAGCGGATGCCACCGCGGGCGCTCGAAGGCTGTCGCTGGGGGCATGACTCTATGGCACCGGGACCGCGCGGATGATCTCCGTGGCGACATCCACGCCGTCGGCGTGCTCGGCGGGATCGCGCCGCTCGAGGCGATGCGCGACCACCGAGGGCAACACGGCCTGCAGATCCTCCGGAAGCACGGCGCGGCGGCCGGCGAGGAAGCTCCAGGCCTGGGCGCCACGGATCAGGCCCTGACCGGCGCGCGGGGAGAGCCCGAGTTTCAGTTCCGCCGCTGCGCGGGTGCGGACGATGAGCGCCTGCGCGTAGTCGAGGAGTGCATCCGCCACATACACGGCCCGTACCGCGCGCTGCATCTCGAGCACGCCCGCCGGCGTCAGCGCGGGCGCAATGGTCGCCAGGAGCTCCCGCCGGTCGCCACCGCGCAGCAGCTCGCGCTCGTGCGCCGCATCGGGGTAGCCGAGCACCACGCGCATCAGGAAGCGGTCGAGCTGCGATTCAGGCAGCCCGAAGGTGCCGAGCTGCTCGTGCGGGTTCTGCGTGGCGACGACGAAGAAGGGCTCGGGCAGTGCATAGGTGGTGCCATCGGCGCTAACCTGGCGCTCCTCCATGGCCTCGAGCAGCGCACTCTGGGTGCGCGGGCTCGCGCGGTTCACCTCGTCCGCCAGCAACAATTGCGTGAAGATCGGTCCACGGCGGAAATGAAACTGCTGGCTCGCGCGATCGAACACCGACACGCCAATGATGTCCGCCGGCAGCAGATCGCTCGTGAACTGCACGCGCTGCCAGGAGAGGCCGAGCACGTGTGCGAGCGCGTGCGCGAGCGTCGTCTTGCCGACGCCGGGGACGTCTTCGATCAGCAGGTGCCCGCGGGCGAGAAGGCACGCCAGGCACAGGCGTATCTGCGCGGGCTTGCCCAGGATCACCGTCTCGAGGGTCGCCAGCACGCGGCTGAGCGTCGCGGCATCCACACCCGCGGCGGCGGCGACGGCCAGGTCGGGGGCGCTCACGCTTTCAGCCCGCGCACCCGGTCGAGCTGTGCGGCGAGCCCGGTTACGCTGCGCTCGAGCTCAGCTGCCCGCTCGCGCTCGAGCGTGACCACCTGCGCGGGGGCGTTGCGTACGAAACTCTCGCGGGCGAGCCGCTCGCGGATTTTCTCGAGATCGGTCTGTGCGCGGGCGAGGAGCCTGCCCAACCGCTCGGCTTCGGCGTCCGGATCGATGAGGCCGGCCATCGGCACGAGCACACTGAGCGTGCCCGCGAGCGCCATCGCACACTGTGGTATCCGCGCCCCCGGTTGAAGCAGCGTGAGGCTCTCGAGACCTGCGAGGCGTTGGAGCCAGGTGCGGTGGCGCGCCAGATGGGCCTCGTCTTCCGCACTCGCATCCTTGAGCAGAACCGGAATGCGCTTCGCCGGACTGATGTTCATCTCCCCGCGGATCTGCCGCACCCCGAGCACCACTCTCTGTACCCAGGCGATCTCGCGCTCGGCTTGCTCATCCACGGCAAAATCCGGCGCGCTCGGATAGGCCGCGAGCATCACGGTCTCTCCCGCAACACCGGCGAGCGGGGCGACCCGCAGCCAGATCTCCTCGGTGATGAAGGGCATGAGCGGGTGCAGTGCGCGCTGCAGCGCCTCGAGGATCTGCGCCAGTGTCCGCTGCGCCGCGCGCCGCGCGGGCGCTCCCTCCGCGTCCGCCGCGCCAGCATCCGCTTCCAGCACCGGCTTCGTGAGCTCGATGTACCAGTCGCAGTAGTCGTCATAGGTGAACTTGTAGAGAGCGGTCGCGACATAGTCGAAGCGATATTCCGCGAATGCCTTTTCCACCGCGCTCAGCGTGCGTCCGAAGCGCGAGCGGATCCAACGATCAGCCACCGAAAGCGGCAACTCCTGCACCGCAGTGCCCGCGCCGCCCGCAGTGCTTGCACCGCCCGCAGTGCCTGCACTGCCCGTGCCGCGCTCGCTCGCATCAACTGCGGAGATGCGCTGCGTCACGAAGCGCGCCGCGTTCCATAGCTTGTTGCAGAAGTTGCGGTAACCGCCGACGCGTGCGAGCTCGAAGCGTATCTCGCGGCTCGGGGAGGCCAGCGCTGCGAAGGTGAGCCGCAGCGCATCGGTTCCATGGGGCGAGATGCCCTGTGGATACTGACGGCGCGTCGCCTTCTCGATGGCGGGCGCGAGCTGCGGCTGCATCAACCCGCTCGTGCGCTTGGTGATCAGCTCTTCGAGCGGGATGCCATCGACGATGTCGAGCGGATCGATGACGTTGCCGCGGGATTTCGACATCTTGTCGCCGTGCTCATCGAGAATGAGCCCGGTGATGTACACGTCACGGAACGGCACCTCGCCCATGAACTTCAACCCCATCATCATCATGCGGGCAACCCAGAAGAAGATGATGTCGAAGCCGGTGACCAGCACGCTCGACGGATAAAAGGTGGCGAGCGGCTCGGACTTCTCCGGCCAGCCGAGCGTGGAGAACGGCCACAGCGCGGAGGAGAACCAGGTGTCGAGCACATCCTCATCCTGGCGCAGCACCACATCCGCGCCGAGTCCGTGCTGAGCGCGCACCTCCGCGTCGTTGCGCGCGACGTAGATATTGCCTTTCTCGTCGTACCAAGCCGGAATGCGGTGGCCCCACCAGAGCTGGCGGCTGACGCACCAGTCGCGGATGTTGCGCATCCATTCGAAGTAGGTGCGGGCCCAGCTCTCGGGCACGAAGCGCGTGCGACCCTCGCTCACCGCCGCGATCGCCGGCTGCGCCAGCGGTGCGATCTTCACGTACCACTGATCGGTGAGATAGGGCTCGAGTACGGCGCCGCTGCGATCGCCGCGCGGGATCACCGAACGGTGCTTCTCGATACGCTCGATGAGGCCCGCGGCGCTGAGCTCGGCCACCACGCGCTTGCGCGCCTCGAAGCGGTCGAGGCCGCGGAAGCGTTCGGGAACGGTGTCGGCAAGCGCGGCCCGCGGGGTGAAGATGTTGATGAGCGGCAGTCCATGCCGCAGCCCCAGCTCGTAATCGTTGAAGTCGTGCGCCGGGGTGATCTTGACTACACCCGAGCCGAACGTGGGGTCCACGTACTCATCGGCGATCACCGGAATGTCGCGCTCGGCGAGCGGCAGATGAACCTTCTGGCCGATGAGCGAGCGATAGCGCGCATCCTGCGGATGCACCGCGACCGCTGTGTCTCCGAGCAGCGTCTCCGGGCGGGTGGTCGCCACCACCACCTGGCCGGTGCCGCGCGCGAGCGGATAGCGCAGGTGCCAGAGCTGTCCGTCCTCCTCGTGCGACTGCACCTCGAGGTCGGAGAGCGCGGTGAGCAGCACCGGATCCCAGTTGACGAGTCGCTTGCCGCGATAGATGAGTCCTTCGGCGTACAGCCGCACGAACACCTCGGTGACCGCGCGCGACATGTCCGGATCCATGGTGAAGCGATCGCGCGACCAGTCGACCGAGTCGCCGAGGCGGCGCATCTGGGAGGTAATGGTGCCGCCGGACTGCTCCTTCCACGCCCATACGCGCTCGAGGAAAGCCGCGCGGCTGAGATCGGTGCGTTTGATTCCCTGCGCATTCAGCTGCCGCTCGACCACCATCTGCGTGGCGATGCCGGCGTGATCGGTGCCGGGCTGCCACAGTACGCGCCGCCCGCGCATGCGCTGATAGCGGCTCAGGGCGTCCATGAGGGTGTGCTGGAATGCATGACCCATGTGGAGCGTGCCGGTGACGTTCGGCGGCGGGATCATGATGCAATAGGGCGCGCCGCTCCCGTGCGGAGCGAACCAGCCGTGAGATTCCCAGCGCTCGTAGATGCGCCGCTCGATGTCGTGCGGCGCGTACACCTTGTCCATGTCAGTGAAGCGAGTACGGGTAGGACGGTTCGATTATAGCGGCGGAATACGCCGCGCTCGCGCCGGGGACTGCCGCTCGGCAGGCGGACGCACGGACACGCGCAGCGCGGGTGCGGGGTGCCGGGTGCGCGCCGCGGCTCAGCGCGCCGCGCGTTTCAGCAGGAAATCCGCGAGCAGCGCCGTTGGCCGCGCTGTGCTTCCCTTGGCCGCGCCGCTCTGATAGGCCGTGCCGGCGATGTCGAGATGCGCCCAGCGCAGTCCCTGCGTGAACTTGCCGAGGAAGGTTGCGGCGGTGATCGCGCCGCCATCGCGCCCACCGACGTTGGCGAAGTCGGCGAAGTTGCTCTTCAACTGCTCGCCATACTCCTCGGTGAGCGGCAGCTGCCAGCAGCGGTCATCGGCACGCTGCCCGGCTTCGAGCAGCTCACGCACCAGCCCCTGGTCGTTGCTCATGACACCGGAGTGGTGGTGACCGAGCGCCACCACGCACGCGCCGGTGAGGGTTGCGATGTCGATCACCGCCGCCGGGTGGAAACGGCGGGCGTAGTGCAGGGCATCGCTCAGGATCAGCCGCCCCTCGGCGTCCGTATTGAGGATCTCGACCGTTTGCCCCGAAGCGCTCGTGACGATGTCGCCGGGCTTCACCGCGCGACCGCCCGGCATATTCTCCACCGCGGCGAGGAGGCCAATGAGGTGCAGCGGCAGACGCAACTGAGCGGCGAGGGTGAGGGCCGCGATCACCGCGGCGGCACCGCTCATATCGAACTTCATCTCATCCATCCCGGGCGGATCCTTGAGCGAGATGCCGCCGCTGTCGAAGGTGACGCCCTTGCCGACCAACACGATCGGCGGCGGCAGCTTCTTCGCTCCTCCCTGATGCTCGAGCACGATGAAGCGCGGCGGCTGATGGCTGCCCTGCGCGACCGCGAGCAGACACCCCATCTTCTCGCGGCGGATCGCCGGCTCATCGAGCACGCGCACCTTGAGGCTCCCATGGCGCTTGGCGAGCGCGCGCGCCTGCTCGGCGAGATAAGTGGGCGTGCAGATGTTGGCCGGGAGGTTGGCGAGATCGCGCTGCACGCTCTGCGCTGCAGCTATCGCATCCCCGTGAGTCAGGCCACGCTCGGCGGCTGTGGCACGGCGCACCGGTCCGGCCAGCACTTTCTTCAGCGCCGGCGCCGGCGGCTTGCGGGCGGTCTTCAGATCGTTGATGCGGTAGAGCGCGGCGCCAGTGAGCTCGGCGACCGCGCGTCCGAGATAGTAATCATCGAGTTCCTTGGCATCGGGCCGGTCGAGCGCGACGGCACAGCTCGCGATGCGCGTGCGGTTGAGCGCACCGGCAGCGACCGACCATGCCTTGCGCCAGCTCCTGCGCTGCAGCTGCTTGGCCTGCCCCATGCCGATGAGCAGCACGTGCGAAGCGGTGATACCGGGCAGATCGGCAATCAACAGTGTCTCGCCGGGCCGCCCGGAGAAGTCGCCGCGCGCGAGCAGCTTGCGCAGCCGCCCACCGCTCGCGGCATCGACGCTTCCGCCCTGCGCGCCGAGCTGCGCCTCCTCGAACACTCCGAGAACCAGGCAATCAACCGCCAGCGTGGCCAAGCCCTTAGTCCAGACCCCGAATTCCATGCCCTGTCCTTTAAGTTCTGCCGTTGAGGCGCGCGGCCGTCTGATTTACCTTATTCGCGGCGATCACAGCGTCCCGCGCTCGTGTCGTTTTATTGAGCGCGTGCTGCGCCGTTACGGGTGCAAAGTGGTGGCAAGTGTAACTCAAGAGCCCGCGGCGGGTTTCAGCGCGCTGCATTCATGAGGTTGGCAAGCATCCTCGGCCGCTATGTCCTGCGCGAGGTGGTGGTCGCCTGGCTGGCCGTGACCGGGGTGCTGCTCATCATTCTGCTCGCCAACGAGGTGGTCGCGGTGATGGAGCGCGCTGCGGCGAATCAGTACCCGCAGAGCATCATACTGGAGCTGATCGGGCTTTCCTCGCTCCAGTATCTCTCGATCGTCGTACCGGTGGGACTGCTGCTCGGGGTCGTGCTCGCCTTCGGGCGTCTGTACCACGACAGCGAGATAGCTGCGGCGCTCGCCTGCGGGGCAGGGCGGCGCACGCTTTACGCTCCGGTCGCGCTGCTTGCCCTGCTGGTGGCGGGGGCACTGGCGTGGCTTTCGCTGGTACTGGCACCGCAGGCGACCGCGCAGGCGCTCAGCCTGCGCAACGCCGCGCTGCGCGCCGGGCAGCTGGCGCCCATCGCCTCGGGGAAGTTCCGCAGCTTCGGTCCCGGCACGAAGGCGGTGCTGTACGCGCAGAAGGTAGACCGCGACGGCACCCTCGGAGAGGTGTTTCTCGAGCGCAATGATGGCCCGCAGGTGGAGGTAGCCCTCGCCGATCGTGCGACTCATGCGGTCACCACCGACGGCATGACACACATTCTTACACTTTATGACGGGGAGCGGCTGGAGGGCGTCCCGGGGAGTCCCGAGTTCCGCATCGTGCGCTTCGCCGTGCACGTCGTGACCCTGCAGTTGCCGGCCATGGCCGATGCGGTGCGGGACCTCGAGGCCCGGCCGACGGCGAGCCTGCGCCACTCGAGCGACCCCGCCGAGCGGGCAGAGCTGCACTGGCGGATCAGCATGCCGATCATGTGCCTGGTGCTGGCGTTGCTCGCGGTGCCGCTCTCGAAGCTCAGGCCGCGGCAGGGGCGTTACGCGCGGGTGTGGGTGGCCGTGCTCATCTTCTTCGTCTACTACAACCTCGCCACGACCGGCAGGACCTGGCTGGCGCGTGGTTCGGTGCCGGAAGTGGTGGGCCTGTGGTGGACGCACGTCGTGGTCGCGCTGCTCGCGCTTGCCGTGATCCTGGGTCCCGGCATTGCGACGCGCTTGCGTTATCGGTGGCGCGGATCATGAGTGTCCTCGACCGCTACATCGTCCGCGCGATCCTCGGCACCGTGCTGATGGTGATGGCGGTGCTGCTCGTGCTCGGTGCGCTGTTCGTGTTCATGGACCAGGAAAAAGATATCGGCGTCGGGCATTACACAGCCCTCAGCGCGCTGTGGTACTCGCTGCTCAATTTGCCGCAGCAGGCATACGAGCTGCTGCCGATCACCGCGCTCATCGGCTCGCTCCTGGGCTTGGGCTCGCTCGCTCGCGGCAGCGAGCTGACGGTCATTCGGGCCACCGGCGTCTCGGTCGCGCGCCTGGCGAGCATGGCGCTGCTGGCGGGTCTCCTGCTCGTGCTCTTCGAGGTGCTGCTCGGGGAATTTTTCGCGCCGCCGCTGCAGGCGACTGCGCGTGCGCAAAAGGCCTTCAGCAAGCTGAGCAATGTCAGCTTCGGTGGCGGCGGTGGCGCCTGGGTCCGCGATGGGGATCTGATACTGAACGTGGCGGGGCAGTCGAGCGCGCGGCAGTTCGGCAGCATGCAGATCTTCGAGCTCTCACCGGACCACCGGCTCATCGCACTCGGGCACGCGGCGCACGCCGCCGCCGGGGCGCGCGGCCAATGGCTGCTGAGCGATTACCGCGAGTCGCGCTTCGAGCACGATGACGTTACCACCCGCCCCCCGGGTCAGCGGGTACTGGAATCGAACGTCTCGGCCGGGTTTCTGGGACTTGCCGTCGAGGATCCGAAACAGCTCACCGGGCGCGCGCTCTGGCGTCTCATCCAATATTTCCAGAGCAACTCGCTCGACGCGCGTGAGTACGTGTTTGCCTTCTGGTCGCGTATCGCGCGCACCGTCGGTGTAATGTTTGCCGTGCTGCTCGCCATACCGTTCGTGCTCGGCTCGATGCGCTCCGCAGGCGCCGGCACCCGCATGATGCTTGGACTGCTGATCGGCATCGGCTTCTTCCTGCTGCAGCGCCTGATCGAAAGCGGTACGGTGGTTTTCCAGTTGGATCCGGTGCTGCTCGCCTGGATTCCGACCGCGCTGCTCGCGCTCGTGACCTTCGTGCTGCTCGCGCGTACGCGTTAGCTGGCAGCGCCTGCTGAGGGGGTAGCGCTGAACTGCGGCAGCCCATCCTCGATCCTGACCCACGGGAGCTTGTCGGCGACCCACACGTGCATGGTCGGCGCGAGCTGGGCCACCTCCGCGAGCGTCGCCAGCGTCACGTCGATGTCGGCGGGACGCCCTTCGTGGGAATAAGTGAGGCAGGAGCCGCAGTCGGCACAGAAGCCACGCGTCACCCGTGGCGAGGAGTGGAACTCGGTCATCCGGCCGTGCGTCACGCGAAAACCGCTGCGCTCGAAAGTGCCCCAGGCCACCGCCGGCGAGCCCGCCGCGCGGCGGCAGCTCTCGCAATGGCAGTAACACAACGCGCGCGGCGCTCCGGACACCTCGTAGCGCACCGCGCCACAGAAGCAGCCGCCGAGGTAGTGTGTCTTTTCCATCGGCTCACGTTAGCACCGCTTGCCGTGCAGCGTGAGTGCGCCTTGGGCTTATGCTCTGCTGTGCAGGCCGAGCCGTCTTTGCTGCGATGAGTCTTGGTGGGGACGTGCCCGAGGCATAAACTCGCGCGCCTCCGGTGCCGTTGCCACTGCGGTGCCGCCTAACAATCAACTGAGGGAGTCACCATGAGAATCATCAGCGCAGCGCTGCTGCTCGCGCCGGCGGCAGCGCTTGCCAGCAGCGCGCTCGATGGCACTTGGAAATTGCGCGCGAACTCGGTGAAGACCACCGGCAAGCCGGACGTGTACGTCCTTGCCGACGGCATGTACACCTGCTCGAGCTGCACTCCGGAGGTGAAGGTCAAAGCCGACGGCACCGATCAGCAGGTCTCGGGCCATCCCTATTACGACACTGTCGCAGCCAAGGTCCTGAGTCCCACCTCGGTGCAGATCATCCAGAAGAAGGGCGGCAAAACGATCACCGACCTGACCTACAGTGTTTCGGCCGATGGCAAGACGCTCACTGGCAAGGTAATCGATCATTCGGGCGCCAAGACCGCCAACGTCACGTTCACCGAGACGCGCATGGCGGCCGGACCAGCGGGTGCGCATGCGATCTCCGGGTCGTGGCTGGGTGCGGTGTCCGACGCCGACGCTACCGCGGGTACGGTCCACTACGCGATGAGCGCCGACGGTTTCTCGATGAAATGGAACGGGCAATCATATGACGCCAAGTTCGACGGCAAGGAGTACCCGGTAGCAGGCGATCCGGGACACACGAAGGTGAAGCTGCACAAGGTCGACGACAACACGGTCGTCGAGACCGACTATCGCATGGGAAAAATGACGGATGAGATCCATCTCGCCGCCGCCAAGGATGGCCAGAGCATCGAGGTGACCGATAAGGACGTGCAGCACGGACAGATGACGAGCTACAAGCTCGACAAGCAGCCGTAAAGGCGCTTTCTATCGAGCGTGTCGATTGCCTTGCGGGGGAGGAGCGGGAGGTGTCTCCGGCGATAGTTAACCAAGTGGTGAACTATCGCCGGACGACATGCATCGAACGCGCGGCCCCTGGCGGGGCGCCTGCTCGCGACTGCCGCAGCGCCGCCGCCGCGGCTCAGTGCTCGTGCTTGTGCGCCGGGAAGAGACGGCAGTAGATGCAGTCGGCACCGGTCGGGTTGTCGAGCATGAAGTGGCGCACCCAGTAGCCGTCGCCACGCGATGCGGCGTGCTCGAAGCTCTGGTTCTCCAGATCGTGTCCGACGACTTCGGCCGCACCTGCGTTCTGGAGAATCGCGGCGGCCCGGGCGGTCTCGATGGCTCCGCGCGGATGCACGGCGATCGTGGCGGCCTTGCCGCCATCGACCCGCTCGGCGAGCGCATCCGCGAACGCGCGCTCATCCTCCTGACTGAGTAGGGTACGGAAATACTGCACGAACTGAGTGCGCCTCGAGCCCGCCGGTTGCACGCCCGCGCGCCCAGGCTCCCCTTGGGAGGTGAGCTCGACACGGTCGGTGGGGAAGCCATCACTGACGAGCTTGGTCCGCACCCGCTCCGCGTCCCCGTACTGGCCGAAAACCGCGAGTAATACCGCGCTCATGAGCGCCTCCTTGCCATGGCTGTCAGGTAAATAGACCCGTGAGCCTGGAAAAATTCTACGCCCCCCCGGGAGCAGCCCGCATCCCGGGTTCCCGCCAAGCTGAAGCGTGGCAGCGCAGCGGGCATGTCGCAGTGGCGGGGAGGGTAATTCGACCCTTACCTCCTTACGATGTTCATATGACCGGCAGAAACCATAGAGGTCGGCCGCCACACGCGGACGTGCTGACACCGACGGAGTGGCGTGTGGTGCATGCGGTTCAACACGGTCTCAGCAACCGCGCCATCGCTGCGCGTCGCGGCACCAGCACCGATGCGGTGAAGTTCCATGTGAGCAATGCGCTCTCCAAGCTCGGTCTTGCGGACCGTCGGGCGCTGCGGCGCTGGTTCCGCGAGCCGGGCTCGAGCGCCCTGAGAGCTAAGGAGCCATCAATGACTACCGTTACGCTCGGTCCGCTCGCCCAGGTCTCGCGCACCGTGCGCGACATCAAGGAGTCGGAAGCCTGGTACGGCAAGACGCTCGGGCTGCCTCACCTCTACACTTTCGGCGCACTCGCGTTCTTCGACTGCGGTGGTACGCGGCTCTACCTGCACGCGCAGGAAAAGCCGGCGCCCGAATCGATTCTTTACCTGCGGGTCGAGGACATCCGCGCCGCCTACGACACGCTGCGCGCGCGCGGCGTGGAGTTCGCCGATGCTCCCCACTTGATCCACCGCCACGCGGATGGCACCGAGGAGTGGATGGCGCACTTCAGCGATCCGGAGGGCCGGCCGCTCGCCATCATGGCGCAGGTGAAACCTTGAACGAACGCTACTTCGAGGGAACCGCGCTCGGGGCAGCGTCGCTCGAGGGAGCATCGCCCGAGGGCTTCGCGCCCTTCGCGGGCTTGGCCGCGCCCGCAGTCGCCTTCTTCGCCGGCTGCGGCGGCCTCTTCAGCAGATCCTCGAGCGGCGAGAACATCGCGTTGTACTTGTAATCCGGGATCTCGAACTCCCAGCCCGAGAGGCGCGCCGTGAGCTGCTCGGCCTCAGCGGCAGTGTCCTTGCTGGTCGAGCGGGCGCTGATCGCAATGAACGGGTGCGTACCATCCTTGTGACCCGCGACGTCGACCTCGAGCCCATCGAAAGTGCGATAGAGCGCGTGCGTCGCGGGGGGGTCCGACTTCGGATCCGCCTTGCGTACATCATCGAGCGTCAGGGAACCGAGCGCCGTCGTGATCGGCTCGGCCGCCGCCGCGCTCGTCAATTCGCGTCCCTTCGGCAGCGGGCTGACGGTGAAATCGTTCTGCTCCTTCTTGTCGCGCGCGGCGGTGAAGGCGGGCCCCTTGGCGGGGCGCTCCTCGACCTGGCGCACGCGTGCCACGGGGACATCGAGCAGAGTCTTCTCGAGCCAGCCCTTCGGATCGGAGTCCACCGTGAGCAGCGGCGCCGCGAGCAGCGTCTGCGGCGCGCCGGCGACGCGCACGTAACCGGATTTGGCGCCCGAGGACTTGCCGATGATCACCGACCAGCTGCGCGAGGCCCCGGCGATGTCGACCAGTGTGCCGGTGGCCTTGGGCGAGCTGACATCCTCGACACCGAGCTGCGGGTAGTTGGCCGGCAGTCGCGTCTTCTCCTCGACGATGTTGAGCGCGCCGAGATCCAGCAGGAGCTTGCGCACCTTGCCGACGTCCGCCGGCCAGCCGCGCTCCTCGACGCGCCAGGCGTCGCCGTCCTTTTGCAGCGTCGCGCGCGTGCCATCGCCCTTGCGCAAGCTGACCTTGGTGACGGTGTTGACGTTGTGCTCGAGGCCCGGCAGCACGAGCGCGCCCACCATCATGTCGCGCTCGAGGTGGCGGCGCGAAGAGAGCCAGACGGCGAATGCGATCACGGCGAGTCCGGCGGCGAGCAGCCAGCCAACCCGGCGCGCGCTCATGGATGCGCCTCCGCGGCCACCGCGGCGGCGTGTGTTGGGGGCGCGCGCCGCCGGCGCCGCCACAGCCACACCGCGAGTGCCAGCACCGCGAACAGCAGCGGCACCAGCACGATGTTGATGATCTTGAGCGTCGTTCCGAGCCGCTCGATGTTCTCGTTGAGCCCGGCGCGCACTGCGCGCAGCTCCTTGCGGATGCGCAGCTTCTCGGTCTGGAAGTGCTCGATCTCCTGCTCCTGCTCGGGAGTGAGGATGAGCGCGGACCCCTTGTCTTTCTTCGACTGCAGCGCGGTGAGCTTGCTCTCGGTGTCGCGCAGCTGCGCCTCGAGCTCCTGCTCCTTGGCGTGCAGCCGCTCGTCCGCGGCACGGCGCAACCGGTCGACGCGGTCGAAGGGCCGCTGGAAGGTGGCGCGGCCGCGCACACTGATGAGATCGGCGCTGCCGGCGAGATTATCGAGGGCGTTCTCCATGAGATCGCCGTTGCTCGCCCACGCCTGGGTCATGCGCTGGCCGAAGAAGTTCTGCTCGCGCACCCACATGAAGTCCGAGAGCATGTCGGTATCGGCGAACACCACGAGGTTGAGTGGCTTGGCCGATTGCTTGAGTGCCGTCTGTCCGGCGGGGAGCGTCACGCCCGCCGGCGGACCGTTGGGGAAGGCGCTGTGCACGTTACCGCTGACGCGCGCACCGATCACGTAGGCGCGGCCGGTCGGCTTGAAGCCATCGAGTAGCGTTGCCGGGTCGAACAGCATCTTGAAGCGGGTCGCCGGCAGCGCCGCAGCGTCGGTGCTCGACTTAAGCAGCGCCTCGAAGCAGGTACCGCCGGCCTTCACCGGCTGACAGGCCTGCGCGCCGGCCAGCGGCTCGAGGTAGCCGGCGGTGGCGACGTTGACCTTGGAGAGCCCAGAGGTGATCACATCGCCGCTGGCGAAGCTCTTGCCATCCAGCCCGAGGATGCCGAGATGCTCGACCGGTTGCTCGCCCTGGCGCAGCGTGACGGCAAGCGCGTGTCCGCGATCGGCCACCACTTCCTCGGGGTTGAACTTCACGCCCCAAGCGCTCAGGAGCGGCCCCAGATGTGATGATTTGTCGGCGTTCATGGCCGCCATGGGATTACCCATCTCCGCGCCCGCATTGTCGGATTCGGCAAGCGGATCCACAAATACCAGGATGTGCCCGCCCCGCAGCGCGTACTGATCGATCGCGAACTCCGTGGCCGGTGACAGCGCCTTCGGGTGTACCAGCACCAGCACGTTCACATCGGGGTCGATCTTGGTCGCGTTCTGCTCGAGCGGCCGCAGGTCGAAGAGCTGCTGCGCATCGCTGTAGACCATCCACGGCTCGCGCATCTGTCCGGTGCGCGGATCGAAGCCGCCGGTCATCGGCAGGCCGGACAGCCACGCCACGACCGGCTTTTTCGGATTGGCGAGCTGATAGATGAGCTTCACGACGTCGTACTCGAGGAACTGCTCCTTCTTCGGATCGAAGAATTCGATCGCCGCGCGACCGTCGGTGGAATTGGTGCCGGCGAGGCCGAAGTAGAACTGCCCGCCCGCGCCGCCGAGCGGCACCCCGCGCACGCCGAGCTCGGAGGCGCGGTCCTCCTCTTCGGAGAAGGCCTGCGGATCGATCACGTGCAGGTGCAGCTTGCCGTTGGAGCGCGACACCAGCTCCTGCAGGAACTCGCGCACCCGCACCCCATAGGTGTTCAGATCCGGAATGCCCGCGGCCGCTTTCTCGGAGAAGAAGAAGTAGAGGTTGATCGGCTCCTTGATGCTCGCGAGCACGCGGTCGGTGCCGGGCGCGGTGGTGTAGAGGCGGTTCTGCGTCAGATCGAGCCGCCAGCCGCGCAGGGCGTAGTTGAAGAGCACCGTGAGTCCGATGAAGAGCAGGGCGAGCGCGAGGAGCGTGCCGCCGCCTAGTGTCGAGCGCTTGTTCATGTCTGGCTGGAACTCCGGCTAATCCGCTTTGCGCAGTTCGAGCGCGATGGCGGTGGCGAGCAGGAACAGGCTGATGAGCATCGCGAAGTACAGCAGGTCGCGTACGTCGATGACGCCCTTCCGGATGGAGTCGAAATGAGCGAGGAACGAGAGCGAGGCGATCGCATCCACGATCGACTGCGGCGCCCAGCTGCGGAATACATCGAGTACTCCCGGGAACCCGGCGAGCAGCAACAGCAGACAGGCGAACACCCCGAGGATGAAGGCAATCACCTGGCTGCGCGTCAGCGACGACATGCACGAGCCGATCGCGAGGAAGCCGCCCGCGAGCAGGAGGCTGCCGAGATAGGCGGCGAGGATGGCGCCGTTATCGGGCCGCCCGAGGTAGTTGACCGTGATCCACAGCGGGAAGGTCAGCGCGAGCGCGAACGCGGTGAAGATCCAGGCGGCGAGGAACTTGCCGAGCACCGCCTCGCGCAGCGTGACCGGCTGGGTCATGAGCAGCTCGATGCTGCCGGAGTTGCGCTCCTCGGCCCACAGCTTCATCGACAGCGCCGGAATCAGGAACAGGTACAGCCAGGGAAGAAATGCGAAGAAGGAATCGAGATCCGCCTGGCCACGCTCGTAGAAGGCGCCGAGGTAGAAAGTGAACCAGTTGGCGAGCAACAGGAAGATGACGATGAATACGTACGCGAGCGGGGTGGCGAAGTAACTCACCAGCTCGCGGCGCATGATGATGCCCACGTTGCGCATGCTGCTGCTCGCCCTCAGGAAGTAATGGTGCGAAACACTTCGTCGAGACGGCCGGACTCGAGGTGCAGCTCCTTGAGCTTCAGTCCGGTGCGCGCGGCGAGTTCCGAGAGCGCCGGCAATATGGGTGTGCCGGCTTTCGGCAGTGCCGTCAGACGCGCATCGCGCTCGCTCACCTCCACCTGCGCCACCGCCGGCAGCGCCTGGACAGCGGCGCGCGCGGTCGGCAACTGCGCGGGCTGCTCGAGCTGCATGGTCACCGCGTTGTGATAGCGCGAGCGGGCGGCAAGCCCCGCCGGGGTGTCGTCCGCGACGATACGGCCCTGGGAGATGATGATCGCCCGGGTGCACACCGCGTCGACCTCCTCGAGGATGTGTGTCGAGATGACGATGATCTTGTCGCGTGCCATGTCGTTGATCAGCGTGCGAACCTCGTGCTTCTGATTCGGATCGAGACCGTCGGTGGGCTCATCGAGGATGAGCACCGGTGGGTCGTGCATGATCGCCTGCGCGAGTCCCACGCGCCGGCGGAATCCCTTGGAGAGCGTGCCGATGCTCTGCTCGAGCACCCCTTCGAGCTGCAGATGGCCGATCACGTGGCGCAGACGCGCCGCGCGCCGTTCGCCTTCGAGCGCGCGCAGGTCGGCGATGAAGGCGAGAAAGCGCCGCACGCTCATCTCGCCGTAGTTCGGCGCGCCTTCGGGGAGGTAGCCGAGGGCGGCCTTGGCGGCGAGCGGGTCGCGCTCGACATCGTGTCCGCAGATGCTCGCGCTCCCTGAGGTCGGGGTCACGAACCCGGCCAGCATGCGCATGGTAGTGGTCTTGCCGGCACCATTCGGGCCGAGGAATCCCAGCACTTCGCCGGGGCCCACCTGAAAGCTCAGGTCTTCCACCGCCGTGAGCGGGCCGTAGTGTTTGGTGAGGTGTTCGGTTTTGATCATGAGCTTTTGGGGTCTTTAGTGGGCTCTCTGGCGGAAAGTTCCCGCCCAACTCAAAGGGCGCGATTGTGAACGTGAGGCGGAGGCGTTTTCAACTTTATAACTTTTTGTTTTGTGATCATGTGCTTATGGCTCTCTCGTGACGCAGAGTCGAGGCATCGCCCGGGCGCGCACCGAGATGCTGCGGTCATCGGCTGGGTGCCGGTGCCGTCTCATGAAACGAAACGATGTCGTGCACGCCAATAAAGGATGCAGAGCGCGCCGCCCAGAAGCCCGCCCAGATGTGCAAAGTGCGCGACGCTTTGTTCGCGGCCGGTCACTCCAAAGAACAGCTCGACGAGGGCATAGCCAGTCACGAACAGCCAAGCGGGTATCGGGATCGGGATGGGGATGACGAACAGGCGCTGTCGGGGGAAATACCAGGCGAAGGCGAGCAGCACGCCGAAGATGCCACCCGAGGCACCAATGGTCTCGTCCAGCACGCCGCCGCTCTGCTGCACCGCGAGCTGCGTAAGCCCGGCGGCGACGACGCACACCAGGTAATAGATCACGAAGCGCCGCGCGCCCCAGTAGTACTCGAGCGAGCGGCCGAACATGAACAGCGCGAACATATTGAAGAAGATGTGTGCGATGTGGGTGGGATCGTGCAGGAAGCCATAAGTGATCAGTTGCCACGGCCGGAACAGCGGCGTATGCAGCGGCCATAGCGCAAACTGTTGGAGCAAGGTCCTGGGGTAGACCTGCTCGAGCAGGAACACCCCGACATTGATCAGGATCAGTGTGCGCGTGGCGCGCGGCATGGCAAACATGCCGCCATCTTACCGGGGTCAAATCAACCGCTGCAGAAAAACCAGATCGAGCCAGCGATCGAACTTGTACCCGACCTCGCGCAGCCGACCGGCCTGCGTGAACCCGAGACGCTCGTGGAGGCGGATGGAGCCGGTGTTGTCGCCGTCGATGCCGGCGATCATCACGTGCTTGCCAGCCAAGCGTGCACGCTCCATGAGGGCGAGCAGCAGTTGGGTGCCGATCCCTCGGCCGCGGGCTGCGGCGCGCACGTGCAGCGTGTGCTCGACGGTGTGGCGATAGCCGGGCCAGGCACGGAACTCGCCGAACGTGCCGAAGCCGGCGACCCCGTGGGCATCGCGTGCAATCAGCACCGGGTATCCCTGGGCAATGCGCGCGCGCCACCAGTCGCGCCGCTCAGCGAGCGTGACGGCGGCCGTCGTGAAGGTGGCCGTCGAGGTTGCGATCACGTCGTTGTAGATCGCAACCAGGCCCTGAAGGTCAGTGTCGGGATCGCCGCCGGCGCCGAGCTCGGCTATCTGCACGCGTCACGCCGCACGCAGCGACTCGCGCAGGAACTGCACGAGCGGGACGCTCGTACTGTGGGCAACATTGAAGCGCAGCCACTGCTTGCAACCCTCATCGGGCGAGAACAGGCTGCCGCGCGCGAGCAGGATCGAGCGCTCGCGCGCCCGCCGCACGAGCTCGTCCACCGGCGCGGCCGCCGGCACGCGCCCCCACAGGAACATCCCTTCCCCGGGCTCGGCGGCGAACTCGACGCCTGCGGACTCGAGTGCCACGCGTGCGTCGCGGCGCATGCGCGCAAGGCGCGTGCGCACCTGCTCGACGTGCCGCTTGTAGCGGCCGCCAGCGAGTACTTCGGAGACGTAGGACTCGAGCAGCGTCGAGCCCGACAGCACCGCGAGCACCTTGCGCTCGATCAGCCGCGTGACGAGCGTGAGATCCGCCGCGACGAAGCCAACCCGCAGCGCCGGACCTATCAGCTTGGTGTAGCTGCCGACGTAGACGACGTGGCGCAGCCCATCGATCTGCGCGAGCCGCACCGCGGTGCCATCGTACAGGTCGCCGTAGACGTCATCCTCCACTACTGCGAAGCCGTACTGCTCGGCGAGGGAGAGGATGCGGTGACAGTGGGCAGGCTCGGCGCTCGAGCCGGTTGGGTTGTGCACCAGGGTCTGCATGAAGAAGGCACGCGGCCTGTGCGCCCGGCAGGCGGCCTCCAGCGCTTCGAGATCCGGCCCATCGGCATGACGCGGTACGCCGATGAGGCGTACGTGATGCGCGCGCAACTGCTCGAACAGTACGAAGTACCCCGGATCCTCCACCAGCACCGTGTCGCCCGGGGAGAGCAGGATGCGGGCGATGAGGTCGAAGGCGTGACTCGCGCCGTAGGTGGTGACGATGTTCGCCGCGCTCGCCGCGATGCCATGCTGCAGCAGCCGCGTTGCGATCTGCTCGCGCAGCTCCGCCAGTCCCTGCGGCGGGCACGGCAGGAACGCCTGCGAGCGGCGCGCACGCGCGAGACGTGTCAGCACCGCGGCCGGCGTCGTTTCCAGCAACCAGTTCTCCGGCAGGAAGCCGGAGCCAGCGGCCACGATGTCGGCAGACGGCGCAAGACAGAGCCGCGCGAGTGCCATGGCGTCGGCGCCAGGGTCTTCCAGTGCTTCGACCGCGACGAGCGGCGCTGACAGCCGCCGCGGAGTAACGAAAAAGCCACGTCCGGCGCGCGACTCGATTACTCCGCGTGCGACGAGGCGATCGTAGGCGTCCACCACCGTGAAAGGACTCGCGCTCACCTGCCGCGCGAGCTTGCGAATCGAGGGCAGCCGCGTGCCCGGGGTCAACTGCCCGTGACGGATGAGTTGCGCGACGCGCTCGCAGATCTGATCGACGAGCGGGACTTCGGAAGTACGGCTGAGCTCGAACATCGGAGCCTTGGGTCCCTCGAGCGCTCTCCTACCTCACCATCATGACCGCGGTGACGCCGAGCGCAAGCGCCATCGAGACATTGAAGGCGAGGCGCCCTCGCGGTGCGCCGAGGAAGCGCTTGAGCGAGGTGCCAAAAAGCGCCCACATCATCATGCACGGCACTCCGATGGCTTCCATGACGCCGGCCATGTAGGCGCCGCTTACGAGCGGGCCGAGATCGTGCGGCAGAAAGAGCGTCGCTGCGGTGACCGTCATCACCCATGCCTTCGGGTTCAGGAACTGGAAGAGCGCCGCCTGCAGGAAGCTCACGGGATGGTGCGCGTCACGCGATTGTGCATCGCCGCGGCCGAGCATCTGCCAGCCGAGGTAGATGAGGTAGGCAGCGCCCACCCACGCCAGCGTGCTCTGCAGCGCCGGCCAGCGCGTAAAAAGGGCCGAAAGACCGGCGCACACCGCGAGCAGCTGCACGATGAACCCGCAGACGATGCCGAGAATGTGCGGCAGCGTGCGGCGGAAGCCGAAGCGGGCGCCCGATGCCGTCAGCATGACGTTGTTGGGTCCAGGGGTGATCGACATGACGAAGGTGTAGGTCACAAAGGGGAGCGGGTCGACCATATGCGAGCTTCCGGCAGCGGTGAGGGCGTGCGTAGAGTGCGCAATACTCTGCGTGTGCGGCAGATACAGCAGGCGGCCGCCGGTCGCGGACTGTATGGGGCAGGAACCTGTACAGCGGCTGCGCCACAGCGGTACAGGCTGCATCAGCCTCCGGAGCGGTCGAGGCGGAGGCGCCCGCCAGGGCTGGAAAAAGGAGTGCGGCTCCCCCATGAGGGGTACCACCCATGAGGGGTACCACCCGATGAGGGGTACCTTAGAATTGCGGATATGAATTCACGATCAGAGACCTCCGGCGAAGCCTTCATCTGCGAAGCGCTGCGCACGCCGATCGGGCGCTATGGCGGCGCGCTCGCCGCCGTGCGTGCCGATGACCTGGCCGCGATCCCGATCGCGGCGCTCCTCAAGCGCCAGCCGGCGCTCGATCCTGCGGCGATCGAGGAAGTTATCCTCGGCTGCGCCAATCAGGCGGGTGAGGACAACCGCAACGTGGCACGCATGGCGGCGCTGCTCGCAGGGTTGCCGACCTCGGTGCCGGGAGCCACGGTGAACCGCCTGTGCGGCTCCGGGCTCGATGCGGTGGCGATCGCCGCACGCGCCATCCGCACGGGAGAACTGCAGCTCGCGATCGCGGGCGGCGTCGAGTCCATGTCACGCGCCCCGTTCGTGATCCCGAAGTCCGACAGTGCTTTCAGCCGCAACGCGGAGATCTTCGATACCACGATCGGCTGGCGTTTCGTCAATCCGCGGCTGAAGGAACGCTACGGGATCGACTCGATGCCGGAGACGGGAGAAAACGTCGCCGCGCAATTCAACATCGCGCGTGCCGACCAGGATCGCTTTGCGCTGCGCAGTCAGCAGCGCGCAGCCGCCGCGGCCGCGCGCGGCTTGTTCGCGAGCGAGCTCACGCCCGTAGAGATACCGCAGCGCAAGGGTAAGCCCCCGCTCGTCGTCGCACGCGATGAGCACCCGCGGCCGGAGACGACACTCGAGCAGCTCGCATCGCTCCCGACACCTTTTCGCGCCAATGGCACCGTGACCGCCGGCAATGCCTCGGGCGTCAACGATGGCGCCTGCGCTCTGTTGCTGGCGTCCGCCGAAGCTGCACGACGCTGGAACCTCACTCCGCGCGCGCGCATCGTGGCTGCGGCCACCGCCGGGGTCGAGCCGCGCATCATGGGAATGGGACCCGTGCCGGCGACCCGCAAGGTTCTCGGGCTCGCGCATCTCTCTCTCGCCCAACTCGATACGATCGAGCTGAACGAGGCCTTCGCCTCGCAGGCCCTTGCCGTGTTGCGCGAGCTGGGACTTCCGGATGATGCCGCGCACGTGAATCCCAACGGCGGCGCGATCGCGCTCGGGCACCCACTCGGCATGTCCGGAGCACGCCTGGCGACGACCGCCACCTGGCAGCTGCAGGCAAGCGGCGGCCGCTACGCGCTCTGCACCATGTGCATCGGTGTCGGGCAGGGTATCGCGATGGTGCTCGAGCGAGTCTGACGGTATCTGCGCCTGCGCTGACGATCCGCGTTCGCCGTTGAGTCCGCTGTTGCTGCGGCGTGTACTATCTGCAGAGAGTGCATTCAACGCGCGGTCCCTGACGCCGCGAGGACCCGGCGAGGAGGAACGCCGCCAAAACGCCGCGAGGCTCAGTTATTTGGCGCGACTCTCCAGGGCAGCTGATCGAGATCGAGATTGCCGCCGCTCACGATGATGCCGATGCGGCGCGAGCGCAGGGCGGACGGCGGATTGAGAAGCGCGGCGTAGGCCACCGCCGCCGAGGGCTCCACGACGATCTTCAAGACCTCCCACATCTGGCGCATCGCGCGCACGATGTCCTCATCACTCACGGTGATGATGTCGTCGACCAGGCGGCGGATCTCGGCGAAGGGCAGTTCACCGAGCGTCGCACGCAGCCCATCGGCAATGGTGTCGGGCCGCTCGACAGGCACGATCCGACCCGCGCGCAGCGAGCGTGCGGCATCGTCCGCACCTTTTGGCTCGACGCCGATCACGCGGATGTCGCGTTTGATGGATTTCGCCGCCACCGCGCAGCCCGAGATCAGACCGCCGCCGCCCACCGGGCACAGCAGCACATCGAGCACGGGAACCGCCTCGAGGAATTCCACCGCGACGGTCGCCTGGCCGGCCATCACCAGCAGATCGTTGTAAGGATGAATCAGCGTGGCGCCAGTTGCGGCGAGTACCTGCTGTACCGCGTTCTCGCGTGCCGCCATGGTCGGCGCGCACCAGGTGATCTCGGCGCCATAGCGGTTGACCGCGGCGCGCTTCGCCTGTGCGGTGTTGTCCGGCATCACGACGTATGCGCGGATGCCGCGCAACGCCGCGGCGCGCGCCAGGGCGGCGGCGTGATTGCCGGAGGAATGGGTGGCGACCCCACGCCTTGCGGCCGTCTCCGAGAGAGTGAACACCGCATTGGTGGCGCCCCGCGCCTTGAAGGCGCCGCCCTTCTGGAAGTTCTCGCACTTGAACGAGAGCCGCGCGCCGGTCAGGCCATCGAGCGTGCTGCTCGTCAGGACCGGCGTGAGGTTCACCTTACCGGCGATGCGCTCGCGGGCGTCCTCAATGAGCTGCCAGCTCAGTGCGGCCGGGGCGCTCGATGGGCTCGGGCTCGACATGGGGCCTCGAGCATGGGCAGCGATCGGGATGCGGTCAAGCGCCGCGGCTGGGTAGCGAGGGCTAGGGAGAGAAGGCTAAGGAGGCGCCGCACGCGCGGCGATGGTGCTGACGCCGTGCATGGCATCCAGGCGCGTGAGGGCGGCGTTCACATCAACCGGCGGAGGATCGCCTGGGCGGACAGCTGTCGGGCCGGTCAGCAAAGAAACAAGCGTCGGTGTGGATAACCGCGTCGGCGATGCGGAGATGAGGAGCGCAAGAACCCCGGTGATCTCGGCCGCAGCGATCGAGGTGCCCGACTCGAAGTCATACTCTCCGCCCGGTCGCAGCGTCATCACGTGCAGCGAAGGCGCACCGAGCGCACCTGGCAGCAGCGGCTGCTCCGTGCCGGCTGCGGCAATGACTCCTGGAATTGCCGTAGGGAAGGGGGCGTCGGGCCCTGCCGCGGCGCCCACGAAAGTGACGCCGCGCTTCATCCCGGCTTCCACCAGCGCCGCGAGTAACGGATCGGCTGGACCTGCAAAGCTCAGATTCACCAGCTGCGCCTCGGAGGCGAGCGCGGCCGCGAGCGCGCGGGCCAGGGTGAAGGTGTTGCAGGCGGCGGCATCCTTGCCCGGGGCGAGCTGCCAGCACGCCTCGAACACCTCGATCCGCGCCTGCGGCGCGACTCCGACGATGCCGATGTGATTGTTGGCCACCGCCGCGATCACCCCGGCTATCGCCGTGCCGTGACGGAGCGACGCGGCAGAAGTCTGATCGTCGAGAAACGAGTGAGTGCGCACGTTCGCGCCGTGCAGGTCCGGATGTGTCAGGTCGACCCCGGTGTCGATGATTGCAATGCGTACCCCCGCTCCCTGCACACGCGCATGCGCCCGGGCGATCCCGAGCGCAGTCATGTTGGTCTGCAGATCGAAGAGCGGGTCGTTGTACGCCGACCCGCTGGTGGTGCTCGTTTTGGTGCTGCCCGCGTCGCCGCCGCCCGCCCCGGCGCCCGGCGCGGCGCTACCCGACGCGGAGGGGCCGGTCAGAGTGTGAAAGTCCTGCAGCGGCTGCGCGAGGACCACGCGCGAATCCTTCGAGAGCGCCGCGAGCACCTCCTCGACCGGTCGCCCGTTGGCGATCTCGTACACCACGCAGTGCATCGACAGCACCCGGATCGGCCAGCTGCGCACCTCGCGCAGCGAGTACTGCGAGGCGACGGCGCGCGCCTGACGCTGCGCGCTCTGACCGACGCTGTAGCCGGCGCCGCTGTAGCGGCTGCCGGTCGTTCCCGCAGGCCCGGGCGAGGCCAGCGGCTCGTTGGCGAAGGCGACGACGATCTTCGGCAGCGCTGTAGTCTCGGCGGGCGGCGCGGCGAGCGCGGGGCCGGCCGCGATCAGCAGAGCGAGGAGTGCGCGCGTGAACGAGCGCTTCAAGGCTGCGGCGGCCCGTGAGTTGGAGTCGCTGCGGCAGCTGCGCCCGCGAGCGGCTGAACCCAGCGCACACGCGCATCGGCACGCAGCCGCACGGCGAGCGCGTGCAGATCCGCACTCGCCTCCGTTCCCTCCGTGGATGCCGCAACCGGCACGACACCGACGATTCCCGCAGCGTCCGGACCCTCGACGAGGTGGGCACCGGCGTGACTGAGTGCCTCGCCCACTTCGGTGATGGAGAGCGAGGGGACGAACGCAATGTGCAGCACCGCGGCGGAAGTCGCAGCAGGAGCAGCCGTGTGGGTGACGTACCTCGGCTGCGACCAGCGATAGGTGGTGGCGGCAAGCCCCGCGAATCCCACGAACAGCAGGAAGCTCGCCGCCCAGGCAAGTCCCGGAGGACGCCAGATGGAGCCGCCTCTTGCAACGGCCAGTGTACGCAGTCGTGACGGACCGGATTCCACCGCGGTCACGGGTTTGCGGCCGTCGATACGGTCCATCAATTTGCGGAAGGAAGGACCGGGCGCATAGGTGATGCGCTCGGGCTCAGTCAACACCTCACACAGACGCCGCTGCAGCGCGATCTCGCGCGTGCACTGCGCGCAGCCGCGCACGTGCTCCTCGATGCGTGCGCGCTCGGCGCCCGCGAGGCGGCCGTTCGCGAGCCACGGCAGCATCAACGAGGCATCGGAATGCGAGCAGGTGTCGGTCATGATGGTGTCTTTCCCGGAGATGCGGCACCGCCGCCAGCACCCGCATCGGCCCGCGCACTCAAAGGCGTCGCCAGCTGCGGCAGCAGCCGCTGCAGCTTGCCGCGCGCATGAAAGAGTCGTGTCTTCACCGTGTTGACCGGGCAATCCATGATCGTCGCGATCTCCTCGCATGAGTGGCCGAGCTCGTAGCAGAGCTCCACCGCCAGCCGCTGTTCCACCGGAAGCTCCGCGAGTGCCCGACCGAGCCAGTCACGCAGCTCCTCGGTATCACTCGGTATCTCGCCCGTAGGTGGCAGCTCCTCCATCTGCAGGTTCTTCTCCGCGAACCGCGCCGAGGAGCGGAACGCGTTTCGCGCCTTGCGGTAGGCGATTCCGAGAATCCAGGTGGAGGGCTGCGAGTCGCCGCGGAACGTTCGTGCCTTGCTCCACACCACCCAGAATGTGTCGTTGACCACTTCCTCGGCGATGTCGTAGCGGCGCGTGAGGCGCGTCAGGAAACGCGCCAGCCGGCGGTGATAGAGGAAGTAGAGCTCCTCGAACGCCTTGCGGTCTCCATCGGCTATCCTCGCGATGAGATCCGTCTCACGCGCAGCATTTGACGCGCCGCGATAGGTCGGCTCTGCCATGCCCGGGTTGCTGTAACTCTTTGCCTTCACTTACGCCCTCTCTAGGCGGTAAGTGTCACCCGCACCCCCGCGGGTTTAATTCCTGGTGCCTCACTATCCTAGTCCTGCCTCCGATGGTCAAAAGCGCCATATGACACTGCCTGCCACCCGCTCATCGGCACTCGGGTATGGCATCAGCTTCCTGGCCATGTCTCCGGTGAGGTAATAGCCGACCTCGATGCGCCAGTGCCGGTGCTCCCAGGCCAGGCCGACGTTGCCGTACGCGTAGCCGTTTGCCGCCTCGATCCCTGGGCCGGTGCCGGTGACGTGATAGTAGCCGGCACCGCCAGTCACAAAGAGGCCCTTGTAAAGGAGCCATTGGGCGCTCACCTCGCCGACGAAGGCTGGAGCGCGGCTCAGGCGGTCGTAGAACCAGTAGCGTGGCGCGTTCGGGATCGCAGTCACGGAGAAGGTGAGCGCATCGAGCCAGGTGAGCGCTGCGCTGATCTCCTGGTAGTCATCGGACACCTCCGGCTGGCCGCCGAGCAGATAGTGGGCGCGTCCCGCGAGCGTCGCACTCCAGGCGCTGCTCAGGTCGAAGCGGTGGCCGAGATAGATCACGAGCTCGTAATCGTTGTACGGCTCTAAGTTGCTGTCGCGCGTCGAGCCCCAGATCCCTAAAAAAGTACCGCCGCTACTGGAGACGTGCAGGTCGCCTTGTAACGCCGCCGCGTTGTTGCTGCTGGAGACCCCGCGGTAGATGTAGTTGCTGGTGACCGCGAGATCGCCGCCGAAGGTGAGTTCGCTCGTCAGGCCTTGAGCGAGCACGCCCTGCGAGGCGAGCAGCAGCAAAGCAAGCGAAAACCGCAGCCGCAGCGCACGCCTCGGCATTGAAACATGCAAGATGGACCTCGATTCCCCTGTGCGCATCGACTGTGCGCAGCCCGCACTGCGCGCGCGATTCTCCTGTGAGACATAAGCCCAACGCTATCCCGGGCATTAGCCAGGCATATACACGCCTTGCAATCCCGGCCCGACGTATACTTCCTGTCTTATGGAGAGTTTACCGTCCGAGCAGAGCGCTGCGGTGCGGCGCATCGTTGCGCAACACAAAGAGAGACCGGGTCCGCTCCTCGAAGTGTTGCACGGCGTCCAGGCGAGCTTTGGTTACGTTCCGGAGGGCGCCGTTCCCGTCATCGCCGAGGAGCTGAACCTCTCCCGGGCCGAGGTCCACGGGGTGGTCACCTTCTATCACTTTTTCCGCCGCTCCCGCCCGGGGGCCCACACCGTGAGCCTGTGCCAGGCGGAAAGCTGCCAGTCGATGGGGGCCGAGAAGCTCGCCGAGCACGCGCGCAAGCGGCTCGGTATCGAATTTCACCAGACCACGGCCGATGGACGCTTCTCGCTCGAGCCGATCTATTGTCTGGGGAACTGTGCGTGCTCGCCCGCTGCCATGATCAATGGGCGCCTCTACGGGAGGCTGACGCCGGAAGCCTTCGATGCGCTCATAGCGCAGGACTCATGAGATGAGCACGACCGTTTATGTCCCCGGGGATGCGGGTGCGCTCTCCGTCGGCGCCGGCGAGGTGGCGGCCGCCGTCACCGCCGAGGCCAAGCGCCGCGGCGTGCAGCTCAAGCTCGTGCGTAATGGCTCTCGCGGCGCGTACTGGCTCGAGCCCCTGATCGAGGTGCAGACAACCAAGGAACGCCAGGCCTATGGCCCGGTGCGGGCGGCCGATGTGCCATCGCTCTTTGACGCAGATTTCCTGAAGGGTGGCACACATCCGCTCTCGCTCGGGCCCACCGATTCGATTCCCTGGCTACAGAGCCAGCAGCGCCTCACCTTCGAGCGGGTCGGGGTGATCGACCCTGCGAGTGTCCCGGATTATGTGAAGCACGGCGGCTACCAGGGACTCGAGCGCGCGCTGCAACTTTCCGGCGCCGAGGTCGTGCAGGCCATAACGGCCTCGGGACTGCGCGGTCGCGGGGGCGCGGCATTCCCGACCGGAATCAAGTGGAAGACGGTGCTCGATCAGCGCGCACCGCAGAAATACGTCACCTGCAACGCCGACGAGGGCGACTCCGGAACGTTCTCCGACCGGATGCTGATGGAGGGTGATCCGCTCTCGCTCATCGAGGGCATGACCATCGCCGCTGTGGCCGTGGGCGCAACTCAGGGGTTCATCTACCTGCGCGCGGAGTATCCGCATGCCCATGCCGCGCTCAGGGCAGCGATCGCGGCCGCGTACCAGGCGAAGTATCTCGGTGCGGATGTCGCGGGAAGCGGTCGACGGTTCGATCTGGAAGTGCGGCTCGGTGCAGGCGCCTACATCTGCGGCGAAGAGACCTCGATGCTCGAGAGCCTCGAAGGCAAGCGTGGCGAGGTGCGGGTGCGCCCGCCGTTGCCTGCGATCAAGGGACTGTTTGGCCAGCCGACCATCGTCAACAACGTCGTGACGCTCACGTCCGTGCCCTGGATCCTCGCGCACGGAGCCGAAGCCTATGCCAACTTCGGCACCGGCAAGTCCCGCGGGACGCTCCCGATCCAGCTCGCGGGCAACATTCGCCGCGGGGGTCTGGTGGAACGCGCATTCGGCCTCACCTTACGCGAGCTGCTGTACGATATCGGTGGTGGCACCGCGACGGGCCGGCCTATTCGTGCCGTGCAGATCGGCGGGCCACTCGGCGCCTACGTGCCGCCGGCGCATTTCGACACACCGGTCGACTACGAGGCGCTGTCCGGCGTAGGGGCGATGCTCGGACATGGCGGCATCGTTGTTTTCGATGACAGTGTCGACATGGCGCGCATGGCGCGCTACGCCATGGAGTTTTGCGCGATCGAATCCTGCGGCAAGTGCACACCGTGCCGCATCGGCTCGACCCGAGGGGTCGAGGTCATCGACCGCATCCTCGCAGGCGTCGACGGCGAGCGAAACGTGCGGTTGCTGGAAGAGCTGTGCGAGACCATGGTGCAGGGATCGTTGTGCGGACTGGGCGGCATGGCGCCCTTTCCGGTGCAGAGCGCGTTGAAACATTTCAGGGAAGACTTCCGCGCGCGAGTGTAACAGCGCGCGAGTGAGGCTCGAGCAATGTATGCGATAGATTACGAAGACTTCGGCACGCCGGCACCGGTGAACGGTGAGGCTGGCGCTGCCGCGGCCGTCACGCTGGAGATCGATGGGCGCGCGGTCACGGTGCCGGAGGGCACGTCCGTGATGCGCGCCGCTGCGCTTGCCGGAGTGCGCGTACCGAAACTATGCGCGACCGACACGCTGAAGGCGTTCGGCTCCTGCCGGTTGTGTCTGGTGGAGATCGATGGGCGCAAGGGCTATCCGGCCTCGTGCACCACGACTGTGGCAGCGGGCATGAAAATCCGCACTCAGTCGGACAAGCTGATGCAGCTGCGCCGCAGCGTGATGGAGCTGTACCTTTCCGACTATCCGACCGAGGCGGAGCCGACCGCGGTAGAGGCGCGGACGGAGCTGTGCACCATGGCGGAGACGCTCGGGGTCCGCTCGAGCCCGTACGCCAACGGCCAGCGTCACGTCGGCCAGGCAAAGGACGAGAGCAACCCGTACTTCACGTTCGACCCGAGTCGGTGCATCGTGTGTTCGCGTTGCGTGCGGGCGTGCGACGAGATCCAGGGCACGTTTGCCCTCACTATCCAGGGCCGCGGCTTCGAGTCCAAGGTCGCGGCCAGTCAGAATGAGTCCTTCCTCGAGTCGGAGTGCGTCTCCTGCGGCGCCTGCGTCGAAGCGTGTCCGACTGCGGCGCTGACGGAGAAATCCGTCATCGCGCTCGGCCCGCCCGAACGCGCCGTGACGACGACCTGCGCCTACTGCGGCGTCGGGTGCGGCTTCAAGGCCGAGGTGCAGGGAGCCGGCGCGGACACCGAAGTGGTGCGCATGGTCCCGGACCGCGACGGCAAGGCCAATCACGGGCACGCCTGCGTCAAGGGACGCTTCGCATGGGGCTATGCGACGCACACCGACCGGGTGCTGAAGCCCTTGATCCGCAAGACGATCCATGACGACTGGCGGGAAGTGTCATGGGAGGAGGCGATTTCCTACGCCGCCAGCGAGATCGAGCGCATCCAGGCGAAGTACGGCCGCGACTCGGTGGGCGGCATCACCTCCTCGCGCTGCACGAACGAAGAAACCTTCCTGGTGCAGAAGCTGGTGCGTGCCGGCTTCGGCAACAACAACGTCGATACCTGCGCGCGCGTCTGTCACTCGCCTACGGGCTACGGGCTGAAGAACACCCTCGGCGAATCTGCCGGCACGCAAGCGTTCGACTCGGTGATGCAAGCGGACGCCGTGCTCATCATCGGCGCGAACCCGACCGACGGACACCCGGTGTTCGCCTCGCAGCTCAAGCGCCGCCTGCGTCAGGGCGCGAAGCTCATCATCGCCGACCCGCGCGAGACCGCGCTGGTGCGCACGCCGCACATCCAGGCGGATGAACACCTGCAGTTGAAGCCCGGCACCAACGTGGCGCTGCTCAATGCGCTCGCGCACGTGGTGGTGACCGAGGGCCTCACCAAGGAGGATTTCATCGCCGCGCGCTGCGAGCCGGATTCCTACGCCAAGTGGAAGGCGTTCGTGGCCGAGCCGCGCAACTCTCCGGAAGCTTCCGAAGCGATCACCGGCGTGCCGGCCGAGCGCGTGCGCCACGCCGCACGGCTGTACGCCAACGCGGGCAATGCGGCGATCTACTACGGCCTCGGAGTGACCGAGCACAGCCAGGGTACGACCGCGGTCATGGGAATCGCCAATCTCGCCATGGCCACCGGCAATCTCGGCCGCGAAGGCGTCGGGGTCAACCCGCTGCGCGGTCAGAACAACGTGCAGGGCTCGTGCGACATGGGCTCCTTCCCCCACGAGTTCAGCGCCTACCGCCACGTGTCGGATCCGGCGGTGCGCAAGTCCTTCGAGCAGGAGTGGGGAGTGACGCTCCAGTCCGAGCCGGGCCTGCGCATTCCCAACATGTTCGAGGCGGCGCTCGACAACACCTTCAAGGCCATGTACGTGCAGGGTGAGGACTTCGTGCAGTCCGATCCCAACACGCACCACGTGAACGCCGCCATGGCATCGCTCGAGTGCTGCATCGTGCAGGATCTGTTCCTGAACGAGACCGCGAAGTTCGCGCACGTGTTCCTGCCGGGCTCCTCGTTCCTCGAGAAGGACGGCACCTTCACCAACGCGGAGCGGCGCACCTCGCTGGTGCGCAAGGTCATGGAGCCGCTCGCCGGCTACCAGGATTGGGAGATCACCTGCCTGCTTTCCAACGCGCTCGGCTATCCGATGCACTACAAGAACGCGAGCGAGATCATGG
Organism: Steroidobacteraceae bacterium; assembly: GCA_035495655.1. Taxonomy (GTDB): domain Bacteria; phylum Pseudomonadota; class Gammaproteobacteria; order Steroidobacterales; family Steroidobacteraceae; genus 13-2-20CM-66-19. The sequence goes on from DATJFM010000034.1 coordinate 37,700, forward strand.
ATGAGATCGCGCGGCTCACGCCGACCTTCGCCGGCATGAGTCACGAGCGGATCACCGAGCTCGGCAGCATCCAGTGGCCGGTCAATGACGCCGCGCCCGAGGGTACGCCCACCATGCACATTGGGCAGTTCGTGCGCGGCAAGGGCAAGTTCTGGCAGACCGAGTATGTACCGACGAGCGAGAAGGTGAACACGCGCTTCCCGCTGATTCTCACCACTGGGCGCATCCTCACGCAGTACAACGTCGGTGCGCAGACGCGGCGCACGGGCAATGTCGTCTGGCACAAGGAGGACGTGCTCGAGATTCACCCGCACGATGCCGAGGTGCGTGGCATCGCGGACGGCGACTGGGTGGGACTCACCAGCCGCGCCGGCGATACGGTGCTGCGCGCCAAGGTGTCGGAGAAGATCGCGCCCGGGGTCGTGTACACGACGTTCCATTTCCCCGAGACCAACGCGAATGTCGTCACCACCGAGAACTCCGACTGGGCGACCAACTGCCCCGAGTACAAGGTGACGGCGGTGGAAGTGGTGCTGGTGAACCAGAAGGAAGCCTGGGAGAAGCGCGCCGAGGCCGAGCGCGCACTGCCGCGCCGGACTCCGAAGCGCCGCCGACAGGATCGGACTCCCGCCTGAGGCGATGAGCGCACAGCCGGAGGCGAAAGCGCAGGCCGCCGCCGCGGTGAGTGCGGAATTACCGGTCCAACGCTGGACGCGCGGTACGCTCGCGAGCACCACCGACACAATCGCGGAAGAGATGCCGGTAGCGCTCGTCTATCACGACGTGCCGCATGTCGTCATGCTCGCGACGCCCGCCGATCTCGAGGACTACGCCTATGGCTTCACCCTCAGCGAGGGACTGGTCGCGAGCGTCGATGAGATCCGCGGCGTCGAAGTACTGCAGGGCGAGGCATCCGCGGATGTGAAGATCAGCGTGGCATGGGAGCGCTTCACGCAGCTCCTGCAGCGGCGGCGCAATCTCGCCGGCCGCACCGGCTGCGGGCTATGCGGGGCGGAGACGGCGGAGGACGCCATTCGCGAATGCCCGCCGGTGCCTCCGGGAGTAAGCCTCGGCGCGGCCGAGCTGCACGCTGCGATCGCGCAACTCGCGGGACGGCAGCCGATCAACGCCCGTACCGGCAGCGTGCATGCCGCCGCCTGGGTCGTTCCGGGCCGGGGGATCGAAGTGCTGCGCGAGGACGTCGGGCGGCACAATGCGCTCGATAAGACCATCGGAGCTCTCGCGCGGACTCGCGCCGATTTCGCCGCCGGCTACATGCTGATCACGAGCCGCGCGAGCTACGAAATGGTGCAGAAGTGCGCCACCGTCGGCATCTCGCTGCTCGTGGCACTCTCGGCGCCCACGGCCTTTGCGGTGCGCCTGGCGCAGCGCGCGGGGCTCACGCTCGTCGCCTTCGCACGTGCCGATCAACACGTCGTCTACGCGCATCCGCACCGCTTGCAGAATTGAGGCATGACAACTCCATGAACATCGACCTGCTCATCAAGATGACTAACGAGATTGGCGACTTCTTCGCAGGCGCGGACGCCGGCAATACTCAGGCTCAGGCGCGCGATGTGGCCAATCACATCACCCGCTACTGGGAGCCGCGCATGCGTGCGCAGATGCTGAAGTACTACGAGGAACGCGGCGGTGCCGGTCTCACCGATCTCGGCAAGAGCGCGGTGGCGCTGCTGTACGCCGCGAGCCAGGCGTCCGCTGCTGCGAAGCCTGCGGCGGCGGCCGGCACGGCACCGGCACCTGCTGCGGCAGCGCCTGCGCCGAAGTCCTCCGGTGCGGCTCCCCGCAAGGGCAGCGGCGCATGAGCTCCGCCGCGCGCGCGGGCGGGCGAGCGCTGATCTGCGGCTCGCTCGCCTTCGACACCATCATGGTGTTCGGCGATCGGTTCGCCAATCACATCCTGCCCGACATGATACATATCCTGAACGTATCGTTCCTCGTGCCGCAGATGCGGCGCGAGTACGGCGGCTGCGCCGGCAACATCGCCTACAACCTGTCGCTGCTCGGCGATGAGGGTGTGCCGATGGCGACCGTCGGGTCCGACTTCGTTGAGTACCGCGAGCGGCTCACGCGCGCGGGCATCTCAACCGAGCACGTGCGGGTGGTCGAGAGTGAGCTCACCGCGCAGGCCTTCATCACCACCGACCTCGATGACAATCAGATTACTGCGTTCCACCCGGGCGCCATGCAGCACAGTCATGCCAACAAGGTGAGCGACGCACGCGATATCGCGCTCGGCATCGTGGCGCCCGATGGACGCCAGGGCATGATCGAGCATGCCGCGCAGTTCGCGGCCGCGGGCATTCCCTTCATCTTCGACCCTGGGCAGGGCCTTCCCATGTTCGGGCCCGAGGAGTTGCAGCGCTTTCTCTCGCAGGCCCGTTATGTGACGGTCAACGACTACGAATGGCAGTTGCTGCAGCAGAAAAGCCGCTGGAGCGTGCGCGACATCACCACGCGGGTCGAGGCGCTGATCGTGACCCTCGGGGCAGCAGGCTGCGTCATCCACACCCGTGGAGAGGAGATCCTCATCCCGGCCGCGCCGGTGCGCGAAGTCGTGGATCCGACCGGCTGCGGCGATGCGTTCCGCGCCGGGCTCATCCATGGCCTGCTGCACGGCCTGGATTGGCGCGCGACCGGACATATTGCATCGCTCATGGGCTCGATCAAGGTGGAGGCGCGCGGCACGCAGAATCACCGCTTTACGCGGGCTGAATTCGATGAGCGCCTCGCCCGAGCTTTCAGCTAGCCAAAGCGGCGGCCATCTTGGGTTAAACTGGCGCTCCTTTCACGGCATTCACGTACAGCAAACAGGCAGGCGGACCGACCCCATGGCGAATGATTATCTTTTTACCTCCGAGTCGGTTTCCGAAGGCCACCCGGACAAAGTTGCCGACCAGATCTCCGACGCGGTGCTCGATGCGATCCTGCGGGAAGACCCTCGCGGCCGGGTGGCGTGCGAGACACTCGTCAAGACCGGGGTCGTGATCCTCGCCGGTGAAGTCACCACATCCGGCTGGGTCGATGTCGAGTCGCTGGTGCGCAAGACCGTGCTCGATATCGGCTACAACTCTTCCGAGATGGGATTCGATGGCGCGAGCTGCGGTGTCATCAACATCATCGGCAAGCAATCACCTGACATCGCACAGGGCGTCGACCGCAAGGACGAGCGCAAGCAGGGCGCTGGCGATCAGGGAATGATGTTCGGTTACGCCACGAACGAGACCGACGTGCTGATGCCGGCGCCGATCACGCTCGCGCACCGGCTGGTGAAGCGCCAGGCGCAGGTGAGAAAGTCCGGCAAGCTTCCGTGGCTGCGCCCGGATGCGAAGAGCCAGGTGACGCTGCGCTACGAGGATCAGGAGCCGGTCGGCATCGAGGCTGTGGTGCTCTCCACGCAGCACAGTCCGGAGGTATCGACCAAGGCGCTGCGCGAGGCGGTGATGGAGGAGATCCTGAAGCCTACACTGCCGGCCAAGTGGGTCGACAAGCGTACCCGCTACCACATCAACCCGACCGGACGATTCGTGATCGGCGGCCCCGTGGGCGACTGTGGACTCACCGGACGCAAGATCATCGTCGATACCTACGGCGGCTACGCCCGTCATGGTGGCGGTGCGTTCTCGGGCAAGGACCCCTCCAAGGTCGATCGCTCGGCGGCCTATGCCGCGCGCTACGTCGCCAAGAACCTCGTCGCCGCGGGGCTCGCCGAGCGCTGCGAGGTGCAGGTGTCATACGCCATCGGCGTGGCCGAGCCCATCTCGATCATGGTGGAGAGCTTCGGCACGAGCCGCCTGTCGAGTGAGCACCTGACGCGCATCGTGCGTAAGCACTTCGACCTCACCCCCTACGGGCTGCGCGAGATGCTGGATCTGGTGCGGCCGATCTATCAGAAGACCGCGGCGTACGGACATTTCGGCCGCACCGAGCCGGAGTTCAGCTGGGAGCGCACGGATCGCGCCGCAGCACTCGCCGAAGAGGCGAAGGGGATGCGCGCCGCTTAAACTACCGAGCTTTCCGCAGCCACACGGCTGCAGCCTCGCCGGCTGAGGAGCGTTGCGACGGGTAGGGCGCCGAAAGGGCGCGAGGCCCGCCAGGCTCAGCCGAACGCGGATCATCCATACGGCGCTCACTCAGATCATGGAGTATCGAGTATGAACGCCACACTGAAACCTGCTGCCAGCGCCAAGAGCGACTTCAAGGTCGCCGATCTCTCGCTCGCCGACTTCGGCCGCAAGGAAATCGCCATCGCGGAGACCGAGATGCCGGGTCTCATGGCGATCCGCGAGGAGTACGCGTCCACGCAGGCGCTGCGCGGTGCGCGCATCTCCGGATCGCTGCACATGACGATCCAGACGGCGGTGCTGATCGAGACGCTGCAGGCACTCGGCGCAAGCGTGCGCTGGGCCTCCTGCAACATCTTCTCCACGCAGGATCACGCCGCGGCCGCCATCGCTGCCCAGGGCACACCGGTGTTCGCCTGGAAGGGCGAATCGCTGGAAGACTACTGGGACTACACCCACCGCATCTTCGACTGGCCGGATGGCGGCTATTCCAACATGATCCTCGATGACGGCGGCGATGCCACGCTGCTGCTGCATCTGGGCGCGCGTGCGGAGTCCGATTCCTCTGTCATCGCCAAGCCCACGAGCGACGAGGAGCACGCGCTCTTCGGCGCCATCCGCGCGCGCCTGAAGGCGGATCCGCGCTGGTATTCGACCCGGCTCCGCCAGGTGCGTGGGGTGACCGAAGAAACCACTACCGGAGTGAAGCGGCTCTACCAGATGGCGAAGGAAGGCCAGCTCGGCTTCCCGGCGATCAACGTCAACGACTCGGTCACCAAGAGCAAGTTCGACAACCTCTACGGGTGCCGAGAATCCCTCGTGGACGCCATCAAGCGGGCCACCGACGTCATGATCGCGGGCAAGATCGCGGTGGTGTGCGGCTATGGCGATGTCGGCAAGGGCTGCTGCCAGGCGCTGCGGGCATTGTCCGCGCAGGTGTGGGTCACGGAGGTAGATCCAATCTGCGCGCTGCAGGCGGCCATGGAAGGCTACCGCGTCGTCACCATGGAAGAGGTCGCCGACAAGGCGGACATCTTCGTGACCGCCACCGGCAACTTCCACGTGATTACGCACGAGCATCTCGTGCGCATGAAGCACAACGCGATCGTGTGCAACATCGGTCACTTCGACAACGAGATCGATGTCGCGAGCCTCAAGCAGTACGCGTGGGACAACATCAAGCCGCAGGTCGACCACGTCATCCTGCCCGATGGCCGGCGGTTGATCCTGCTGGCGGAGGGACGGCTCGTGAACCTCGGCTGCGGCACCGGGCACCCGAGCTACGTCATGAGCTCGAGCTTTGCGAACCAGGTGATCGCGCAGGTGGAGCTCTTCAACAACACCGCAAAGTACCCGGTAGGGGTGTACGTGCTGCCGAAGCATCTCGATGAGAAGGTGGCGCGGCTACAGCTGAAGAAGCTCAACGTCTCGCTCAGTACTCTCACCGACACCCAGGCGCGCTACATCGGCGTGGATAAGGCCGGACCCTACAAGTCCGAGCACTATCGCTACTGATGAGCGCCATCCTGCTCGATGGCAAGGCGGTCGCCGCCAAGGTACGCGCCGAGGTGGCGCAACGCGCGGCCGAATTCGCATCCCGGCACGGCCACCGCCCGGGGCTTGCCGTCGTGCAGGTGGGCGAGGATCCCGCTTCCAGCGTGTACGTGCGTAACAAGCGCCGCTCCTCGCTGGAAGCCGGTATCGAGTCCTTCGCGCACGACCTGCCGGCAAGCGCGAGTGAGGGTGAGATCCTGGAGCTCGTCCACTCGCTCAATCGTGATGAGCGAGTGGACGGCATCCTCGTGCAACTGCCGCTGCCGAAGGGAGTCAACGCCGATCGGATCATGGATGCGGTCGACCCGCTGAAGGACGTCGACGGGTTTCACCCCGTGAACACGGGACTTCTGGCGCAGAAGCGGCCGCGTTTGCGGCCCTGTACGCCTTTCGGCGTCATTCGTCTCGCCCGCGAGTACGGCATCGCGCTCACGGGGCTGCGGGCGACGGTGGTCGGAGCTTCCAACATCGTCGGGCGCCCGATGGCGCTCGAGCTGCTGCTCGCGCGTGCAACCGTAACCGTCTGCCACACCGGCACGCGTGATCTGCGCGCCGAGGTGGAGCGCGCCGAGGTTGTGGTCGCCGCGGTGGGGAAGGCTGGCTTCATCCCAGGTGAGTGGATCCGCCCCGGTGCGGCCGTGTTCGATGTCGGCATCAACCGCACCGCCGCGGGCAACCTGGTGGGGGATGTCGAGTTCTCGGCGGCCGCGGCGCGCGCCGGCTGGATCACACCCGTCCCCGGCGGGCTTGGTCCCATGACGATAGCGATGCTGCTCTCGAACACCGCCGATGCCGCCAACTATCGGGCAGGGGAAGCCGCTGGTTCACTGGAGGCGCGCTTTTATAAGTCTTCGGGGCGATAGTGAACCATTTGGTTAAGTATCGGATCCGGCACCTCTAGCGAGTCGCCCTGGAGGTTCTACGACGGGACGCGCCGCGGGAATAGAATCGCCCGCCGGCCGGTCTTCTCCTCGGGAGCTGCGGTCCGGGCGGCTGTCTGACGCGAGGCTCGAGAGATTTCTTCTCCGCAGGTCAAACGCGCGCGCTTCGAGGCGCTGGTGCTACCGCATCTGGATGCGGCCTACCGCTTTGCGCGCTGGTTGTGCCGTTCCCCGAGCGATGCGGATGACATCGTCCAGGAAGCGTTCCTGCGCGCGTTTCGTGCATTCGACGGCCTGCGAGGCGGGGATGTGAAGGCGTGGCTGTTCACGATCGTGCGCAACTGCCACGCGACGTCGCGGCAGCAAGAGCAACGCCGCGCCACGCTGCCGCTGCCCGAGGATCACGAGGCGCAAATGCGCGCCGCAGCGGACGATGCGAGCCCCGACCCCGCTAACGTATCCGCCGCGGACGAGGAGCGGCGCACGCTCGGACGGCTCATCGCGGCGTTGCCGGATGAACATCGTCAGGTGCTGCTGCTGCGAGAAATGGAAGACATGAGTTACCGCGAAATCGCCGCAGTCACGCAGGTACCGATGGGTACGGTCATGTCGCGGCTCGCGCGCGCACGCGCCGCGCTGCGTGGACACTGGCTGAAGGAGACCGGAGGTGTGCCCCGTGCAGTGCGCTGAAGCGATGCGTGTGCAGGCGTACTTCGATGGCGAAGTGGACGCGGTTTCTGCCCTCGAGGTCGAGCGGCATGCCGAGCATTGCCCGGAGTGCCGATCGCTGCTCGAGAATCTGGCGGATACACGCGCCCGCATGCGCAGCGAGCTCGAGTTCCCGAGTGCGCCGCCGCAGCTGCGCGCATCACTCGAGCGGCTTCTCGATGAGGAAACACGCACTGCGATGCGTGAGCCCGCTGCCACCCGGGAGCCCGCCGCCACGCGGGAGCCCGCCGCCACGCGGGAACCCGCTGTCACGCGGGAGCCGGCGGCGATGCGTGAGTCTGCTGCACGTATGCGACCGCGCCGCCGCGCACCGGCGTTCTGGTTTACCGCCTTTGGTGGCGCAGGTGCGGCACTCGCTGCGGCTGTCGCGCTCTTTGTCGTCGCGCCCTGGCGCGCGAGCCCCGTGCTCGATGATCTCGTGAGTGCCCACGTGCGCTCGCTGATGCCGCAGCACCTCACCGATGTCGTCTCCACCGACCGGCACACCGTGAAGCCGTGGTTCGCAGGTCACGCCGATGTGTCGCCGGTCGTCGCCGACTTCACCGATCAGGGCTATCGGCTGGTCGGCGGGCGTGCTGACTACTTCGATCATCAACGTGTTGCGGCGGTGGTCTACCAGCACGGTGCACACCTCATCAATGTGTTCGCCTGGGTGGCTTCAGGACGCTCACTGCCGCAGTACGGGACCCGCAGTGGTTATCACATTGCCTGCTGGAAGCTCGGCAATCTGCAGTACTGCGCTATTTCCGATACCGGCTGGGACGAGTTGCAGGGGCTCACGCGGTTGTTGCGCGCGCTGGGTGCGGCCGACACGCCGCAGTAGCGAGCGGCAACGCACCAGCGCACCAGCGCACTGGAATAAAACACTTCCTCCGTCAGTCTCCTCCTTCGCCAACCACGAAGGAGACGGAGAATGTCAGAGGAACGCCCCCTTACCTCACGCCGCGGCATGCTCAAGTGTCTCGCCTTTGGCGGCGCCGGAACGGTCTTTGCGCTCGCTGGCGGCGTGTTCACTCCCATCGATCTCGCTGTCGCCGCCTCCGATCGGACAGGTGCCGCAGCGCTCGGCAAGCCGCTCTTCGTGCAGATCAGCGACACGCACATCGGCTTCAACAAGGAGGCGAACCCCGATGTCGTGGCGACGCTCAACCGCTCCATCGATGTCGTCAACGCGCTCCCCGAGCAGCCCGCGCTCCTCATCCATACCGGGGACATCACCCACCTGTCGAAGCCCGCGGAGTTCGACCTGGCACAGCAGCTTTTCTCGCGGCTGCGAACCACGGAGATGCACACCACCCCGGGCGAGCACGACACCACCGATCCCACCGTGTCGGAATACTTCAACAGGTTCGGGAAAGCCTCCGGCAACAAGGGCTACTACAGCTTCGATCACGCGGGCGTGCATTTCATCGCGTTGATCAACGTGTTGCAGTTCAAACCAGGCGGGCTCGGCACGCTCGGCAGCGAGCAGCTCGCCTGGCTCGCGAGTGATCTCAAAGGCCGCTCCTCCAGCACCCCCATCGTGGTTTTTGCGCACATGCCGCTGTGGAGCATTTACGAGCCGTGGGGCTGGGGAACCGGCGATGCGCCGCAATTGATGGAGCAGCTGCGCCGCTTCGGCTCGGTCACGGTGCTGAACGGCCACATCCATCAGATCGTGCAGAAGGTGGAGGGCAACGTGACGTTCCACACGGCCCGGTCGACGGCTTATCCGCAGCCGGTGCCTGGCGAGGGCGCGGCGGGGCCTGGGCCGCTGAAAGTGCCGGCCGATCAGTTGCCGGGAATGCTCGGCGTCACACGCGTGTCCGTTGTGAAGCATCCGCACTCGCTGCGGCTCGACGATGCGACGCTAGCCTGAGGCGCGACATGACACTGCGTCAGTTGTTGCTGCCCTACCTCGGCGCGTTGTTCCTCGCGGCGCTCGGACCCTGCCTGTCGCGTGCCGACTCCGTTTCCACGGCCTCCACGATCGTGATGGCGAGGGATTTCATGTTCGCGCCGACCTCGCTGACGGTCGCAGCGGGCTCGACCGTTACCTGGACAAATAGGGACGATGAGCCACACACGGTGGTGGGTGACAACGGACTGTTTCGCTCGGCTGCCCTCGATACCAACGAGAGCTTCTCGTTCCGCTTCGTGAAGTCAGGCACTTACCACTACGCCTGCTCCATTCACCCGCGCATGGTGGGAACCATCATCGTGCAGTAGCGGCGAGCTGTTGGCGCTTGGGTCACCAAACACGACCGCAGCCGCCCAACGTGTCGGAAATCACCGACGCCTCTGCCTTGAACGGCTGTTGCGGGGGCGCGGCCGCGGGCTTTGCGTAGTGTGGCCGTCAGTGGTACGTGTTTTGGCGCGCGCCACTTGCGGCAGCGCCACATCCAAAGGCAGTTGCAAGTTGAAGTTGTGTCAGATGGGCCAGCGAGGCCGTGGCGCAGCGAGTTGACCCGCACAGGCCATGGGCCGCGGCCAAGTCGTTGGTGGTTTCCAACATGTAACCGATACCTTCTGCCCCACTCGCACCGGATGCGAATCAGTGTATGATCCGGAGTTCCGACCCTGCGTTGGGTGTTTTTGCGGAGAAGAGTAATGGCACGACGTCCACCGAACGATGGCGCGTCCTGGAGCGCTCGTGAATTGGGTGCGCTCAGAGCGCTCGCGAAGTCAGGAACCCCGACAAGTCAGGTCGCCAGGAAGCTTGGGCGTACCGCGGCTGCGGTACAGCAGAAGGCCATGCGCGCCGGGATTTCTTTCCGCGCGGCAAAGCGCTCCGGAGCGCGACGCAAGAAGTAAGTCCGGGTCTTCGTAGCGCGAGTAGTTTCCGCGGCATCTGTCCGCGTAACAGAGTGCCAAGTGGCCCGCCCCACGAGGGCTGCCGTTCGCGTGTACGACAACATAACGGTTCCTGGGGCGAATCGGCTGATGCGCAGGCTCATAGGGCTCACGTGGCTTTCTGCCGCGCTGTTGCTTTGCGCTTGCGACGTGCGGGTGCGGGACACGACGCCCGCGGAATACCCGGCCAATCATGATCTGGGTATGTACGAAGTATCGGCCACGGTGTCGCACGATTTGCTGGTGACGCCGGGCTCGGTGTACTTGTATGCGCAGGGCGATACTCAGAAGCTCCAGTTGACCCCCAATGCCGACCGCTCGCAGTGGCACGGGTTCTACCCGGTACGCTGCCGCAGCAGCTTTCCGCTCCAGTTCGTGGCGGAGTGGAGGCTGCCCCTCAATGTCATGCGCAAGGTCGTGCCGCCACAGCCACGTCAGGTGCGTCTGCTCGAGCCGCCGCTCACGCGCTCCGCGAGCTTCGACTCCTCGGGTAAGGCGCCCAAGGGCGGTTGGCTGGGCACCGTGCAATACAGCTTCGTCACCGTTGCCAGCGTTCAGATTACCGGCGCGCACATCGAGCCGCAGAGTGGCTCCACGGAGGATGCCGCTGCGGCCAAGCCTCTGTCAGTGGTTTCGTCTTTTCCAGTGGTGGGGGGCTGCGGCGACCTCATCGATGTGCGCGTAGCCTCCAGCGCAGCGCATAGCCATGGCACACTGGTCATCGATACCAATGATCCTGCCGACCCGCACTGGCAGACACACGTGGAGTTCGCACCCAAATGAGCAGCTTTCTCAGATCGGCTCCGGTGTCACTCCTCGCCATCGTGGTGTGCCTGGCGATGACTGCGAGCGTTGCCTCAGCGCAGGATGCGCGCGCCGCAGGCGAGACCCCAACATCGAAGCCCAGTGCCCCGCTCAAGATTGGCATCGTCGGTACGGGACACATCGGAGGCACGTTGGCTACCCTCTGGGTGGCTGCTGGACATGAGGTATTCATGTCCTCGCGGCATCCACAGGAGTTGCAAGCGCTGGCGCATTCCCTTGGGCCGAGAGCGCATGTCGGCACACCGATGGAGGCGGCCCGGTTCGGCGAGGTGGTGCTGCTCTCGGTACCGTACGGAGCGCTGCCGCAGGTCGGACGCGACCTGAAAAATGAGCTCGCGGGCAAGATCGTTCTCGATACTGGCAATCCGTACCCCGAGCGCGATGGCCCCATGGCGGTCGAGGCGCGGCGCAAGGGAGCCGGCGTGGCCTCCGCGGAGTACCTGCCGGGTGTGCGCCTGGTGCGGGCCTTCAATGCGATCAACTCCGGCGATCTGCGCAGCGAGGCACATCGCAAGGGCGCACCGATCGCGATACCACTCGCAGGCGATGACAGCGAGGCACTGCAGGTCGCGCAGCAGTTGGTGAAGGATGCCGGCTTCGCGCCGGTGGTGGTCGGATCGCTCGCGAAGGCGCGCGAGTTCGATGTCGGCACCCCGGTGTACACGCGACTCATGACCGAGCCGCAGCTACGGCAGGCGCTGGGGCTGAAGTAACCCGTATTCAGTTCGGAAATTTCAATTCCCGCTGGATTGCCTGGAAACGCGGCTCATTGCGCAGCGGGTCCAATAACTGGCCCTGGCGCACTCTGAGCAAATAAGGATCGCGATGGCGCATCGCGGTCTCGAGCCAAGCCAGCGCATGCGCGGTATCGCCCCACTGCGCATAGATCATGGCATAGAACACCGCCGCGGCGTCGCCCGACTCGGCCTGCAGCTGTGAGAGCGCCTGCCGTGCTTCGGCGTGCCGTCCGAGCTTGTCGTACACCACCGCCAAGCAGATCAGCTTATTGCTCTCGTCCGCACGGTCGCACGCTGCGTGGGCGCTCGGGACGTCACCGGTCGCAAGATAGGTATAGCTGAGCCATGAGTTGGTGAATGCATAGCTCGGAGCGAGTTCCTTGGCGTGCATAAATGCCGTGATCGCCTCGGGGAAGCGCCGCGCAGCCGTCAAGGCGAAACCAAGTGAGATGTGGGCATCCGCGCTGAGCGGATCGAGGACTACTGCCTGGCGTGCCGCGGCAACGCCGGCCTCGGTTTGGCCCGTCTCCGCGGCAAACACGCCGTAGTCTCCCAATATACGTGCATTGCCAGGCGCAAGCGCCACCGCACGTTGGAATTCTTCCGCTGCGCGGCCGAACTCGAGAGAATCCCGCAGAAGAGTCGCCAAGGCCTCATGGGCTTCCGCGAGCTCGGGAGCCAACTCGAGCGCTTTGTGCGCATCGCTCTGCGCCTTCTCGTCACGCTCATGAATGGCCGTTCCGGTCGAGTAATTTCTGGCGTAAGAGGCGAGCGCCAGTGCGCGGTAAGCGAATGCGAGCGCGTAATTCGGATCCTGGCGAATCGCTTCGGAGTAACCGGCGACGGCCGCTTGCACGTCCGCCTCCCGGTCGTAGGCCAGATAGGCCCTGGAGGCGCGCAGGTAGGCATCGAGCGCGGCAGGATTGCGGGTCCCGCCGAGCTCGATCTTTGCGCCGAGATCGCCGAGCAAGGTGATTTTAAGGGCATTCGCGACTGCGGTGGCAATCTCGGTCTGCAGCTTCAACACATCGCCGAGGTCGCGATCATAGGTCTTCGACCACATGTGGAAGCCGGTAACGGCGTTGATGAGCTGTGCCGTGATGCGGACCTTGTGCGCCGACCGCCGTACACTGCCTTCGAGCACCGTAGCGACGTTGAGCTTGTGTGCAACGGTGGCGATGTCCGGGTGTTCTTTGAACGAGAAGGACGAGGTCCGGGCCGCGACCTGCAGCTGGTTGATCTCGGCGAGAGAATTGAGCAGCTCCTCCGTCAACCCATCCGAGAAGTACTCCTGCTCCTTGTCGCCACTGAGATTGACGAAGGGCAGCACCGCGATGGAATGCGGCGGCGGATTGAAGGTGGCAACGGCGTCGGTTGCAGCCGGTGGAGTAGTTGTAGGGCGGTTGGACGTCGCTGACGCCGCGGTCGCGCCACGTGCAGCGCTGCGCAGCTTGTCGGCGAGCAGGTAGGCAAGCGCCGCGAGCGCCACCAGAACCACGACCAGCACGACCGGGAGAAAACGCCGCCGCGCAGCGAGCCGGCCCGTCGTCGAACCCAACGGTGCCGAACCTGACGCCGCACTCGCAGACGGTCCGGCAATAGCGGGCGCAGTCGGTGGCGTCGGCGACAGCAGGCGCTTGATGCGCGCGACAAACTCCGGCGGTATGGGGCCACTTGGCAGGTGCATCCACTGTACCCGCTGAAATGACTCCGGAACGTCTGCGCCTGCTTCGGAAGTCGCGTCCAGGCACACGGGCACGATGAACACGCGATTGCGCGCGATCATGTGGGTGCGCTGATCGGCAAGATCCCATTCGAGCCGGAAATAGCCCTCGTGCCGTGAGGCCGTGTTGGCAGAGATGAGCGGCATGAAGAGCGCGCAATCGTGGATCTCGCGCCGGATCCTCTGATCCCAGGCATCGCCGCCCCGCAGCTCGCTCTGATCGAGGAAGACCTCGATGCCGGCGGCACGGAGTGCCTCACAGATCCTGTGAGCAGCCTCGCGGTCCTGCGAGGCGTAGCTGAGAAATACCGCGTGTGAGGGCTCAGTCACGAGCAACCACCCCTGACCCCAAGCGCTGCAATATCATCCGATTCGAAGGTCTTCGCATTGCCTCCGTGGGCGGCAGCTTAGCGTAATTGCTCGCCCCGCTTGCGCGGAGCGGGCACGCTCGATGACACGAGCTGGCTGGATCCGAAGATGCACGTCTATTGCGACAGCGCACAGCGTTGGACCCCGCCGAAGGCAGCCAGACCTTCGCGAAGATGCCCGGGTGAGGTTCCGACCCGCGCGCGGAGGGCGTCGGTCTCAGCCGGCGGGCGGAGGTTGCCGTTCGACCTTCGGGATGCGCTCATCGAAGCACGCCCAGCTCGGTGCGCTGGACGTCCAGATGGTCATCGCGGGCTTTGCCAGCTCCGGCTCATCGAGGGTGCCGGCGCGCACGAAGATCAGGTGCGGCCGGACGGTGGTGCTGGTGAAGAGGTGTGTCCCGCATTGCGGACAGAAGCGCCGCTGCATCGGGTTGCCGCTGTCGGCCACCGAGTGGTACTCGCGCAGCTCGCCGCTCACCTCGAGGGCTGCGGACGGGAAGCACAGGTTCACCGTGGCACTCCCGGCGCCTATGTACTGGCAGACGCGGCACCAGCAGGTGCGGACAACGATGGGCTCAGCGCTGATCGAATAACGTACCGCCCTGCAAAGGCAGCCGCCGGTGATGTTCATGAGCGCGATGCTCGAGTGCGCGCGCGGCGTGGGAGCATCAGCATAGCGGAAGGGAGCGCACCGGACTGAATCATCCTCAAATCCGGAGCGTGCTTAAAATGTGCCCGCGCTATCAATCTGGGCCGCTCGGGAGCACGTTCATCCGGTGCCGGGATTAAGTATGGTGGAACTGCGCTGAACGTTCCGTGAATGAGCGCACTGAATGAATCAGTCCCGCAGACGCGCGCGCAGCTGCGCGATCTCATGGGCCGAAAGCCCGATCTTCGCGAGATAAGCCCGCACGCCACCGGCGCGCTCGAGGAACGCTAGCATGTTGTACGCTCCCTCCTCGGGACAGCGCAGCGCTTCGAGGATGCGCGCGCGCGCGGTATCCGGATAGCGCCGCAGGTAGCCTTCGCGCAGATACTCGGCGCTCACCGAGTAGTCCTGCGCAATGGCCGCAGGCGTCGCATCCGCGAGCGTGAGCAGCAAGGCGGCGATCAGCCCGGTGCGGTCCTTGCCCGCGACACAATGAAACAGCAGCGGCTCGCGCGGGGCGGCGGCGATGAAGCCGAGCACGGTACGCAGCTCGGCGCGCACGTGCTCGAGTACGACGCACTTCCACAGCTCCTTGGCCGCGTCGCGCGTGCGTAGCCGCCACTCATCCTCGGTATGGGTCAGGAGCGAGATGCGGGCATAGTGCAGCTGCGGCAGACGGTCGGGCACCGGGCTCGGCGCGCGCGTCGCTTCTTCCGGCCAGCGCAGGTCGAGTATGGTGCGCACCCCATAGTCGGCGAGCGCCTGGAGGCCGAGGTCGCTCAGCTGTGCAAGATCGTCGGCGCGCAGCAGCGAGCGCCAGCGTGTCTCACCGCCGTCCGTGGTCGGATAGCCGCCCAGGTCACGGGCATTCAGCAGATCCGGAAAATCGAGCGCCTGGCCCGGTACGGCCGTCACTTTTTCCGCAGATTGCGACTCGTTCGTCAGATTTTGGCCTCGCGTTTCGCCTCGCGCTGCTGGCTGAGACCCACCCCGGCGAGGATCAAGGCGCCCGCGAGCACCATGCTGAGCGTGATGCCCTCACCGAGCAGCAGCCATGCCCAGACGACGCCGAACAAAGGTATCAGGTAAGTGACCGTCGCGGTACGCGGCGCACCGATACGCGCGATGAGGCGGTAGTAGAAGACGAACGCGATGCCGGTGCACAACACACCGAGCAGCACTGCACTCACCCAGGAGGCGGGCGGAACCGGATGTTGCGGCCAGGTGTAGATGGCAAGCGGCGCCAGCAGCACAGCGCCGCTGGCGAGGTTGGCGGCGGCGATCGCAGCCGCCGGGAAGCCCGAAAGATAGTGCCGCACGAAGTTGATGCCCAGGCCATAGCAGAGTGCCGCCGCGGTACCGGCGAGCGCTGCGCCTCCGACATTCGCGCCGGCGATGTGGCCGCTCGCGAGAATCGCCACGCCGACGAAGCCGGCCAGGAGACCGATCCAGCGGCGCGGACCGATGTGCTCGCCATAGAAAAGGAATGCCACCAGCGCTGCGAACATGACCGTCATCGCGTTGGTGATGGCTCCGATGCCGGCCGGCGCACGCTCGGCCCCCCAGGCGAAGAGCACGAACGGGAGCACCGAATTGATGCTGGCGATGCCGAGCACGCGCAGCCAGACCGCCGGTGTGAAGCGCGCCCGCTCACGCCAGAGGAACGGTAAGAGAATCAGCGCACCCAGGGCGAGCCGCAGGTCGACGAGAGCAAAAGCTCCGAAGTCGGCAGCCGCGACGCGCATGAAAAGAAAGGAGCCGCCCCACACCGCACCGAGCAGCGTCAGCTCGACCTGCGTGCGCCAGTTCGATACCTCACTCGGCGGTAAGCTCTTCACGGCAGCGGCTGCGGCGAGCGGCTTGGCCGCGTTCGGAGCGGTGAGATCGGAAGCGGACATGAGCGTTGCACCCTCAGTCGTAAGCACCTGCGGCGTACCGTGCCAGGGGACCTGCGCCGCTGCCACCCGATGCTTGCGGCCGCGCTCCGTTGCCCCTCATGCGAGCGCCTGGCGGAAATCCTCGAGCAGATCGTCGGTCGCCTCGATCCCAACCGAGAGCCGCAGCAGTCCGTCGCGGATCCCCAGCCGCAGCCGCTCCTCACGGGCGAGGCCCGCGTGTGAGGTGGTCGCGGGACGCGTGAGCAGCGTCTGCACACCGCCGAGACTCGGTGCGACCGCGGGCAATACCACCCGGTGCGCGAAGTCCTCCGCGCGCCGCTCCCCGCCTTCGAGCTCGAAGCTGAGCACGCCCCCGTAGCCGGCAAACAGCCGGCGCGCACGCGCGTGGCGTGGGTGCGATTCGAGACCGGCGTAGTTCACCTTGACCACCGCCGGATGGTTCTCCAGGAACTCCGCGATGCGTTGAGTGCTGTCGTTCTGGAAGCGCACGCGCAGCGCGAGGGTTTTCAGGCCGCGCTTGAGGAGAAAGGCCGCGTGCGGGTCGAGCGAGCCACCGAGATGATTGGCGCGATGACGAATGCCCTCGATCATCGCATTGGTGCCGATCACGGCGCCGGCGACGATGTCGGTGTGCCCGTTCAGGTACTTGGTCGCGCTATGCAGGCAGACGTCGAAGCCCGCCGCAAGCGGCCGGAAGTTGACGGGGGTCGCGAAGGTGTTATCGATGATCGAGGTGATGCCGTGCTCGCGTGCAAACTGCACCACGCCCTCGAGGTCGGCGACCTCGAGCAGTGGATTGGTCATTGCCTCGACGTAAATTGCGCGGGTGTTGGGCCGCAGCAGCGAGCTCCAGGAGTCGCGCCGGTCGGCGTCGATGAAGTCGCGCTGGATGCCGAGCCGCGGAAATTCCTCGGCGACGAGATCGTGCGTGCCGCCGTACAGTCCATTCTGCGCGAGCAGGTGATCTCCCGGCGCGAGCACCGTCAGGAGCGTCGTCGAAATTGCCGCCATGCCACTCGCCATGACGAGCGCGGCCTCGCCGCCTTCGAGCGTGGCAAGCTTGGCGTGGAGCGCGGTCTGGCTCGGGGTATTGTTGATACGCAGGTAGCGGATGTCGTGATAGCTACCTTCGCCCGTATATTCGTAAGTGGCCGATTGGAAGATCGGCATCTCCACCGCGCCGCCGATGCGCGGCGAGGGCTCACCCGCGTGCACCAGCTGCGTCTCGATGTGCTTGAAGGATTCGCTCATGGGAGCTCCGTGAGTGCGATTGTCACGCGGATACGCTAGCGTGTCCGTATGCCTTTATGGAGAGACACCGGCCCCCGGAGGGGAAGACACTGTGTCGCCCGCCGGCCAGTACAGCCAAAGCAGCGCAGGGGGCAGGCATGAGCCGCCCTACCGAACGCTTCTCGGCGCGCGCAGAGAATTACCGGCACTACCGCCCCGGTTATCCTGCGGCGGCGGTCGACCTGCTCGCCGCGCAATGCGGTCTCGAGGCTGGTGCGATCGTGGCCGATGTCGGCTCGGGAACGGGCATCCTGAGTGCGCAGCTCCTCGAGCACGGTGCCCAGGTGATCGGCATCGAGCCGAATGACGCGATGCGCGCGGCCGCCGAGGAGCGGCTCGCCGCCGAGCCGCGCTTCCGCAGCCTCAAGGCGACGGCCGAGTCGACGACACTGCCGTCCGAAAGCGTTGACCTGTGGGTGGCTGCACAGGCATTCCACTGGTTCGATGCGCCGCGCACGCGACTCGAGGCGCTGCGCGTGTTACGCAACGGTGCATTTGCTGCATTGCTGTGGAATGAGCGCCCGCCCGAGCCGGGCGCCTTTCTTACCGAGTACGAGGCGCTGCTTCACAGGCACGCCCGAGAATACCCCGCCATCGCCGCGCGGCGGGCCGATGAGGCCGGCATGCGCGAGTTCCTCGGCGCAGCGATGCAGGTGGCGCGCTTTCCCAACCGTCAGACACTCGATTACGCGGGGCTCGAAGGGCGGCTTCTCTCCTCATCGTACGCGCCTGAGCGCGG
>DATJFM010000035.1:0-15104 GCA_035495655.1 Steroidobacteraceae bacterium
CGGAACCAGCGCAGCTCGGCGACCGACCCGTAGCGCGGCATGACACCGACCCAGCTGTCGCGCTGCAACTCGTGCACCCAGTGATCGCCACCCGCACGCAGGCGCTCGAGATCGCAGGTCGTCGGGTAGATCGGGAAGAGCGCGTAGTGCTCGGTAATGGTGAAGTCGTGCATCATCGCGCAGTAAGGCGCATCGAAGCACTGCTCGCGCGTCAGGTTGCCGCGGGCGTCGGCAATACAATAAGACACCTTGGTCGAGGCGAGGCCATCGGATTCGTAGCCGAAGAAAAAGAGCTCACGCGTCTGCGGATCGATGCGCACGTGCGCCGTCACCGTCGCGCTCTCGAGGCGGCCGCCGAAGTCGTAGCGGCCGATTGTCGCGAGCGTATGCGGATCCATGCGATACGGGCGGCCATCCTCCTTGGTCATCAGCAAGCGCCCGGCGTGCCACACCGGTGTGGTGTTGGCGACCGTGCGGTCGAGGCCCGCGGCCTCGGGCCGGTCGGTGAACGGATTGCGGTACTTGCCGAACAGCGCCCGGCCGGCACGCACCTCGGCACGATGCCGCTCGGTCTCCACGTAGCGCACGGCGAAGCTGACCTTGCCGGGCGCAATGCGCAGCGCCGACACCATGCCATCGCCCGAGAGTACGGCAGCGCCATCTTCGATGTAGGGCGGGAAAGCCGGATCGGGAATGGCGCGGAAGAAGGTGCCCGCGATCTCGCTTGGAATACGTCCTTCGACCGGCAGAGCGGGGAGCTCGTACTCCTCCGAGATCGGTGTGTTGAGGCCGGTGAACTCCGGTGTATTCGGAAAGCGGCGCACGGCGTCCCCCATCAGATTGACACGATCAGGCGAACCACAAGGCGAGCGCACGCATCTCGATGCTCACCCGCGGCGGTGCGTCCGGCG
Organism: Steroidobacteraceae bacterium; assembly: GCA_035495655.1. Lineage (GTDB taxonomy): Bacteria > Pseudomonadota > Gammaproteobacteria > Steroidobacterales > Steroidobacteraceae > 13-2-20CM-66-19. Next base: position 912 of record DATJFM010000035.1, read on the forward strand.
GGCATGCGTGGTTATCGAAGGCCACGTGCGGCACGCAGTGCGCGCGGCTGCGATCGCTGTCATGGGTCTTGAAGATCAGCGCCTCATCGCGCTGCATGTCGGGAAACCAGTGCCAGCGATGCGCGGCGGCGTGGGCCAGCAGCAGCCCCTCGAAGGACCATTCCGGACTACCCGGCGAGTCGAACACGGCGTCGGCCGCGATGAGATCGGCAGGCTGGATGCTGCGCGCATCGGCCACCGCGAGCGGCACGTCCTGCGGTGGCGTGGAGAGCGCGCGCCAGATGTTGTAGTGGACGAAGCGCCCGAGTGTGCGGCCCGGCGGTGCAGCGCGCTGCGCGAACACCGCGGCCGTAGCATCGCTCACATCGACGTGCGCGAAGCGTGCCGGGCGCGAGTTGTCGAGCCTGCCCGACTGTGGCGCGCGCTCGCTGAAGCGCAGGATGCCGGGGCTCGTCACCAGCACCAGGTCGGCGCCCGACAGGCGCTGCACCAGGGCGACGATCTCCGGGCGGTGCACGGCTTCGACCGCCGCGCGGTCGGTGAAATCGGGGACCGCGCTGCGATGGGCGACGAGCGTGAAACCCGATTCATCGAGCGCAGGCGCCAGCGCGCGCGCGTCCGTCACGTCCATGGCGATGAGTGTGATGTCGAGCAGGTCGCGGCTGTGATCGTTAGCGTAATAGCGTGGCCGCGGTATCGAGCGTCCCGCATAGGCAATCATCGCGCGTGTGTCCATGTGGTGCGTCTCAGTGGCCCGAGCCGCCCGCGGCGCTGGACTGAGCCTCGCCCTGCCACAGAGCCGTGAGGATTGGCAGCACCAGCGGCCGCAGCTTCGCCGGCACACGCTCGAGGAGTTCCGCTTCATGAGCTGCCACCACCCGGCGCGCCCGCTCGAGCAGCAGTCGCCCGCGACTGGTCAGCTCCAGCGCCTGCGAGCGACCATCCACTTGCCGACGCCGGAGCACCCCGAGCCCCTCCAGGCGGGCGACGAACGGCACCATGTTGGCGCGCTGAATGTCGAGAACCCGGCCGGCCTGGCTCTGGGTGATGCCGGGACGAGCCTCGACCAGCATGAGCAGCGCGACCCCGGCGTGCCGCAGGCCGAGCGGTGCGAGCCGATGATTGAGCTCGGCGAGCGCAGCCGAGGAGGCGCGCTGCAGCAGATAGCCGCAAAGCGTGATGAGAGGATCCTTCATGCGTCCCCGCGCACGGTGTGGTTGTCGCGATTCGCGCCCCGGATTATACTGCTATATACCATAGCAATTGTAGTGGCAGAGCATGAGCGCACGCGCTGAAGCCGATACGGTGTCCGTCGAGGTCCGGGAAGAGATCGCCTGGGTAAGGTTCAATCGTCCGGACAAGCGCAACGCCATGAGCCCGCGGCTGAACCGGCAGATGCTGCGCGTCATCAACGAGCTCGAGTTCCGCGACGATGTGGGTGTGCTGGTGCTCGCGGGTGAAGGCACCTCCTGGTCGGCGGGCATGGACCTCAAGGAGTACTTCCGCGAGACCGAGGCGCAGGGCCTTGCGGGCGTGCGCCACTCGCAGCGCGAAGCGTATGCCTGGTGGGAGCGGTTGCGCTGGTACCAGAAGGTCACCATCGCAATGGTCAACGGCTGGTGCTTCGGCGGCGCGTACGGCCCGCTTTTTGCCTGCGATCTCGCCTTCTGCTCCGAGGAGGCGCAGTTCGGGCTGTCGGAGATCAACTGGGGCATTCTTCCCGGTGGCGGCGCCACCAAGGTGGCGGTCGAGCTCATGCCGATGCGCACGGCGATGTATCACGCCCTGCTCGGCGAGACACTCAGCGGCCGGCAAGCGCAGGCCGCGGGCCTGGTCAACGAGGCGGTGCCCGCCGCGCGGCTCGCGGCGCGCGTGACCGAGGTGGCGAAACTGCTGCTCAAGAAGAACTGGGAGACGCTCAAGGCCACCAAGGATGCGGTGCGGCGCGTGCGCGAGATGAGCTACGACAACGCGCAGGATTATCTGATCCGTGCCCAGGAGGCGCTCAACTGGCACGACAAGTCGGACGGCCGCCACCGCGGCATGAGTCAGTTCCTCGACGAGAAGGCGTACAAGCCGGGCCTCACCCACTACGACAAGGACAAGTGACGCCGCGCGCGCGTCCGCACCCGCGCCCGGATCAGTCGGCGTCGCGCACTCGCAGCGCCAGAAGCGTCAAGGCCGCCAGCAGTGAGCCGCACGCCATGAGCAGCGCCACGCTCTTGACCGCGAGACCAGCGTTGAGCAGGTAACCGGCGAGGACCGGCGCCAGCATTGCGCCGCCGCGCCCCACGCCGATCGCAAAACCAGTCCCGGTCGCACGCACATGTGTCGGGAACACTTGCGCGAACAGCAGGTAAAAGCCGGCGATCGCTGCATTGGTGAAGAGTCCGGTGAAGGCGAGCGTCGCCTTCAAGTGGTTGACGTCGGCGGCGCCGTACCCGAAGCGCACGATCATCAGACATCCGGCCAGCAGGGTGACGATGGTCAGGGTCTTCAGCGGGACGCGCGTGGCGATGAGCCCGAAGAGCGCCCCGCCAACCGCGCCGCCGAGGCTCACCCAGGTCAACATGCCGGCCGCCGTCTTCGGGTCGAAGCCCATGTCGACGACGATCTTCGGCACCCACTTGATGATGAAGTAGAAGCTCGTGATGTGCGCGAAATAACCGAACGTCACCAGCACGGTAGTCGCCAGCAGGCCTGGTTTCAGCACGTCCGCGATCGAGCGCCGCACGGCCGAGGGTCCCGGATCGCTCAGCGCGGCTGCCGGTGGATGACCGAGCCGCACGAGGATGCGGTTTATCTGCTCGAGCGCCCCCGGGGCCCGGCGCCGATCGAGAAACGCCACCGACTCCGGAACGAGCGTCCACACGAGCGGCAGGAACGCTGCTGTCGCCCAGCCGCCGACGTTGAACACCGTATGCCAGCTGCCGCTCGCGAGAATTCTCTGCACGAACAGGCCGCCAATCACCCCGCCGAGCGGATAGCCGATCACCATCAGCGCCATGGCGAAGCTGCGCCAGCGTTTGTTGGAGAGCTCCGCGGCCGTGGCGTTGATCGCGGCGAGCGTGCCGCCGATCCCGAGCCCGGTGAGCAGCCGCCACGGCAAAAGGTCCGCGACCCCGTGCGCATGAGCGGCGCCGAACATGCCTGCGGCCATGGCGATGAGACAACCGAGTATGGTCGGCTGCCGTCCCACCTTGTCGGCCACGCCACCGAGCAGCAGTGAGCCCGCCGCCATGCCGAGCAGCTCCATCGAGAGCACCCAGCCGAGCGTGGCCTTGTCGATGCCCCAGTCGCGCGCAATGCCGGGAGAGGCGAAGCTGATCGACAGCACGTCGAAGCCATCGAGTGCGTTCAGCCCGACCGTGACCAGCACCGCGAGCCACTGCGTGCCCGACATGGCGCCGTGGTCGATGATGGATTTCGGGTCTCTGCCCGCCATGTTTCCCCCCGGTGGCCGCCGCTGCAGTGGTTATTCGTGAATGCGGCTGAGCAGCTCGATCAGCTTGGACACTTCTTTCTCGTTGAAACGCGACTTTAGCCAGTGCTCATGCTGCTGGATGGCACGCTTGGCGGCGGCGAGCGCCTTGCGCCCCCGATCGGTGAGATTCAACGCCTGCTTGCGCCCGTCGCTGCGCGATTTACGGCGCACCAGGTAGCCTTTCGCCTCGAGGCGGTTGACGATCGCCATGGTGGTGGCGCGGTCCATGCGCATGCGCTGCGCGAGACCGGTCTGGGCGATGTTGGGGTGATCGTCCACCAGCCAGAGCGCCGAAACTTGCTTCTGCGTGAGGTCGAGGTCGGCGAAGGTCTCGGTGAAGTGCCGGTAAACCGCGCCGTGGGCCAGGCGGATATGAAAGCCCACGATGTTGCGGATCTCGCCGATGTCCTCATCACCCGCAACATGCGGCGTGGTGATTGCGACGGTCTCTTTGGGAAGTTTCGGCATCGCCTACCCCGGGACTGATTGTTAGTATAACTTACAAATACCCGCCGACGAGGGTACGTGCCATGAGCCATTTTCCCGCGACCCCGGCCTTTACCGGCTTCAACACACCGTCGCGCATCGAAGCGGACATTTTAGATCTTGCGTACGAGGGCACAATTCCTCCGCAGCTCGATGGCGCCTTCTTCCGGGTGCAGCCCGATCCCCAGTTCCCGCCGCGCCTGGGCGATGACATCTCCTTCAACGGCGACGGCATGATCAGCCGCTTCCACATCCATGACGGGCGCTGCGATTTCCGCCAGCGCTGGGTGCGCACCGATAAATGGCGGCTGGAGAACGCTGCCGGCCGGGCACTGTTCGGCGCCTACCGCAACCCGCTCACCGACGACGAGTCGGTCAAGGGCAGAATCCGCGGCACCGCCAACACCAACGCCTGGATTTACGGCGGCAGGTTGTACGCGCTGAAGGAGGATTCTCCGGCGCTGGTCATGAACGCCGCGACACTCGAGACCGAAGGCTATACTTCCTTCAACGGCAAGATGACCGGTCAGACCTTCACTGCGCATCCCAAGGTCGACCCATACACCGGCAACATGATCGCCTTCGGCTACGCCGCCTCGGGTCTATGCACCGACGACTGCACCTTCTACGAGATCACGCCGCAGGGCGAGCTGCTGCGCGAGCTGTGGTTCAAGGCGCCCTACTACTGCATGATGCACGACTTCGCCATCACCGCAGACTACGCGCTGTTTCACATCGTGCCGTCCATCGGCAGCTGGGAACGGCTGCGGCAGGGGCTGCCGCACTTTGGCTTCGACACGCAGCTGCCGGTATACCTCGGAGTGCTGCCGCGCCGCGCCGGCGCCACGGCGCGTGATGTGCGCTGGTTCAAGCGCGACAACTGCTTCGCCAGCCACGTGCTCAATGCCTTCCAGGAAGGCACCCGCATCCATTTCGACACGCCGGAAGCCAAGAACAACTTCTTCCCTTTCTTCCCCGACGTGCACGGCAAGCCCTTCAACGGCGCCGATGCCATGACCTATCTCACTCGCTGGACCGTGGACATGAGCGCGGATTCGAGCGCCTTCACGGCCGTGGAGCGCCTCACCGATACGGCCGCCGAATTCCCGCGCATCGACCAACGCTTCACCGGCGTGCCCTATCGCCACGGCTGGTTGCTCGAGATGGACCCGCGCCGCCCGAGCGAGCTGCCCGGCGGCAGCGCCGCGGGCCCGCCCATGAACTGCCTGCTCCACAAGGATCTCGCGACCGGAGCCGAACAACACTGGTGGTGTGGACCGGTATCGAGCCTGCAGGAGCCGTGTTTCATTCCCCGAAGCACGAAGGCAGCCGAGGGCGACGGCTGGATCGTGCAGATCTGCAATCGTCTCAATGAGCACAGCAGCGATCTGCTGCTGTTCGAGGCGCTGGACATCGCCAACGGGCCGATTGCGGCCATCCATATACCTATCCGCCTGCGCTTCGGCCTGCACGGTAACTGGGCACAGGCGGAGGATATCGGGCTCAGCTGCTGACAGCCGCACGGCCTCTGCTTCAGGACGCCGGCGCGGCGTGCACTTCGCCGACAATCTCCCCGCCACGCCGCGCCCGCTCGATGAGTCCCGCCTCATCGCGCTTCACCCGCAGCGCGAGCGCGACGAGCATGATGACGATCGCCGGAGCGACCCAGTTGATCGCAAGGATGGCGGTCGCGAGATTGCCGCCGTTGGCATCTGCGATCATCCCGACCAGGAACGGACCGATGCCGATGCCGAAGAGCGTGTAGACGATGATGTAGAGACTCGCGGTGATGCCGCGCATGCGCGGCAGCACCTGCTCGAACATCAGCGCATAGAGCGGCGGATACCACGCCGTCAACACCAGACTGTAGAGCACGAAGCGCGAGTAGAACGAAACCGGATCGGGCGCGTGGTAGACCCATATGGCGATGAGTGGGGAGACCCCGAGCGAGACGAGCGTGACGTAGACGCGCCCCGCGCCAGGGGAACGCGCATTGATGCGGTCGGACAGCGGGCCGGCGATCATCGGGCCGACGATGCCGAGCGCCCCCGCAAGCAGGCCGAACTGGAGTCCCGTGGCCGCCGGCGATAGCCCGTAGTGCTTCATGAGGAACGAGGGCGTGAAGCCCATGGTGCCGTAGTTGATCATCATCTGCAGCGCCGCTACGCCGAAGCACAGCAGCAGCGCAGGCGAGCGGGTGATGACCTCGAAGGTTGGACGGTCGGCGAGCGACAGGCGCTGAAGCAGGTTCACGATGACGAGCGCGCCGAACCCCACCACGGCCCATTGCAGCAGGTGCGGGCTCATGGCCAATGAGCCGAAGTGCAACGGCGGCCGCGGGGAGAGCGCCGCAGTGAGGCGTGTCAGCAGCCCTGCAGCAGCGATGACCACGACTGTCGCGGCGAGATTCACGCCCCAATAACCCGTGCCTGCACGCCGGCTTGCAAGCGCGAGCCAGTTGGCGACGGGTGTCACCGCGCCAAGCAGCGCGAGGCTCGCGCGGAAGGGATGCGGATCGGGTGGCGACTCGATGCCATCCATCCGCCCGCGTGGCGGCTCGGGCATTCGCCACAGGAGCGCCGCCAGAATGAAGCCCGGTGTGGCGGCAACCAGGAACGCGAACTGCCAGCCCTTGAGCCCGAGCGGCGCCGCGCTGCCGGCGTGCAGGTGATCCCACCAGTCGGCCGCCACGCCGCCGAGCACCGAGGAGCCACCGAGACCGAGTGCGATGGCCGCCGCAATCACGGCCATGGCGAAGCCGCGGCGCGGCCTCGCGTAGTGATCCATCACGAGGGAGATGCCGGCCGGTTGCGCCGAGCCTTCGCCGATACCCACGCCGAGCCGCGACAGCGCAAGCAGCGCAAAGCCGTGCGCCGCCGCGGCCAGTGCCGTTGCCACCGACCAGAAGGTCAGCGTGATCCCGAGCAGCCGTGTGCGCACCCAGCCATCGGCGAGGCGCCCGATCGGCAGCGAAAAGAGCGCGTAGAAGAGCGCAAACACCGTGCCGTAGAGCAAACCCATCTCGGCGTCGCCGATGCCGATGTCGTGCTTGATGCGCGGCGCGAGGATCGCAAGGATGTTGCGATCGAGGAGGCTCATCGTGTTGGTGAGCGCCACCAACGCCAGCGCGTAGCCGGCGGTCGAGCTGAGTCGCGCGCGGTTCACAACCTGAACCAGCGCTCGGCGTTGGTCTGCATCAGCTTCTGCTTGGTGGTGAGCGGGATGTCGAGGTTGTCGTGCGTGCGCACCTCGTCCGCATGGAACTGGTAGGGGTAGTCCATCGCGTACATGACGCGATCCTCGCCAACGACCCGCTGGGTGAAGAGGATCGCCGGCGCCCACGCCACGCCGCTCGTGGTGATGAGGACATTCGTGCGCAGATACTCGAGGATCGCTTTCTTCAGCGGTTTCATGAACGGATAGCGTTTGGAGCGCACGGTCGCCTGGTGCATGTAGTCGATGCGATATATCCAGAACGGCAACGCCTCGCCCATGTGACCCACCATGATCTGCAGCTCGGGATAGCGGTCGAAGACTCCGCTGGTGATGAGCCGCAGCAGGTGCAGTCCCACCTCGACGCCGAAGCCGAAGATCGCGCCATCGAGACCACTCTCCAGCATCGGCCCGATCATCGCGTCCGGCGGTGACGAAGGATGGATGTAGAGCGGCTGACCGGTGTCAGCGAGCGCGCGGAAGATCGGGTCGAACTTCGGATGATCGAGGTACTCACCCTGGGTGTGGCTGTTGATCTGCACGCCCTTGAAGTTCAGCTCACGTGCGCCGCGCACGATCTCGCTTGCCGACCAGGCCGGGTCCTGCGGCGCGACGGTGGTCATGCCGATGTAGCGATTCTTGTGGGCCGCGACGTTCTCGGCGAGGTAGTCGTTGGCCCGCTGCGCGAGCCTGCGCGCCTCGCCGAAGTCGGTGAGCGGCTGAGCGCCGGGCGCGGTGAGCGCGAGCACCGCCTTGTCGATCCCGGTCTCGTCCATGTGGCGCAGTCGCTGCTGACCCAGATCGAGCAGGCGCTCGAGGATGGTGGTCGCGCGCTCCGACGGACTGCGCGCGTAGAACCCCCAGAGCGAGGTTACGCCCTTATCCGCGGTGCCGTCCTTCACCATGCGCAGGTAGGCGTCGATCTGCTCGCGCGTTGCGAACGCTTCCTCGGTCGCGATACGCAGGTAGCCGCGGTCACCGCCGGTCTTGAGCTCGTGGGTCATGCTCTCAGCCCTCGTGGACGGCCTTCACCACCATGCAGGACATGACACCCTCGGGACCGTTTTCCGAACCGTGCCCGGACCACTTGACTCCGCCGAAAGGCGAGTCGCCGCTGCTGAGTGTCGTGGTGTTGATGCACAACATGCCGGTCTCGACCTCGCGCGCCAGGCGCCGTTGCCGTGCGGCGTCGCTGGTCCAGCAGTAGGCCGCCAGCCCATAGGGCAGGCGGTTGGCCTCTGCGATCATGTCTGCCTCGGTGCGGAACGGGTTGATGAGCGCGACGGGCCCGAATGGCTCCTCGTTCATGATGGGCGCGCTGAGTGGGACCTCCGACAACACAGTCGGTGAGTAGAAGTAGCCGCGCTCACCGATGCGCCGTCCGCCCGTGTGCAGCTTCGCTCCGGCCCTCGTCGCGCCGCCGATCAGCCGCTCCATGGCATCGGGCCGGCGCGGGTTAGCCATCGGGCCCATCTGCACGCCCTCTTCCAGCCCGTTACCTACCCGCAGCTGCGCGGCGCGCTCGGCGAAGCCGCTGACGAAGCGCTCGTAGATACCCTGCTGCACGATGAACCGTGTCGGTGAGACACAGACCTGGCCGGCGTTGCGGTGCTTCGAGGCCACCATGGCCTTCAGCACCTGCTCGAGATCGACATCGTCGAACACCAGCACCGCGCCATGGCCGCCGAGCTCCATGGTGGTGCGCTTGCAATCCTCGGCGGCGAGCTTCATCAGATGCTTGCCGACCACCGTCGAGCCCGTGAAGCTGAGCTTGCGGATGATCGGTGAGGCCAGCAGGTGCCGCGACACCTCGTCCGGCACGCCGAACACGGCCTGGCCCACCTCCTTCGGCAGCCCGGCGTCGAGGAGACACTGCAGCACCGCCAGAGCGGAAGCGGGCGCCTCTTCTGCAGCCTTCAGGATCACCGAGCAGCCGGCCGCGATCGGCGCACCGAGCTTGCGGCCCGGGTTGCCGATGGGGAAGTTCCAGGGTGCGAACGCCGCGACCGGTCCTACCGGCTCGCAGATCACGGTCGAGCGCATGCCGGCGGGACGCACCAGCTGACGACCGTAGAGACGGTGACACTCCCCGGCATAGAACTCGAACAGCGTGACATTCATCATCACTTCGATGCGCGACTCGGCGAGCGCCTTGCCCTCTTCCAGGGTCGCGATGCGCGCGATCTCCTCCTGACGCTCGCGCATCAGCCGCGCGGCGCCGAGGAGCACCGCGGCGCGCTGTGCGGGCGCGGCATCGCGCCAGAGACGAAAGCCGCGCTGCGCGGCATCGAGCGCGCGGTCGAGATCGTTCGCCTCTGCGAGCGGCAGCGCGCCGAGCGCCTCGCCGGTTGCCGGATTGACGACGCTATGGGTGCGACGGTGGCCGACAGGGATCTTCTCCCCGTCGATCAGCATGTGAAGTTCGGGATAGCTGGAACTTCCGCTCACGCTCTCACGCACTCTGCGCCTCGAGTTGCTCGAGCCGAATGATCTCGCGGCCGTAGGGGCGCACGCCGCGCGAGATTGTGAGCGCCGCGAGCGGCAGCAGGATCGACGCCGTCAGTACGATGCTCTTCCACAAGTCTGCGTCGGAGTGGAAAACACGCTGCGTAACGCTGCCGATCAGTTGTCCGCCGAACGCCCCGAAGAAAATGAACATGAACAGATAAATGGCGGTCATACGGCCGCGCATCGAATTTGGCGTAATGCGCTGGATGGCTGCGTTCTGTGGAACCGAAGAGGCGAGTGCGCACACCCCGCCGCCGGCCGCGCACAAGAGCGCGAGCTCACCCGAGGGCATGAGCGGCGCCGCAATCTCGAAGGGAGCGGCGAGGGCAAACAGGATCGTTGCGGCCCGCACATACGCATCCTTGTAGCGCTTGGACAGCCACTCCGTGAATACGGTGCCGACGAATGCGCCCACTAGCCAGGACACCAGAATGACGACGCTCAGCCAGTTGCCAATGCGTTGTGAGCTCCAGCCATAGGTGCGGGTGAGAAACGCCGGGCGCCACACACCGAGACCGAGGAACTCGGTGGCGCTGAAGGCGAGGCCGATGAAGAGCGGCAGGTAAGTCCCGCGGCGCGTCCAGATCTCACGCAGCACGGCGCTGAACGGCACATTCAGCGCCTCACCCGGCAGGCCGCGCCGCGGCGGCTCCTGCGTGAGGAGCAGGAGCGCGGCGATCACGAATGCGGGCGCCCCGACCATCATGAGCACCCACTGCCAGCCGTGGATGCTGAGCCCCATCCAGTGGGTGACCGGCCACGCCGCCACCATCGTGAGCAAGACCCCGCCGAGGTAAACGCCGAGCACGTTGCCACTGATGAAGCCGAGCTGCAGAAGACCGAAGGCGCGCGGCAGACGCGCCGGCGGGAAGTAGTCCGCCAGCATCGAGTACGAGCCGGGGGCGTGCGCTGAGCCGCCGGCGCCCACCAGCATGCGGCTCATGAACAACTGGACGAAGTTCTGCGCGAGCCCGCCAAGGGCTGTGATGCCGCCGATGAGAGTGATGCCGCCTGCGAGCACGTACTTGCGCGGGTACAGATCCACCAGGCGCGCGAGCGGGATTCCGACCAGCACGTAGAAGACGATATTGGCGGGCCCGAGCAGAAAGCCAAGCTGCTCATCCGTCAGGTGAAAATCATTCTTGATGGGCTGGGCCATCATGCTGAAGATCTGCGCGTCGAGGAAATTGAGCGCGGTCGCGAGAATGATCACGAACAGCGCGTAATACGCTGCACTCCGTGCAGGCCATCCTTGCGCCTGTGCAGGCGCAGCCGTTACGGGACCTACGCTTACGGGTGCCTCTGCAACCATCTGCCCCCCTTCGTGCCGCGCGCTTTGCCAGCGCCAGACTGTATGTGTTAGATACAATATGACTTGGCGGCAGTTTGTCCAGCGCTTTATGGGCCGCGCCGGCGCACCGCCGTCGAAAAACACAAAGAGGACTGCGGCATGCAGGATTTGCCAGGCAAGACGGCTTTTGTGACCGGCGGCGCGAGCGGCATCGGGCTCGGCATTGCCAAGGCTCTGCTCGGCGCAGGGATGAACGTGGTCATTGCGGACATCCGCGAAGACCATCTGGCCGATGCTGCGGCAGAGCTCGGCGCGCCCGAGCGCGTACTGGCGCTGCGACTCGATGTGACCGACCGCGCAGCGTACGCACGCGCCGCGGACGCCGCCGAGGCGCGCTTCGGCAGGATTCATCTGTTGTGCAACAACGCCGGGGTCGCGGTGGTCGGACCGACCGAGCTGGCGACCTTTGCCGACTGGGACTGGGTGCTGGCGGTCAATCTCGGTGGCGTGGTCAATGGCATCGTCACCATCCTGCCGCGCATGCTCAAGCACGGCGAGGGCGGACACATCGTGAACACCTCCTCGATGTCCGGGCTCGTACCCCATGGGGGCGCAACGATCTACGGCACCTCCAAGGGCGCAGTGCTCAGCATGATGGAGTGCATGCGCCCCGAGCTCGAGTCCCGCGGAGTCATCTGCTCGGCCTTCTGTCCCGGAGCCGTACAGTCGAACATCGCCGAAGCGCACAAGACCCGTCCGGCCGGGCTCGCCGACACCGGCTATGGCGAGGCCGACAAGCGCCGCCGCCAGAACACGGACTTTTTCCACCTGTTTCGCACCAAGGAAGAGGTCGGCCAGCGCGTGCTGCAGGGGATCCTGAACGATGAGCTCTACATCATGACGCATAGCGAGTTCCGCCAGGGGGTCGAGGAGCGCGCGCAGGCGATGTGCGCCGCCGTCCCTGATCTTCCGCAGAATGACGAATACAAGCGCACTTTCAGCTTCCTGTTCCGCAATCCGATCCACGCCGCCGAGACGGCGCGCCAGCAGCAGCGAGGCAAGACATGAAGGACTTTGCCGGCCGCACGGCCTTCGTCACCGGCGGCGCGAACGGCGTCGGCATCGGCCTGGTGCGGGCGCTGCTCGCAGAAGGCTGCAACGTCGCCATCGCCGACATCCGCCGTGCTTCGATCGACGCCGCACTCGCAGCGCTCGACAACCCGCGTGCCATGGGCATCGAGGTGGATGTGTCCTCGCGCGCCGACCTCGCGCGTGCCGCCGATGCGGTGGAGGCGAAGTTCGGTGTCGTCACGCTGCTGTTCAACAACGCCGGCGTCAACCTGTTCCAGTCGATCGAGGAGTCGAGTTACGACGACTGGGACTGGATCATGGGAGTCAATCTGCACGGTCCGATCAACGGCGTCATGACCTTCGTGCCGCGCATGATCCGCGCCGGCAAAGGCGGCTACGTGGTCAACACCGCGTCCATGGCGGGCTTCCTAGCGGCCGCCGTGTGCGGCATCTACAACACCACCAAGTTTGCGGTGCGCGGAATGTCCGGATCGCTGCGCGCCAGCCTCGCGCCGCACGGCATCGGCGTGTCGGTGCTCTGTCCCGGACTGGTCAAGTCGTACATCTACGCGAGCGACGAGATCAGGCCGCAGGCCCTCAAGGGCGGCGCCAAGCCCGTCAACACCGAATTCGTGAAGCGCCTGGCGGAGGTGCACCGGTTCGGCATGGAACCGGACGTGATCGCCGCGCGGGTACTCGAGGCGATGCGCGAGGATCGCTTTCACGTCTTCACGCACCCGGAATTCAAGGACGAGCTGGGCGAGGTGTTCGGCGAGACTGTGGCTGACTTCCGGGACTACCCGACCGATCCGGGCCACGCGCAGCGCATCGACTTCGAGAAGACCCGCCGCGAGAGCTACCGCAAGCAGCGGCGCGGACTCAAAGAGGCGTGACCGTGCGCGTCGATGCCCTCGATCACGTGAATGTCATCACGGCGGACCTCCAGGGCACCGTGCGCTTCTACGCGGAGCTACTCGAGCTGGAGCCGCGCGATGGACCACCGCCACTGACGCACGAGAACGCCCGCTGGATGTACGACCAATCCGGACGCGCCATCGTGCACATCAACACGCTCGACTGCCCGCGGGCCTACGAGCGCGGGGTCACTCCCGGCCCGACCGGCGCGTTGCACCATGTAGCACTCAGGTGCTCGGGCTTTGAGGAGCTGCGCGCGCGCCTCGCGCGGCGCGGCCTCGAGCATCACATCAACCTCATCAGCGCCATCGGTCTCAGGCAGATCTTCGTCCTCGACCCGAATCAGGTGCTGCTGGAGCTCAATTTCTTCGGCGCATGAGGCTTCGCTGCCCACCGGGGCAGCGCATCACGGGTCGGAGTTTCTCAGAGGAGCAGCGCGTGGATCAGCCCGCGCGCTTCGAGCAGCAGCGCGGTCGAGGCCCCGAGAACGATCACGCCCGCGAGCCCGAGGAAGGCGATGCCGGCGATGTCGGCGGCTGTCTGCCCGTGGCTCTCGAGCTGGGCATATCGCTGCTCGGCGCGCAGCAGCAGCGACCACAGCAGGTACGCCGAGGCCAGTGTGATGACTATCAGCCCAGCCATTGCCAGGATGTCCATGGGCCAAGTGTGGCGCGCCGTTGCGGCGCTGCGTTGACCCGGTTCACGGATCGGCGCTGCCACCGCGTCTCCATGCTGCGGGCAACGCTCAGGAGCCATCCGGGGTGCGAGTCCCTCCCTCGCGCGTGAAGCCGCGCACACCGACGTAGCTCGCGGAGAGGCTGAAGATGAGCAGCGCGATCGCCATCACCAGCCACGGGGATGCGTGCTCGTAGTCGAGCTGAATGATGTGCCGTGCCACCGCGATCAGCGCCACGCTGATCAGGAATTCCACCCGGAAGCGATGCTCGAAGAAGTAGTTCCTGAGCGTATCCAGCAGCTCGAGTCCGAGCACGACCAGCAGCACACCGGCAAACAGCGACTGAACGGCTTCCTGCAGCTCGGCGATGCTGTCGATCTGCCCCCACGAGCGGCCGATCTCGCGCACCACCAGCAGCACCAGGATGAACATGGCGGCCGCGATGCCCAGCGCCATGGTGGCTCGGAGGATCCGCAATACCCACAGATCGAACAGCTGCGAGACACGCTTTGGGTCAACCACGTAAGCTCCCTTCCCGATCGAACGGCC
>DATJFM010000036.1:0-7900 GCA_035495655.1 Steroidobacteraceae bacterium
ATTCGAGATCATGTATGGCCTGGGTATCTCCCGCGAGGGCGAGATCATCGAGCTTGCGAGCACGCTCGGTATCGTCGAGAAATCCGGCGCCTGGTACGCGTACAAGGGCAGCCGCATCGGCCAGGGTAAGGACAACGCCCGGAACTACCTGCAGTCGAACAAGGAGGTCGCGCGCGAGATCGAAGAACAGGTGAGGGCGCGGCTGCTACCGCCACGGCAGCAGCGAGGTAATGGGGATCAGGCGGTCAACGCCTGATGGCTGCGCTGAGCCCGCTCACTTGGCGGTCGCGTTGTAGAGCTTCTGCACCGACCTGACGTTATCCTGCTGCTGCTGCACGTTCATTCGCAGCTCATCGGGCGTGCCGCAGACTTCCTGGCCTCCCAAGCGCGAGCCGAGTTCTCCCTGCTGCTTGCACCACACCTTCTGCCCATTGCGCATTCTTGGCTTGTAGCCGGAGTTCGTGAGTCGCTTCTCCAGCGCCGTATCGCTCTCCTTTGCAGGACCCGCCGCAGCGGAGGCCGGGCTCGAGGCGGTGGCGGCATTCGAGCTGGTGGCGGTGGCAGTGGCCGGCGTGCTGCTGGTGCTCGTCGCGGCCGGAGGAGCCGTCGCTGCGGGAGGGGATGCGGCGGCCTGATCAGCCGGCGTATCCGCAAGAGCCACGGCGAAGACGCCAGCACCCAGCAGCGTTAACAATGCGATCGATCGGTTCCAGGTGGTCCGCATGAGCCTTCCTCACAAGAGAGCAGCATCCATCCAATTGGGGCGCTGCGCTCTCACTATACTGTAATCGATGCGTTCACGCAGAGTCCCGAGAGCCGTCCGTGCTTTGTCGCAGGGGGATGAGCAGGCCGCGCGCCTGGCGGCGACGGCGCTCCTCGCCCGCCGTGATTTTCTCTGCCGCGAGTTGACCGAGCGTCTGAGGCGGCAGGGGTTCGAGGAGCCGGCAGCAGCGAACGCTGTGGCCGAGCTGGTGCGGGAGGGGCTTCTGGACGAGGGCCGGTGCGCGCAGAACTATGTCGCCTACCATGCGGCGCGGGGACAGGGTCCGATACGCATTGCCGCGGAGCTCCGCCGGCGCGGTCTGCCGGAGGAGTCCATCGCGGCAGCGCTCGCAAGCGGCCCGGACTGGACCGCACTTGCCCGTAAAGTGTTTCGAGCGAAATTCGGACCGCAGCCGTCTGCCAGCTGGGCGCAGCGGGCGCGGCAAGCACGCTTTTTGCAGTATCGTGGCTTTTCATCGGATCATATCCGCTCGGCCATCGGTGCCGATCCTGATACAGGATTTGCGGAGCTGTGAACAAGCCTTCGTACATGAGTACTGCGGACCTGCGCAGTTCTTTCCTGGAATTTTTCCGCGGGCAGAGTCACATCATCGTGCCCTCGAGCTCGCTCGTGCCCGCGAGCGACCCGACGCTGCTGTTCACCAACGCGGGCATGGTGCAATTCAAGGACGTGTTTCTCGGCAAGGAGCAGCGCGACTACCTGCGGGCGGCGACCGCGCAGCGTTGCGTGCGCGCAGGGGGCAAGCATAACGACCTCGAGAACGTCGGTTACACGGCGCGCCACCACACCTTCTTCGAGATGCTGGGAAATTTCTCCTTCGGAGACTATTTCAAGCGTGAGGCGATCCACCTCGCCTGGGACTTCCTGATCTATACCCTGAGGATCGATCCCGCGCGGCTATGGTGCACCGTGTACCAGGACGATGAGGAAGCGGCAGATGTCTGGCTGAAGGACATCGGCATCAGCCCAGAGCGCTTTTCGCGCCTCGGTGAGAGCTCGAACTTCTGGGCCATGGGCGATACCGGGCCCTGTGGCCCCTGCAGCGAGATTTTCTTCGATCACGGACCCTCCGTACCGGGCGGCCCGCCCGGGTCGAAGGATGAGGAGGGTGACCGTTACGTCGAGATCTGGAACCTGGTGTTCATGCAGTACGAGCGCGCGGCGGATGGCACCCTGACCCCGCTGCCGAAGCCATCGGTCGACACCGGCATGGGCCTCGAGCGCATCACGGCGGTGATGCAGGGGGTGCACTCCAACTACGACATCGACCTCTTCAAAAATCTCATCCGCGCCGCGGGCAAGCTCGCCGGCACTTCGGTTCTGAGCTCGAGCTCGCTGCGCGTCATCGCCGACCATATCCGTGCCAGTGCCTTCCTCATCATCGATGGCGTGTTGCCCTCCAACGAGGGGCGCGGCTACGTGCTGCGCCGGATCATCCGTCGCGCCATCCGACATGGCTACAAGCTCGGCATCCAGGAGCCGTTCTTCTACAAGCTGGTGCGCCCGCTCGAGCAGGAGATGGGCGCCGCATACCCCGAGTTGACGCGCGGCCGCGCGCACGCCGAGCGCGTCCTCAAGCAGGAGGAGGAACGCTTCGCACAGACGCTCGCCAACGGCATGGTGTTGCTCGAGACAGCGATCCGCAACCTCCGCGGTGCCAAGGTCATCGATGGCGACACGGTGTTCAAGCTCTATGACACCTACGGCTTCCCCGTCGATCTCACCGCGGATGTGGCCCGCGAGCGTGGGCTGGCTATCGACCAGGCGCGCTACGATGCCGCGATGGAAGAGCAGCGGCGCCGCTCGCAGGAGCGCAGCAAGTTCAACGTCGATCTCAGCAGCGCGACCCTGCTCGAGGGCCGCACGCTGTTTCGCGGTTACGAGGGGTTGAGCGATTCCGGCAACGTGGTGGCACTGCTGAAGAAAGGCACACCCATCGAGACACTGGAAGCGGGGGATGAGGGTGAGGTGGTGCTCGATCGCACGCCTTTCTACGCCGAGGCGGGCGGCCAGGTCGGGGATGCGGGGCAGCTGACCTCGAGCGGGGTGCGCTTCATCGTGACCGACACCCAGAAGCGCGGGGCGAATCACCTGCACATCGGCAAGGTCCTCGAGGGCCGCATGCGCGTCGGTGACAGCCTCGAGGCGGAAGTCGATGGCGCGCGCCGTCAGGCGACGGCACTCAATCACACGGCCACCCACCTGCTGCACGCGGCGCTGCGCAAGGTACTCGGCAACCACGTGCTGCAGAAGGGCTCGCTCGTGGCGCCCGACCGGCTGCGCTTCGATTTCGCGCACTTTCAGCCGCTCACTGCGGCAGAGCTCGAGGAGATCGAGCGGCTCGTGAACGCGCAGATACGCGCGAACCTGCCGGCGGAAACAACGGTCATGGACTACGAGGGTGCGGTGGCTTCGGGCGCGATGGCGCTGTTCGGGGAGAAATACGACAAGGACGTGCGCGTACTGCGCCTCGGAGATTTCTCCATGGAGCTATGCGGCGGCACGCACGTGCGTCTCGCCGGCGACATCGGCCTGTTCAAGATCGTGGGCGAGGGCGGGGTAGCCGCCGGTGTGCGCCGCATCGAGGCGCTTACCGGCGAAGGGGCGCTGCAGTACGTCGAGCAGAACGAAACGCTGCTGAAGGACCTCGCAGCGCTGGTGCGAGGCTCGCGCGATGACCTCGCCGACAAGGTACGCGAGCAGCTCGAGCGCACGAAGCTGCTGGAGCGGGAGATCCGCGCGCTGAAAGAGCGGCTCGCCTCCGGCAAGAGCGTGGATCTCGCGGCCAGCGCGGTCGACGTACAGGGGGTGAAAGTCGTGGCGACCAAGGTCGAGGGCGCGGATGCGGGGGCGCTGCGCAACGCCGTGGACCAGCTCAAGGCACGTCTCAAGTCGGCGGTCGTCGTGCTGGCGAGCGTGCAGGACGCGGCGAAAGTATTGCTGGTAGCCGGTGTAACCCCCGATCAGACCTCCCGTATCCAGGCCGGAGAGCTGGCCGGCGCCGTTGCGGCGCTGGTTGGCGGTCGCGGAGGCGGCCGCGCGGACTTTGCGCAGGCGGGTGGCAGCAAGCCCGAGGCGCTCGATGCGGCGCTCGAGTCGGTACAGGAGTTCGTGCGGGCACGCCTGACGGCCTGAAATGCTTCGTCAGCGGCGCTTTTGCCGCCCGTGCATGCGTTTGAGTATCATTGCCGCCCCGCGCGCCGCGCGCGGGTGGTACTCACGCCACCCGCCGCACCAGCAAAAATTGTTCTCGCCGCGGAGAGATGGCCGAGTGGTCGAAGGCGCACCCCTGCTAAGGGTGTAAGGGTCAAAAGCCCTTCGAGGGTTCGAATCCCTCTCTCTCCGCCAGTCCTTCCACAAGGAACGTTGCAAGCGCAGGCGGCAGTGCGACCTTAATCTGCCCGCAACATGGCCTGCCTAATGTCGCAACTCCTGGCCCACAACCTCGGAGTCGCACATGAACTTCATCAGATCCACGGCGCTCCTGCTCGGTGCCGTCGCACTGGGCGCCGGTGTCCAGGCGGTCGCCGATGACGACCACGAACACCGAGCGGAACACGTGCTGCTGATCAGCATAGATGGCATGCACTCAGTCGACTTCATCAACTGCGCTCACGGTGTGAGCAGCATCGACAATGGCAGCCCATACTGTCCGCACCTTGCGGAATTGAAAGAACACGGTCTCAACTATCTCGACGCCTCGACATCGCGGCCGTCGGACTCCTTCCCTGGACTCATGGCTATTGTCTCCGGAGGCACACCCCGCACGTTCGGTGCGTTCTACGACGTGGCCTACGATCGTTCGCTCGCGCCGCCGGCCAAGGCCACGGGCAACGGTCTCGCTGCCGGAACCTGCGCGGATCACGTGTTCAACGGCACGACCACCGAATACGAGGAGGGAATTGACAAGAACCAAAGCTTTCTCAACGGTGTCGGACCCGGCGGAGGCGATGGCGGCGCCGCCTCGATCGATCCACAAAAGTTGGTACGCGATCCGGCACACGGCTGTGCCCCGGTTTTTCCGTGGAACTTCATCCGCACCAACACCGTGTACGGCGTCATCCATGCGGCGCACGGCTACACTGCCTGGTCGGATAAGCATCCCGCTTATGCCTCGATAGCGGGGCCGAACACGCACGGGCCGGCGAGCGTTCCGGAGAATCTCGACGATTACTATTCGCCGGAAATCAACTCCGTGCCCATCCCGCTGCCGTTCCCCGGGTGTACTGCGGCAGATGATCCAAATTTCTCCAGCCTCGGCGCCTATACCGACAGCTTTGCCTTCACGCGCTGCTACGACATGCTCAAGGTGGTCGGTGTCCTGAATCAGATCGACGGCTTCAGACACGATCGCAGCGCCCGCGCTCCGGTACCGACCATCTTCGGCATGAACTTCCAGGCCGTGAGCGTCGGGCAGAAGCTGATCGAGTCGGGAGTGGGCGAGGGCGGCTATCTCGATGCTCTTGGAACGCCAAGCGCCTTACTGCTCATGCAAATCCGCTTCGTGGACAGGGCGATCGGCAGCTTCCTGGACGAGCTGAAGAAAAAGGGGCAGCTCGCTTCGACGCTGGTGATCATCACTGCCAAGCACGGCCAGAGTCCCGTGGACTCGGCACGCTACACGCGCATTACCTCGACGGGTCCTGTGACCACCTCTCCTTCGAGAATCATCGACGCCTGTCTGCCGGACTCCGAATCCAACGCTGGCAACCAGATCGGGCCGACCGAGGACGATGTGTCGCTCTTGTGGCTGAAGCGCGGATGTTCGACCGAGACCGAAGTCATGTCGCTCGAGACGACATCTCCGGCCAACCACAACATCGCCGGCATCGGTCAGATCTTCTGGGGGAGTGCACTCACGCAGCTGTTCAATGCGCCGGGCCTTCCGCCCCGGGACCCGCGCACTCCAGACATCATCGTCACACCGGACGTGGGGGTGACCTACTCGAAGAGCACCTCGAAGCAGGCCGAGCACGGCGGGTTTGCGCACGATGACATCAACGTGATGCTGCTGCTGTCCGGCCCGTGGGTTTCGCCGAAGACTTTCACGGCGCCCGTGCAGACCGCGCAGATTGGCCCGACCGTGCTGAAGGTCTTGGGCCTCAATCCCGACAGCCTGCAGGCGGTCCGGGTCGAGGGCACACAGGTCCTTCCGGGCTTCAGACGGCAAGAAGGTGAAGAGTAAGGTTGTGGTTCGAGCGATCGCTGGATAGGTCGACGCAGAACGAAGCGGCGCGCGGACAAAAAAAGGGGGCCGCCCATTTTGGGACGGCCCCCTGGACCCTGCTCCACGGTCCGCATCTATAACGAGTTGAGGAGCGCCACCAACGCGGATTTGTGGAGCTCGATCCGGCGCGACGCGAGGAATGGCTGTCGGGCCTCGCCGTGTCCCAACCGCAGCTGGCGTCGGAGCTGCGAGAACTGCTGGCGCTAGATGCCGTATTTTTTGGCCATGGGTGCGGTACCGCCTTGCACCAGCCGTGCGTTGTTGAAGGGTCAATTCGATGGTGTGGTAGGATGCGCGCCCCCGACGTGGCGGGGCGATCCGCCGACTAGCGGCGCTCCAAGATCACGGCAGGGAATCAGGGGAAACGCGCCCGCCAAGCTATAACTCGGCGGGGGCAAGAATTCCAGGGTCTTAAGTCGGCGCGCCCGTAGCTCAGTTGGATAGAGTGCCTGGCTACGAACCAGGAGGTCGGGAGTTCGAATCTCTCCGGGCGCGCCATAGTCTGCAAGGTGCATTCCGGTTACATGGGTGACGGTCTATACCGGAGACATGGGTAACAGTTTCGCGGCGAAGGGGTTCTGCGCGCTTTCTATACGACATGTCTCATGATCAAAGAAGCCTAAGTCGTAACGCATAAAGCTCACCAGCCAGATCTTCTCGTCGACCTGTTTGACGCCGACTTTCTGCCCGGCAAAGGCCTGGCTGAGGTTGATTTTCAAAGGACCCATGCAGATCCTGCCACAGCGCGTGACGGTGATGGTGCGCTCGTGGAAGGGGTACTCGAGGTGCGGTAGGCCTGCATAGGGGCGCGGTGAGGGACTGTAGAGCTCGGCCGGGTAGCGCATGTTGATAGCCTCATGAGGGCGCTCCTGGTTGAAGGTCGTGAGGAACTCATCGAACCGAGCCTGCTGTTGCAGGAAGTTTTTGGAAGCGGGCTTGGTGGCTTCATCCTTTAGTGTCCGATGCATGCGCTCGTGGCGAGCGTTCTGCTGAGGATGGCCAGGTTTGATGCGCTCGATGTCGATCCCGAGCCGTAACCACCATACCGAGAGGCGTGTCAGGCCAAAGAGCGAGTTGGCGCTGGCAAAGGGTGCGCCGTTATCGGTGCGAATCGACCTGGGTAAGCCAAATTCCTTAAAAGCCCGCTCAAATACGGTAAAGGCGTACATCGCCTGCGTGTTCGCGAGGGCCTCACAGCTGATCAGGTAGCGGCTGGCGAAGTCTGAGATGGTCAGCGGATAGCAGTAGCGGCGATCGGCGAGCATGAACTCGCCCTTGTAATCGGCGCACCACAGATCATTCGGCGAGCTAGGCCGAGAGAGCGCGGTCCCCTCGGGCTTGTAGATACGCCGGCGTCGCCGTCTGACCAGGCCATTACGATCGAGGATGGCGTGCACGGTACTGATCGCCGGGCAGTGGACATCGGAGTGCTTGCGGCGCAGGCGTTCACGGATCTTCGGAGCACCCCAGCTCGGGTGCTCCTGCTTGAGCTGGATGATGGCCTTCTCGATTTGGAAGGGAAGTTGGCGGGCATGACGGTAAGGCCTGCGAGAGCGATCCGTTAAGCCATCCAGCCCACAGTCCTTATAGCGGTTGAAGATCTTGTAGCCGGTCTTGCGGGAGATATCGAACTCCCGACACAGCACGGCCATTTTCTCCCCGTCCAGCAAACGGGCCACAAATCGAAGACGCTCGTCCATCTTGTGACACTCCCGCCACGGCATTTGCGTACCCCTCGCAAATGCCGAAAGGTGTCACCCATGTCTCCGGAATAAAATGTCACCTATGAATCGGGAAGGACACCATAGTGTTTTTCTACAACCTATCTCAAAACCGAATAAACGTGCTGTTTCATAGAGTAGAATCGATGCGTGCTACGCATAACGGAC
>DATJFM010000037.1:0-24123 GCA_035495655.1 Steroidobacteraceae bacterium
CATAGGTCGTGCGCATAGGTCATGCGCATGGGTCATGCGCAGAGGTCGTGCGCATGGGTCGTGCGCATAGGTCATCCGCATAGGTCATGCGCATAGGTGATGCGCATAGGTCGTGCACGGGCCTGCACGCAAGTCCTTGAGGTCCGGCGGCATCACTCGCCCGGCCAATCCCACGCTACTTAGGGCAACACTTTGTTTTTATTATAGATTTAAGTGTACTAGTGTATAGGTGTACAGTAACAAACATGCGCCGCAGCATCATTGGCCGACAGTCCTTTGTCAGCCGGGGAGCCCTCTCGAACCCAGCCGGCCGATTCGACCGGCACCAGTTGGCGGAGGTCGACGACGGTTGGTACCAGGACGAGGTGCCCGAGAGCATTCCGACGACGCTCGAGCCCGATCGGGCGCGGGCGGTCATCAGCACCAACGACTCGCCTGATGTCCCATTCGAGCAGTCCATCAATCCCTATCGCGGATGCGCACACGGTTGTGTCTACTGCTACGCGCGTCCAAGCCATGCCTACATGGGCCTTTCCTCCGGCCTCGACTTCGAGACGCGTCTCTTCTACAAGGCCGACGCCCCGAAAATGCTGGAGGCCCAACTCGCGCGTCCAGGCTACCTCTGCAAGTCCATCACGCTCGGTGCCAACACCGATCCGTACCAGCCTGTAGAGCGGAGCATGAAAGTGACCAGGGCAATCCTCGAGGTCCTCAAAAGCACCCGTCATCCGGTCGCCATCATTACCAAGAGTGCCTTGGTGCTGCGCGACCTGGACTTGTTGACGGACATGGCACGCGATCGCCTGGTGAGCGTCGCGGTCAGTGTCACGACGCTCGACACTGACCTGAAGCGAGCGATGGAACCGCAGACCGCATCTCCACAAGCACGGCTGCGCACGCTCGCCACACTCAGCGCAGCGGGTATCCCAACGAGCGTCATGGCGGCACCGATGATCCCGGCGCTGAATGATCATGAGCTCGAAGCGATCCTGGAGTCGGCGGCTGGCGCCGGCGTGCGCTGGGCGGGGTATGTGCTGCTGCGTCTGCCCCACGAGATCAAGGACCTGTTCCGCGAGTGGCTCGCGCAGCACTACCCAGACCGCGCGGCGCACGTCATGTCGCTGATTCGCGATATGCGGGGCGGCCGCGACTACGATTCGAGCTTCGGTACGCGCATGCGCGGCATCGGGCCTTACGCACAGTTGCTCAGCAACCGCTTCCGACTGGCCTGCCGTCGCCTGAAACTGAACTCCGAACCCCGCGACCCCCTGAATACGGCACTGTTTCGTCCACCGGGCCCTGGCGGAGCGCAGCTGCACCTCGGGCTGTAGCGCGGGCTGGCGGGCGTCAGCGCGCGTTCAGTTACTTGAGCCACCCCTCCATTACAATTGCCCTTGGGCTCAGGTTGTACGGAGACGCGTGACTGAACTCTTTGTATGCCGGAAGGTTGCGTGCCGCTGATCGCCGCTGCGGCGCGGGTGGGTGCTCATGAACGACGCCGCAAAGGCGAGTCCGGCCCCGCTCATCAAGGCGCGCTACGTCCTGCAGGAACGACTGGGTGTCGGTGGCCAGGCGGAGGTTTGGCGTGCCCTCGATCCGCAGCGTGGCGAAGATATCGCGCTGAAAATATTGCGCCCGCCCGGCGGCCGTGCCGCGGCCGCGTGGGACGCGCTGTGCCACGAATACGATAGCGCCAGCCGCCTCGATCACCCCTTCATTCTCAAGGTATACGAGCCGGAGCGCGAGGACGGGGCGTTCCTCCTGCCGATGGAGCTTGCACCGGGTGGCGACCTGCGCCGCCTGCGTGGCGCGAGCTATCTTTCGATCGTTCCTGTTCTCGTGGAGGTTGCGCAGGCCCTCGAGCACGCACACGACCGCGGCGTCATTCATCGTGACCTCAAGCCAGGTAACGTTCTGTTTGATGCACGCGGGTGCGTGAAGCTCGCTGACTTCGGCATCTCAGGGTTGACGCTGGATCCCGGCACCGACTCCATGATTCGTGGTCTGTCCCCTTTCACCGCGAGCCCGGAGCAGTTACGCGGCGAGCCTCCATCACCTGCGGACGATATCTACGGCCTCGGTGCGCTTGCCTATGAGCTGCTGTCGCGCCGTCCTCCGCACTATCCGCATTTCGATGCTCGGCGTGTGCAACAGGAGCCGGTGCCCCCGCTTGTTCCCGCCGAGCAGGTACCGCCGCAGCTCGATGCACTGGTCATGCGCATGCTTGCGAAAGACGC
This sequence comes from Steroidobacteraceae bacterium, assembly GCA_035495655.1. Lineage (GTDB taxonomy): Bacteria > Pseudomonadota > Gammaproteobacteria > Steroidobacterales > Steroidobacteraceae > 13-2-20CM-66-19. Next base: position 2,238 of record DATJFM010000037.1, read on the forward strand.
CAGCGAGCGCCCAGGCTCGATGCGCGAGGTGATTGACGACTTCGAAGCAGCGCTCAACGACACGCTGAGCTTCGACTTCGAGGACAGGGAGCTGACGGAGGACACCTCCAATCTGACCCGGCACCTCGAGGAGAATTTGACGCGGCAGCTCGTCGAGGAGCCGCCGCCACGTCAGCTGCCAGAGCTGCCAGAGCCGCCACAGCTGGCCTCTTTGCCGCCGGATGCCGGGCTGAGAGCCGCACGCGCGGCGCTCCTGGAAACGCCACCCCCGCAGTCGCCTGCGCGGCCGCCTCCAGCCATACCGCTCTTTCCAGACAGCGCGCCGACTAAAAACCGCGCGGGGAATGCGTTCGCGTCTTCTGATGACACGGCTCGAGCCGCCGCCGAGCGCGCTGACGAGGTCCCCCCACGCGCAGCAGGTTTGGAGCCCTTCCCACCACCGGCCCCAGCCGTCAAAAGGGCCGAGCCCGAGTCGTGGGCGGAGCTGCGACACGCGGCCCCAATAGAGGTGTCGCGGTACGAGCCGATGCGCAGCGGCTCGCGCCTCACAACATGGGTCCTCACGCTGCTCGCCATCGCAGCCGCGGCAGTACTCGTCGTGCCGCGCTACGTCGACCTAGCCTCGATCACTGCGCTGCTGCCCGGGCAGGCACCCGCTGGCCCCGCGGAGCCCGCCGAGGCTCTCGCGCAGCTCGCGGCCCATCGAGCGGAGTTTGACCAGCGGTTCGCCTTCGTCGAAGCACGCGGCGCAGCCAACTGGGCGGCAGCGGACCTCGCCAAGGCCCGCGCGCTCGCCGCCGAGTCGGTAGGCGCGCGCGATGCCGGGAGCATCCCGCTCGCGCTGCAGCGTCTCGCCGAGGCCTCGAGCGTGTTGGATTCGATCGAGCGAGCCTCCCCGGGTGAGGCGGCCGCAACGTCCGCTGCCCCACAGACTCGCCCGGCACCCTCCACCGCAGCGAGCTCGCCGGCACCCTCCGCCGCAGCGAGCTCGCCGGCACCCTCCACCGCAGCGAGCTCGCCGGCGCCCGCCACCGCAGCGAGCACGCCGGCGCGTGCTGGAGGCTCGGCCACGGCGCAGCCCGCGGCCCCCGCGACTGGCACAGCGCAAGTTCCCGCCAGCGGCGGCTTCGCAGATGACCCCTACGCGAAAGCTGCTGGTGAGGGGTTCGCCGCTCTCGGAGCCGGCCAGCTCGATAAGGCTCGGCGTGCCTTCGAGAAGGCGCGCGCACTGCGCCCCGATGGCCCCGAAGCGCTTGCGGGCCTGCGGCGGGTCGAAGCGGCGCGCGGTACCCACAGCGTCTCGGTGCGGCGCGCGGAGGCGGAGGATCTCGAGGACGAGGAGCGCTGGCAGGACGCGCTCGATGTCTACGATACGGCGCTGCGGCAGGATGGCTCGCTTGCCTGGGCCCGGGAGGGGCGCTTGCGTGCCGGGGCTCGCTTGCAGCTTGGTGACTCGCTGCAGGCTTTGATAGATCACCCGGAACGGCTGTCGAACGCGCGGCTGCGTGATGAAGCCGCGGCGCTGCTGCAGACCGCCGAGCAGCAGCCCAGCTCGGGCCCGGTGCTGCGTACGCAGATCGCGCGGCTCACCTCGTTGCTGCCCACGCTCGACAGACCCGTGCGTCTGTCCCTCGTGTCGGACAACCGCACGCAGATCACGATCCCGAGTGTCGGCAGCTTCGGCAGCTTTGCGCGGCATGACATAGAGCTGAAGCCCGGACACTACACTGTGATCGGTACGCGCGACGGGTACCGCGAGGTGCGCCGCGACATCACCGTCAGCCCCGGCGAGGAATTTCTGACCGTCAACGTCAGCTGCTCAGAGCCGATCTGAGGCACCGGCAGCGGGCCTAGCGATGGCAGGCACCGAAGTTCTCATCGCTGGCGCGGGACCTACCGGACTGGTGCTGGCGCTATGGCTCACCCGGCAGGGTGTCGGCGTGCGCATCATCGACCGCACTGCCGCCCCCGGCACCACATCGCGCGCGCTCGCCGTGCAGGCTCGGACACTCGAGCTCTACCGGCAGCTCGATCTCACACAAGAGGTGCTCGAGCGGGGTAACAAGGTCCCTGCGGTCAATCTGTGGGCACGCGGCGAGCGTGCCGCGCGCGTCGCCTTCGGGAGCATCGGCGCGGACCTGACGCCCTATCCTTTCCTCCACATCTATCCGCAGGACGAGCACGAGCGGTTGCTCATCGCGCGGCTCGAGCAGCTAGGCGTGTCGGTCGAGAGGCGAACGGAGCTCACCGCGTTCACCGACACGGGCGATCACGTGCGTGCGCAGCTGCGCACGGCGGATGGAAAAGAGCAGACCGGGGAGTTCCGCTATCTCGCCGGTTGCGATGGCGCGCGCTCCATGGTGCGTGAGGCGCTCGGCACCGGCTTTCCCGGCGGAACCTACCGCCACGTCTTCTACGTCGCCGATATCGTGGGCACGGGCGCGCCGATCGATGGAGAGCTGCACGTCGATCTCGACGAGGCAGATTTCCTCGCGATCTTCCCGCTCGCTGGCGCAGGCCGCGCACGGCTCGTCGGCACCGTGCAGGACGAGCGCGCCACGCATGCGGAGACTCTCCGCTTCGAGGATGTCAGCCAGCGCGCCATCCAGAACCTTCGGCTCGCGGTGAGCAAGGTGAACTGGTTCTCCACCTACCATGTTCACCATCGTGTGACCGGACACTTCAGTCGCGACCGGGTGTTCCTGCTCGGCGATGCTGCGCACGTCCACAGCCCCGTCGGCGGACAGGGGATGAACACTGGCATCGGCGACGCCATCAATCTCGCCTGGAAGCTCGCGGCTGTGCTGCAGGGGCGAGCAGACAAAGCACTTCTTGCGAGCTACGAGACCGAGCGCATCGGCTTCGCGCAGCGACTGGTGGCGACGACCGATCGGGTGTTCACCTTTGCCACGGCGCAGGGCAGGGTCGCGGACGTGCTGCGCACGCGGCTTGCGCCCGCGCTGTTTGCGCGGGTGCTGTCGCTCGAATCGGTGCGCGAGTACCTGTTTCGCACGGTGTCGCAGGTCATGGTGAACTACCGCGGTTCGCCACTCAGCGCCGGTGGCGCTGGGGAGGTGCACGGAGGAGACCGCTTGCCCTGGGTGGCGCAGGACGGCCGTGACAATTACACCTCGCTCGCGGCAATCATTTGGCAGGCGCACGTCTACGGCGAGGCCCCGGCGGCGCTGCGTGAGGCCAGCGCGGCGCTCGGCCTGCCGCTCGAGTCATTCCCCTGGAGCGCGGCGCATGCGGCCGCCGGCCTCGAGCGGGATGCGCTCTATCTGTTGCGCCCCGATGGCTACGTGGCGCTCGTGGATCGCGCGGCGGATCCCGCCAGCCTTGGGCGCTACTTCAGCGCACGCGCGTTACGCCCCCAGACACTGCGCTGATACTTTCGAGCCTGTCGCCGGCGGCCCTGGCGTGGCGCTTGCCGCGCGCGCCGTGCGCTTCTAAGCTGCGCGCCAACACAACATCTGTCAGACGGCGGCGGTACAGCGATGGCAGACGGGGATGGCAGCATTGCGCTGCTCGCCGGAGCGAGCGGGTTGACCGGGGGCTTCACGCTCGATGCACTCCTCGGTGCGCCCGATGTGACCCGCGTGATCGCCGTGACGCGCCGCCCGTTCGGGCGCGAGCATCCGCGGCTCGCCAATCGCATCGTGCAGTTCGAGCGTCTCGAGTTGCAGCTCAAGGGCACCGCATGCGACGTCGCTTTGTGCTGTCTCGGCACGACGCTGCGTAAGGCCGGTGGTTCCCAGCAGCGATTCAGGGCGGTCGACATCGATGCCGTACTCACCTTTGCCCGTACGGCGAAGGCGGCGAATGCGCGCCGCTTCGTGGTGATGTCGAGCGTCGGTGCCGACCCGCGCTCGCGCAACTTCTATCTGCGCACTAAAGGCGAGATGGAGGAAGAGCTGGAAGGCGTTGGTTTCGAGTCGCTCGATATCCTGCAGCCTTCCATGCTGCTCGCCTGGCGCGCCGAGATGCGCCCGCTCGAGCTGCTGGCGAGCGTGTTCATGCCGCTCGCTGCCCCGCTGCTGCGCGGCAGGTATGCGCCCTACCGCGCAATCAGTGCGCGCACCGTGGCGGCTGCCATGCTCGGCGCGATGCGCTCGGGGCGGCGGGGCGTGCAGCGCTACACTTACGACGGCATACAGGCACTCGCGCGGCTCACCGCGCCGCGCACCCGCCCACTCACTCCGCCGAAATCGCCCGCCAAGGCGCGCTAGCGGTGCCAGCGCGCGCGCCGCGCGCGCCTGAACATAAGCCGCAGACCGCTGCGTTGTCGCCGATATGTGACACTTCTTGAGAGCCGCGGCACACAATTCGCTCTTGACTGCGCTCCGCGACGATTTGACACTGCAGCCTCAGTGACAAAGGCAAACCCGTCGAAAGACGGGGACGCAAAGCCACCGGTCTAAGGGTCAAGGATTCCTATGACGGCGGGGCTGCCACGATCGCGCACATCGGCGCGAACGCAGCACTCCCGTCCTTCCGTGAGAATCCGGCGTAAGTCCCGAAGGCTCGCGGCTTTGAGTACTCTGGTACGGGGAAGTTATGACAGCAACGCCTAACTTCGCTTCCGGTGCCCGCACGGAAGATAGGGGTCAGGCGGCGCCTGCGCTCAGCGCAGGGCCGTTTGTGCTCAACCTATGCTCGTCGACGACGCCGATGGCGCTCGCGCAGACCGACCTGCCAGAGCTGCGGCGTTTTCATTTCTTCGTGAGCCGGCGCTTCGAGGAAGGTCGCGAGCGGTTTCGTCTGCACATGGGTTATTTCGCGACGCTGGCCGAGGCCGAGGAGTGGCTGGGCGTCGTGCGCGAGATCTATCCGGGGGCATGGGCCGGTGAGACACCGGGCCGCAAGCTGCGCGAGCGTGCGGCCGCCGCTGCGGCCGCGCAGGCTCAGCACGCCGCCGGTCCTCAACCCCAACTGGCTGCGGCTCCTGCGAGCGCACCGGCTGCGCCGGTACGGCACGAGGCGCCGCGAGCGACCGTCACACCGCCCGCGCCGACGCGTGTGCCCGTAGTGCACGCGGCTCCGCTGGCCGCGCGCCGTGCCGCGCCGGCACCTGCGCCGTCGGCGGCGCAAACGCCCGCACCACAGACGGCGCCGTCACCTGGAGGCGCCTCCGGCGTGCCCGGCATCGCCGCGCGGCTTGCGGCCGCCATGCGAGCCACTCCACCGGCCCGCACGGCCGGAAAGACGGTTCCCAGCGCGCCGCCCGCACCCGCGAGCGCTTCGCAAGCCATGCCTCCTGCAAGGCCCGCTGCTCCCGCAGCCGCGAGCCCTTCGCGAAACGTGCCTCCTGCAAGGCCCGCTGCTCCCGCAGCCGCGAGCCGTCCGGCAGCCGCTGGGCCAGTCACACCGGCGCCGGCACCACGGCCGCCGCCAATCGCCACCAGCGCAGTCGCGCCGAAATCCGCCAAGAGCGCCGTGAAACCCGTATTCGAGGACTCGAACGTGCGCGAGGTGCTCAAGGCGCTCGGCGACGCCAGCGCCACGGGCGAGACTCGATTGATGCGCGCGCCGCCGCCGCCGCCGCCACGTGAATCTGCTCCGGCGCCGGCGCCACCCTCGCTGAGCGACACGCAGGTGCTGAAGATGCTCGAGACCCGCCGCGCTGATGAGAGCGAGGTGGGACCGCCCGAGGTGGACGACAGCGGCATTCCGCTGCTGAAGCCCGACGACACCGGAACCCGGCAGGCACTCAAGGAGGCTGTGGTCAGCAACGACGCGGTCGCCTTTGCCGTCCAGTTGCAGTGGTCGGTACAACCGGTCGAGCTCGAGAAGGTGCCGGCGCTTGCGATCTTCAGTGCCTACACCCTGTACACCGTCGAGGGCAGCCGCGACGGACGCAGGTGGTTCGGATTGCGCCTCGGCTTCTTCAGCGACGCCATCTCGGCGAAGCAGGTGGCGTACTACGTGCGCTCGGAGTTCTCCTCGGTCGCCGTGGTGCCGGTGAGCCCGCAGGAGAAGGGGCGGGCCACCGATCAGGACGCCGCGGCAGCGCTCGCCGCACCGGCCCCGCTGCGCTCCGATCCGATGGACGAATTCAAGCTGATCGACGATGAGCCGCCCCAGATACCCGTGCCGGCAAGACCAGCCATGCCGGCACGCGCTGCGGCTGCCAAGGGAGCGCAGCCCGCTCCGAAGGTGGCGGTGGGGCGCACGGTCCTGCAGCCGTCCGCTTCGCACCCGGCAGCACGGGCGCGCGCCAGGGTGGCGGCGCGTGAGAATCGCGGCCCGCAGACGCTGGAGGAAACACTGGAGATTCTCGGCGCCAGCCAGCTCACCATCGACAACGGCCGGGGTGAAACCATCAACGACACCGGCGTCCGGCATCTGCGCGTGGAAGTGCAGAAGAATTCTCCGTTCTCGAAGCTGCTGGAGCGCTTGAGCGAGCGGATGAAGAAGCCGTAGCCGACAAGGCACGCGTCGCCGCGCCGCGGCGGCTCGACGCCATCGCTCGCACGGTCAGCGGCAGAGGTGCTTCAGCGTTTGCCGAAAAGCTTCTCGAGCTCGGTGCGTGCGCGGTCGACTTCGGCGGTGTTGGGAGGGGTGTATGCCTGCGGCCGCGGCTTGAAGTGATCGCAGAAATTCGCCCGCGTCTTGTCGCTCACTTCCTCGGCAGTCGGCTCACGGCAGTGCTTGGCGACGCGCGTATCGTAGTCGACGCACATGCGGCACACGTGCAGCTCGGCCCGGCATTTCGGGCATTCATCGAGACGCCGCAGCGGCAGGGTGAGCTCGGCAAGTGATGCGCCGCATTTCCAGCAAACCAGATCGTGGGCCATGAGCCAAGGTTACTCCGCCACTCGCCTGCAAGGCACGACTCAGGCGCGCCGCGCGGCCGCCGACGGCTCTTCCTGACGAGTCCGCTCGCGCAGGAACTCCTCGAGCACGCGCCCGGTGTGCGAGACCCGGCGACGGCGCGCGATGAGTGCCGGCGGACCCTGTGCGACGATACGGCCGCCCGCATCGCCCGCTTCGGGCCCCATGTCGAGAATCCAGTCCGCTTCTGCCATGACATCGAGGTTGTGCTCGACGACCACGGCGGTGTTGCCCGCGGCGACCAGGCGATGGAGCACCTGGATCAGCTTCTCGACGTCCGCCATGTGCAGTCCCACGGTCGGCTCATCGAGCACATAGAGAGTGTGGCGCGCGCGCTGTGCGCGCAGCACCTCATCGCGTACCTTGGCGAGCTCCGCCACCAGCTTGATGCGCTGCGCCTCGCCACCGGAGAGCGTGGGACTCGGCTGGCCGAGCGTCAGGTAACCGAGACCGACATCCTGCAGCAGGTGCAGCGCGTGCTGCACTCGTCGGTGGGCGGCGAAGAAGCCGGCCGCGTCATCGACGTTCATGGCGAGCACATCGCCGATGCTGGCCTCGCGCCAGCGCACCGCGAGCGTCTCGGAGTTGAACCGGCGTCCGCCGCACACATCGCACAGCACCTTGACGTCCGGCAGGAAGCTCATCTCGATGGTGCGCACACCCTGGCCCGCGCACGCCTCGCATCGCCCGCCGGCGGTGTTGAAGGAGAAGCGGCTCGCGCTGTAGCCGCGCATGCGCGCTTCGGTGGTGCCCGCATAGATGCGGCGGATCTCGTCCCAGAAGCCGATGTAGGTCGCGGGACAGGAACGTGGTGTCTTGCCGATCGGTGTCTGGTCGACCTCGAGTACCCGATCGACCTGCTCGAGCCCCTGCAACGCCTCGCAGCCGATCAGTGCAGCAGCGCCACTGCGGCGGCGACGGCCCGGTGCCCCAGCTTTGCCGGCAAGGCGCCGGCGCAGGTTGGCATACAGCACATCGCGCGCCAACGTGGACTTGCCCGAGCCGGACACACCGGTGATCACCACCAGACGCCCGAGCGGGATCTGCACATCCGTACCCTTGATGTTATGGAGCCCGACGTGCGCAAGTGTGAGGCGCGGCGTCGCGGCATCCACCTCACGGTGCGGCCGGGCCGGGTGGAGCAGGGGTGCGCGCAGGAAGCGGCCCGTGGTCGAGCGCGGATTGCCTGTCAGCTCCTTCACGGTGCCGGCACCGACCAGCTCGCCGCCGCGTACTCCGGCGGCGGGACCCAGATCGAGTATGTGATCCGCGTGACGAATGGTTTCCTCATCGTGCTCGACCACGACGAGCGTGTTGCGCTGCCCGGTGAGCTCGCGCAGCGACGCGAGCAGGATGGCGTTGTCGCGCGGGTGCAGCCCGATGGTCGGCTCATCGAGCACGTAGCAGACGCCCTGCAGATTGGAGCCGAGCTGGGCGGCGAGCCGGATGCGCTGCGCCTCGCCTCCCGACAGGGTCGGTGCCGCGCGATCGAGCTGCAGGTACCCGAGGCCGACTCGCTCGAGGAACTGCAGCCGTGCGCGGATCTCGGCGAGCAGGTCGCGGGCGATCTGCCGCTCGCGCGGACCGAGCCGCAGCCGCGCGAAGAACTGCGCGCTCTGCGCGACCGAATCGGCGGCCAGCGCGGCGATGGAGCGCTCGCGGAAGCGCACGTTGAGCGCGGTAGCATTGAGCCGCTGTCCGTGGCAGGCGCCGCAGGGCTCGGGCGTGTGCGCATACCACTCGTTCCACCACAGCTCCTCGCCGCTTTGCTGCTCATCGAACCCCGGCATCTCGACGCCGGTGCCGTAGCAGCTCTCGCACCAGCCGTGGCGGGAATTGAACGAGAACAGCCGCGGGTCGAGCTCGGCGAAGCTGCGGCCGCAGGAGGGACAGGCGCGGCGGGTGGAGAACACCGTCACGCGCTCATGGGCGCGCCTCAGCACGTGCACCAGCCCCTTGCCAAAATCCAGAGCGCGGGCCAGCCCTGTACGCACGCTGGCTTCATTACGCACGCTCACATCGATCTCGACTACCGGCAGCTCGATCGTGTGCTCGCGAAAGCGCGACAGCCGTGGCCAGGGCGCGGTAGGCAGCAATTGCCCATCGACGCGCAGCGTGCGAAAGCCCTTCTTCGCCGCCCAGCGGGCGAGGTCGGTGTAATAGCCCTTGCGCGCCATGACCAGTGGTGCGAGCAGCGTGATGCGCTGCCCACGGTAATCGCGCAGCAATCGCGCCGCGATGGAGGCCGCGCTCTGCGGCTCGATGGCGACGTCGCACTCCGGACAGTACTGCGTACCGAGCTTCACATAGAGCAGGCGCAGGAAGTGATAGATCTCGGTGAGGGTCGCAACGGTGCTCTTGCGCCCGCCACGGCTGGTGCGCTGCTCGATGGCCACCGTCGGCGGAATGCCGAAGATCGCATCGACATCCGGGCGCGAGGCGGGCTGCACGAACTGCCGTGCATAGGCATTGAGCGACTCGAGATAACGCCGCTGACCCTCGTTGAAAAGAATGTCGAAGGCCAGTGTGGATTTCCCGGAGCCCGAGACACCGGTGATCACGGTGAAACGGTCGCGCGGGATCTCGACGTCTATGCCCTTGAGATTGTGCTCGCGCGCTTTGTGGATCACGACCGCGCCCGCATCGCGTCCATGGCCATAGCGCGGTCGCGCCTCGGCGATGTTGGCGACCCTGGCGCCCAGCGGCTCCGGTCGGGCCGGCGCGTGCGCCGTGGCGCTGCCAGCGAGCGCTGCCTCGTAGGACGCAAGCGCCCGCCCGGTAAAGGAGCGCGGCTCGGCGCGCACCTCACCCGGCGTGCCGGCGCAGACGATCTCGCCGCCGCGCTCTCCGCCCTCGGGACCCAAATCGATGATCCAGTCGGCTGCGCGGATCACATCGAGATTGTGCTCGATCACCAGCAGCGAGTGCCCCGCGACCAGCAGCTTGCGGAAGGCCCGCAGCAGCTTGGCGACGTCCTCGAAATGCAGACCGGTGGTCGGCTCATCGAACAGGAATAGCTTGCCGCGGTGCGTGGTGCTCGAGACGACGGCGCCGGCATCGGCCAGGTGGCCGGCAAGCTTCAACCGCTGTGCTTCGCCACCAGAGAGGGTCGGCACCGGTTGCCCGAGCTTCAGGTAGTCCAGTCCGACGTCCGTGAGCGGCGCGAGCCGCGCGCCAACCTCCGGAGCATCGGCGAAAAATGCGCGCGCCTCGGTCACGGTCAGCTCGAGCACGTCGGCGATGCTCAAACGCCGGCCATCGGGCCCTTCGCGGCGGATGTCGAGCACTTCCTCGCGATAGCGGCGGCCGTTGCAGTCGGGACAGCGCAGGTACACGTCCGAGAGGAACTGCATCTCCACGTGCTCGAAGCCGTTGCCGTTGCATGCCGGACAGCGGCCGTTGCCGGAGTTGAAGCTGAAGGTGCCGCTGCTGTACTTGCGCTCCTGCGCGGCAGGCTCCGCGGCGTAAAGGGCGCGGATCGCATCGAATGCGCCGACGTAGCTCGCGGGATTCGAGCGGGTCGTGCGGCCGATCGGATTCTGATCGACCATGACCACATCGTCGATGAGCTCAGCGCCGAGGAGACCGGTGAATGTTCCCGGCGCTTCCGTCGGCCGACCACGGTATTTGAGCAGCGCGGGGTACAACACATCCTCGACGAGCGTCGACTTGCCCGAGCCGGACACCCCGGTGACGCAAACCAGCCGCTTGAGCGGCACACGCACATCCAGGTTCTTCAGGTTGTGCTCGGATGCTCCCCGCAGCTCCAACCAGCGATTGGAGCGCGCTTCCGCCACCACGCCGGAGGTGGCGGCACCCTGCGCCGTGCGCACCGCTGCGGCGGCCACAGAGTCGGTGCGCGGTGCGACGCTCTTGCGGCCGGCGAGGTACTGGCCGGTGAGTGAATCACTGGCGCGCAGCTGCGCTGGCGTTCCGCAGAACACGATTTCGCCGCCCTTCTCGCCCGCGCCCGGCCCCAGATCGAGGATCCGGTCGGCCTCGAGCATGATCTGCGGATCGTGCTCGACCACCACCAGCGAGTTGCCGGCGTCACGCAGACGCTTCATCACGCCGATGATCCGTTGCATGTCACGCGGATGGAGACCGATAGAGGGCTCATCGAGCACGAACAATGTGTTGACGAGCGAGGTGCCGAGCGCGGTAGTCAGATTGATCCGCTGCACCTCGCCACCGGAAAGCGTGCGCGATTGCCGGTCGAGAGTGAGATAGCCGAGTCCCACATCGACCAGGTAGCGGAAGCGGGCGCGAATCTCGGCGAGCAGCAGCTCGGTGGCCTCATCGAGGGGGCGGGGCAACACGAGACGCTCGAAAAACTCGTGGCTGCGCGCGACGGGCAGGAGCATCAGGTCATGGATCGAGAGCCCTGGGAGCGCCGCGAGCGTCGCCGCACCCCACTCGACGCCCTGGGGGCGGAAGCGCGCCGCACCCCCGAGCGCTGCATCCGCCAGCTCAGCGCTGCCGATGCGCCACAGCAGCGCCGCACTCTTCAGCCGCGCCCCCTCGCAGGCGCTGCAGGGGGTGTAGGCCCGATAGCGCGAGAGCAGTACCCGCACATGCATCTTGTAGGCACGCGTCTCGAGCCAGGCAAAGAAGCGCCGGGCGCCATACCACACCTTGCGAGACCAGGCGCCTTCACCCTCGATCACCCAGTGCCGCGCCTCCGTGGAGAGCTCGCGCCAGGGCGTATCGAGCGGAATGCCACGCAGCCTGGCGAATTTCTCCAGATCCTGCTGGCACTCGGCGTAGGACTTCGTCTGCCAGGGCTTGATGGACCCGCCGCGCAGCGTGCGTGTCTCATCAGGAATGACGAGCCCGTAGTCGATGCCGATCGTCCGGCCGAACCCACGGCACGTGTCGCAGGCGCCGAGCGGCGAATTGAACGAAAAGGCGCTCGGTGAGGGCGCCTGGTATGCCAGATCGCAGTCTGCGCAGTGCAGCTCCGCGGAATAGCGCCAGCTCTCGCGCCGCTGTGGCGGATCGCTGTCATCCACCACGTGCACATTGAGCCGCCCGCGGCCGACCCGCAGTGCCGCCTCGAGCGATTCGAAGAGTCGCGATTTCTCGGCCACTCCTGCGCGCAGTCGATCCTGCACAACCTCCAGAACGACCGGTGCCGCGGGGACACGCCGGGCCCGCCGGCCGCGACGCGCCCGCGGCTCCGGCACTCCGGCGGCGGCCGGCGCCGCGGTTGCTTCCGGCTCGAGGAAGCGCGTGTATCCCTGGCGCCCGAGCAGCTCGCGCACTTCCTCAACGGAGAAGTTTGCCGGCACCGGCACCGGGAAGGTGATCAGCAGCCGCGGATCGGAGGCGGCACGCGCGCGCTCGCACAGATCAGCATAGATGCTGTCGGCGCTGTCACGCCGCACCGGCCGGCCGCAGTGGCTGCAGTAGAGCTGCCCCGCACGCGCAAAGAGCAGCTTCAGATGATCGTTGAGCTCGGTCATGGTGCCGACGGTCGAGCGGGAGGTGCGTACCGGGTTGGTCTGATCGATGGCGATCGCGGGCGGGATGCCGGCAATCGACTCGACCTGGGGCTTGTCCATGCGATCGAGGAACTGCCGCGCGTACGGGGAGAACGTCTCGACGTAGCGGCGCTGCCCCTCGGCATAGAGCGTGTCGAAGACCAGCGAGGATTTCCCCGAGCCGGAAACCCCGGTAACGACGATCAGCTCATTCAGCGGAATGTCGAAATCGAGGTTCTTGAGGTTGTTCTGGCGCGCGCCACGCACACGGATGGCGTCACGGGGGCCGTCAGTCATTCGGTCACCATTGAGAGATTGATGGAGAGATGCGCCCCGCAAGCTCTGAGCGCGCGCTCCCGTATTGTAAAGGATCCGCGCCTTGCGGTGCGTCAAGGCCACTGTGGCCGAGGAGCCTTTTGGCGGTGGGTCGCGCTCCCGCGATCACCCGTGCAATCCAGTAGTTCCTTTCCCGGTCTCCTGTACAAGGTGTCGCTGCCCCGGGCGTACGAGCTGCCGCTGTCGTACCCAAACGACACGCGGGGGTTTGAACGCGCGGCGCTACAATCGGCGGCGCCTCAACGTCCCACACCAAGGAGAATACCGAATGAGCTCCAGAGTACTGTCCAGTGTTGCCCTGGCCGCGGCCGCTGCGGTCATGTTCTCGACGGTGGCGGTGAGCACCGCCAGCGCCGAGGAAGGCAAGGTGAAGTGTGAAGGTGTCAATTCCTGCAAGGGACACTCGGCCTGCAAGAGTGCCAACAATGCCTGCAAGGGTCAGAACTCCTGCAAGGGCAAGGGATGGACGGAGATGACACAGGCGCAGTGCGACGCTGCGAAGGCCAAAACGAAGGCCGGAGGCTGACACTATCGGGCCGGGTGTGCACCACACCCGGCCCATTGTTTGCTTCGGTATGCTGACTCATCCCGCGCTCGGGTTTGGGCTGGGGCTACGCGTCCCGCATTACGAGGCGATCCTCGCCACGCATCCGGCCGTCGATTGGTTCGAGGTGCTGACCGAGAATTACCTGGTACCGGGCGGTCGGCCGTTGAGCTACCTGTTGCGGATCCGCGAACGCTATCCGCTCGCGATGCACGGTGTGTCGCTCTCGATCGGCAGCAGCGCGCCTCTCAACCGCGAGTACCTGCGCCAGCTCAAAGCGCTCGCGCAGCGCATCGAGCCGGCCTGGATTTCGGATCACCTCTGCTGGACCGGCGTTGCCGGTCGCAACACCCATGATCTGCTGCCGCTGCCCTACACCGAGGAGGCGCTCGCGAACATCGTCGAGCGGGTGAGCGCGGTACAGGATTTCCTCGGCCGGCGGATTCTGCTCGAGAACGTCTCGAGCTACGTGGAGTTTCACGATTCGAGGCTCAGCGAATGGCAGTTTCTGAGCGAGATCGCAGCACGCGCCGATTGTCTGATCCTGCTCGATGTGAACAACATCTACGTGAGCGCGGTGAACCATCAGTTCGATCCGCTCGAGTACTTGAGCGCCATACCCGCCGAGCGCGTGCAGCAGATCCATCTCGCTGGCCACGAGGATCACGGAGACTATCTGGTCGACACGCACGATCACCCGGTGCCAGATCCCGTGTGGGAGCTGTATGCGGCGGCGGTGCGCCGCTTCGGTGCGGTCTCGACCATGATCGAGCGCGATGACCACATTCCACCGCTCGAAGAGCTGTGCGCCGAACTCGAGTCAGCACGCGCGCTGTGCGCGCGCACGCTCGCCGATGCGCGGCCCGCCGAGAGCGCCGGCAGAGCCGGGCGCGCGGCTCGTACGCCCGAGGCCCGGCAACACCGGCGAACGCCGCGCGGCCGCAGCAAACGCGTCGTTGGCGGGCGCCCATGAGCGCACTGGCGCAACTGCAGCGTGAGTTCCAGGACTACCTTTTGCGCGGCAAGGGCGCAGTGCTCGCACGAGTGGTGGGGACCGCGCGCGTCCCGGCCGCCACCCGGCTCGGTATCTACGCCGGAGCCTACCGCAGCCGGCTCGCCGAGGCGCTCGCGAGCAATTACCCCGTGCTCGCGAAGGTGCTCGGTGAAGCGGATTTCAACTCGCTGGCGGCGGAGTACACCGCCGCGCACGACTCGCCCTACTTCTCCATTCGCTATTACGGCGACGGGCTCGCCACGTTCCTCGCCGCGCGCGAGCGCTACGCCGCGGCGCCGGTGCTGGCCGAGCTGGCGCAATGGGAGTGGTCGATGAGCTCGGTGTTCGATGCGGCAGATGCAGCGCCGCTCGGCACCGAGGATCTCGCGCGCATCCCGCCCGCTAACTGGGCACAGCTGCGCTTCCGCTGGCACCCGAGCGTGCAGCGCCTGGCGCTTTGGTGGAACGTGCCGCAACTGTGGAAGGCACTGAGCGAGGACCGGGAGCGACCGGAAATGACGCTCGCGGCGACGCCCACGGAATGGCTGCTGTGGCGCGAGAACCTCACCAGCTTTTACCGGTCGCTGCCGAAGACCGAAGCCGGCGTGCTCGATGCGGCGCGCAGCGGCTGGCCATTCGGTGAGCTGTGTGCGCTGCTATGCGACGAGCTCGGCGACAGCGAGGCTCCCGCGCACGCTGCCACGCTGCTGCGCGGCTGGATCACTGCCGGGCTCATCGTCCAGGCCGACTGAGCTCTCACGCACACACCGCGCCCGCCTTCCCGGGGGGTGCTTGCCGTACAATCCCGCACGGGCTTTCCCCAGGACCGCCGATGGCCGCCGCGAACTACGGCAACGTGCTGGAGATGATCGGCAACACGCCGCTCATGGCGGTGCGGCGCATCGATACCGGACCGTGCGAGCTGTTCCTGAAGCTCGAGAATCAGAATCCGGGCGGTTCCATCAAGGATCGCATCGGTCTGTATCTCATCGAGGCGGCCGAGCGCAGCGGCCGCCTGCGCAAAGGCGGCACGCTGATCGAGGCCACCGCCGGTAACACCGGGCTCGGTCTCGCGCTGGTCGCGGCGCAGAAAGGCTATCGGCTGCTGCTGTGCATCCCCGACAAGATGAGTCAGGAGAAGATCTTTCACCTGAAGGCCATGGGGGCGGATGTCGTCATGACGCGCTCCGATGTGAGCAAGGGACATCCGGAGTACTACCGCGACGTTGCCGAGCGGCTCGCAGGAGAGATGCCCGACTCTTATTTCGTCAACCAGTTCGGCAATCCCGCCAACGCCACTGCGCACGAGCAGACCACGGCGCCGGAGATCTGGGAGCAGATGGGGGGCAGGCTCGATGCCGTGGTGTGTGGTGTGGGCACCGGCGGTACGCTGGCCGGACTCACGCACTATTTCGCGCGCACCGCGCCGCATGTCGAGCTGGTGCTAGCGGATCCGGTGGGTTCCGGCCTGGCGAGCTTCGCCACCACCGGCAGGCTGCCGGAGAAGATGACCCCGTGGCAGGTAGAGGGCATCGGCGGGGACAGCGTGCCGCCGGTGGCCGACTTCTCGCGCGTCGCCGCCGCCTACAGCATTCCGGATGCGGAGGCTTTCCGCACCTGTCGCGAGCTGCTCGCGCGCGAGGGCATCATCGCGGGCACCTCCACCGGCACGCTGCTGGCGGCCACGCTGCGCTACTGCCGCGCGCAGCGTGCGAAGAAGCGCGTGGTGAGCTTCGTATGCGACAGCGGCAACAAGTACCTATCCAAGGTCTACAACGATTACTGGATGCTCGATCAGGGATTCCTCGAGCGCGCGCACTCCGGTGACCTGCGCGATCTCATCGCGCGCCCGCATGCGGAGCACGCCGCGGTCACGGTGAACGCCACCGAGACGGTGATGGCCGCTTACCGGCGCATGAAGCTCTATGATGTCTCGCAAGTGCCGGTGATGAAGGACGGCCGCATCGTCGGCATCGTCGATGAGGAAGACATCCTGCTGGAGGTGGTCGCCAATCCCGAGCACTTCAACGAGCCGGTGACGCGCGCCATGGCGAGTCACCTCGTGACCGTGCCGGTCGATGCGCCGGTTACGCAGCTGATGGAGATCTTCAAGCGTGGCATGGTGGCGATCGTCATGCGCGGCAGCGAGTTCCAGGGACTCATCACGCGCATCGATCTGCTCAACTGGCTGCGGCGCAAGCTCTAGGGCAGACTGCCCGGGCACAACCGCGACCGCACAAGGCAGTTTTCGGGATCGCCACGAGCCAGATGAGTATCGCTAAAGCCGCACAGCGGTTTGCCACGCGCGTCATCCACGGAGGTCAGCAGCCCGATCCGCAGACCGGGTCGGTGATGCCGCCGATCTACGCTACCTCGACTTACGTTCAGTCGAGCCCCGGCGTGCACCAGGGATACGACTATTCGCGCACCCGCAACCCCACCCGCGATGCGTTGCAGGCGGCGCTCGCCAACCTCGAAGGGGGCGCGGCCGCGTTCGCCTTCGCCTCCGGTATGGCCGCGACGGCGACACTCCTCGAGCTGCTCGATGCCGGCTCGCACATCATCGCCATGCACGATCTCTACGGCGGCAGCTACCGCCTGCTCGAGAACGTGCGCAAGCGCTCGGCCGGACACCAGGTGTCGTTCATCGATTTATCGGATCCACTCGCGCTGCAGGCCGCCATCAGAGCCGAGACGCGCCTCGTGTGGGTGGAAACCCCGACCAACCCGATGCTGAAGCTGGTCGATCTCGCTGCAACGGCGCGCATCGCACGGCAGCACAAACTCCTCAGCGTGTGCGACAACACTTTTGCGACCCCCTTCCTGCAGCGGCCGCTCGAGCATGGCTTCGACATCGTGGTGCACTCGACCACCAAGTACCTGAACGGACACTCCGACGCCATCGGCGGCGCGGCGATCGTGCGTGCCGGCTCGGATCTCGGCGAGCGCATCGCGTACCTGCAGAATGCGGTGGGCGGCGTGCCGAGCCCGTTCGATTCGTTCCTCACGCTGCGCGGGATCAAGACACTGGCGCTGCGCATGGAACGGCATTGCAGCAACGCAATCGCCATCGCGCAGTTCCTCGAGAAGCATCCTTCCATCGAGCAGGTGCGCTACCCGGGCCTCGCGAGCCATCCCCAGCACGCGCTGGCGCGCCGTCAGATGAGTGCTGGCTTCGGCGGCATCGTCACCGCGGTGCTGCGCGGTGGACTCACGGCCTCACGCCGTGTACTCGAGCGCTGCCGCCTGTTCGCGCTGGCAGAAAGCCTCGGCGGTGTCGAGAGTCTCATAGAGCATCCGGCGCTGATGACGCATGCCTCGTTGCCCGCGCAGGTGCGCGCCTCGCTCGGTATCAGCGATGGGCTCGTGCGACTCTCGGTGGGTGTCGAGGATGTCGAGGATCTGAAGGCGGAGCTCAGCGAGGCGCTGAGCTAGCGCAGCGGTGAGTTAGCGGAGCGCCGCACCGTCCGCGTCACTCAGCGCTGCGGCGGCAATCCCGCCTGACTGGTCAGGTATACGGCGTAGGTGCCGAGCCAGTGGCCGCCTTCGTAGTGCTCGCCGGTCACTGCCGGCAGCGCAGCGGCGGCGTGCGTTGTGGCCGTCGCGCGCAGCGCACCGATGCGCGGATCGTGCTGCGGAAGGCCGTGCGCGATGCCCTCGAGCATCCAGGCACGACTCAGGTTGAGACCGTCGATGTGCGCGAGCTTCGGGTCTGAGCGGTCGGTGACCACGCCCGGCGGCAACCAGTGCGCGAGATCGGCGGCGGCGGTGTGGCTGCGCGGGATCTGCGGTAGAAAGCTGTCGAGCCATCGAGCAAAGGCCGCCGGGTCCAGCACCCGACGCATGAAGTCCGCTTCGGCGAGGCATGGCGAGAGGAAGTCCTCGCCCGAGGGCTCGTAGGCGAGGGGACAGTTGCGGTCGTGACCGTAAAAACGCTGCGCGGCATCGCTAAGCACCGAGCGCATGCGCGCATCCCCACTCGTCAGCGCCCAATCCCACAGGAGCCCGAGCGCGAAAGCGGTCTGGTCATGCTCGCCGATGCGGATCGGATAATAGAGCTTGGGCAAATAGTTCTCGAGGCGCGCTGCGACCTCCGTCTCGAGCGGCTGGAGCGCCGTGTACCAGCGGCGGGCATCCGCATCGTCGAAGCGACGCAGCTCCGCCACGAGCTGCAGTAGCCACGCCAGGCCGTAAGGCCGCTCGAAGGAGGTACGGCTGGTGCCGCGCAGGTAGGCGAGCTCGGCAGCCACGTTCTGCGGCGTGAGGCTGCGGCCTACCGCCGCGCGCGCCTCGGGCACGAACGGCGCGTCCGGGAAGAGCCTGATCAGCCGCACCAGCAGCCAATGGCCGTGAACGTCCGAGTGCCAGTCGAGACAGCCGTAGAACGCCGGTGTCAGCTCGCGCGGCGGCCGCACGTCGGCATCGCCGTTGAGCGTGTGGCTGATGTGATTCGGGTACTCCTGGTGCAGGCACTTGAGGGCCAGCGCCGCGAAACGTGCCGCGGCACCCACATCCAGCGATGCAGCCGCGGGAGGCAACGCGGCGCTGCGCGCCGCCGCAACCGTAATGCCCGAACTGACGAGCGGGGTGAGCGCTGTGACGCAGATCAAGCCGAGCATGGGCGCAATGCGGTCTCGCATGAGCACATGTTAACCTCGCGCACGTGAGCGAGCCGCTTCCCATCGTATTGATACCGGGACTCCTCGCCTCGGCGCGCATGTATGCGGCGCAGATTCCGCATCTCTGGCGCACCGGACCCGTCACCATCGCCGATCACACCCGCGATGACAGCATGAGTGGCATTGCGCAGCGCATCCTCGCCACCGCCCCGGCGCGCTTCGCCCTGGTGGGACTCTCGATGGGTGGTTACATCGCGTTCGAGCTGCTGCGGCAGGCACCGCAGCGCATCGCCCGCGTGGCGCTGCTCGACACGAGCGCGCGTGCCGACACGCCCGAGCAGAGTGCGATGCGGCGCACCCAGATGACTCTCGCCGCGCAAGGACGGCTGGCCGAGATCGTGGAGCAGCAGTTTCCGCGTCTGGTGCACAGCGCGCGCCACCAAGATGCGGCGCTGCGTGGGCTGTTCGCTCTGATGGCGGAGGAGGTGGGAGCGGAGGCATTCATCCGTCAGCAGACTGCCATCATCGGCCGCAGCGATTCGCGCCCGACGCTCGGCAGTATCCGTTGCCCGGCGCTCGTGCTGGTGGGCGAGCACGATGAGCTCACCCCGCCCGAACGTGCTGCCGAGATCGCCGCCGGTATCGCCGGGTCGCGCCTGGTCACGGTGGCCGGCAGTGGCCACGTGTCGACCCTCGAGCAGCCTGATGAGGTGACGCGGGCGCTGCGGGAATGGCTGCAGGTCTGAGCACCGCGCTGCATGAGCCTAGCGAGCCCGCAACGGGCCTATCTGCTCGCTCATCCGGATGCCGGCGGCGAAAGCGTTTGGAGCATCTCAGCACAAGCGGGTTTCACGACCGGCAGTACCCTCAGCTGCCGCTACACGCTGCGCGGCGACATGACCCGGGTGCGCTTGCCGAGCATCCGTTCCGGGCGTCGCGCGGATGGGCTGTGGAGACATACCTGTTTCGAGGCGTTCGTCGGTGCGCCGGGCAGCAGCGCGTACCATGAATTCAACTTCTCGCCGGCTCTCGACTGGGCGGCCTACTGTTTCCAGAGCTATCGCACCGGCATGAGCGCGGCAACTCTCGTCCAGGCGCCGGGTGTGACGGTGCACCGCGACCGCGATGGTCTCGAGCTCGCCGCAACCGTCCATCTCAGCGGGCTGGCACCGCTCGAGAACGCGCACGAGCTACGCCTGGCACTCGCTGCAGTGATCGAGGAAGAGGATGGGCGGCTGACGTACTGGGCACTGCGCCATCCGGCGGGCAATCCGGACTTTCATCATCCCGAGAGCTTCGCACTGGAGTTGCGGTCCGTATGAAACTCGGCATCGAGCGGCTGCTCGAAGAACCGGCGCTGCGCAAGCCGCTGCTGGGAAGGCGTGTGGCGTTGCTGGCTCACCCGGCTTCGGTGACTCGTGCGCTCACACATTCGCTCGATGCGCTCGCGGCGCTCGCATCGCTGCGGCTCACCGCCGCCTTCGGGCCGCAGCATGGCCTGCGCGGCGACAAGCAATACAACATGGTGGAGTCGGCCGACTACGTCGATCCGCTGCACCGCATTCCGGTGTTCAGTCTCTACGGCACCGTGCGCCGGCCGACGGCCGCGATGATGGACACCTTCGATGTGCTGCTGGTCGATCTGCAGGATCTCGGCTGCCGCATCTACACCTTCATCACCACGCTGCGCTACGTGCTGGAGGAGGCCGCCAGGGCAGGCAAGGCGGTATGGGTACTCGATCGACCGAACCCGGCCGGGCGCCCGGTGGAGGGGCTGAAGCTGCGCGCCGGCTGGGAGAGCTTCGTCGGCGCGGGCGCGCTGCCGATGCGTCACGGTCTCACCATGGGGGAGCTGGCGCGCTGGTTCATCAACACGCTGCGGCTCGATATGGAATGTCAGGTGATCACGATGCACGGCTGGCAGCCGGAGCAGGCGCCGGGCTTCGGCTGGCCGCTGCTCGAGCGCAGCTGGGTCAATCCGAGCCCCAACGCACCGAACCTTTCGATGGCGCGCTGTTACGCGGGCACGGTCATGCTCGAAGGCACGACACTCTCAGAGGGCCGCGGCACCACGCGGCCGCTGGAGCAGCTCGGCGCTCCCGATCTGGAGGTCGAGGTGCTGCTGAAGCAGATGCGTGCATTGTCGCCGCCCTGGCTGCAGGGCTGCCGGCTGCGCCCGTGCTGGTTCGAGCCGACGTTCAACAAGCACGTGGGGAGCCTCTGCAGCGGTTTCCAGGTGCACGTGGAGGACGGCGCGCACTACGAGCACGCGGCGTTCCGCCCCTGGCGGTTGATCGCGCTGGCGTTGAAGGCCCTGCGCCGTGTGCGCCCCGATTACCCGTTGTGGGCGGACTTCCCCTACGAGTATGAGTTCAACCGCCGGCCGATCGATATCATCAATGGCAGCGAGCTGCTGCGCACCTGGGTGGATGATCCGCACGCCACACCCGCCGACCTCGAGGCGCTCGCCGCGGCGGATGAAGCCGACTGGCAGGGGGAGCGGCAGTCCGTGCTGCTGTACTGAGCAGCACCGCTGCGTTCAGTGGGACGGCAGCAGCGTGCGGTCGAGCGTGACGATCAGCACGGCACTTGCTGCGTACAGCAGGAAGCGAGTCGGCCATTCGCCCTGCATTGCGGCCATGACCTGCGCGCAAGCGAACACCGCGAGCAACACTGCCGCCCCGAACCACTGCGTACGCCTCCAGCAGAGGATCACAGCGCCCGCGCTCTCGGTAGCCGCCAGCAGAGCGATGGCGTGGTCCCCCTCCGCTGCAACGAGTGTCTGAATGCTCGCTATGAGGATGAGCGCGCTGAATATGAAGCGGTAGAGGCCGAGAATTCGCGGCGCGCTCATCGGGCCGGCTCCGGCAGCACGAATGTCCGCCGGGCGCGCTCGCTCGCGAGCTGCTCCGGATGGTACCAGCGCCTGAGCACGCCCTTGTCCATGAGGTCCGGATTGTTGCGCTCGAACTCGGCGAAGTCCTGACACTCGCCGCCCTCCAGGCGCTCGGCGATGAGCGCCAGGAACGCGATGGTCACCGTCTGGTGGAAGGCCTGCGGCTTGCCGGCCTGCCGC
>DATJFM010000038.1:0-31825 GCA_035495655.1 Steroidobacteraceae bacterium
ACGCGTCGTCGCGGCCGGACTGCAACGGCCAGCCGGTATACCGGTGCTACATAACCTTTCACATTCATAGACTTAGCTGACACGGTCTCCACGAACCGATTGTGAATAAGCTGTGCTGCTGGCGCGGCGGTGCGCGTCACAGTTAGGCAGGGATTTCCGTTAGAAAAAAAAGCCCCGGCACGGGGCCGGGGCTTTGACTCCGAAATGGAATCTCAGGAGTCGCTTACTTGCACTGCGTCGGAGCGTACTTGGCAAGTACGGTACCAAGGACAGGGGTCAACATTCCCGGGTTATTGGACGTGGCAGTGGTATTTGTGACTGAGGCGCAAGCCCAGTCGACATTGCCCGAGTCGCCGTTGGCGTTTGCCGTGGAGAGCAACTCGTAGGCGCCGGCCTTGTTGATCTGCGGGGTCAGCGTGATGATGTTGCCCGCAGCAAGCTGCGGAACGTTAACGCCGTTGTAAGTGACCGTGATCATGCCATTCGCTGCGTTGATGCTCATCGCCTGCACATACTTGGTGGGGCTAAAGCCATTCACGGCGGCTAACGCATTCGAGGCCGCGAGAACGCCGTTGATGCCGTTCGATTGAAAGCCTTCCGCCACGGAGACTTTCGCAGCCGCGGCCAGATTCAGGCCTTCCGTCACCTTCGAGCGAACGGTGTAGTCCTGATACGCGGGGATGGCGATGGCCGCCAGGATGCCGATGATCGCGACAACGATCATCAATTCGATAAGGGTGAAACCCTTTTGCACAGCCTTCATTTGATAAAACTCCTAAAAGCTTTGGGTACAAAGTCAGCGGCGCAAAAGGCGCCCCGACTGATAGGAAGCAAGGTGCATGCCATCGCTGCGCTTAAGCATTAAGTACATGATTATAAAGTACAAAAACGGGATGACGGGCCTCATCCAGTTAACTTAGCTCTGTCGCAGACTGACGCCACTGTCGTCATGCTGCGTCACAAAGTGACCTGAAACGTCATCTGGCGCCGTCCGGTCGCTCGATGCCTATTCGATCCCGAGCTTCTTTATGCGATAACGCAGCGCGCGAAAACTCATCCCAAGGAGCTTCGCCGCTGCCGTCTTATTGTAGCGGGTCTTTTCCAACGCCTTGACGATGGCCTCTCGTTCGATGCTCTCGAGCTGGCTGCCGAGCGCGGGGCTGTCCGTCACAATTGAGACGCTAGCCGTGTTCGGTGCCGTCTCGACGGTCGCGGAACGCGCGGACGCGCGCAGCCGAATGTGCTCGGTCGTGATTACCCCATCTACGCTCAGGGTCACGGCGCGCTCCAGTACGTTCTCGAGCTCGCGTACGTTTCCGGGGAAGGGATAGGCTTGGAGAACCTTCACAGCATCCTCAGCGATCTTCGGCGGGGTGCCGCTGGAGCGCCGTGCGAGTCGCTCGAGAATGGCTTGTGCGATCTCGGGGATGTCGCCGCTTCTCTCGCGCAGCGCCGCAACCCGTAGCTCGATGACGTTGATGCGGTAAAAGAGATCCTCGCGGAACAGCCCTTGAGCGACGAGGTCAGCGAGGGTTTTATGGGTGGCGGAAAGGATACGGACGTCGACCGTCTCCTCGCGCGCCTCACCTACGCGACGGATCGTCTTTTCCTGCACGACGCGGAGCAGCTTCACCTGCATGTGCAGCGGCAGGTCCGCCACCTCATCGAGAAACAAGGTGCCGCCCTCGGCACTCTGTATCAGGCCCTGCTTATCAGCTACAGCTCCCGTGAAGCTGCCGCGCTTGTGCCCGAACAGCTCACTCTCCATGAGATCGGTGGGAATGGCACCGCAGTTCACGGCGACGAAGGGCCCGTCGCGGCGCGCTCCGCTCTCATGAATCATGCGCGCCACCAGTTCCTTGCCAGTGCCGGATTCGCCGCAGATGTGTACCGGGGCCTGGCTGCGAGCCACACGTGCAATCATCTCCCGCAGCTGCTCCATTACCGCCGAGCTGCCGAGCAGGCGCGGACCGCGCAGTGAAGCAGCCGTCTGCTCATCGACAGCGGAGCCCAGCTTGATGGCGCTGCCGACGAGCTTGCGCAGAATGCCGAGATCGAGCGGCTTCGATACAAAATCGAACGCGCCGAGCTTCAACGCGCGGACCGCGGACTCGACGTTGCCGTGTGCCGTGATCACTGCGACGGGGACCGAGGCGCGGTGCTCCTGGATCCACGCTACCAGGTCGAGACCGTCTCCGTCGGGCAAGCGCATATCGGTGAGGCACAGATCGAAGCGTTCGGCTTTCAGCAGCCGCCGCGCAGCGTCGAGGTCGCCGGCTGTGCGGGTTCGCAGGCTCATCCGTCCGAGGGTAAGGCTGACCAGCTCCAGAAGGTCAGGCTCGTCGTCCACTACCAGCACCACTGGCTGCGCAGAGGCAACGCGACTAGTCGTTGCCGGCCCGCTCATCGAAGCTCCCAGCGGCGTGGATCGGCGAACACCAGGCGGAAGATGCTCCCTCCGCCGGCCCGAGGCTCGTACAGCAACGTTGCGCCGTTAGTCTGCGCCAGCTCGCGCGCGAGAAACAGCCCGAGTCCCGTACCCCGACCGCCGCTGAAAAAGGGCTCAAAAATCCGCTCCGCCTGCTCGGGCGCTACACCTTTGCCGCGATCGGCCACCTCGAGGAACGGCCGATCACTGCCACTCATGCGTCCGTAGCGGATCTCGAGAATCTCATCCGCGGACTCCCCGATCGCATGCTTGAGTCCATTCTCACACAGATTCCAAACGATCTGCCGCAGCTGGTCCGGGTCGACGGTAACCTCTACATCCCCGCTCGTCGAGCTCAGCACGAGCCGGGATGCAGACCACTGCATCGTCTGGCAGAACTCCTGCTGGAACTCCCATGTCCAGGCCGCAAGCGGCAGTCGTTCGCGTCGTGGCGCTTCGCGGCGCGACAGGCGCTGCACGTTATCAATAATGGCGCTGACCCGCTCCGCGTTGGCGCGGATGATCTCGGTGAGTCGCCGGTCATCGCCGGTCAGATGGGATGACTCGCCGAGCAGTTGTCCGGCATGACTCATCGCGCCCACCGGATTGCGGATCTCATGAGCGATGCTGGCGCTCAGACGTCCGAGAGCCGCGAGCTTGGACTGCTGCACCTTTTCCTCCAGGAGACTCGTGTCCTCGAGAAACACGAGCACAGGTCCCGGACTCGACGTGCCGAGCTGCGCAAAGTGAGCGCGGATGAGACGTGCGCCATCCGCCGCGACGAAGGTCTGGTCCGGACGGGGGCCGGTGGCGGCACCCGAGCGCTGGCGCCAGGACTCGAGCAGATAGAGAAGCCGCGCCGAAGCCTCGCCCAGCAGGGCGTCCGGGTAGGCATTCTCATCGCCCAGGATTTCGGCAGCGGACTCGTTGATGAGACGGATACGATCCTGTGCATCGACTACCAGCAGGCTCTCGCGCAGATGCTGCACGATGTACTGCGAGAGCTGCGCGAGATTGGCAAGGTCCAGCTCCTGACGGCGCACCAGCGCCTCGCTCTCGCGCAGGCGATTGGCAACGGGCCAGGTGGCGAGCGCCACCAGAAACAGCACCGCGCCGAAGACTCCGGCGGTGATGTAGTCGGTGGCCGACGACACGCTCGTCGCACCCGTAACCACCTGCGCCACCAGTATGGCGAGGGCCGCGACCGCAGCGATGAGCAGCGCATCGCGGGGACCCGCGAGCACGGTGAGGGCAAACACGGGCAGCACCAGCAGAATGGCCAGACCGCTCGAGGATCCGCCGCTCGCGTAGACGATGAACCCGATGGCAAGCGCATCCACGGTCGCGTTGACGAGTGCAACGATGCGCAGGCTCGACCAATGGAGGCGCCGGGCAATGATGAGCAGCACGGCGGCGGTGAAATAGGTGATGCAGGCGCTCACGAACAGCCGTGGACGCGCCGCCGCCAGCTCCCAGCCCGTTGCGGAGACCGACTGCATCGACAGCAGCGTGAGTGGTACCAGGAGCCGATAGAGACTCAGCAGCCCGATCACGCGCCAGGCGAGATCGCTCGGTGTCACGAATGGGGAGACGGCAATGGCCGTTGTCGGGCGCAATCTATTTGCCGGGAGATTGGACCAGGCCGCGACTGTAACATCTTGCCATCGGCCCGAAACGCGATCCGCATCGCACCGCCGCCGGCCGCATTGCAGCCTCTCGCTGTGCGCACTGCGCGCGCCCGAGTGGCTGGTCAGCGGTCGCCGATTTCGAGCAGAATGCCGCTTTACGCGCTTGGGTCGCCGAAACGATGAATCTGCACGAGTACCAGGCCAAGGAAATCTTCCGCAGCTACGGCATTCCGGTGCCCGCCGGCAAGGTAGCGGGAACTCCTGCGCAAGCCGTGGAGGCGGCCCAGGCATTGGGTGGAACGGTCTGGGTGGTGAAGGCGCAAGTGCACGCCGGTGGCCGCGGCAAGGCGGGTGGCGTGAAACTCGCGCGGGAGATCGATACGGTGCGCACCGCGGCGGAGCGCATGCTCGGCAAGCCGCTCGTCACGCAGCAGACCGGCCCGGAAGGATTGCCGGTCGAGCGGGTTTACGTCGAGTCCGGCTCGGACATCGCGCACGAGCTATATCTGTCGATCACGCTCGATCGTGAGCACGGACGCGTTGCGTTCGTCGCCTCCGTGGCTGGCGGCATGGACATCGAGGCGGTCGCTCATGAGACGCCCGAAAAGATCCTCACCGCCACGATTCATCCGGCCGCGGGCTTCGGCGCGCATCAGGCGCGCGAGCTCGCCTTCGGGCTCGGACTCGCCGGCGCGCAGGTCGGGCAGTTCCAGGCGCTCGCGGCCGCGCTCTACCGGCTGTATCTCGAGAAGGACTTGAGCCTGGTCGAGATCAATCCGCTCATCGTGACGCGCGAGGGGGCCCTGGTGGCACTCGATGCCAAGATCAACATCGACGACAACGCGCTATTCCGGCATCCCGAGCTCGCCAAGCTGCGTGATGCGAGCCAGGAAGACCCGATGGAGCGGCGTGCCGCCGAGCATGAGCTCAATTACGTATCGCTCGATGGCAACATCGCCTGCATGGTGAACGGCGCGGGACTCGCCATGGCAACCATGGATCTGATCAAGCTGCACGGTGGCCGGCCGGCGAACTTTCTCGACGTCGGGGGCGGGGCGACCAGCGAGCGGGTCACCGCAGCATTTGAGCTCATTCTGTCCAACAGCCGCGTGCGCGCCCTGCTGGTCAACATCTTCGGCGGCATCGTGCGCTGCGACCTCATTGCCGACGGTGTCATCAACGCGGTCAAGCACGTCGGCGTGCAGGTTCCTGTCGTGGTGCGGCTCGAGGGCACGAACGCGGACAAGGCGCGCGAGATGCTGGCAAGCAGCGGGCTGAAAATCACCCCCGCCGCGGATCTGACCGATGCGGCGCGCAAGGTCGTAGCCGTCGCGGCAAAGGGCAAGTCATGAGCGTCCTGGTCAACAAGAACACGCGCGTAATCTGCCAGGGCTTCACCGGGAAGCAGGGCACCTTCCATTCACAAGCCGCGCTCGCTTACGGCACCAAGCTCGTGGGCGGGGTGACGCCAGGGCGCGGCGGCGAGAAGCATCTCGACCTGCCGGTATTCGATACCGTCAAGGACGCTGTGCGTCACACCGATGCCACCGCCAGCATGATCTACGTGCCGGCGCCGGGCGCGGCCGACTCCATTCTCGAAGCGGTCGACGCCGGGATAGAGCTCGTGGTGTGCATTACCGAGGGTGTACCGGTGAACGACATGGTGCGCGTGAAAGCGGTGCTCGGGGGCTCCGCGACGAGGCTCATAGGGCCCAACTGCCCCGGGGTCATCACGCCCGCTGAATGCAAGATCGGGATCATGCCGGGCTTCATTCACAAGAAGGGAAGTATCGGCATCGTGTCGCGCTCGGGAACCCTGACCTACGAGGCGGTTTTCCAGACGACGAACATTGGACTCGGCCAGAGCACCTGTGTCGGGATAGGCGGAGATCCGGTGCGCGGCATGAACTTCATCGACGTGCTCGAGCTGTTCGAGCGCGATCCGGGCACCGAAGGAATCATCCTCGTCGGGGAGATCGGCGGGACCGATGAGGAGGCGGCGGCACGTTACATTCGCCGCTTCGTCAGCAAACCGGTAGTCGCCTACATTGCGGGAGTCACCGCGCCGCCCGGCAAGCGCATGGGACACGCCGGCGCGATCGTCGCCGGTGGACAGGGAACCGCGGCCGACAAGTACGCTGCCTTCGACGCGGCTGGAGTGCGCACCGTGAAGTCCCCCGCTGAGCTCGGTGCCGCTATGGCAAAGTTGCTGCGCGGCCGAGGCCGCCCACGAGCGGGCACGATGAGGCCCGCAAAGAGCGTGCCCTCAGAGAAAGCCACGCCGCGGCGCGCAGCGGCCCGGCGTGGCACCGCGCGCTCGAAAGCTGCGGCAGAGCGATCGAGGCGGCCGGGCGACGCGTCCCGCGCACGCGCCGGCCGCCGCATCCGTCCGGCGCCGCGCGGCAGGCGGCGCTGAGTCATGAAACAATAGCGCCCGTGGGCGGCGGCAACGGATCCGGCCGCAGGGCACTCTGCCATGGGTGACACGCTGAAGATCGCATTGGCGCAGCTCGATCTGCTGGTCGGCGACGTGCGCGGCAATGCGGCGAAGGTCATCGCCAGCGCGCGTCGTGCGCGCAGCGATCTCGGCGCCGACCTCGTTGTCTATCCCGAGCTCACACTCTCCGGATATCCGCCGGAGGACCTGTTGTTCCATCGCGGCTTCCGCCGGCAGATCGAGGCGGGACTGAAGCAGCTTTGCGCGGAGCTGCACGATGTGCCCGTCCTGGTGGGTTTCCCGGAATATGCGGGCGGCGTCATTTACAACTCTGCAGTGCTCATAACCGGTGGCGAGGTCGCGGCCGTCCACCGCAAGGCGGAGCTCCCGAACTACAAGGTCTTCGATGAGAAGCGCTACTTTCAGTCCGGCAGCCAGGCGACACTCACCGATTGCCGTGGCTTCAGGACCGGAGTACTCGTCTGTGAAGACATCTGGGAGCCACACTCCGTGCAGCTGGCGTGCGCCGGTGGCGCACAGCTGCTCGTGGTCATCAACGCCTCGCCATACGAGATCCACAAGCAGCGCGAGCGCGAGGAGATCGCACGTGCACGCATCCGCGAGGCGGGACTGCCACTCGTCTACGTGAACCTGGTGGGTGGTCAGGATGAGCTGGTATTCGATGGCAATTCCTTCGTAATGGACGCCGCGGGACAAGTGGTCATGCGCGCGCCGCCCTTCGCAGAGGGGACGTGGATTGCGGAGTTCAGCCGTGACTCCCGTGGCCGCGCCGTGCCGGTTGCTGGCGCGGTGAGTGCAGAGCTGTCCGATGAGGCGAGCGTCTACAGTGCCCTCGTGCTCGGGGTGCGCGACTATGTCGACAAGCACGGATTCCCGGGTGTGGTGATGGGCCTCTCGGGTGGAGTCGATTCCGCGCTAACACTCGCTATCGCAGTGGACGCTCTCGGCCACGAGCGCGTGCAGGCAGTGATGATGCCCTCGCGTTACACCTCCCCGATGAGCCTCGAGGATGCGCAGCAACAGGCACAGCTTCTGAAAGTGAACTACAGCGTGTTGCCGATCGAGGGCATGTTCGCGGCGACGCTCGCCACACTCAGCGAGGAGTTCGCGGGGCGGCCCGCAGACGCCACCGAAGAGAACATCCAGTCGCGCTGCCGCATGCTGCTGCTCATGGCGCTGTCGAACAAGACCGGACGCATGCTGCTCACGACCGGCAACAAGAGCGAGATGGCGGTGGGTTACGCGACCCTTTACGGAGACATGGCGGGCGGCTTCGCTCCGATCAAGGACTGCAGCAAGCTCCTGGTGTATCGGCTGGCGAACTACCGCAACTCACGCGGCCGCGTCATACCCGCGCGGGTCATCGAGCGTGAGCCATCCGCCGAGCTGCGCGCCGGGCAGAAGGACAGCGACTCGCTTCCGCCCTACGAGATACTCGACCCCATCCTGGAGGCATTCATCGAGGAGGACCTCTCGGTGGATGAGATCGAAGCGCGCGGTTTCGACCGCGCCACCGTAGCCCGGGTGCTCGACCTGGTGAAACGTAATGAATACAAGCGCCGCCAGGCGCCGCCGGGTGTACGCGTGAGCCGGCGTGCCTTCGGACGCGACTGGCGCTACCCCATCACGAGCGGCTACCGCCGCTGAACGGCCGCACCCCGCGCGCTACCAGAACCTCCACCAGGACTTCTTGGCGTCCGCCTGGAGCGTGCGGCCATCGCCCGAGTAGTTCGCCGCATACACCTCGCGGCTCTGCGTGGCGAGCGCCTGGAGCTGCATGTGGTCGTAGCACTGGATCAGCATGTCGAGCGCTTCCTGAACCGCCGGCGACCCGTCGTACTGCTCGATGGCTCCCCGGGCACGTTGGGCCGCCGCTACGTAGGCGCCGCGCTTGTAGTAATAGCGCGCGACGTGCACCTCGTAGCTCGCGAGGCGGTCGCGCAAATAGACCATGCGCTGCAGCGAATCGTGTGCGTACTCGCTCTTCGGGTACTGCTCGACCACCGTCTTGAAGGCGGCAAATGACTTGCGCGCATCGCTCGGTGGACGCTTGCTGAGGTCGGCGCGAAACAAACGCTCGAGCGCATTCGGCGTGCGCTCGAAGTCGACGAGTCCCTTGAGGTACCAGGCGTAGTCCACGCGCGGATGGGTTGGGTTCTCGCGGATGAAGGTGTCAGCGGCGTCGATCGCGGACTCCTTCTCGCCGGCGCGGTAGTATGCATAGATCAGGTCGAGTCGCGCCTGGCGGGCCTCATCGGTGAACGGGAAACGTGCCGTCAGCTGCTCGTAGACCTTGATGGCACCGTTGAAGTCGTACGATTCGAGGCTCTTGTGCGCCTTTTTGTAGAGCGCCTCCGGGGTGACATTCTTAGGCTCGCGGTGCGTGCGGCAGCCGGATAGTGCCAGCAGCACGACACACAACGCGAGCAGGCCGCCGCGTAACGGACCAGAGAGCGACATCGGGAAAGGGCCTTTCTGTAACTTCACGCCGTGTAAGTGCGCGGAGTATAGCGAATCCCGCCCGTGCACTGACTGCGGAGCCCTCGGCAGAGTTCCGCACGCACGCACTCAGCCTCCCTGCGGAAACCGCGGGTCTGCGGTTCGACCAGGCGCTGGCGCGCGCCCTGCCACAGTACTCACGTGCCCGGCTCAAGACCTGGATCGAATCCGGTGCAGTGCAGGTCGATGGGCGGCCCCTGCGCGGCAAGGATCGCGTGCTGGGAGGCGAGCAGGTACGTATCCAGGCACAGTTACCCCCGCAGGGCCGGGTGCACGCCGAGCCCATACCACTCGCGGTCGTTTTCAGGGACCGCGCCATACTGGTCATCGACAAGCCAGCCGGTCTCGTGGTCCACCCGGGCGCCGGCAATTCACGCCACACGCTGCAGAATGCGCTGCTCGCCCTCGACCCGCGGTTGGCGCTCGTGCCGCGAGCCGGGCTCGTCCACCGTCTCGATAAGGACACGAGTGGGCTGCTCGTCATCGCGTGCACGCCGGAGGCACACACCGCGCTGACCGCCGCGCTCGCGGCGCGGGAGGTCACTCGCGAATACCTGGCGCTGTGCAGCGGTGTGATGACCGGCGGAGGTACGATCGATGAGCCCATCGGCCGCCACCGCACCCTACGTACACGCATGGCGGTGCGAGCTGACGGACGCGAGGCCATCACGCACTACCGGATCGAACGGCGTTTTCGAGCACACACACTGGTGCGCGTCAGCCTCCAGACCGGACGCACGCACCAGATCCGCGTGCACCTGGCTCATATCGGCTACCCGATCGTGGGCGATCCGGTGTATGGCGGCCGCCGCCGTCTGCCGGCTGGTTGCTCGCCGGATGTGGCCGAGGCGCTGCGTAGCTTCCCGCGCCAGGCCTTGCACGCCGCACGCCTCGGCTTGACGCATCCGCTGACCGGCCGCCCGCTGCAGTTCGAGGCGCCACTGCCGCACGACATGCGGCGGCTCATCGGGAAACTCGAGGCGGAGCGCGCTTGAACTCGAAGCCGACACCGGCAGCCATTCAGGTCCTCACACCGCAGTGGCCGGCCCCACCGCATGTTCAGGCCGCCTTTACGCTACGCGGCGGCGGCGTGAGCATGCCTCCATTCGATGCGCTCAATGTAGCCGCGCACGTTGGCGATGATCGCGAGGCAGTGAAAGAGAACCGCCGACGCATCCGCGCGGGACTGCGGCTACCGGCCGAACCCGCCTGGATGGAGCAGGTGCACGGCGTGCAGGTGCTCGATCTCGGTGTGGATCAAACGCCTGGTGCCGCGGCAGCTCCCGGTATTCCCGTGGCGGATGCGGCCATCACCCGCAGTGCGGAACACGTTTGTGTCGTGCAGGTGGCTGACTGTCTGCCGGTGCTCTTCGCCGTTCGCGATGGCTCGGCGGTTGCTGCCGCGCACGGGGGATGGCGCGGTCTTGCCGCAGGTGTGCTGGAGGCCACCGTTGCGAGACTCTCGGTGGCCCCGGCACGGCTCCTGGCCTGGATTGGTCCCGGAATCGGCGTAGCGCACTTCGAAGTCGGTGAGGACGTGCGCAACGCTTTTCTCGCGCACGATAGCGCCGCGGCCGGCGCGTTTCGCGGCAACGCCAACGGACGCTGGCAATGCGATCTCGTCGCCCTCGCCAAAGCCCGACTCGTTGCACTCGGTATTACCGCGTTGTTCGGTGGCGAGTGGTGCACCTACGCCGATGCGGCACACTTTTTCTCTTACCGGCGAGAGGGCCGTTGTGGCCGCATGGCGGCACTCATCTGGCGCGAAGAGCAGCCATGACTCTGCTGCTCACCATCATGCTTTTCGCCGCCGTTGGTGGTATCGCAAGCGCTGCGTTCGCGGTCGTGTTCCTGTGGGTGCGCGAAGAGCATAGCGCCCTCATCCTGCCGCACTTCATCAGTTTCGCGACCGGAGCACTGCTCGGAGCCGCGCTGCTCGCGCTGCTACCCGAGGCAATCGCCGTGGCAGGTCCCGCAGGCGCCCATGCGATCGGGCTCGCCCTCATCGCAGGCCTCGGGGTGTTTTTCGTGATCGAGAAACTGGTGCTGTGGTGGCACTCGCACGCACACGTTCACGGCGAGGGAGCCGCTGCCTGTCCTCAGCATGCCGACGAGGCGCACGAGCGGCGCGGCGTACTGGGACATGAACCGGCTCACGCCCACGATCACGGCCGTGATCATGCCTCGGGTGTGCTGGTGCTGGTAGGCGATAGCCTTCACAACGCGCTCGATGGCGCGCTCATCGCGGCAGCGTTCCTTGGCAGCGTTCAGCTGGGAGTTCTCACCACGTTCGCAGTCGGAGCCCATGAAATCCCGCATCGGGTGGGGGATTTCGCCATTCTCGTGCAGGCGGGGCTGTCGCGCTCGCGCGCACTGTTACTCAATCTCGCCACCGGTTTCGCCTCGGTGCTCGGTGCCGTGGTGGCGTACTTCGCATTCCGCGAGACGCAGCGTGCGCTACCCTACGCGCTCGCCTTTGCCGCGGCCGGCTTCATTTACATTGCCGTCGCTGGTCTCATCCCAGGCCTCCATCGGCGTGCGGATCCGCGTACCAGCGCGATACAAGTAATTCTGATCGCAGCAGGCATCGCGGTCATTGCCGCAGCCGAGCAGTTGACGCGAGGATAAGTTGATCGCGACAGTTTGTTACGACAACGGTCCTCAGGAAAAAGATCCCGCAATTGCAACGCCGAACACGCCGCTTTCTCGGCGCTGTGATCTGCTCAACAGATTGTTCCTCTGCGGTGTTCCGGTGGCTGCCGGATGCGGGTACTATTTCATGAAGCACACGGACCTCGTGTTTAACTCAGCATGCTGCTCGATTGGCTTGATACTCGCGACGCGACCAGAGTAGGCGCTGCTCTGGCGGATGACTTCGTCATGCAGGAAGCGGCCGGCGGACTCGCGGCCCCGCGGGAGAGGCGCAACGCCGCAGGGCTGCCGCAACTGCTGCAGAAGTTCCTGCATCGCGTAGACCGCGAGGCGCGCTCTCTGGAACTGAATCTCTTCAAACGGGCGAAGCTCGCCAACTCCTTCAAGTGGCGCCTGCTGGAGAAGGGAGTCGAGCCCCAGATCGTCGATGAGCTCACGCAGGCTCTGCTGGTGCGCCTGACCACGGGCCGCAAGGAGTCTGCGGGGTCGGCAGAATCAGGCGCGGCAGCGCAGCGGCGCCGCAGCGAGTCCCTGCTCGCGCGGGCGAATGAGCTTCTTGCCGCGAAGGCTTACGCCGAAGCCGTGGACAGCTATCGTGAGATGCTGCAGCTTCAGTCGCCCAGCGCTGCGGCCTGCAACAATCTGGGTGCCGCACTCTGCGGACTGGGCCGCTATGTGGAGGCTGAGCAGCAGTTCCGTCATGCCATTCGCATCAAGCCGTCCTATGCCGACGCACACTGCAATCTCGGGACGGTGCTTCGCTGGCGCGGCAGCGTCGTGGAGTCTGAGGCGCCGCTCCGGCATGCCCTGAAGTTGAGGCCGACCTATATAGACGCTCAACTCAGTCTCAGTTCGACGATTCTTCTGCTAGGTCGCTGGGGTGAGGCCAAATCGCTGGTGGAGAGCGTACTCAGACGTGCGCCGCGAAACGTGCCCGCTCTGGTGAGTCTCGGCCAAATCGCGGGTCCGGAAGGTCGCTTCGCCGAGGCCGAGTCTCTTTTCAAGCGGGCGATAGAGATTGACCCGCAGGCCCAAGCACCGTGGGCGGGACTGGTCTGGCTGCGAAGAATGACGTCGGCGGACCGTGCCTGGCTGGAGCGGGCAGAGCAGATCGCCCGAGGCGGCCTCGCCCCGCTCGAGGAAGCCAACATCCGGTACGCGATCGGAAAATTCTACGACGACATCGGGGACTTCACGCAGGCGTTCCAGAGTTACCGGCGTGCGAATGAGCTGCAGAGGGCG
This sequence comes from Steroidobacteraceae bacterium, assembly GCA_035495655.1. Lineage (GTDB taxonomy): Bacteria > Pseudomonadota > Gammaproteobacteria > Steroidobacterales > Steroidobacteraceae > 13-2-20CM-66-19. The sequence goes on from DATJFM010000038.1 coordinate 12,908, forward strand.
GCGGCCGAGCCGTATGACCGGGAGGCCCGTACGCGTTTCGTTGACGACATGCGGCGCACCTATACTGGTCCGAAGCTCTCGGTGCCGAATCCCGGCGCTTCCGACTCCGAGCGGCCTATCTTCGTTGTGGGCATGCCGCGCTCCGGTACCTCGCTGATCGAGCAAATCATCGCTTCGCATCCCGCGGTGAAAGGCGGCGGGGAATTCGGTTTCTGGAGCAGCGCCATACGCCGGCACGAAAGCGTCATTCGCCGTGAGTTTCCGGACGAATCGCTGCGCAGAACGTTGGCAGCTGCCTATTCGCGCGCGCTGTCCGCACGCGACCCCAACGCCCCGCGGGTGGTCGACAAGACACCGTTCAATGCTGACTATCTCGGGGTCATTCATACGGTGTTCCCGAGAGCGCGCATGCTCTACGCACGACGTAGTCCCATCGACACCTGCCTGTCGTGTTATTTCCAGCAGTTTTCGGCAGACCTCGATTTCACCATGGATCTGACCGACCTTGCGCACTATTACCGTGAGCATGAGCGTCTCATGACGCATTGGCGCAGCGTTCTTCCCGCGGGCACACTGCTCGAAGTGGTCTACGAAGAGCTCACCGCAGACCCCGAGCCCGCGACGCGCAAAATGCTCGACTTCCTCGGTCTCGAGTGGAACGAAAGCTGTCTGAATTTTCACCGCGCCGAGCGCACCGTGATGACTGCCAGCTTCTGGCAGGTGCGGCAGGAAATGTATCGGCGATCGGGCGGACGCTGGCGTAACTACAAAGCATTCATTGGCCCTCTACTCAGCCTCGGTGATGCGGACTCCTGAGACCGGCGGCGCTCCTCGCCCGCTCGCATTGCATTCTTGCGGCCGCAAAACGACTCAGGCTTTTCCCCGCACTTGACCGATCCGTGATCCACTTCACGAGTAATCGTTGGAAGCTTACATAAGCTGCCCGCGGCGACTCAGTCTGTCAGGGATCAGTAATGCCGAATATCGATAGCGCCCGCCGGCGATTCCTGCTCGGCGTATTCGTGATGTCCGGGTTCACCGGGCTCATCTACGAGTCCATCTGGTCGCATTACCTCAAGCTCTTCCTGGGGCACGCGGCCTACGCGCAGACATTAGTGCTCTCGATCTTCATGGGCGGTATGGCGCTCGGCGCGTGGCTCATCTCCCGATACAGCAGCCGGCTGCGACAGCTCCTGTGGGGGTACCTGCTGGTGGAAGGCCTGATCGGGGTCCTGGGTCTTCTCTTCCACCGCGTGTTCGTGGCCGCCACAGAGGCCTCTTTTGCCACGGTTATCCCGGCGCTGCCTGCGGGCTTCGCCATCGACCTCTACAAGTGGTCGCTCGGGTCGCTGCTGTTGGTGCCGCAATCGGTGCTGCTCGGCATGACCTTCCCGCTGATCAGCGGAGGCATCATCCGCCGCTGGCCAGCGCGCCCCGGCGAGACGCTCGCCGTCCTTTACTTCGCCAATAGCCTCGGCGCGGCTGTCGGGGTCCTGGTGGGCGGATTCCTGCTGATCGCTCTCGTCGGGCTACCGGGCACGATGCTTACGGCGGGTTTGCTCAACGTGGCGCTCGCGCTCGCGGTGTGGCTGCTCATTCGTGGACAGCCGGAGGCGCTGCCAATACCACTCCTGGCACCAGAATCCTCGAGTGCGCGTGCTACCGACCAGGCAGCGGCCCGCTGGTTCCTGCTCGCGGCCTTCGTGACGGGCCTGGCCTCCTTTCTGTACGAGCTCGGCTGGATTCGCATGCTGAGCCTGGTTCTCGGAAGCTCGACGCACTCTTTCGAGCTGATGCTGAGCGCATTCATTTTCGGGCTGGCATTCGGGGGCCTGTACGTGCGCAGACGCATCGAGAGTATCGCCAATCCGGAAAGCTACCTGGCTGCCATCATGCTCACGATGGGCGCGCTCGCCGCACTGACCGTGCCGACGTGCAACCTGATGTACGACTTCATGGCCTGGGCACTCGGCACGTTTACGCATACCTCCAGCGGATATGTCGCCTTCAATGCGGTGAGTCAGTTCATCGCGATGCTGATCATGTTCCCGGCGACATTCTGCGCCGGCATGACTCTGCCGCTTCTTACCCATGCACTCATGCGCCGCGGCGCGGGTGAGAGAGCCATCGGCGCGATCTACTCCGTCAACACGCTCGGTGCCATCGCCGGCGTACTGCTCGCCGTTCACCTGCTCATGCCATGGGTCGGGCTGAAGGGTGTCATCCTGACCGGTTCGGCTCTGCACGTGGCACTCGGGCTGTCTCGACTCGGGCCAGGCAACTGGTTACGCGCTGCTACCTCGCCGGTGGTTGCAAGCAGTGTGGCCGTACTTGCCCTGACCGCGATTTTCGGTGGACTCGATCCGATGCGCGTCGCGTCCGGGGTCTTCCGTGTGGGCATCGCGACGCTCCCAACCGACGCCAAGGTCATCTTTGCGCGTGACGGCAAGACCGCGACGGTAACGGTGCATGAACTTGGCGGGATCGTTGCGATCTCGACGAACGGCAAGCCAGATGCCGGACTGCAGATGGAAGCCGCCGCACAACACGCGCCGGATGAGACTACCGGCGTATTGGCGGCGGCGATTCCACTGAGTATGCGGCCAGATGCTACGCGCGTTGCCAATATCGGCTTCGGCTCAGGGCTTACGACTCACACGTTGCTCGCGAGCCCGCGGCTGCGGCATCTGGATACGATCGAGATCGAGCCAGTGATGGTGGAGGGCGCGCGGCGGGCCTTTATGCCACGTATCAAAGACGTTTTCGAGGATCCGCGCAGCCACATCATCTACGAAGACGCGAAGACCTTCTTTGCCGCTTCGCCCGAACCCTACGATCTCATAGTGTCGGAACCATCAAATCCATGGGTGAGCGGCGTCGCCAACCTGTTCTCCGATGAGTTCTACGGACGCCTCGTTCAGTACCTCCGGCCGGATGGCTGCCTCGTGCAATGGGTGCAGATTTACGAGACCGACATCCGTGTCGTCGCATCTATCATCAAGGCACTGAAGCGCCACTTCGGTGCCTATGCAATTTACAATCTCAACGATCTAGACATCCTGATTGTGGCGACGCGTGCGGCCGCGTTCCCCGCGGCGAGCGAGCAATTTCTCCATTGGCCCCAGATGCATGCGGAGTTGGACCGCGTCGGCGTACAGTCGTTGGCCGATCTGCGGTCGCGGTTGATTGGAGACGACCGCATCGTCGGCCCGATGTTCGATGGGCTGCCTGTACCGGTGAATTCAGATTTCTTTCCCTTCGTGGATCTGAATGCTCCGCGGCTGCGCTTCATGGCAAGTAATGCGTTCAGCTTGACCGGGCTGACGTCGTTGCCGGTCCCGGTCTTGGATATACTGCGCGCGGATGCGCCATCCGGCCCCACGCTGGACCCCTCACAGCACAGCACGGTTGCGCGCGACGTCCTGGTGCGGCGCGCCTTGGCAATTCGTCGCGCGGTTTCGAGCGGACGGCTGGACGACCTCGATACCGTCGGTGCAGTGACAATGCTGCTGCTGCGCACGAGCACGGCGCAGTGCGCCGACCCTCAGGTGCAAGACACCTGGAAGACGGGTGTGCGCAACGTCGGTGCCATGACGGCTACCTATCTGAGCATTGCCGAACTCGCCGATCTCTGGAGCAACATCAGATCCACGCCCTGCTATCGCGATGTTGATGGGCCGCATAAAGCCTGGGCAGATCTACTGGCGGCGGTCGCTGCCCGCAATGCGAAGGAGATCGCGTCAGGCGCAGCGCAGTTGATGGCAGCGTCGCCGGCACCGTCGCCTGAGGAGCGGACCTACCTCACGAGCGCATTGGCCAGTGCATACCTCCGACTGGGTCAAACGCGACAGGCGGACGAGCTGCTCGCACGACAATGGGATCAGCTCGACCATCGAGGAGAGTTTGGACTCTCGCTCAACGAGCTGCGGGCCCTTGCGCAGGTGAGTGACAATCGGACACTGGCGGACGGCCGAGCGGCCGGGTCGGACCCCCCTGGCAGCTAGTCCTGCGCGGTGCCGGAGCGCACCGTCCCCCGTTCGCCGGATGCGAATCGCACGGCACGGGACTACCCTAGGTATCGAGGAAGCGGGCTATTGGCGCGCAGCCCCTTGAAACGGCTGCGCTTTATCCCCACACACCGACCATCCCCGTCTGAGGCCGATTCCCATGCGCATGGACAAACTCACCAGCCGTTTTCAGCAGGCGCTGGCCGATGCCCAGTCGCTGGCGCTCGGGCGCGACCACCAGTTCATGGAGCCCTCGCACGTCATGCTGGCGCTGCTCGACAGCTCGGGGGGCTCGGTGCGTCCGCTCCTGATGAAGGCCGGCGCGGACGTCAACAAGCTGCGCGCCGGCGTCCTCGCGCTTCTCGATGGGCTGCCGAAGGTCGAAGGGACTCCGGGTGACATCCACATTTCCAATGATCTGAACCGCGTCCTCAACGTCACCGACAAGCTCGCGCAGCAGCGCGGCGATCAGTACATCTCGAGCGAGCTGTTCGTGCTGGCCGGCTTCGAGGATCGCGCGCTTGCCCGGCTCTTCAAGGAAGCCGGGGTGGTGCGCGGCGCCATCGAGAAGGCGATCGATGAGGTACGCGGGGGCGAGAAGGTCAATGACGCCAATGCCGAGGAGAGCCGGCAGGCGCTCGAGAAATACACCATCGATCTCACCGCGCGTGCAGCTTCGGGAAAACTCGACCCCGTCATCGGGCGCGACGATGAGATCCGCCGCACCATCCAGGTGCTGCAGCGGCGCACCAAGAACAACCCGGTGCTGATTGGTGAGCCGGGAGTCGGCAAAACGGCGATCGTCGAGGGGCTGGCGCAGCGCATCGTCAATGCCGAGGTGCCCGAAGGCCTCAAGGACAAGCGCATCCTCGCGCTCGATATGGGCTCGCTCATCGCCGGCGCCAAGTTCCGCGGCGAGTTCGAGGAGCGCCTCAAGGGGGTGCTCAACGATCTCGCCAAGCAGGAAGGTCAGATCATCCTGTTCATCGATGAGCTGCACACCATGGTCGGAGCCGGCAAGGCCGAAGGCGCGATGGACGCCGGCAACATGCTCAAGCCTGCGCTCGCCCGCGGTGAGCTGCACTGCGTGGGCGCTACGACCCTTGATGAGTACCGCAAGTACATCGAGAAGGACGCCGCCCTCGAGCGGCGCTTCCAGAAGGTGCTGGTGGATGAGCCCTCGGTCGAGGACACCATAGCGATCCTGCGGGGACTCAAGGAGCGCTACGAGGTGCACCACAAGGTCGAGATCACCGATCCGGCGATCGTGGGCGCCGCGACGTTATCGCACCGCTACATCACCGACCGCCAGCTGCCCGACAAGGCCATCGATCTCGTCGATGAGGCCGCGGCACGCATCCGCATGGAGATCGACTCGAAGCCCGAGGCGCTCGATCGCCTCGAGCGGCGCATCATCCAGCTCAAGATCGAGCACGAGGCGCTCAAGAAGGAGAAGGATGAGGCCTCACGCAAACGCCTTTCGACGCTCGAAGAGACTCTGCGGGCGCTCGAGCGGGAGTACGCCGACCTCGAGGAGGTCTGGAAGGCCGAGAAGGCGGCGGTGCAGGGGACGGCCCACATCCGCGAGGAGCTCGATCGCGCACGCCTCGAGCTCGATGCCGCACGCCGTGCCAGCAATCTCAGCCGCATGGCGGAGCTCCAGTACGGCAAGATCCCCGAGCTCGAGAAGCGACTCAGCTCGGCCGAGGTCGCCGAGGACCAGGCACCGACGCTGGTACGCAACAAGGTGACCGAGGAAGAGATTGCGGAAGTGGTCTCGAAGTGGACCGGCATCCCGGTATCGAAGATGCTGCAGGGCGAGAAGGAAAAACTGCTGCACATGGAGGATGCACTCGCCAAGCGCGTCGTCGGCCAGGACGAGGCGTTGCGCATCGTCTCGAACGCGATTCGCCGCTCGCGCGCGGGGTTGTCCGATCCCCGTCGCCCGAACGGCTCGTTCCTGTTCTTGGGCCCCACGGGCGTCGGCAAGACCGAGCTGTGCAAGGCGCTCGCCGAGTTCCTGTTCGACACCGAGGATGCGCTGATCCGCATCGACATGTCGGAATTCATGGAAAAGCATTCCGTTGCCCGTCTGATCGGGGCTCCGCCCGGTTATGTCGGCTACGAGGAGGGCGGCTACCTCACCGAAGCGGTGCGGCGGCGACCGTACTCCGTGATCCTCCTCGATGAGGTGGAGAAAGCCCATCCGGATGTCTTCAACGTGCTACTGCAGGTGCTCGATGATGGGCGCCTCACCGATGGTCAGGGACGCACGGTCGATTTCCGCAATACCGTCGTCATCATGACTTCGAACCTCGGCTCGCAGGTCATCCAGGAATATGCAGGCGAGAAGAACTACGCGAAGATGAAAAGCGCCGTCATGGAGATCGTGCAGCAGAGCTTCCGTCCCGAGTTCATCAACCGCATCGACGACATCGTGGTGTTCCATCCGCTCGGCACACAGCAGATTCGCGCCATAGTCGATATCCAGCTGCTCTACCTGCGCAAGCGGCTGCAGGAGCGCAGCATGGACGTCTCGCTCGATGATGCCGCGCGCGATCTTCTCGGCCAGGCGGGCTTCGATCCGGTGTACGGTGCGCGGCCGCTCAAGCGCGCCATCCAGCAGCAGATCGAGAATCCGCTCGCGCAGAAAATCCTGCAGGGCGAGTTCGTCCCTGGGGATCGCATCCGTGTCGGTGCGCGCGAGGGGCAGCTCACTTTCGCCAGGGCCGACGAGCGCCGTGCGGCGCGCGGCTGAAGCGATCGGCGGCGCACGTCGTCCCCGGGGCGAGCCTTGTTATAATCCCCCGACAACATCAACCGCCAAGAGAGCTCATGCCCTTTTACGAATACGAGTGCGAAGCCTGCAAGTACTACGCCGAGGTGATGCAGAAGATCAGCGACGCGCCGCTCACCCGTTGCCCCTCCTGCGGCAAACGTGCCCTCAAGAAGCTGGTCTCGGTGCCGGTATTCCGCCTGAAGGGCGCGGGCTGGTACGAGACCGACTTCAAGTCGGACAAGGAGACCAAACGCAACCTGGTCGGCGCGGAGAAGGAAGAGTCGAAGGCGGAGACCAAGAGCGAGACGCCAGAAGCGAAGCCGACGGCGGAGTCCAAGGACACCAAGGACACCAAGGACAAGAAGGAGGCGAAGGGCAGCAAGCCGGCCGAATCGCGCGCCGAAAAGGCGGCAACCTCGGTTTCCGTCGCAGGCCGCAGCCGCGCCGCAGCCCCGCGCAGCGCCGCACGCCGGCCAGCGCGCACAGCGCGCGTAAAGAGAGCTCGCAAGAAGCGGCGCTAGCGCCATGAACGGAAGCGGCGGCACGAGGACGTGGAATCTGCGGCGCTACCTGGTGGCAGGTGTGCTGGTGTGGCTGCCGATACTCGCCAGCGTCTGGGTGGTGAGCTTCATACTCCACCTCATGGACCTGACGTTGAGGGTCCTGCCGCCGGCCTATCGTCCCGAGGCTCTGGTGGGGTTCTCGCTCCCGGGGGTCGGTGCGGTGTTTGCGCTCATCGTGCTGCTGCTCACCGGCCTTCTGGTGACGAACCTCATCGGCCGCCGGCTCATGGTGTGGGGCGAGGAGCTGCTCACGCGCATCCCTGTGGTGGGTACGGTCTATGGCGGTGTGAAGAGCTTCGCCGAGAGCGTCTTCTCGCAGTCCAAAGCTTTCCGCAAGGTGGTGATGATCGAGTACCCGCGCGCCGGTGCCTGGAGCATCGGTTTCCTCACCGCCGAAGATGTGCCGGAGGTGAGTGATAGGCTGCACGAGCCCCACGTCGCGGTCTACATCTCCTCGGCGCTCAATGCCACGGCGGGATATCTGGTGATCGTGCCGCGCCGTGCGGTGGTAGAGCTCGATATGTCGGTCGATGCCGCGATGAAGATGATCATCACCTGTGGGGTCGTGGTGCCGCCGGCACCGGTGCGGACGGACTCCCTGGCCAAGCCCGCGGCGTGAATAGCCATGCAGGCGATGCGGCTCCTGTCGCGCGGCGCACCGCTCACACTCTCCGACGTGTCGCTGCCGGTACCCGCGCCGGGTGAGCTGCTGATCCGGGTCGAGGCGTGCGGGGTATGCCGCACCGATCTGCACCTCCTCGACGGTGAGCTTCCTGACATCCACTGCCCGATCACGCCCGGGCACGAGGTGGTCGGCGTCGTCAGCGCACGTGCGAGCGATGTAACGCGTTTTGCGGTCGGTGACCGCGTCGGTGTTCCGTGGCTCGCCTGGACCTGCGGGGTATGTCGCTATTGCCGTGCTGGCCTCGAGAACCTCTGCCCGCAAGCGCGCTTCACTGGCTACACGCGCGATGGCGGTTACGCGCAGGAGCTGCTGGCAGACGCGCGCTACTGTCTGCCGTTGCCGGACGATGTCCCCGCCGCGGGGTTGGCCCCGCTGCTGTGCGCGGGTCTCATCGGCTACCGGGCCTATCGTAAGGCGGGCGAGGCGGCGAACCTCGGGCTGTATGGCTTTGGAGCGGCGGCACACTTGCTGGCCCAGATCGCCCGGCACGAGGGCCGGCGGGTGTTCGCCTTTACCCGGGAAGGTGATCTGCAGGGTCAGAGCTTCGCGCGCCAGCTCGGCGCGGTATGGGCAGGTCCCTCCACGGAGCGGCCGCCGCAGGAGCTCGATGCGGCAATCCTCTTCGCTCCAGTCGGCGCACTCGTCCCGCTGGCCCTCGGTGCGGTGCGGCCGGGTGGCCGGGTGGTGTGCGCCGGCATTCACATGAGCGATGTGCCTGCCTTTCCGTACCATTTGCTATGGGGCGAGCGCTCGGTGGCTTCCGTCGCGAACCTCACCCGCGCCGACGGCGAGGCCTTCATTCCGTTGGCGATGCGCCTGGGACTTGCGGCCTCGGTGGAACCATTCGCGCTTGCGGATGCGAATACGGCGCTGCAGCGGCTACGCAGCGGCGCGGTGCAAGGCGCCGCGGTACTCGAAATGCCGGGGAATTGACCGCACCGGCTCGAGTTGCGAGGCTGAGGGCGCCTCCGTAACATCGCGCGCCTCATGCGCTCACATTACTGCGGACAGGTCAACGAGCAGCTCATCGGCCAGGAGATAGCGGTGGCCGGTTGGGTGCATCGCCGGCGCGATCACGGCGGAGTGATCTTCGTCGATCTGCGCGATCGTGAAGGGCTGCTGCAGATCGTCTTCGATCCGACGGCTGCCGCGGTGTTCCGCGAGGCCGAGCGGCTGCGCAACGAGTTCGTGGTGCGTGTACGCGGACGGCTGCGCGCGCGGCCAAGCGGTACCGTGAACTCGAATCTCGCCTCCGGAGGCGTCGAGCTGCTGGCTGAGGAGCTCGAGCTCCTCAACCGTTCCGAGCCCCTGCCGTTCCAACTCGATGAGCAGGTGAACGAAGAAGTGCGCCTGCGCTATCGCTATCTAGATCTGCGTCGCGATGTCATGACGCAGCGTCTGCGCCTGCGGCATCGGCTGACTCGTTCGATGCGTGCGTACCTCGACGCTCGCGGCTTCGTCGACCTCGAGACACCGATGCTCACCAAGGCGACGCCGGAAGGCGCGCGCGACTACCTGGTGCCCAGCCGCACGCACCCCGGCAAGTTCTTCGCGCTGCCGCAATCGCCGCAGATCTTCAAGCAGCTGCTCATGATTGCGGGCTTCGACCGCTACTACCAGATCGTGCGCTGCTTCCGCGACGAGGATCTGCGCGCGGACCGGCAACCGGAGTTCACGCAGCTCGACATCGAGACCTCGTTCCTCTCACAGGATCAGATCATGGCGCTGATGGAAGGTCTGGTGCGGCACTTCTTCGCCGAGGTGCTCGGTGCACAGCTTCCCGATCCCTTCCCGCGCATGAGCCATGCAGAAGCGCTGCGCCGCTTCGGCTCGGACAAGCCCGATCTGCGCAATCCACTCGAGCTCACCGACGTTGCGGAGCTCGTGCGCGACTGCGAATTCAAGGTGTTTGCCGGACCGGCGAAGGACCCGCAGGGCCGGGTAGCGGCGCTGCGAGTGCCTGGCGGCGGAAGCATGCCGCGATCGCAGATCGATGAATACACGGCGTTCGTGACGCGCTATGGCGCCAAGGGTCTCGCCTACATCAAGGTCAACGCTCGAGCCGGCGGCCGCGAGGGACTGCAGTCGCCGATCATCAAGTTCCTGAGCGATGGGGCGCTCAGTGGCATTCTCGAGCGCACCCAGGCCGCCGACAACGATCTCATCTTCTTCGGCGCCGACAGCGCCAAGGTCGTAGGCGATGCGCTCGGCGCGCTGCGCCTCAAGCTCGGGCAGGATCTCAAGCTGCTGGCCGAGGGTTGGCGGCCGCTGTGGGTGATCGACTTCCCAATGTTCGAGTGGGACGAGGAGGAGCACCGTTGGGTGGCCATGCATCATCCCTTCACGGCTCCGCTGAACGACGATCCGGCAGCGCTGCGGGCAGCCCCGGCGGCGGCGATTGCCAAAGCGTATGACATGGTACTGAACGGCTCGGAGATCGGCGGCGGCTCGGTGCGTATCCACCACGAGGAGATGCAATCCACGGTGTTCGGGCTGCTCGGCATCGATGCGCAGGAGGCGCAGCGGAAATTCGGCTTTCTGCTCGATGCGCTGAAATTCGGGGCGCCACCGCACGGGGGCATCGCCTTCGGCCTCGATCGGCTGGCGATGCTGATGGCTGGCGCCGATAGCATCCGCGAGGTCATCGCCTTCCCGAAGACCCAGACGGCTGCCGATCCGCTCACCGACGCGCCGACCGAGGTGAGCGAAGCACAGCTACGCGAGCTGCACGTGCGGGTGCGCCGGCCGCAGTGAGGCGCTGAGCTCGGCTGTGGCCGCGGTCGTCTATGTGCATGGCCTGTGGATGCCGGGCGAGGAGTCGCTGGTCCTGAAGACTCGCCTGTCACGCGAGTTCGGCCTTGCGCTGCATGCGTTCCACTACTCGGCCGCGACAACGGCGATGAACCTCATCAGCGAGCGTCTCGCAGAGTTCGTGCATGCGCTCGCATCACCCGAGGTGCACTTCGTCGGTCACAGTCTCGGCGGACTGGTGATCTACCGCTTCCTCGAGCGCTTTCCCGATCAGCCTCCCGGCCGCGTGGTCTTTCTCGGGACTCCGAGCGTTGCCAGCCGTGCCGCCGAGCATGCCGCGCGCTTTGCTCCCATTGCTCATCTCATGGGCCAATCGGTCGCGGAGGAGCTGCTGCAGCCGCGCGAGCGGCGCTGGTCACAACCACGGGCACTCGGCATCGTCGCGGGTACGCAGCCGCTCGGGCTCGGGCAGCTGCTGGCGCGCTTCCGGGAAGCGAACGATGGCACCGTCGCCGTGAGTGAAACCCGCATGCCGGGTGCGACCGACCATATCTCGCTCCCGGTGAGTCATCTCGGCATGCTGGTCTCGGCGCGCGTGGCGCACGCGACCGGTCGATTCCTTACCTATGGGCACTTCTCGCTGCGCTGAAGCGTCCCGAAGTGGCAGAGCGCGGCTGCTTCACGAATCGAGCGCTCGGCGCAGCGCGTAAAGCGCTTCGAGGGCCGCTCGAGGCGAGAGCGCATCCGGGTCGATCGCAGCAAGTGCCTCGCGCACAGGATCGGGCTTAGCCGCCGCGAACAGCGGCAGCTCCGCCTGAGCGCCGGCGGCCTCTTGCCCGGCGGCGCGCTGGCGATCGCGCTCGGACTCGAGCTGCTCGAGATAGCGGCGCGCCTCGGCGATCACGCCGCGCGGAACTCCGGCGAGCTGCGCCACCTGCAGCCCATAGCTGCGGTTGGCGGGCCCTTCCTTGACCGCGTGCAGGAACACGATCCCATCGCCGTGCTCGGTGGCATCGAGGTGCACGTTCGCGCACCCCTCGACCTCGCTGGCGAGAGTCGTGAGCTCGAAGTAGTGCGTCGCAAAGAGCGTGAAAGCACGGACCCGCGCTGCTATATCGCGTGCCATCGCCCAGGCGAGCGACAGTCCATCGAAGGTGCTGGTACCACGTCCGATCTCATCGAGCAGAATCAGACTTTGGGCGCTGGCGTTGTGCAGGATGTTGGCGGCCTCGGTCATCTCGACCATGAAGGTGGAACGGCCGCCCGCCAGATCGTCTGCCGCACCGATGCGTGTAAAGATGCGATCGAGAGGTCCCAGCACGGCGTGCTCGGCGGGCACGTAGCTGCCCAGATGCGCGAGCACGGCGATCAGCGCAGCCTGGCGCATATAGGTGGATTTACCGCCCATGTTGGGTCCGGTGATGATGAGCATGCGCCGCGCGGCATCGAGGCGCAGATCGTTCGGCACGAACGGCGCTTCGCTGAAACGCTCCACGACCGGATGTCGGCCACCGACGATCATGAGGCGCGGCTCGTCGGTGAGCTCCGGTTGCGTCCACTCGAGCGCACAGGCGCGCTCGGCGAGCGCGGCGAGCGCATCAATTTCGGCGAGCGCCGTGGCCGTGTCCTGCATCGGTCCGAGAACATCGATGAGCTTCGTGAGAACCTGCTCGTAGAGCTCGCGCTCGCGCGCGAGTGCCTTCTCCCGCGCGCCGAGCACCCGATCCTCGAAACTCTTGAGCTCGCTGGTAACGAAGCGCTCCGCCGACTTCACCGTCTGTCGCCGCAGGTAATCCTTCGGTACGCGCTCAGCGTCGCGCCGCGCGATCTCGATGAAAAATCCCTGTACGCGGTTGTAGCCGAGCTTCAGCCCGGGGAGACCGGTACGCTCGCGCTCGCGCCGCTCCAGCTGCAGCAGGAATTCCTCGGTGTGCGAGCCGATGTGCCGCAGCTCATCGAGCTCGGCGTCATAGCCGCTTGCGATCACATCCCCGTCACGCACGAGTGTGGCAGGCTCTGCAGCGATTGCAGCGCTGAGGAGCGCGAGCGGCTCAGCGTGCTCGCCGATGCGCGCGCGCAGCGCCTGCAGCATTGGGGAGTCGAGCGCCGCAAGCGCGGCGCGCAGGTTGGGCAGCAGCTGCAGTGAGCTACGCAGCTGCGTGAGATCACGCGGCCGCGCCGAGCGCAGGGCGATGCGCGCCAGGATGCGCTCCACATCCCCGACGCCGGCCAGATGCTCGCGCACCGCGCCAAAACGGCGCCCATCGATCAGCACGCCCAGCGCGTGATAGCGCTCACGCAGCAGCGCGTGCCTCCGCAGCGGGCGATTGAGCCAGCGGCGCAGCTGCCGCGAGCCCATGGAAGTCGCGCAGTGGTCGATGACGGCGAGGAGGGTTGCCTGTGGGTCACCGCAGAGGCTCGTGTCAATCTCGAGATTGCGGCGGCTCGCCGCATCGAGCGCCAGCGCATCGCCACGCTCCTCGACGTGCAGCGCGCGAATGTGGGGCAGCGCTGATTTCTGCGTGTCGCGGACATACTGCAGGAGCGCCCCCGCAGCACGCAGGGCGAGCGGCAGCTCATCGGCGCCGAAGCCCCTGAGATCGAGCGTGCCGAGCTGATCGGTGAGCAGGCGCGAGGCGCTCGAGAGCTCGAAATGCCAAGGTGGACGCGGGCGCAGCGCCGTACCCGTGCGTGCGAGGCTCTCGTCCGATGAGCCTTCGGCAGCCAGAAGCTCCGCGGGCTTGAGCCGCTCGAGCTCGGCGCCGAGCGCGTTCGTGCCTTCTCCCTGCAGTACGCTGAAGCGCCCGGCCGCCAGATCGAGCCAGGCGAGACCGAATCCTCCGCCATCGCGCACCAGTGCCGCAATGAGTGTATCGGCCCGCTCCTCGAGGAGCGCGGCGTCCGTTACCGTGCCGGGAGTCACGACCCGCACCACCTGCCGCTCGATGGGTCCGCGAGCACCGTCGGGCGCGCCGAGCTGCTCGCAGACGGCGACGCTCTCACCCTTGCGCACCAGCCGTGCGAGATAGCTGTCGACCGCGTGAACGGGAACGCCTGCCATCGGAATCGGTGCTCCGGCGGACTGCCCACGTGCGGTCAGGGTGATGTCGAGAAGCGCCGCCGCGCGCCGGGCATCGTCGAAGAAGAGCTCGTAGAAGTCCCCCATCCGGTAGAACAGCAGGACGTCGGGGTATTCGCTCTTGATGCGCAGGTACTGCGCCATCATCGGCGTGTGTTGCAGATCGTTGTCGTTCACGGGCTAGAAGCGGAACACGATATCGAGGCCAGCCGTCCAGCCGGTGAAACTCGACCCCCACACGTAGGACGCACTGACTCCGATCCACTGCACCTTCCAGAGCTCATTGAGAAAGTCCAGCACTATGCGGCCTTCGACTTCGTCGATGTGATCGACGTTGAGACCTGTTCTGAGGTCACCGAAGAAATCGTTGCGCTCGAACCCACCGCCGCTGCGCAGTTCGTGTCCGAAGAGCTCGACGCCGAGCGGGATATCGATATCGATCGTCGTGGCGATCGATTGCGAGTCGCCGGTGAGGCTGACATTCGCATTGGAGCTCTTGAAGCTCTCGGTGTGGTAGTAGGTCGGTTCCGTGGACAGCTTGAGTCGCGTGCGGTCCCAGGTGATGAGGTACTGGATGTTCAAGGCGGTGCGCAGCGTCAAGGTATCCACGCTCCAGTTGACCAATCCCATATCGATGGCGCGTACGAAATTTGCCTGCATGAACGGGCTATTCGCCGTATAGCCGTTCGAGGTGTGCCCGTAGATGCCGAGCAGCGTAGGCGCCAGGCTCAGGCCGTCGCTCAGCCAGAGACGCGCACCACCGCCAAACTCGAGCCCGTACACCTTGAATGTGCTGACATCGCCCTCGAGCAAGGGCGAATGCAGGTGATTGGTCGCCTCGATATAGCCCATGTTTCCCTGCAGTCGACCCTGCCAGCCGACGCCCAGGTCGCCCACCGGACGCGGCATGCCGAAATCCCCGGCACCTCCCAGCTTGGTCACCACCATCTCGGCATCAATGGTCTCACCACCTTGAAATTTGCCGGTGCTGCGGAAATCCCCGCCGGTGATCCCGTAGTCGCCTGCCAGGATTGCGAGTGCCTCGACCCGGTTACCGATGGCGTTGCGAATCTCATTGGCCTGATCGGGTGTGATCTGAGCGTGCGCCGTAACAGGCTGCAGACTTAAAGGAAGCAACGCGATCCAGGTGCTAGCGTGCGCCGCGCGGCGCGCTCGGACGATGAGCCCGCCGGGTGCGGCTCGCCCCGAGTGCAGGTTTGGCGGTTCGGAATTGAGGTGGCACACGGACCTAGCGAGCCTGCACCTGCAGGGAGCGCACCTCGAGCGGGCGAATGACGACGTCATCGCCCGCTTCCATCTCGCCGAGCTTGACTCCGAGAGGGACCTTGAGGGTTTCGTCGCGTCCGTCCGGATACCGCAACATCAGCAGGCGATAGCTCGGATCGACCCACAACACCCGCGCGTCGGACGCGATGGTCTGGCGCGTGCCCCCCGCGCCTGGCAGCTGTCCGTCTCGCAAGACGTAGACCGCAAGTTCCTCTGCGACCGTAACGCGCACCGTATCGCCCGCCTTGATCCGATCGAGGTTTTGCACCTGCGTACCCGCTTTGTAGGTGCGAGGCTCGCCCTTGCGCGGGACCAGCACCAAGGTGCGCGCGCCGGGGTCCACCGATTGCACCGTGGCGGGCTCCTTGACCGACTCGACCGCAATGCCGCTCTGGATCAGGCGCGGCTCCCCCTTTGGCTGTACGTCGGCCACCGGCGCCGTCCAGCACCCCGAGATCGCGAGCGCACCGGCGAGCGACAGCGAACAGATCATCGCTCGTTGCAGGATTGAGGCTGTCATGGTCACGGCCGATGGATGCGTCAGGTCCGAACCCGTCTCAGCCCAATCAGTGCGTAGCGGTGCGGGCGAGGCTGCTCACCATCTGCCTCTTCATCATCGGCTGTTCGACGACGCTCGCCTGGTCAACCGCGTAGAGCGAGGCGAGGAAAGCTTCATCCCAGGCGCTCAAGCGTGGCGGCGGATCGGACTCGGCGCGAAACAGCCGCAGAATGGTGGGCACCGTGCCAACCTCAGCGTCCTGGTTGACCTCGGCGAGTCCGACCATGCCGATGTAATCAGCCAGCTGACCGAAAGTGAGCGCCTGCACGCGCTTCGCATCGACGATCACGATCACCGAAGAGAGCGAATGCACCGCCGAGTATGTAAGCCTCGAGCCCATGTTGATTCTATTCGTCGGCACGTTTGCCATCATCAGCTCCATGCCGAGAGTGCTTCCCACGAGGCCCCCCGCCAGGTCGTCGGAGGAGACGATCGGTCTCCCCTCGGAGGACACGAAACCTATGTTGTACCAGACCCGCACCGCGCGCGGCACATCACGGAAGTTCCGCAGGTAACCCATGCCGTCGCGGTTCCTGAACATCCGTGGATCGTGCCACTGCCACTGCTTGATCAACTTCTCGGGCTCCGGCGTGACGATCACATAGAAGTTGCCTGTGCAGTGCTCACCTGCGAGCGGTACTTTCGCGGAGCTGGCGATCTGCGTGAGGCGCCCGAGCACGAACTCGCCCTGCCCGCGCGGTAGCCCCGCCACCAACGGACAGACGGGTGTGTTCCAGCGCGAGAGCGAGTCGTGCAGGTAGCGCACCGCCACCGCGAAGACGAATTCATTTACCTCGCGCTCGAGTTCCTTGCGCTCTCGCCTCGCTTCTACCGTGACCGTGTCCAACGGGGCTTTGCCAGAGGATGAGGCGGTGGCAGCCGGGGTCGATCGAGATTGTTCGGCAAGAGCCGCGCTGCCTGAGGACGCCGCCGCGGACAGCAGGCCGCCTGCAATGCACAAGAGCGATATTCCAAGCCTCGCCATTGCCGCGAAGGCTACCCCAAAAGAACCTGCCGCGCCGTGCAGCGGAGCCGCGCTACCAGCGGATGCGGCCGGTGGAGTAGCCTGCTCTAATGGTGAGCGAAACCGAGCTGTATGAGCTCGCGGAGCGTGTCGGACATAAGCTGCGCGCCGCCGCCCGGCGCCTCGTCACGGCGGAATCCTGCACCGGGGGCTGGGTCTCCAAAGCGCTGACCGACGTGCCGGGCAGCTCCCAGTGGTTCGAATGCGGCTTCATCACGTATTCGAACGCTGCCAAGGTACGCGATCTGGGGGTCTCGGCCGGGACTCTCGAGCGGTTCGGTGCGGTGAGCGAACAGACCGTGCGCGAGATGGCCGAAGGCGCGCTGAGAGTGTCGCACGCCAACGTCGCGCTCGCGGTGACTGGCATTGCCGGACCCGATGGCGGCACGCCGGACAAGCCCGTCGGCATCGTATGGTTCTGTGCGGCCGCACGCGAAGAAACCGCCATCGACATCATTGCCGAGCAGCAGTTCTTCGATGGGGATCGCGCGCTGGTGCGCAGCGGCTCGGTGCAGCATGCCCTGCGCCTGATCCTGCGGCTCGACCTGCCGGTACGACTGGAGACCGTGGCACGCCCCCAGGCGCCCGCCTGATGCGCGAGCGGGCGGGGCTCACCCGTCGGCTGTTCTTCGCACTCTGGCCCGATGAGGGGCAGCGGAGCGAGCTCGAGCATGCCGCCGCCAAGGCAGTGCGCCGCTGCGGGGGCCGGCCCGTACCGCCCTCGAACCTGCACGTGACGCTCGCGTTCCTCGGGAGTGTTGCGACGGCGCAGATTCCCGAGCTGCAACGCATCGGACGCGAGCACGGCGCGCCATTCGCCATGCACGCTCCGATCTCGCTCACCTTCGCACGGCTCGTGCACTGGAAGGAGGCGCAGGTTCTGTGCGCGCTCACCGCGGCGGAATCGCCGGGTGCACGTGCCCTCGCGGTCGCGCTCCAAGAGGCCACCGCGGCCATCGGGCTCAGCCCCGATCGCAGGCCCTTCCAGGCGCATGTGACTCTGGCGCGAAAGGTCCTGCGTCCGGGCCCGCTGCAGCCGCTGCGCCCGGTCGTGTGGCCTTTCGATTCTTACGCTCTCATCGACAGCCGCACTGAGTCGAGCGGCCCGGTATACAGTGTCGTCGACTCCTTTCCACTGGTCGACGACAATCCGCGCAATTAGGCGAGAAACGCGGCTGCGCGATGCGCCCCGCTCGGGATGCTTTGTGTGATAATCGGCACCGCAATGTTTCCTCTCGCTTCGCCTATACCTCCGGGAAATTCGCAGATGGAAGAAAATCGCAAGAAGGCGCTCGCCGCCGCTCTGGGACAGATCGAGAAGCAGTTCGGTAAGGGCTCGGTCATGCGTCTGGGCGATGCAGCGGCGAGCTACGACATCGAAACGGTATCAACAGGCTCGCTCGGGCTCGACATCGCGCTCGGGATCGGTGGGTTGCCGCGCGGTCGCGTGGTGGAGGTCTTCGGACCGGAAGCTTCAGGCAAGACCACCCTCACACTGCAGGTGATCGCCGAGGTGCAGCGCAGCGGTGGCACCGCCGCATTCGTCGACGCCGAGCATGCCCTCGATCCTGCCTATGCCGAGAAGCTCGGCGTGAACATCAACGATCTGCTGGTATCGCAGCCGGATACCGGCGAGCAGGCGCTCGAGATCACCGACATGCTGGTGCGCTCGAATGCCGTCGACATCGTGGTGGTGGATTCGGTGGCGGCGCTCACGCCGAAGGCCGAGATCGAAGGCGAGATGGGTGAGATGCAGGTGGGACTGCAGGCGCGGCTCATGTCGCAGGCGCTGCGCAAGCTCACCGGAAACATCAAGCGCTCGAACACCATCGTGGTCTTCATCAACCAGATCCGCATGAAGATCGGGGTGATGTTCGGGAATCCCGAGACGACCACCGGCGGCAACGCGTTGAAGTTCTACGCGTCCGTAAGGCTCGACATCCGCCGCATCGGCGCCATCAAGAGCGGTGAGGAAGTGACCGGCAACATGACCCGGGTCAAGGTCGTGAAGAACAAAGTCGCCCCGCCGTTCCGCGAGGCGGAATTCGAGATCATGTATGGCCTGGGTATCTCCCGCGAGGGCGAGATCATCGAGCTTGCGAGCACGCTCGGTATCGTCGAGAAATCCGGCGCCTGGTACGCGTACAAGGGCAGCCGCATCGGCCAGGGTAAGGACAACGCCCG
>DATJFM010000039.1:0-54722 GCA_035495655.1 Steroidobacteraceae bacterium
GCGCTCGACTCCGTAGCCGGTGCCACTGGCAACATCGTCTACGAGAACGCGGTAAACAAGATGCGCGACGAGGTATCGACGGGCCAACGACTGCAGCGCGCGATGGAGAACACCGGCCTCTTCCCCAATATGGTTAACCAGATGATCGCAGTCGGCGAGGAATCGGGATCGCTCGATGAGATGTCCGGAAAGGTCGCGACCTTCTACGAAGCGGAAGTCGATAACGCGGTCGATGCCATGTCGAGCCTCCTCGAGCCACTCATCATGGTGGTGCTCGGCGTGCTCGTCGGCGGTCTCGTAATCGCCATGTATCTGCCGATCTTCAAGCTCGCGTCGGTCGTGTAGCAGCAGGCGCTGCGCCTGACAGAAAGCGCCGCGCTTCGCGCGGCGTTTTCATTAGGATGCGCACAACGATGTCCGCGATTGAATTGCTCGCCAGCTCCTTAGCCTTTTTCGTCGGTACCTGTCTGGTGCTGGGGCTGGTTATCGGCAGCTTTCTCAATGTGGTGATCTACCGCCTTCCGCTCATGCTCGAGCGGCAGTGGCGCCAGCAGTGCGAGGAAGAATTGACTGCCGCGGCGGCGTCCGCCGCGCAGTCGACAGCCGCTTCAGCGATCGTAAACGCGCCTCGAGCCGTCCCCGAGCGCTTCAATCTCATCGTCCCGCGCTCCGCCTGCCCGGTGTGCCGTGCACCGATCCGCGCACTGGAGAACATTCCTCTACTCTCCTTCCTGATCCTCGGCGGAAAGTGCGCCCACTGCAGGGCGCCAATCAGCCCTCGTTATCCGCTCGTGGAGGCGCTGACCGGTATAGTGTCTGCGCTCGTGGCGTGGCAGTTCGGCTTCGGCTGGTCTGCGCTGGCAGCCCTGGTGCTCAGCTGGTTCCTGCTCGCACTCACATTCATCGACATCGACCACCAGCTGCTGCCGGACAGCCTGACGCTGCCGTTACTGTGGCTTGGGCTGTTCGTAAGTCTTTGGAGCGCTCAGGCGGGAACGGCTGCGCTGCCCGTGGACCTGCGCTCGAGCTTGATCGGTGCCATGGCGGGTTACGTTAGCCTTTGGAGCGTCTATCATCTGTTCCGCCTGGTGACGGGTAAGGAAGGCATGGGTTACGGCGACTTCAAGCTCTTCGCCGCGCTTGGGGCATGGCTGGGATGGCAAATGCTGCTGCCGGTGATACTGATTGCAGCCGCAGTCGGCGCCGTGGTTGGCATTTTCCTCATATCACTCCGCGGGCACAGTCGCGCCACGCCCATCCCATTTGGCCCTTTTCTCGCCGCGGCGGGTTGGTTGATGCTGATGGTCGGCCGACCGCTGGTGGCGAAATATCTGGGCTTGTTCGCGCCTTACTCATGAGCCGAGCTACGTGAGCCCGCGCCCGTATCGGGTGGGACTTACCGGCGGCATCGCCAGCGGGAAGTCTACGGCAGCGAAGTTCTTCGGTGCGCTCGGGGTACCGATTCTCGACAGCGATCAGATCGCACGTGATGTGGTCGAGCCCGGACAACCACCGCTCGAGCGGCTGATCGAGCGCTTCGGTCAGAAGATCCTCACGCCGGATGGTCATCTCGACCGGCCGGCGCTGCGAGACATCGTATTCTCAGATCCGAAAGCGCGCGCAGACCTCGAAGCGCTCACGCACCCGGCGATCGGTGCCGCGATGGAAGCCCGCTCCGCCGCCGCGGGTGGCCCCTACCAGATCCTCGTCATCCCGCTGCTGGTGGAAAAGAACCTGGCATCGCACGTGGATCGCGTGCTGGTGGTCGACTGTGAGGAAGAACTGCAGATCCGCCGCCTGCGTAATCGCGACGGCTCGACCTCCGCGCAGGTGGAGGCCATCCTCAAGGCTCAGGCTCCGCGCGCAGCACGGCTGAAGGCCGCGGACGACATCATCCACAACGACACGAACATGAGTGCGGTGCGCGATCAGGTGGCTGCACTGCACGCGCGCTACCTCGAGTTCGCAGCGCGGGCCAACCCCTGAAAGCGGGGGGCCCGGCCGCGACGGTTTACGCGCGGCGCGCAGGTGAAGCAGAATACGCAAGTGATGCAATCTGCTGCACCGGAAACCGATATTTCCGCGGAGTCGGCCACCGAAACCGCGCTGCTGGTCTTCGAGCAGCCGCTGAACGAGCGGATGCGCACGTTTCTGCGCCTCGACTTCCTCTACAACCAGGCGCTGCATCACAACGAGATGGCAAGTCCCTGGGGGAGCCGCTCGGCCATGGCGAGCCTGATCGACATCCTCGCGATGACGACCCGCGGCGATGTGCGCTCGGACGTCCTCAAGGAGCTCGAGAGTCACCTTGCCATCCTCAATGAGTTCCAGTCGCGCCCCGGTGTCGATACGCAGCGCCTGAAGACGTTGACCTCGAATCTCCAGCGGCTGCGGTCCGATCTGATGAGTGCGGGCTCGGCGTTCCTGCAGCCGTTGCGCGACTCGGAGTTTCTCAACGCCATCAAGCATCGTAGTGCCATCCCGGGTGGAACCTGCGAGTTCGACCTGCCGGACTATTACTTCTGGTTGGCGCAGCCCGATGAGACGCGCATGCGCAGCTTCAATCAGTGGCTCGGGCTGCTGCGGCCGATGTGCGACGCGATCGCAGAGCTCCTGTGGCTCACGCGCCAGAACGGCCGCACGCGCCAGGAGGTCGCTGCGGGCGGCACCTTCAACATCACCTTCGACCGGGATAATCCGCTGCAGCTGCTGCGGATCTCGCTACCCGCTTCCTCTGGTTTGTATCCCGAGATCAGCGGCAGCCATCACCGCTGCAGCGTGCGCTTCCTCGCGTGGCATGGCATCACCGTGCGTCCGAGCCAGACGGAAAACGATGTGCCCTTCATGCTGAGCTGCTGCGCCTGATAGGCGCGGAATAGGAATCGCGTGAGTCCCGCGCGCGTCAAATGTCCGACGTGTCATCGTGATTTGGAGTGGGAAACCGCACCTTTCCGGCCCTTCTGCAGCGAGCGCTGCCGGCTGATCGATCTCGGCGCCTGGTTCTCCGGCCAACGGGCAATCCCGGGGGAGAGTGCACCGCAGTCAGAGAACCACGTCACGGAAGAACGAACCTCTAAAGGCGACACTTAATCGATGCCGTTCCGATTGAAGGCATTTGCTCTCCACCTCCTTGGGAGCGCGGGCGCGCTGACGCTCGCCCTCGGCGCCCTGTATCTCGGCTGGTACCGCTGGCCGGGCTGGTATCTCTCGAGTGTGCTGCACGTTGTGGGCATCGTGGTGATGGTCGATCTCGTAGTGGGCCCAACACTTACCTTGATCGTCTCGAACCCCGTGAAGTCGAGGCGTCTGCTGATGCGTGACATTGCGATCATCGTAACGGTGCAGCTCGCTGCGCTGGTGTACGGGAGTATGACCCTCTGGAGCGGCCGCCCTCTGTATTACGCCTTCTCAGTGAATAGTCTGGAATGTGTCCAGGCATCAGACATCGATGCGAGCGAAGTCGCCCTGGCCCTGCGCCAGAATCCGTCGTTGGCGCCCCACTGGTACAGCCTGCCACGTTGGATTTGGGCGCCGCTGCCGGATAACCCCGATGAAGCCATGGGAATCGTAAACAGCGTCTCCTTGGGAGGTGGCAAGGACGTCACGGACATGCCTCGCTATTTCAAGCCGTGGGAGCAGGGTCTGCCAAGTCTGCGCGACCGTCTGATGCGGCTCGACGACATCAAGGAGCTGAACAAAAAGGAAAAGCAGTATCTGCATGCCCGTCTGTCGGCGGCTGGGGTCGCACCGGACGCACGCAACCTGCTCATCATGTGGGGAGGTTCCAGGCGGGTCGTGGCAATCTTTGATCCGGCAACGTTGCGGATCAAAACTCTCCTCAGACCGGACCTCGCGTGAGTCTGCTGCGTGTCACTGCGCCTCGACGGCCGGCGCTGACACGCCGAGCCACTTGGCGAGGAAGGCCCACTGATCCGCGAAGTCATCGATCTGCATCCACATGGGCTTGCCGGCGCCGTGCCCGGCGCGCGTTTCGACGCGGATGAGAATCGGATTCGGGCAGATCTGCGCGGCCTGGAGCGCGGCGGCGAACTTGTAGCTGTGCCACGGGACCACCCGATCATCGTGATCTGCGGTGGTGATGAGAGTCGGCGGATAGCACACCGCGTTTTTCACGTTCTGAACGGGTGAATAGGCGTAGAGCGCGCGGAACTGCTCCGCATCCTCCGACAGACCATAGTCCGAGGACCATTGCCGGGCGTTGGCGCTTGCGGTCTGGTAGCGCAGCATGTCGAGCACTCCGACCGCGGGCAGCGCCGCACCGAAGAGGTCCGGCCGCTGCGTGAGCACCGCGCCCACGAGCAGTCCGCCATTGCTGCGGCCGTAAATGCCGAGTCGCGCCCGGCGGGTATAGTTCTCGTTGACGAGAAATTCCGCCGCCGCGACGAAATCATCGAATACGTGCTGCTTGTTGGCTAACGTGCCGGCCTTGTGCCAGGTCTCGCCGTACTCACCGCCACCGCGCAGGTTCGCTTCCACGTAGGTACCGCCCATCTCGAGCCACGCTTCGACCGTGGGCCGGTACACGGGCGTGAGCGAGATGTCGAATCCGCCGTAACCGTACAGCAGCACCGGCTGGTTGCCATCGCGCGTGCTGCCGCGCCGGTGGGTGATGTACATCGCCACGCGG
This sequence comes from Steroidobacteraceae bacterium, assembly GCA_035495655.1. Taxonomy (GTDB): domain Bacteria; phylum Pseudomonadota; class Gammaproteobacteria; order Steroidobacterales; family Steroidobacteraceae; genus 13-2-20CM-66-19. The sequence continues at coordinate 4,649 of DATJFM010000039.1, forward strand.
GTGCCGTCCTTGCTGTTGTAGAACACCTGCTCGGTCACGAACTGTCCGCTGAGTGCGGAGGTGTGCGGCTCGCGCCAGAGCGTCGGGTGATTCGCCGGCACATCGAGCCGGTAGATCCTGCGCGGAGTCAGGTAGTCCGTGTACGAAAAGAAAGTTTCCGACTGCGCCCCTTCGCCCTCGAAGCCCTCGATGCGACCGAGACCCGGCAGGGCCACCTCCCCCACCGGGCGGCCGTCGCGCTCGTAGAGACGCGCCACGCCATGGGCGTCTTCGACGTAGCTGGCGATGAAGCGGCCGCCGACATAGCTGGCCTCCGCGAGCGCCGCGGAGCCCTCGGGCACGATGGTGCGGCGGGTGACCGGCGCACGCGCATCGACCGCGATGACCCGCCCGAGCGGAGCGCGGTAGGTCGTACGGAAATAGAGCTCGTGCCCGCGCGAGCCGATGAAGGTATACAGCGCCTCCCAGTCTGCGAATACCGGGTGAGGCTTGCCTCCCTCGCGCAGGTCGATGACGTCGACGCCGTTTTTCTCGTAACCCTCGAACAGCGTGACGATCAGGTAGCGGCCATCTTCGGTCACGTGTGCGGTCGGCACGTGCGTCGGATGGTCGGTGACTTCGTACACCAGGCGGTCGCGGTCCTGCGGAGTGCCGAGCTGATGAAAGTACACCGCTGGCCGGCCGGTATCGTCGCCGTGTCCATTCGCGAGCGCCGGGTAGCGGCTGTAGTAGACGCCTGAGCCGTCGCGCGCCCAGGACACCCCCCAGAACTTGGTGAAGCGCAGCTCATCGGGGTAGTCGGCGCCATTGGCCACTCGCTTGAAGTGCCATACCTGCCAGTCGGTACCGCCATCGGCGAGCGCGTACGCCACGACGTTGCCGCCCGGGTCGGGCGTGAAATCCGCAAGCGAAACGGTGGCGTCCTCGCGCGCATTGTTTGGATCGACCAGCACGCGACCGGCTGCATCGGGGGAGTCGATGACCTGCAAGACACTCTGATTCTGCGTGCCATTGTTGTGCAGGTAGAAGTAGCGGCTGCCGCGTTTCAGCGGCACCTCGTAGCGCTCGTAATTCCACAGCTGCGTGAGACGTGCCTTGAGCCACGGCCGCGCTGGCAGCTCCGCCAGGCGTGGCCGCGAGATGTCGTTCTCCGATTTGACCCAGGCCTGCACCTGCGGGGAATCGAGATTCTCGAGCCAGCGGTAGGGATCGGCGACCTTGGTGCCGAAATAATTGTCGGACACCGAGACGCGCGCGGTAACCGGATACACGATGGTCTTCGGTACCGGCGATACGCCGACCGCCTGATCCGTCACCGTAGTCATCGGCTTGCCGCCTGGGCCGCTGCCGGGGACCGTGTGGGGTCCGCCGCTCACGAATGCGTGACCGCAGGAAGAAAGGAGCCCGAGCACGCTGCTCGCGGCGATGAGCGTTGCGGCCGTCGCCAGGCAGCGCACGAGCCTCACGCCGGTGCCTTCAGGGGAATTTGATCTTGCCGCCACCCGGGGGGGCGGAGCCGGGGCCCACCGCACCACCAACATCCGGCACCACGATGCGCGAGGCCGCCTCGCGCCGCAGCTCGCGCGCCTCATCGATCGCCTGCTCGAGCGCCACCTTGACGCCTTCGGGAAACTTCTGCAGTGCTTCTTCGAGCGTCTTCGCCTCGATCTCGAACCCGAGTGGTAGCACCCCTGCAGGCGTCAGCAGCTGAGTCTGCCCGGAGAACAGCACCGGGCGTGTCGCATCGGTTGCGCCATCGACCGTCACTGGGGTCAGCCTGCGGATGCTGCCGGCGCGCCGATCGGTGAACACATCCTCACGGTAGAGTGCCTTGGGATCGATCTGGATCTCGGGAAGATCGTTCTGCGCTGCCATTTAAGTTCCGCCTCGATACTCCATGTCATTGTACACGCCACGCCCCCTCGCCCGCGCTCAGTGCGCGGCGGGAGTCTGCCGCAGCACTTCGATGAACGGCTGGTCGGCTTCGAGGAGATCCTCGGCCGCCAGCGCGGCCGGGGAGACCCATTTGAGCGCTTGAGCATCGAGCGGCTTGGGCTCGCCGCAGAAGCGCTCGACGATCCACAGCGAAAGCTCCACCTCACGATCCTGATAGGCATGTGTCAGACGCATGCAGGGCCGCGCCGACAGCACCTCGACGCCGAGCTCCTCACGCAGCTCACGTGCGAGCGCCATGCACTCGCTTTCCCCTGCATCCACCTTGCCGCCCGGAAACTCCCAGCGGCCCGCGAGCGTCTTGCCGACCGGACGCTGTGCGATCAGCACCTCACCCGCCCGGTTGAAGAGTGCGGCCGCGACCACGAGCACCTGCGGCCGGGCCGGACGAGAGTGCACCGCGGGTGCGCCCGTTTACTCGACGCTCGAGAGCGCGCCGTGGCAGTGCTTGTATTTCTTACCCGATCCGCACGGACAGGGCTCGTTGCGCCCGACCTTGCGCTCGCTGCGCACGAACGTGCCCGAGAGCTCCGATGGCGGCAGCGGTGGTGCCGCCGCGGGTGCTGCGCCGGTCACGGCACCGCGACCCCCGGGTGAGGGCGACGCCGGCGGCGTGGGCTCCTCCGCGCCGGCGGAGCCGGTGAGCGCGGAGGCCGCTTCCGCGTGCTGGGCCTGCAGCGCCCGCATCAGTCGGCGGTGGCGTTCCTCTTCCTCGCGCTCGATCTGCTCCTGGGTGCGCACTTCGATGGTCGCGACGAGCGAGACGGTCTCGAACTTGATGCGCTCGAGCATGGCGGCGAACATCTCGAACGCCTCGCGCTTGAATTCGAAGCGATAGTCCTTCTGTGCGTAGCCGCGCAGATGGATGCCCTGGCGCAGATAGTCCATCGCTCCCAGGTGCTCGCGCCAGTGCTGGTCGAGCTTGCGCAGCATGATCTCTTTCTCTACGTGCCGCATGATCGGCACGCCGACGCGCGCCACCTTGGACTCGTAGACCTCGTGCACCACGCCCACCACACGCTCGCGCAGCACCTCGGCCGTGAGCTCCGGTTCCTTCTTCAGCCAGAACTTGGGATCTATGCTGGTGTTGAAATCGCGCTGCACCGCGGTGCACAGCCCTTCGAGGTCCCAGTCCTCAGGCGATGCCTGGCGCGGCAGGTGCTGATCGAGCAGCGTGCCGACCGCATCCTCCATCAGTCCGCGGATGGCGTTGGAGAGATCTTCGGTGGCCATGATCTCGGTGCGCTGCGCGTACACGACCTTGCGCTGATCGTTGGCGACGTCATCGAACAGCAGCAGATTCTTGCGGATGTCGAAGTTGTGTGACTCGACCTTGCGCTGCGCCTTCTCGATCTGGCGGGTGAGCATGCCGCTCTCGATGACCTCGCCTTCCTTCATCCCGGCCATCTTCAGCAGGCGCTGGGTGCGCAGCGGATCGCCGAAGATGCGCATGAGGTTATCTTCCATCGACAGGTAAAAACGGCTCGAGCCCGGATCACCTTGTCGTCCGGAACGGCCACGCAGCTGGTTGTCGATGCGCCGCGACTCGTGACGCTCGGTACCGACGATGTGCAGGCCGCCGGCGGCCACCACCTTGTCGTGCCGCGTTTGCCACTCGCCGCGCAGCAGCTCGCGCGCGGGCTCATCGAGCTCCCCGGCTGCCGTCAGCTCGGCTTCGAGATTGCCGCCGAGGACGATGTCGGTGCCGCGCCCTGCCATGTTGGTGGCGATGGTGACGGTACCGGGGCGCCCGGCCTGCGCGACGATGTGCGCCTCGCGCTCGTGCTGCTTGGCGTTGAGTACCTGGTGGCTCACGCCTTCCTTCTGCAGCAGCGCGGAGAGGAACTCGGAGGTCTCGATCGAGGTGGTGCCCACCAGCACCGGCTGCGCGCGTATCACGCAATCGCGGATGTCCTCTATGATCGCCTTGAACTTGTCGCTCTGCGTGAGGTAGACGAAGTCCGGATTGTCCTTGCGGACCATCGGACGATGGGTGGGAATGACGACCACCTCCAGCCCATAGATCTGCAGGAACTCGGGCGCCTCGGTATCCGCGGTACCGGTCATGCCGGAAAGCTTCTTGTACAGGCGGAAGTAGTTCTGGAAAGTGATCGAGGCAACCGTCTGGTTCTCCTCGCGCACCCTCACGCCCTCCTTCGCCTCGATCGCCTGGTGCAGCCCGTCCGACCAGCGCCGTCCAGGCATGGTGCGCCCGGTGAACTCATCCACGATGATCACTTCCCCGGCGCGCACGATGTACTCGACGTCGCGCTTGTAGAGCGCGTGCGCCCGCAGGGCGGCGTTGAGGTGATGCATGAGGCGGATATTGGCCGGGTCGTAGAGGCTCTCGCCCTCCTTGAGAAGGCCGCTCTGCAGCATCAGCTGCTCGACGTTCTCATGGCCGGCCTCGGTGATGTGGACCTGCTTGGTCTTCTCATCCACCGCAAAGTCTCCGGGGCCGTCCTCCTGCTTCTGCCGCGTTAGGCGCGGCACCAGCTGATTGATGCGCAGGTACAGCTCGGTGCTCTCTTCCGCGGGACCGGAAATGATGAGCGGCGTGCGCGCTTCGTCGACGAGGATGGAGTCGACTTCGTCCACGATGGCGAAGGAGAGGCCGCGCTGCACCCGCTCATCGAGCCGGTAGGCGAGGTTGTCGCGCAGGTAATCGAAGCCGAATTCGTTGTTGGTCCCGTAGGTGATATCGCAGCCGTAGGCCGCGCGCTTCTCCTGAGCGGTCTGCGCGTTCTTGATGACCCCGACCGTGAGGCCAAGGAAGCGATAGACCGGCCCCATCCAATCCGCATCGCGCTGCGCCAGGTACTCGTTCACCGTGACGATGTGCACGCCCTCGCCGCTCAGGGCATTGAGATAGGCGGGGAGCGTTGCGACCAGCGTCTTGCCCTCGCCGGTGCGCATCTCGGCAATCATGCCCTTGTGGAGCGTGATGCCACCGATCAGCTGCACATCGAAGTGGCGCATCTTGAGTGTGCGCCGGGCCGCCTCGCGCACTACGGCGAAGGCTTCGGGCAACAACTCATCGAGCGCCGCGCCCGCCTTCAGCCGCTGGCGGAACTCTTCGGTCTTCGCGCGCAGCTGCTCATCGCTCAGCTCCGTGATCTGCGGCTCGAGCTGATTCGCGGCGCGCACCGCGCGGCCGTGGCCGCGGACGATCCGTTCATTGCGGCTACCGAAAACGCGGGTGAGAAGCTGGCGCAAGGTGTGACTCGCTTGGGGGAAAACATCTTTCCCGGCAAGCACTTACCGTACAGGCGGGCATTCGAGAGCGGCGTATTGTAAGCATAAGACGCCGAACTCGCCCAATTGGTTCTCAGGCGTGGGAATTCAAGAGGAGGAGGAGCAGGCTCGGGACCGCAGCCCGAGCAGCCCGCCGACTGCCCGCGGTGTTCGTGCAGAAGCGAGCTCGGTGTTCGCGCGGAGCGAGGCTCGCTCAGTGGCGCCCGATGAACGAGAGCGGGTCGACCTGGCGGCCGTTGCGCAGCACCTCGAAGTGCACGTGCGGCCCGGTCGAGCGGCCGGTGGAGCCCATCAGAGCAACCGGCTCACCGCGCTTCACGGTGTCGCCGACCGTCACCAGCGTGCGCTCGTTATGGGCATAGCGCGTGACGAAGCCATCGCCGTGATTGATCTCGATCAGCTTGCCGAAGCCCGAGCGCTCGCCCGCCCAGGTCACCACGCCGGCGGCCACCGCCGTGACGCTCGAGCCGGGAGCACCGGCGAAGTCCACACCCTTGTGGAAGGCATCGCGCCCGTCGAAGGGATCCGAACGCTCGCCAAAGTAGGAAGAGATGAAGCCGTTGGCGACCGGCCGACCCTCGGGGTGGATTTCCTGGTGCAGCTCGCGCGCCAGGATGAGGTTCTCGAGCGCCGCGAGCTGCGATTCACGCTGATCCACCCGCTGCTCGAGCTGCGCGAGCATGGCGGACAGATCCGGAATCTGCGCGCTCGTGCCCTCGCCTTCGGGACCGCCGCTCGGGGGATCGCGGTCGAAATTGAATTCGCGGCTATCGATGTCGGCCATCTCGGTGAGCCGCTTGCCGAGCGCATCTAGCCGGATGACGTGCGCGTTGACCTCGCCGAGGCGCATCGCCATGGCATCGACGCGCAACTGCAGCTGCTGTTTGAGGTCGGCGATCTGCTTTTTCTGCTCAGCGAGCAGGGAGCCGAACTGGACCGTGTCGCTCAGCACCACGCGCTCATGGCTACCGCGGCCAAGCTGCAAGCCGACCGCAAAAGCACTGCCAAGGAAGAGGACCACCAGGGCCGCGAGGGCAGTTAACGTAAGCGGGCGCGCGAGATCGAGCTGCCGGGCCTTTCCCTCGCGCTTGGATAGCAAAATGACGTTCATATCCCGCTGGCCACCGAATTATGTCCCCGAACAGACGGCGCCCTTCGGGGCGTATGGACAACCGCCGCGGCGTTGCCCTTTTTTTGCTTATTCCTGCCTCCCGATGCTCGCAACCCCGCTGTCATGGCTCCTCGCTTTAGACCGGTGGCTTTGCGTCCCCGCCTTTCGGCGGGTTTGCTCAAGCAGCTTGAGGCAATATGCCGAAGAAGATGCAACGAAACAAGCGCGGCAAAGCCCCAATGAGGAGTAGGACCGGTCTGGCTGCTCACTCGGCGCATTCTGTAAAGGAGCTGCTGACCCGCCGCGCACCAGGCTTGATGCGCATCACAGCACAATCGGCGCGGCAGAATTTCTGGAGTTGTTGGTTGTCAGAACGGCTTACACCGGAAATCTGCGCCAAAGTCTCCGGTGTCAGCGCGCACCGGGAAACCCTGGTGATTTTCGCCGAGACTGCGGCGTGGTCTGCACGGCTGCGTTATGCGTTGCTCGAGCTCGAGCACGAGATCCGCGCCGCCGACCCCACGCTGACCGCCATCAAGGTGCGCGTCCTGCCACGCGCCTGAATGGCGCCTGAATCACTGTCGAGTAGCTAAGCGCGTCGGAGTGCGCGCTGCGTTGCGGCACTCAGCCGTGCGGTGGATGCAGCGCCGGCGCCTCGATGTAGGAGATAGGCGCATCGGTGTAGCGCTCGAATACCACCTCTTCCCAGGTCGAGGTGTCGGCAAGCAGCGTACGCAGCAGTCTGTTGTTGAGCGCGTGGCCGGATTTGTGGCCGGAGAATTCGCCGATCAGGCTGTGTCCGAGGAGATAGAGGTCGCCGATCGCATCGAGGATCTTGTGCTTGACGAACTCATCCTCGTAGCGCAGTCCGTCCTCATTCAGCACACGGAAGTCATCGAGCACGATGGCGTTGTCGAGACTGCCGCCGAGCGCGAGATTGCGGGCACGCAAGGTCTCGAGGTCGCGCATGAAGCCGAAGGTGCGCGCACGGCTCACCTCCTTGAGGAAGGAGGTGGTGGAGAAGTCCATCGACGCGCGTTGCGAGCGGCGTTTGAAGATCGGGTGATTGAACTCGATCTCGAAGTTCACCTTGAAGCCATCGAATGGCTCGAACTGCGCCCACTTGTCGCCGTCCTCGACGCGCAGGCGCTTCTTCACTCGGATGAAGCGCTTCGGCCGGCGCTGCTCCTCGATCCCCGCCGACTGCAGCAGGAAGACGAAGGGCCCGGCGCTTCCGTCCATGATCGGCACCTCGGGAGCGCTGAGCTCGACGATGGCATTGTCGATACCCAGGCCGGCGAAAGCCGACAGCAGATGCTCCACCGTGGAGACACGCGACTCGCCGCGGCCGAGCGTCGTGCCGAGCGTCGTGTCACCGACGTTGTCCGCCGTCGCACGAACGTCCACCGGGCGCGCGAGGTCGGTGCGCCGGAACACGATGCCCGTATCCGGGTCGGCCGGCTTGAGCGTCATCAGCACCTTTTTACCGGTGTGGAGCCCTACGCCGGTCGCGCGGATCGAGTTCTTGAGGGTGCGTTGTCCAACCATGCCTTATCTTTCACCAACGACGGCAGCACCTTGCGGATGACAGACGCACCCCGTGTGCCCTTCTCACGAGGGGGCCCCGCGACCCGGAGGCCCCTCCGAGGGCGCTTAAGTTAAGCCGCGTTACCGTATCACATCAATCCGCCTGCCGTCGCAGGAACGCCGGAATATCCAGCAGCTCCTCCGCGTCTGAGTCGCTCCGTAGTCCATCCCCGACGGCCCGCTGACGCTGCACAGTGGGCTTGTCGAGGGCCGCATAGTCACTGCTCGAGAGCGGGGTGCGCCGCACCACGCGCATGCCCATCTCGGGGCGCGCCTCGCGTTCGCGGACATGCAACGCCTCACGTTCCCGCGGAGGGCTCAGCGGCACTCGGGCAGAGGCAGGGCGGCCGAGCCCGGTGGCGACCACCGTGACACGCACCTGGTTGGAGAGCTCCGGGTCGATCACCGTGCCCACGACCACCGTGGCATCATCGGAGGCAAACTGTTTGACGATCTGACCCACTTCCTGGAACTCACCGATGGAGAGGTCCATGCCCGCGGTCACATTCACCAGGATGCCGTGGGCGCCGGCCAGATTGATGTCCTCGAGCAACGGCGAAGACACCGCCGCCTCGGCCGCCGCGCGCGCCCGGCCCTCGCCGCACGCCGCACCCGAACCCATCATCGCCATGCCGGTCTCGGCCATCACGGTGCGCACATCCGCGAAGTCGACATTGATCAGACCGGGTCGCGTGATGAGTTCCGCGATTCCCTGCACCGCGCCCTGCAAAACCTGATTGGCGGCCTTGAATGCGTCGAGCAGGGTCGTCTGCGGACCCAACACCGTCAACAGCTTCTGGTTAGGAATTGTAATGAGGGAATCGCAGAACTTGCCGAGCTCCGCGATTCCGTGATCGGCGACGTACGAGCGCTTGTTGCCCTCCATCTCGAAGGGCTTGGTCACCACCGCGACGGTCAGAATCCCGAGCTCGCGCGCCACCTGGGCCACGACCGGAGCGGCGCCGGTGCCCGTTCCTCCGCCCATGCCCGCGGTGATGAACAGCATGTCGCAGCCTTCGACCAGCTCGACGATGCGATCGCGATCCTCCATAGCAGCCTGACGGCCCACCTCCGGATCCGCCCCGGCCCCGAGTCCCTTGGTGATGTTGCAGCCGATCTGCAGCGCCGTCTTGACCTTGGCGTGCTTCAGCGCCTGGCTGTCAGTGTTGATGCACATGAACTCAACGCCATCGATGCCCTCGCTCACCATGTGCGCCACGGCGTTGCCGCCGCCGCCCCCCACGCCGATCACCTTGATGATCGCGCTCTGGCTGTATGCATCCATCAGTTCGAACATGTTGTCGCTCCTCTACACGAATACAAGTGGTTGGTTGATTCGTCGTCGTCAGCTCTGTCAGCTTCAAAAATTCCCCTGGAACCAGGAACGCATGCGATCCAGCACGGTCCTGGCGTTGCCCAGGGATCCACCACGGCGGGCTGGCAGCGCGTTGTCGCGCGCGTAGAGCAGCAGCCCCACGCCGGTGGAAAAAATCGGATTGCGCACCACGTCGGAGAGTCCCTGTACGCTCTGCGGCAGACCCAGGCGCACCGGCACGTGGAAGACTTCCTCGGCGAGCTCGATGGCGCCTTCCATCTTGGCGCTGCCGCCGGTGAGCACGATGCCCGCGGCAATCACTTCCTCGAAGCCGCTGCGGCGCAGCTCCTCACGCACGAGTCCGAAGAGCTCCTCGTAGCGCGGCTCGACGATCTCGGCGAGCGTCTGCCGCGCGAGGCGCCGCGCCGGCCGCTCGCCGACCGAGGGCACCTCGATACTCTCGTCCGGGTTGGCGAGCTGCGAGAGCGCACAGGCATAGCGGATCTTGATGTCTTCGGCGTACTGGGTCGGGGTGCGCATCGACACCGCGATGTCGTTGGTCACCTGATCCCCGGCGATCGGGATCACGGCGGTGTGGCGGATGGCGCCGCTGGCGAAAACCGCAAGGTCGGTGGTGCCGCCGCCGATATCGACGAGGCACACCCCGAGCTCCTTCTCGTCTTCGGTGAGCACCGCGAAGCTCGAGGCGAGCTGCTCGAGCACCACATCGTCGACCGCCAGCCCGCAGCGCTGGATGCATTTCTCGATGTTCTGCGCCGCCGAGTCCGCGCCGGTGACGATGTGCACCTTCGCCTCGAGGCGCACCCCCGACATGCCGATCGGATCGCGGATACCCTCCTGCCCATCGACGATGAACTCCTGCGGCAGCACGTGCAGGATCTTCTGGTCGGCGGGGATCGCCACTGCCTTGGCGGCATCGATCACGTGCTCCACATCGCCGTGGCTCACTTCCTTGTCGCGCACACCCACCACTCCGTGGGAGTTGAGGCTGCGCACGTGGCTGCCGGCGATGCCGGCGAACACCGAGTGGATCTCGCAGCCAGCCATGAGCTCGGCTTCCTCCACGGCGCGCTGGATCGACTGCACGGTGGATTCAATGTTGACCACGACTCCCTTCTTGAGCCCGCGCGAGGGCTGCGAGCCGAGACCCAGCAGCTCGATCGAGCCGTCGAGCCCCACCTCCCCTACCAGCGCCACCACCTTGGAGGTGCCGATGTCGAGCCCGACGATGAGATTGCGTTCTGCGCGCTTAAGCATCGTGACCGCCGTCCTTCCCCGCACCGCGGCCGGGGTTGCCGCGCCAGCCGATGGCGAACCCGTTGGTGTACCGCATATCCACGTAGGCAATGTCCTCACCGCGCTGCGTGACCAGCTTCAGCGCGGTGTTCATGAATTTCTCGAAGCGCTCATCGACCTGCCGTCTGCCGAGGCGCACGGTCACGCCGTTGGCGAGATCGATCTCCCAGGCGCCGCGCGCATCGAGACGCATGCCGGTCAAGCGCAGGCCCGCCTGCTGCAAACGTCCTTCGGCTGCGAGATAGCGTTGCGCCACCAGCGACTCCTTGCCCGCGGGCCCGGAGAGCTGCGCGAGCTCCGGTGGAATATGGCGTTCATCGGAGTCGAACAGCTCGCCACGCGTGTTGAGCAGTCCGCGCTCGCCCCAGCGCGCCGCAGCGGTCTGCTCGATGACGAGCACGTCCAGTCCACGTGGCCAGGCGCGCTGCACACTCACCGCGTCCACCCAGGGGAGCGTGTGGATGGCACGGCGCACCGACGCCAGATCCACCGTGAGAAGTCCGGCACCATGCACCTCGCTCTTGACCAGACGCTCGACGTCTCCCGGCGCGACGCGCTGAAAGCGTCCGGCGACCGATACGGTCTCGATCGGCTGGTCGAGTACCCAGCCGACACCGAGCAGGCCGGCGCCAATGACGGCCGGCACACCGAGCACGACTGCGAGCGCGCGCCAGTTGATCCGCGGCATTCGCCAGCGCGTCTGCTGCGGCTTCCTGCGATTTTTTGGTCGACCCAGCATCCTCTCTCCGCAACTCTCAGGGCCGCGCCGCAGCGCGCTGCGCCGGCACCCGGGTTAAGCTCGTCTCGAGGACGCGCCAGGCGAGCTCGGCAAAATCGATACCGACCGCGCGTGCGGCCATCGGCACCAGGCTGTGGCTCGTCATACCGGGGATGGTGTTGATCTCGAGCAGCAGCGGTCGGCCGGCAGCATCCATCATGAAATCCACGCGTCCCCAGCCGCCGGCGCCGGCGGCCTCGAACGCCGCGAGCGCGAGACTCTTCAGGTGCTGCTCCGCGCCCGCGGCAAGTCCCGAGGGGCAGAAGTAGCGTGTGTCGTCCCGGAAGTACTTGGCCTCGTAGTCGTAGAAGGTCTTGGGCGTCTCGATGCGGATCGAGGGCAACGCTTCTCCCTGGAGGATCGCGACCGTGTACTCCTTGCCCGGAATCCACGGCTCCGCGAACACGAGCGACTCGAGCTTGCAGGCCGTCGCAAACGCGATCGGCAGCTCCTCGGGCCTATCGACCTTGCTCATCCCGACGCTCGATCCCTGAGTCGCGGGCTTCACGATGAGCGGCAGCTTCAGCCGCTCGAGCGCGAGCTCGAAATCCGCAGGGCCCTGTAGCACGACGAACTCCGCGGTCGGCACCCCGACGGCAAGCGCCAGGCGCTTGGTGCGCAGCTTGTCCATGCCGATGGCCGAGCCCATTACGCCGCTACCGGTGTAGGGAACACCGAGGTATTCGAGCGCGCCCTGGAGCGTGCCGTCCTCGCCGCCAGGGCCGTGCAGTGCAATCCACACGCGCTCGAAGCGCGCGGTGTGCAGATCCGAGAGCGGCAGCTCGCGCGGGTCGAAGGCGTGCGCATCGACGCCACGCGAGCGCAGCGCCTCCAGCACGGCGTTGCCGGAAAGGAGCGAGATCTCCCGCTCGCTGGAATCGCCGCCGAAGAGCACCGCGACGCGGCCGAAGGCGCCGGGGTCGCTGACATGCCTGAGGAGTTCGGGCCGGTAGTTGAGGTGCATGTTCACGGCACTCCCACGATGCGCACTTCCGGATGCAGCGCCACGCCGTGCACCCGTGCGACCGTGTCGCGCACGTGGCCGATGAGGCGCTCGAGGTCGGCGGCGCGCGCCTGCCCGTGGTTGATGATGAAGTTCGCGTGCTTCTCGGACACCGAGGCATCGCCGATGCGAAAGCCCTTGAGGCCGGCCGCCTCGATGAGACGTGCAGCGTGATCGCCCGGCGGATTGGTGAACACCGAGCCGCAGCTCCACTCCCCGATCGGCTGAGTGGCCTTGCGCTGGTTGAGCAGCTTCTGCACTTCGCTCGCATGCGCGCCGGGACGGCGCTCGAAGCTGAGCTCCGCGGCGAGGAACCATTCCTCCGGTACCGGCGCGATGACCTCCCGGTAACCGACGCGATATTCCTCGGGCGCGCGGCGGTGCGTGCGCCCGCGGCGATCGATGGTCTCGAGCGCGCGCACGTGCGTCCAGGTCTCTCCGCCGAAGGCACCGGCGTTCATCGCCAGCGCCCCGCCCAGGGTGCCGGGAATGCCGGCAAAGAATTCCGCAGGTCCCAGTCCCCACTTGACGCACTGTCGTGCGATGCGCGCGCAGGCGACTCCCGCTTCACCGCGCACCGTGGTCTCGGAGAGCCGCTCGAGCGCATCGAGGGTGCTGTGCGCGCTGATGACGATTCCCCGCAGGCCCCCATCGCGCACGAGCAGATTGCTGCCGAGTCCGATCCAGTGGATCGGCACATCGGCCGGTGCGGCACGCAGGAAGGCGGCGAGATCCTCGCGGTCACGCGGATTGAAGAACACCTCCGCCGGTCCGCCGACGTGCCAGGAGGTGTGCCGGCTCAGGGGCTCATCGCGTCGCACGCGCGCGGCGAACTGCGGAGTGAGGGCGAGGCTCATGTCTGCGGCTCCGGCGGCAGCAGCCTTGCCAGCGTGGCGGGCAACGTGTGCGCCACCGCGCTGATGTTGCCGGCACCCATGGCGACGATCACATCGTCTCCGCGGATCAGGTCGCGAAGCACCGAGCCGAGCTCCTCGACACGCTCGAGGAACAGCGGCTCGAGCGCACCAAGGCCGCGCACCGCACGGCAGATGGCGCGTCCGTCGGCGCCCGCAATCGGGGCCTCGCCGGCGGCGTACACCTCGGTGACGCACAGCACGTCCGCCGCGGAGAGCGCCTTGGCGAAGTCATCGATCAAGGCGAGCGTGCGCGTGTAGCGGTGTGGTTGAAACGCAAGCACCACGCGACGCCCCGGATAAGCCTGGTGCACGGCCTCGAGAGTGGCGCTGATCTCGGTCGGGTGATGGCCGTAGTCGTCGATGATGCTGACGGTGCCGCTGGGAGTGGCCACATCGGCGATGTGCTGCAGACGGCGATCGACTCCCTGGAACCCCTCGAGCGCGCGCAGGATGGCGCGGTCCTCGATGTCGAGCTCGGTCGCCACCGCAATGGCAGCGAGCGCATTGCGTACGTTGTGAAGGCCCGGGAGATTGAGCATTACGGTGAGCGACGCTGCTTGGCGGCGGGTCACCTCGAAGCGCGTCTGCAGCCGTTGCTGGCGGATATGGGTGGCGCGGATGTCCGTACCCGCGCCGAGGCCGTACGACAGAATGGGCCGCGCGACCTCCTGCACGATGCTGCGCACGTGCTCATCGTCGGCACACAGCACCGCGAGCCCGTAGAACGGCAGGTTGTGCAGGAAATCGAGGAAGCTCTGCTTGAGAAGCCCGAAGTCCCCGTCATGGGTAGCGAGATGATCGTTGTCGATGTTGGTGACGATCGCGATCAGCGGCTGCAGATGCGTGAACGAGGCGTCGCTTTCATCCGCCTCCGCTACCAGATAGCGTCCAGCGCCGAGCCGTGCGTTGCTCGCTGCGCTCTTCAGCCGTCCGCCAATCACATAGGTGGGATCTTCGCCACCTTCCGAGAGAATGCTGGCGAGGAGACTCGTGGTGGTGGTCTTACCGTGGGTGCCGGCGACGGCAATGGAGTAACGGAAACGCATCAGCTCCGCCAGCATCTCCGCACGGGAGACCAGCGGAATGCGCGCGGCGAGCGCCGCGGCGATTTCTGCGTTGTCACGCGGCACCGCGCCCGAGACCACGACCACATCGGCGCCGGCGACGTTGGCCGCCGCATGACCGATGCTGATGCGCGCTCCGAGGCCCGCGAGCCACTGGGTGACGGCGCTCTCGCGGGCGTCCGAGCCCTGCACGCGGTAGCCGAGATTGAGCAGCACCGCGGCGATACCGCTCATGCCGCTGCCGCCGATGCCGACGAAGTGGATGGTGTTGATACGGCGCATGCGATCGCGCCGCTCCGGCCGCGCGCGCCGTTCCTCGGCCGGCGGCTGCGGGAGGTTGCGCCGCGCGGCACTCATGCGGCGCTCCGTGCGAGGGTGAGGCAGGACGCCGCGAGCTCCTCGGCGGCGCGTGGCTTGGCGAGCAGCCGCGCACGCTCGGCCATCGCAAGCAGCTTGCCGCGCCCGACGCACAGGCGCTGCAGCTCGCTCGCGAGGCGCTCGGCGGTGAGCTCGCGGTCGGGAATCAGCACGGCCGCATTCTCACGCACCAGGTACTGAGCGTTGCGCGTCTGATGGTCATCGACCGCATGCGGAAAAGGAACGAGGATCGCCGCGACCCCGGCGACTGCGAGCTCGGAGATCGTCAGCGCACCGGCGCGGCAGATCACCAGATCCGCCCATCCGTAGGCCTCGCTCATGTCCTCGATGAAGGGGCGCACATCGGCGCGTACCCCGGCCTCTGCATAGCTCGCGCGTCCCGCCTCGAGCCAGCGCTCACCGGCCTGATGGCGCACGTCGAACATGAGCGCGCCGGCGAGGCGCTTGAGGGCGAAGGGCACCACGGCGTTCAGCCGCGCGGCACCCTGGCTGCCGCCGATCACCAGTAGCCGCGTAGGCCCCGAGCGGCCGGCGAAGCGCGCCGCTGGCGGCGGCAGGGCGCTGATGTCAGCGCGCACCGGATTGCCGATGGCGCGGGCGTGAATGCCCTGCCCGAAACTTCCGGGAAAAGCCTCGAGCACCTGACGCGCGAGATGTGCGAGCACGCGATTGGTCAGGCCGGCAATGGCGTTCTGCTCGTGGATCACGAGCGGACGGCGCGCGAGCCAGGCGGCAAGCCCGCCGGGACCGGTAACGAATCCGCCCAGCCCCACCACCACGAGCGGTCGGTAGCGGCGCATGATCGCGAGCGCCTGCAGCAGTGCGCGTGTCAGGCGGAAAGGCGCCGCCAGCCAGCTGAGCGTGCCCTTGCCGCGCAGCCCGCCAACCGACAGGTGCTCGATCAGGATCCCTTCGGCCGGGATGACACGCGACTCGAGCCCGCGCTCGGTGCCGAGCCACACCACTTCCAGCGCCTGCGCGCGCAGCAGCCGCGCGAGCGCCAGTGCGGGGAACACGTGCCCGCCCGTGCCGCCTGCCATGATGAGCACCGGGCGGCGGCTCACTGGGCACCCCGCACCGTGGCGGAGCCGCGTTGTTCGCGCAGCGCCTCGTGGTACACGCGCAGCAGGATCCCAGTCCAGGCGAGTGCCACGATCAGGCTGGAGCGCCCGTAGCTCATCAGCGGCAGTGTGAGTCCCTTCGTCGGCAGCACTCCCATGTTCACGCCGATGTTGATGAACGCCTGAATGCCGATCCACAGGCCGAAGCCGGCGGCGAGATACGCGGGAAATTTCAGTCCGGCATCGGCGGCGAGGCGCGCGATGTAGAAGCTGCGCCAGATGAGGGCGAGAAAGAGCGCGAGCGTGAGTACCACGCCAAAGAGTCCCAGCTCCTCGCCCAGCACGGCGAACAGGAAATCGGTATGCGCCTCCGGCAGATAAAACAGCTTCTGCACCGAGTCGCCGAGCCCGACGCCGAACCACTGGCCGCGACCGATGGCGATCAGCGATTGGGTGAGCTGGAAGCCGCTGTTGAAGGGATCTGCCCAGGGATTGAGGAAGGCGGTGAGCCGCCGCACGCGATAGCTCGAGCTCACCGCGATCAACGCAAAGCCGCTGGCTGCGAGCGCGGTCATGGCGATCACGTAACGCAGCCGCGCACCGGCGAGGAACAGCAGGCCAAAGCCGGCGGCGAACAGCACGGTGGCCGCGCCGAAGTCCGGCTCCGCGAGCAGCAGCGCGCTCGCGCAGCACAGCAGTGCGAGCGGCTTGGCGAGCCCGGCCAGCGATTCGCGCAGCTGCGCCTCGTAGCGTACCGCGTAGCTCGCCAGGTAGATGAGCACCAGCACGCGCGCGAGCTCCGATACCTGGAAGTTCGCTCCGGAGAGTCGCAGCCAGCGCCGGCTGCCGTTCACCGCGTGCCCGAGCCCCGGAACGAGCACGAGCAGGAGCAGCACGAGGCCCGCGATGAGTAGCGGGCCGGCCGCCTTCTCGAGCAGCGCGCTCGGCAGCGCGAACAGCAGTGCCGCGCACGCGAGCCCGATGAGGGTCAGCAGCAGCTGCCGCTCGAGGTAGTAGAACGCCTGACCCGAGTCCTGACTGGCGATCGACACCGAAGCGGAGGTCACCATGATCAGCCCGAGCAGCACGATCGCGGCGATGATGGCGAGCGTCACCGCATCGAGGTGCACCGCCCCGCCGCGCGCGCCGCTGCGATCGAATCCCATGAGCGCGGCCGCGCTCATGCGGCAAGCTCCTGCACCGCCTCGGCAAAGACCGCAGCCCGGTGCGCGTAGTCCCTGAACATGTCGAAGCTCGCGCAGGCGGGCGAGAGCAGCACCGTGTCCCCCGCGCGTGCGGCGCGTGCGGCCGCCTGCACTGCCTGGGGAAGTGTCGCGCAGCGCTCGATCGGGCACACACCCTCGAGCGCCGCCGCGATGCGCGCTGCGTCGCGGCCAATCAGCACCACATGCCGCACCTTGCCGCGAAACGCTGCCGCGAGCGGCGTGAAATCCTGATTCTTGCCGTCGCCGCCGGCGATCAGCACGAGCGGGCCTGGCATCCCCGCCACCGCTGCCACGGTCGCGCCGACATTGGTGCCCTTGGAGTCATCGATGTAGGCGACGCCGCGTACGTCCGCGATCCACTGCGAGCGGTGCGCAAGCCCCGCAAAGCTGCGCAGCTCCTCGAGCATCGCGGTGAGCGGCAGCGCCAGCGCTTCCCCGAGTGCGAGCGCGGCGAGCGCATTGGCGGCGTTGTGTGCGCCGCGGATTCTGAGCTCGGCCAGACGCAGCAAGGGGACTTCAGCGCGCATCAGCCACCACTCGTTCTCGTGCAGAGCGAGCGCGTAGGTCGCCCCGACGCTGGCGCGCAGTGAGAACGACAGCGTGCTCGAGGCGCTGCGCGGCATGGCGACTACCAGCGGGTCGTCGAGATTGATGACCGCGGTGTCGCAGCGCGCAAAGATGCGTGCCTTCGCGGCGGCGTAGCTGGCGAGCGAGGCGTAGCGGTCGAGATGATCGGCGCTGACGTTGAGCACCGTCGCCGCACGGCAGTGGAGCGAGGTCGTGGTCTCGAGCTGGTAGCTCGAGAGCTCGAGCACGTACAGCTCGGTACCGTCGGCGAGCAGATCGAGCGCCGGTGGTCCCAGGTTGCCGCCCGCCCTCACCTTGAGACCCGCACGCTCTGCCATGCGCGCGACCAGTGTCGTGACGGTGCTCTTGCCATTGGTGCCAGTCACCCCGACCACCGGCGCCACAGCGGCCCGCGCGAACAGCTCGATGTCCCCGACGATGGCGAGTCCGCGCCGGCGCGCCTCATCGAAGAAGGGTCCGCGCACCGGCAGTCCCGGCGATGCCACCACGCACATCGCTCCCTCGAGCAGCTGCGGGTCGAGCTGGCCGAGGCGCAGCGGTATGTGGCTATCGAGCGCGCCGAGCGCCGCGAGCTGCGGCGGTGCCGCGCGCGTGTCGGTCACGGCGATGCGCCAACCGTTGGCATGCAGATAGCGCGCACACGAGAGACCTGTGGCTCCGAGGCCCGCGATCACGGCATAGGGCACGTTGGCGCTGAGGTGGCTCATCGCAGTTTCAACGTTGCCAGGCCCGCGAGTACGAGCAGCAGCGAGATGATCCAGAAGCGCACGATCACCTTCGGCTCCGCCCAGCCCTTGAGCTCGAAGTGATGGTGGATCGGGGCCATGCGGAACACGCGCCGGCCGGTGAGCTTGAAGGAGGCGACCTGCAGGATGACGGAGGCGGTCTCGAGCACGAACACCCCGCCCATCACCAGCGCCACCAGCTCCTGGCGCACGATCACCGCGAGCACGCCGATGGCAGCGCCGATCGCGAGCGCACCGACATCTCCCATGAACACCTGTGCGGGATAGGAGTTGAACCACAGGAAGCCGAGGCCCGCACCGGCGAGCGAAGCACAGAAGATGAGCAGCTCGCCGGCGCCGCGTATCTCGGGGATCTGCAGGTAATGCGCATACACGGCGTTGCCGCTGGCGTAGGCAAAGATGCCGAGCGCAGAAGCGACCAGCGCAGCGGGCATGATCGCGAGGCCATCGAGTCCGTCGGTGAGATTCACCGCGTTGCTCATGCCCACGATCATGAGATACGCGATGGCGATGAAGGCGGCGGCGGTGAGCGGCTCGTGGAAGGTCTTGACGAATGGCAGGAACAGCGTCGTCTGCGCCTGATCGGTGGCGGTGTAGTAGAGCGTCGCCGCCGTCGCCAGTCCCGCGAGCGACTGCCACAGGTACTTCCAGCGCGGCAGCAGGCCCTTGGGATTGCGTACCACGAGCTTCAGGTAATCGTCGTAGAAGCCGATGAAACCGAAGGCGAAGGTGACACCGAGCACGGTCCACACCAGGCGGTTGGCGAGGTCGGCCCACAGCAGCGTGCTCACGAGCGTGGTGACCAGGATCAGCGCGCCTCCCATCGTGGGCGTGCCGGCCTTCGGCAGGTGGGTGACCGGCCCGTCATCGCGCACCACCTGGCCGATCTGGTAACGCGAGAGGCGCGTGATCATCGAGGGGCCGACGATGAGTGAGAGGCCGAGGGCGGAAGCGGTCGCGAGGATCGCGCGGAACGTCAGATAGGAGAAGACGTGCAGGCCGCTGATGCGGCTGGCGAACTGCTGTGTGAGCCAGTACAGCATTCAGTGTCCGCCCATCGTCGAACCGGCCGCGCCGGTCAGTGCATCCGCCACACGCTCGAGACGATTGAAACGCGAGCCCTTCAGCAGCAGGCGCACCTCCGGCCCGGCGCTGGCGAGCGCGGCTCTGAGCGCGCGCGTGAGGTCGGCGGTGTCGGCAAACCAGCGTGCGCCCGCACCGAAGCTCGCCACCGCGCGCTGCATGAGCTCGCCCGTGGCATACAACCGCTCGATCCCCGCAGCACGCGCAAATTCGCCGATCTCCGCGTGCGCCTCGGCGGCGAACTCCCCGAGCTCGGCCATATCGCCGAGGGCGAGCCAGCGGCGGCCCGCGGTTGACGCCAGCACCTCGATCGCAGCGCGCATCGAGCTGGGATTGGCGTTGTACGAGTCATCGATCAGCCATGCGCCGCTCACGGCGCGCTTCACCTGCAGGCGGCCGGGTACCGCACGCATCGCCGCGAGACCGGCGGCGACCTGTGCGAGCGTCGCGCCCGCGCTGACCGCAGCCGCTGCCGCGGCGAGTGCGTTGGCGATGTTGTGCGCGCCGCCGAGGGCGAGCTCGATGGCCGTGCTGCCCAGGGGGGACTCCAGGCGGAAGCGCGTGCGGAATCCGCTCGCCTCGAGCTCCGTCGCCACCGCGCTTGCGCGATAGTCGGCATCCGCGCGCATCCCGAAAGTGACGACACGTGCGCGGGTGAGGCCGCGCCAGAGCGCGGCGAACTCGTCGTCCGCGTTGATGACTGCCGTTCCCGTCGGCGCAAGGCCCGCGACCATCTCGCCCTCGGCGCGCGCCACCCCCTCGAGGCTCCCGAACCCCTCCAGATGCTCGGCACCGGCATTGGTGATCAGCCCGATGGTCGGACGCGCCACCGCCACGAGCGCCGCCACCTCGCCGGCGTGATTCGCGCCGATCTCGATCACCGCAAAGCGATGCTCGTCGGAGAGGCGCAGCAGGGTGAGCGGCACGCCGACGTGATTGTTGAGATTGCCACGCGTCGCGAGCGTTGCGCCGGCCTCGCTCAGGACCCTCGCGGTCATTTCCTTGACAGTGGTCTTGCCGTTGCTGCCGGCGACGCCGATGAGCGGGCCGCTGAAGTGAGCACGCCAGCTGCGCGCGGCGCGGGTCAGCGCCGCCTGCGTGTCATCGGTGACGATCTGCGGCAGCGCCAGTGGTTGCGCCGCATCCACCACCGCGCCAGCGGCGCCGGCGGCGAGCGCTGCGGCGAGGAAGTCGCGGCCGTTGAAGTTAGGTCCCTTGAGCGCGACGAACAGCTGCCCGCTTTGCAGCGTGCGCGAGTCGCTTACCACGTCGCTGTAGGGGCCATCGGCGCCCGTGAGGCGCCCGCCGCACGCCCGGGCGAATCCGCTCAGACTGCGGGTGAGACTCATCCGGGCAGCCTCGCAAGCTCATCGGCGACCACCGACTGGTCGCGAAATGCCCGCCGCTCGTGAGCGGTGATCTGATAGTCCTCGTGCCCCTTGCCCGCAATCAGCACCACATCGTCCGGAGCTGAGCGTTGCAGAGCCAGGCGGATGGCGAGCGCCCGGTCGTGCTCGATGGTGAGCGGTGCCTCGTTGCCGATGCCGGCCACGATGTCGGCGACGATGCGCTGCGGATCCTCGCCGCGCGGATTGTCATCGGTGAGCACCAGGTCGTCGGCGAGCTGCGCGGCGATGCGGCCCATCAGCGGGCGCTTGCCGGCGTCGCGATCGCCGCCGCAGCCGAACACCACGCGCAGCTGCCCGCGGCAGTGCAGGCGCGCGGCGCGCAGCGCATTGGCGAGTGCATCGGGAGTGTGCGCGTAGTCGACGATAGCGAGCGGGCTGCGGCCACGGCCGCCGAACATCTCCATGCGGCCGCGTGCCGCGCGCACCTTGCCGAGCGCACGCGCCGCATCCCGCAGGGGGATATCCCAGGCGAGCAGCACGGCGAGCACCGTGAGGGCATTCTCCACGTTGAACTCGCCCATGAGGCGCACCGAAAGCTCCACCGCACCCCAGCTCGATTCCACTTCGATCGTGAGTCCGGTCGACTCGGCCTGCACTCGCGTCGCACGCACGAACTCCGCCCCGCTGGGCAGCGCCCCGCTGCCGCGCGCCGCGCGCGTCGTGAGGATGAGGCGCGCCGGGGACGCGGCACGTGCCAGCACCGCGCCGAAGGGATCATCGAAATTGATGACGCGGCAGGTGAGGCCGGGCCACGCGAAGAGGCGCGCCTTCGCGGCGCCGTAATGCTCCATGGTGCCGTGATAGTCGAGGTGGTCACGGGTGAGATTGGTGAAGGCGGCGGTGTGGAAGCGCACGCCGTTCACACGCGCCTGATCGAGTGCATGCGAGGAGACTTCCATGCTCACGCACTCGGCACCCGCGGCGGCAAGAGCTGCCAGCTGGCGGTGCACGGTGACCGCATCCGGTGTGGTATGCGGCATCGGAGTCACCTTTGGCGGCAGGCCGACGCCGAGCGTGCCCATGTAACCGCACTGCCGGCCGCGGCGCTGCAGTGCCTGCGCTAGCAACCACGCGCAGGTCGTCTTGCCGTTGGTGCCGGTGATACCCGCGACGGTGATCCGCTGCGAAGGTGTACCGAAGAAGCGGTCGGCGATGAGCCCTGCCCGTGCGGTGAGCTCGGCCACCGGCGCGAGAAACACCTCCGCGGGAAGCTCCGTCGTGGGCGCCCCCGGCTCGTAAAGCACCGCGTGAGCACCGCGCGCCACGGCCTCGGGCGCGAAGGCGAGTCCATGATGGCTATGGCCGCGCGCAGCGAGAAACAGCGACCCGGGGGTGGCAGCGCGGCTATCGAGCGTGAGATCGCTCACCATGAGCTCGGGAGGCACCGCCGCCCAGCCAGCCACGAGCTCGCCGAGCGCGCGCGGCGCTGCACGATAGCTCTGCAGTTCCGCCGTCATCTCAGCGCCGCCGTGCGCACGTTGCCGAGCGCCGGTCCCGCCGGCAGCTGGTCGGGTGCATTCACCGGCTGGTCGGGCGCCACCGCGAGCAGCCGCAGTGCACCGCCCACGACACGCGAGAAGACCGGAGCGGCCACCTGCCCCCCCATGTGTTGTCCGGCGCCCGGCTCATCGATCACCACCACCGCAGCGAGCCGTGGGGCGGTAGCGGGCGCGACTCCGCCGAACACCGCCATGTAGCGGTCGGTCGAGTAGCCGCCCGCGGTCGCCTTGAAGGCGGTGCCGGTCTTGCCGGAGACGCGGTAGCCGGGAATGGCGGCGAGCTTGCCCGTGCTGCCCTCGGCGGTGACCACGGACTCGAGCATGTCGAGCAACTCGTGACAGACGGGCGCACCGAGCGCGTGCCCGCCAAGCGGCGCTCCCTGCACCGTCACGAACGACACCGGGCGCATCACGCCGAACGCGCCGATGGTCGCGTAGGCATGGGCAAGCTGCAGCGGTGTCACCGACAGACCGTAACCGTGCGACATGGTGACGATGCCGATCGGCCGCCACTGCGCGTACGCCGGCAGCAATCCTGCGGATTCGCCGGGGTAGCCGCTGGTGGTCACCTGCCCGAAGCCGAGGTGGTTGAGCGTCGTCCAGATCTGCTGCGGCGGGAGCGACAAGGCAATGTGCGCCATGCCGACGTTCGAGCTCTTGGCGAGTACGGTGGCGATGTCGATCGCACCGAGGTTGTGCTCGTCCTCGAAAATCTTCACCCCGACTTTGAAGTAGCCGGGTGAGGTGTCGATGATGCTGCGGCGGTCGTACTTGCCTGCGGCGAGGCCGGCAGCGACGAAGAACGGCTTGATGGAGGAGCCGGGCTCGAAGATGTCCGTGGCCGCACGATTGCGATAGGTGGCAGGCTCGATCTGGTCACGGTCGTTCGGGTTGTAAGCCGGCTGGTTCACCATGGCGAGTACCTCGCCGTTGGCGATATCGAGCACCACGATGGATCCGGCGCGCGCGCGTTGATCGCGGATCGCAGCCTTCAGCTCACGATAGGCGAGATACTGGATGCGCAGGTCGATCGACAGCACGAGATCCCGGCCCTCGCGCGCCGGCCGGATGCTCTCGACGTTCTGCACGATGCGCCCGTAACGATCCTGGATGACTCGCTTGGCGCCGTTCTCGCCCGCGAGCCAGTGATCGAAAGCGAGCTCGAGCCCCTCCTGCCCGGCATCGTCGACGTTGGTGAAGCCGAGCAGGTGCCCGGTCACTTCGCCCGCCGGATAGTAGCGGCGGTATTCGCGCGAGCTGTAGACGCCAGGTATTCCGAGAGCCTTGATCTGCTCGGCCTCCGCCGGCTGGCGGTGCCGGGCGACGTAGAGGAACTCGCGATCGAGATTGCTGGTGACACGGCGCGCGAGCTCGAGCCGGTCGAGTTTCAACGCCGCGGCGAGACGCGGGATCTGGTCGGTCGCGAGTGCAAGCTCGCTGGGGTTCACCCAGATCGAGTCCACCGGGGTGCTCACGGCCAGCGGCTCGCCGTAGCGGTCGGTGATGGTGCCACGGTGGGCGGCGATATCGAGCACGCGCGAGAAGCGCGCATCGCCCTGGCGGGCGAGGAACCCATGATCGATCAGCTGCAGGTTGATGGCGCGCCACACCAGGCCGAGGGCGCAAAGCCCCAGCAGTCCCATCAACAACAGCGCGCGCCAGCGGAAGGACACGGGCGCGGCATCGCGTGCGCTGCGCGCCTTCATGGGGGAATGATCTCGATTTCTTTCGGCGGGGGCATGGCCATGTGCAGCCTCGTACTCGCGACCCGCTCGACGAAGGCATGCGTGGACCAGGCACTCTGCTCGAGCTGCAGCTGTCCCCACTCGATCTCGAGATTGTCACGACGGGCATTCAGCGTCTCGAGCTGTACGAACAGCTGCCGCGCGCGATGCTTGCACCAGATCGCGCCCGCAGCCGATCCGAGCGTCGTCACCCACAGCACTGCCACAGCGATGAGCAGCACGCGGCGGCTCACGGAAGGCGCTCCGCCACGCGTAGCAGCGCGCTGCGTGCGCGCGGGTTGCGCGTGATCTCCGCGGGCGAGGCACGTAGCTTGCGTCCGATGAGCTTCAACCGCGGCCGGGCCTCCGCCGGGATGACAGGCAGCTTGCCGAGCGCCGGATCGACGCGCGCCGCGCGCTGCATGAAGCGCTTGACCGCTCGATCCTCCAGGGAGTGGAAGCTGATCACCGCGAGCCGCCCGCCCGGGGCCAGCACCTCGAGGGCGCCGGTGAGACCCTTCTCGAGCTGGCCGAGCTCGTCGTTGATGAACATCCGCAGAGCCTGGAAGGTGCGCGTCGCCGGGTGCTTGCCCGGCTCGCGCGTGCGCACGGCGCCAGCGACCAGCGCGGCGAGATCCGCGGTGTCCTCGAGCGGTGCCTTGCTCCGCCGGACGACGATGGCCTGGGCCACGCGCCGCGCGAAGCGCTCTTCTCCGAAAGTCGCGATCACCTGGCGTATCTCGTCGAGGCTCGCCCGCGCCAGCCAGGACGACACAGGTTGACCGCGCGTCGGGTCCATCCGCATATCGAGTGGACCTGCGGCGCGGAAGCTGAAGCCGCGGCGCGGATCGTCGAGCTGCGGCGACGACACGCCGAGGTCGAAGAGCACGCCACGGCAAGGATGCTGTTGCGCGTGTGCCGGCACGAGCGCGGCGAGATCGGCAAACGACGCGTGGATGAGCGCAAGCCGCACTTCGTGGGCAAACTGCTTGCGGCCGCCCTCGATGGCCTGCGGATCCCGGTCGAGCGCAAGCACGCGGCCTTCGGGCCCAAGTGCCTGGAGAATGAGCGCCGTGTGACCGCCGCGCCCGAATGTCGCATCGACATAGTACCCGCCTGCTTCCAGGGCCAGCCCGGCGAGTGCCTCAGCGGCGAGCACCGGAGTGTGCTCAACCACGTTCGAAGCGGCGCGCCCCCGCCTCCCTGAGTGCTCTTGCCACGGGCCTCGGCCCTCTTCGTTAACGCCTCTACAGCGACAGGGACTCGAGCTCGGAGGGCAGATCGGTCGGGGTTTCGACGCTTGCAAGCCAGGCATCGCGCCGCTCGTTCCAGCGCGTCTCATCCCACAGCTCGAAGCGATTCCCCTGTCCGATGAGCATTCCGTGGCGCCCAAGCTTGGCGAACTCCCGCAGTTCTGCCGGAAGCAGCACCCTGCCGTGCCCGTCGAGGGGTAGATCGGTGGCGTGGCCCACCATGAGCCGCTGCAACCGGCGCGCGGTTGCATTGAGGCTCGGGAGGCCCATCAACTTGCGTTCGATCTGCTCCCACTCGGGCAGGGGATAAATGAGAAGGCACTGGTCCCGGTCGACGGTGACGACCAATTTGCCCTGGGCGAGTTCGCTGATCTGCTCCCGATAGCGGGTGGGCATGACCATCCGGCCCTTATCGTCCAGAGTAATTTTTGTTGCACCGCGAAACATGACCGGCGGGGCGGCATTACGCCCATTTCCCCCCACTTTCTCCCACTGGCCGCCACTATAGGAATCGGGGGCGAACTATGTCAATTGAAATAGTGAGAAATTCGTCGCAGTCACAACGACTTATGTGGAAATGAACAGTGGGTGCGTGTGGGTCTCCTCGATTCGTTGTTAGCAATCAGCAGCTTGCCCCGAGAAGCTTATACAGCGCCTCAGAAACGGGCGGCCTGGCTGACCTCACCGGGGTGGGTCCCGGGAGGTCATCTCCGCCCTCGGGCCCCAATCGGGCCCTGGGGATCGCTTTAGCGTCGCGACGGTGAATACCTCCTTTTCCCCGATACTTAACCAAATGGTTAAGTATCGCGCTGGAGACCCTTCGATGCTCGAGCCTGCGACGCTCGACTCTCCGATGCTCGACCCGGCGACGCATGCACCCCCAAGGAATCAACACGCATCGAACGCATGCTGTAACCATTCGATGGCGGGTGCGGGTCCACACGGATCGCTCACCACGATGACATCGAAACGCACCGGCAACTCTGCCAGGCCCCTGCGCTGCTGCAGCAGCTGCTGCGCCGCGCGCGTAATGCGCCGTTGTTTGCGATGGTCGACGCTCGCCGCGGCGCCGCCGTAGGCACGGCTCGCCCGCGTGCGTACCTCGGCAATGATCAACACGCCACCGGCACGCGCCACGATGTCGAGCTCGCCGAGGCGGCGGCGGTAGTTGCAGTGCAGAATCTCGCAGCCACGGGTGCGCAGAAACTCCGCTGCGAGCTCCTCGGCGCGTCGACCGTTGCGCTGCCGTGCAGTCAGCATGTGCGGCGTGTGTGGTGCTGGTGCTAGTGTTGGTGTTGGATGTTATAAGTCAGCGGGCAGCAGCCGCAGCTCGCCATCGTGCAGCTGCGCCCAGCCGAGCTCACGGCGCACGTGCCGCTGTGGATCCAGGCTGAGCCGCCCGGTGAGTCCCGCAACACTGATGGTGCCATTCACGCCGGGGTGGCGCAGGGCCTGCGTGAGGCGAAAGGCATCGAAGCCGAAGGCAAACAACCGCCCGCGATGCGCATTCCCTGCAGGCCAGGCCTCGCGGGTGGCGGCGTGCACGGCGTCAGCGAGCTCGCCGCCGAGCATCCAGGGCATGTCCGGAAACATGAGCCCCTCGAGGTCTTCGTTGGCGCGCGGGTCGGGCTCGAAGGCATCCGAGGTCGCATAGGTAGGTATGTCTCCCGCGAAGTGGAATCGCAGTTGCGGCCGCAGCAGCCGCTCGAGATTCGCCGGTGCCGGCGCAAATATGAACTCGATATCGTTGCGCCGCCGCGGCTCGAACTGCAGCTTGGTGCCGAGGATCGACTCGAGTCGATGAAAGCGCGCGGTGCTGTCGCTGATGCGCAGCACCTCGGTGATGGCGGAAGAGTAATCGGTGCGGCCACTCTCGATCTGCCCCGTGGCGAGCAGGTCGCCGCCGCCGGCCTGCAGTTCCTGGCGGAATGCGGCGAGCACACGTGTCCCCCACTCCCCGGCCGGTACCAGGGCGACACCGCGTCGGTGGTGATCCTCGAGCACGCGCCGCGCCACCACGCGCGCCTCGTCCTCAGGGGAGAGCGCGTACTGATAGAACTGCGGCGGCGGCGTACGCTCGGGCGGCAGAAAATTCAGGGCCAGTAGCGGCACGTGCAGTCCAGGGAAGTCGGCGGCGGCGATGACTTCCTCGCGCGTCAGCGGACCGACGATGATGTCCGCCCCGGCGCTCATCGCCTGAGTCAGCGCATCCGCAATGCTCATCGAGCCGGTATCGTAGATGCGCAGCCGCGGCCGCTCGTTGGCTGGCACCTGGTAATAGGCGGTCATGAACCCATCGCGGACACTGAGCGCGGCCGAAGCGGCGCGACCGGTAACGGGCAGCAGTAGCGCGGTGTGTGGCCCGGCGCCCGGTGGCGGCACCGGGCGCGTGGTACCCGGGTGAGCGGCGGCGAGTGCCGTGGCGTTCGAGCGCAGCTCGCGGTAGCGCGCCGCCTGCCCGGCCGCTGCGGGGACCGCTATTGCATTCAGCAGGCGCAGCGCCTCCTGTGGCTGCCCACGGGCGAGCGCGAGCTGCGCATTGAGCAATGTCTGCTCGGTGACCTGCTCCGCGGAGAAGGGGCCCTGCGCACTACCGAGCACACGCGCCGCCTCATCGGGTCGCTGTGCCGCGAGATAGTCCCGGGCCGCCTGCAGCAGAAAACCGGTGCGATCGGTGCCGCTGTTCTGTGCCGCCAGCTGTTCATAGACCTGCGCGGCGCCCGCGCGATCGCCCGAGCGCTCGAGCTCCTGTGCCCGATCGAGCGAAGGCGGCAGCTCGCCGCGCTGCGTGAGGCTCGGGCAGGCGGTGAGCGATGCTGCTGCGAGCAGCACCACAACGAGGCGCGTGAGCGGTCGGTTGTACATCGGTTGAAGAGCCTCCCGCTGGCGGGCACGATGCTGATGCCCGCGATCCCACGCGGTGTGAGGCGCGATTATAGTGGCCAGAATGACAGGGCGGCTGCAGGTCGTCGCCACACCGATCGGCAACCTCGGTGATCTGAGCGACAGAGCGCGCGCGGCGCTCGCCGGCGCCGATCTCATCGCCGCTGAGGATACGCGGCATACTGCGGCGCTGCTGAAGGCGAGCGGCATCTCGAAACCCATGGTCTCGCTGCACGAGCACAACGAGTCGCGACGTGTGCCGGCGCTGCTCGAGCGGCTCGCGCTTGGAGAATGCGTGGTGCTGGTGAGTGATGCAGGCACACCCTTGCTGTCCGACCCGGGATATGAGTTGGTGCGCAGTGCCGCGGCGGCCGGCTTCCCGGTGAGCACGATCCCCGGTCCCTCGGCGATCACCGCGGCGCTCACGGTGGCGGGGCTGCCGACCGACCGTTTCTGCTTCGAAGGCTTTTTGCCGGCGCGCGCGCGCGAGCGCCGCGCGGCACTTGGCGGCCTCGCGCGTGAGACGCGCACGCTGGTCTTCTTCGAAGCACCGCACCGCATCGTGGCAGCGCTCGCCGACCTGGCGGCGGTGCTCGGGGCCGAGCGCACGGCGGTTGTTGCGCGCGAGCTCACCAAGGCGCACGAGAGCATCTACCGCGGCACGCTCGGTCAGCTTGCGGCGCGCGCAGCAAGCGAACAGAACTTTGCGCGCGGCGAGCTCACTGTGGTCGTGCAGGGCGCGCCAGCGGGCGCGGCCGGCGTGGATGAGCAACTGTTACGGCGCACGGTCGAGGTATTGTCGAAAGAGTTGCCTCCCGCACGAGTTGCCGCCATCGCCGCGCAGCTGACCGGGGCAACACGAGCCGCGGCTTATGCGCTCGTGAGGCACGGCAGGGACGACGAGCGCGCCTCGCCCGAGGAGGCCGAAGCGCCCTGAGCGCCGCTGCGCTCAAGGTGGGTGCGTTCAAGTTTGACTTCGCGCCGCGGCGCCGTATCTTCCCTGTCAGAGTCGGCCGGGCGGTCGCTGCCGAAGCTTTGCTTCGGTGGAGGAAAGTCCGGGCTCCGGCGGATCGGGTGCCAGGTAACGCCTGGGGGGCGCGAGCCCACGGAAAGTGCAACAGAGAGCAGACCGCCGAAGTCCCTCACGGGACTGGCAAGGGTGAAACGGTGCGGTAAGAGCGCACCGCGTCGGTGGTAACACTCGACGGCACGGCAAACCCCACCTGGAGCAAGGCCAAATAGGGAAGCCGCAGGGTCGATGAGACTCGTGCAGCGCGGATCCGCGCGCGCTTCCGGGTAGGCCGCTAGAGGTCCTCGGCGACGGGGATCCCAGAGGAATGACTGCCCTCGACAGAACCCGGCTTACAGGCCGACTCTATTTACGCGCTAGCGCGCGGATACGGATTCAAGGAGCGAATCCATGGACCATCTGATCGACCGACGCCGCATCGTCCTGGCGGCGGGCGGCAGCGCACTGGCGCTGTCGTTCGGCGCCTTCGGGCAGGGCAAGGAGGAAGCGGCAACCACGGCCAACGAGGATCTCATGCGCGAGCATGGAATCCTGCGGCGCACGCTGTTCGTCTATGCCCAGGCGAGCCACCGGGCGCGCATCGCGCCCAACACGCTGCCACTGCCGCAGCTGCTCGACACCGCGCGGCTGTTCCGCAGCTTCGGCGAGGACTATCACGAGCGCGAGCTTGAAGAGCAGCACATCTTCCCTGTCGTGCGCCGCCTCGACTCTCCGGCCGCGCAATTCGTCGATGTGCTGCGTGCCCAACACCAGCGCGGCCGGGATATCACCGATTACATCATGCGCGTTGCCCAGCGGGGCCGTCTGGCGCCCGCCGATACGCAGCCTCTGGCGGGCGCCCTCGATGGGCTCATCGCCATGTACGGCCCGCACGTTGCGCGCGAGGACACCGACCTTTTCCCGGCATGGAAGCAGGCCATCGGTCCCAGCGCGTACGCAGAGATGGGAGATAAGTTCGAGGAGATCGAGCGGCGCACCTTCGGACATGACGGGTTCGAGGATGCCCACACGCGCATCGCCAGCATCGAGATGGCTTTTGGGCTGGTGAATCTCGCCGAGGTTACGGCACCGCCTCCGCCTGCGTAACGCATGGGCGGCGGATCTCGCCCGCTACTTGACGACCTTCAGCTGCGGCCGCCGCGCACCGCCTTCCTCCGTCTGCGGGGGCCGCGTCGGCGGCTCTGGCCCCAGATCCTGCTCCGAGAACACCATGCCTTCGCCGGTCTCACGCGCATAGATGCCGAGCACCGCGTTCACCGGAAAGCGCACGTGGTGAATCACCCCGGCGAAGCGGGCGTCGAACTCAACGTGCTCGTTCCCCAGGCGCAGTCGCTGCGTGGCACCCTCGCTGAGGTTGAGCACGATCTTGCCCTCCTTGACATAAGCACGCGGAACCTCGGCCCCTTCACGCCCCGCGTCCACGATGACGTGTGGGGTATGTCCGCACTCGGCGATCCACTGGTGCATGGCTCGCAGCAGGTAGGGACGCTTGGGTAAGGCCTTGGCCATGGTTTTTACAGCAGGCGCATCTCCTGCTCGCGCTCGGAGAGAGCTTCGCGAAACGCAGGACGGGCGAATACCAGTTGCGCGTACCTCTCGATCGGTTGCGCCTGCGGTGACAGGTCGATCTCATAATACGGCAGCCGCCACAGAATGGGCGCTATCGTGGCATCGACCAGGGAGAATTCGTCCGAAAGAAAGTATGGCTTCACCTTGAACAGGTCGGTGCTCTGCAGAATGGTGTCCCGCAGGATTTTCTTCAGCTTCACCGTCTGCTTCTTGTCGGGTTCGGCATCGATCTGACGCGCCAGGCTGTACCAGTCGCGCTCGATGCGGTAGAGCGCGAGGCGGAACTGTGCACGCGACACCGGATCGACCGGCATGAGAGGCGGGTGCGGGAAGCGCTCATCGAGATACTCGATGATGACGCGCGAGTCATACAGCACCAGGTCCCGGTCGACGAGGGTCGGTACGCTGTGATACGGATTGAGGTCGAGCAGGTCCTCGGGGAAGCGGCCCGCCTCGACACTCACGATGTCGATGCTGATGCCCTTCTCCGCCAGCACGATGCGCGTGCGATGACTCCACGGGTCGGCGGGCGCGGAAAACAGGGTCATGATCGATCGTCTGCTCGACAACTTTGCGCTCCTGCGGACCCTGTATCAGCGGAGGCGCACGCGCTGCGCGCCCCCCGCGCCGATCAGTGCACGTCTCTCCAGTATTCGCGCTTCACGAGCCATGCGAGCCAGGTGAACAGCAGCAGAAACAGCACCACCCACACTCCCAGGGCGCGGCGCGCGGCCTGCGTCGGCTCGCTGACGTAGTCGAGAAAGTTGACGGTATCGCGCACGAACTGATCGTACTCGGTCTCGCTCAGGCGGCCAGGGGCGAGCGTCTCGAAATGATCAAATTGCTGCTCGTGGCTGAACTGGCCGCCCTCGCCTTTGATCATGACATCGCGGAATACCGCGCGCTTGAGGCCCGAGAGCTCCGAGAGCACATCCGGCATCGCGGTCGTGGGCAGGCGCAGATTGTTCGCGCCGGTCTGACGGCTCGGGTCCACGTAGAACGTCTTCAGGTACTGGTACAGGTAGTTGGGCCCGCGGGCCCGCGCCATGAGGCTCAGATCGGGCGGAGTCTTGCCGAACCAGGTATCGGCGTCCTTCGAGGGCATGGTGGTGAGGATGTAATCGGTGCTCTTGTCGCCGGGGGGGAGCAGATCCTTCTGCAGCAGCGGCGGCGGGATCGAGAGATCCGTACCGAGCCGTGACCAGCGCTCATATTTCAGGGCGTGACAGCCGAGACAGTAGCTGACGAAGTTGCGTGCCCCGCGCTGCACCGAAGGCATGTCGGTGACATTGGTGTTGGCATGCCAGCTTTGCCAGTCGGCGCCCGGCTTGCCTCCCTCCTTCGCTGCGGCACCCTCCTTCGCTGCAGCCGCCTCTTCCGCCGCAGCCGCGCCCTGCGCGAGCACGAGCGCCGCGAGCGCCGCCGCGAGCCATGACACGCTGCGCAGGACCTCAGTGCGCATGGTAGGTCACCCTCTCCGGCGGCGGCTTCACCGGCTCGAGCCTGGTGTATATCGGCATCAGCAGGAAGTAGGCGAAATAGACGACTGCGAACGTGCGCGCCAGCACCACGTACAGGCCGGTGGCCGGTTGCATGCCCAGGTAGCCGAGCACCAGCACCGCCACCGTGAAGAGTGCAAGAGCGGTGCGCGACATCCAGCCCTTGTAGCGCATGGACTTGACCGGCGAGCGATCCAGCCAAGGCAGAAAAACGAACAACGCCACGGCGAGCACGAGCAGCAGCGCTCCGAGGCGCTGATCGGGCACGGCGCGCAGAATCGCGTAGTAGGGCGTGAAGTACCACGCCGGGGCGATGTGCTCGGGCGTCGAGAGCGGATTGGCGGGCTCGAAGTTGGGCGCCTCGAGGAACAGCCCACCGAGGGTCGGCACGAAGAACACGACGATGGCGAACAGTAGACCGAACACCCCGACCCCGACCACATCCTTCGCCGTGTAATAGGGATGGAAGGGAATGCCATCGAGCGGATGACCATCGGGGCCAAGCCTCTCCTTGATCTCGATGCCATCGGGATTGTTCGAGCCGGTTTGCCGCAGCGCGACCAGATGCAGCGCGACCAGCAGCAGCAGCGCGAGCGGCAGGAGCGCCACGTGCATCGCGAAGAAACGGTTGACCGTCGAATCGGCGATGGCGTAGTCGCCTCGGATCCACTCGACGAGCCCTGGGCCGATACCGGGGATGGTGCCGAACAGGTTGACGATCACCTGTGCGCCCCAGAACGACATGTTGCCCCATGGCAGCACGTACCCCATGAAGGCCTCGGCCATCAACGCGAAGTAGATCGCCATGCCGAAGAGCCACAAGAGTTCCCGCGGTGCGCGGTACGATCCGTACAGCAGCGCGCGGTACATGTGCAGATACACCACGATGAAGAACGCAGACGCGCCGGTCGAGTGGAGATAGCGGATGAGCCAGCCGTAGTCCACCTCGCGCATGATGTACTCGACCGAGTCGAAGGAGCTGGCCTCCCCCACCTTGTAGAACATGGTCAGGTAGATGCCCGAGAGCAATTGCACCACCAGCACCAGCAGCGCGAGCGAGCCGAAGAAGTACCAGATGTTGAAATTCTTCGGTGCGTAATAACCGGTCAGCTGGCTGGAAATGAACTCATCGATCGGCATGCGCCGGTTGAGCCAGGCCCAGAAACCCTTTTTTCCTGGCTGCACCGTGCCGCCGACGGGCACTGCCGCGGGCGCGCCGCTGGCGGTCTTCACGGCCATCAGGTCACTCCTTTCTCATCCTCGCCGATCAGGAGCGTGCGCGGATTTGGATAGGAGTAAGGCGGCACCCTGAGATTGGTCGAGGCCGGGGAGCCATCGAACACCCGTCCCGCCAGATCGAAGCGCGAGCCGTGACAGGGGCAGAAGAATCCGCCCGGCCAGCTCGGATAGAGCTCGCCCGGTGCGAAGCGCTGTTTGGGGAGGCATCCGAGGTGCGTGCAGACGCCGATCAGCACCAGGTACTCTTCCGTGCGCGAGCGCAGCGTGTTCTTCGCGTACGCGGGTTGGTCGGAGTCTTCCGATTTCGGGTCCTTGAGCTCGGAGTCGTGACCGGAGATGTGCGCGACCATGTCGGGGGTGCGCCTCACCACATAGATCGGGGTCTTGCGCCATACCGGCACGGCCATCTGCCCGGGGTCGATCTTGGAGATGTCGAGCTCGACCGGTGCTCCCTGCGCGCGGGCCCGCTCCGAGGGGCTCCAGGATTCGATGAAGGGCACCGCCGCGAATACCACCCCGACCGCACCGGTTGCGATGGTTGCCCCGGTGAGGAACTTGCGCCGGCTCAGGTCGACTTCCTCGTCAGCGACGACTGCGTGATCCGCCATCGAACCGTCTCCACTTTCGTCTAGCTTCGCGCACCGCGCGGACGAGGCGTCACGACGCGCGATTTCGTACCTTGCAGGGAGCGGCGCATTATACACACACCAACGAATGCCCCGTTCCGGCCGGCGCCCCGCGGCGCGTGAGCGCGGGTCTCTCGCGGAGTGCAGCCATGCTCGGGCGCCTGGGAAGCGCATTGGTCTTCGTGGCCGGATCGGTCGTTGGCGGGCTGGCGCTCGCCTTCCTCCTGGTGGCACTGCGCCCGCAGCTGATCCGTAATACCGCGCACGCTCCGCTCGCCGCGGCGCCCCTCGCCGCCCCACCCGAGGTGCCAGCGCCGGCGCGCGTCACTTACGCCGACGCGGTGCAGCGCGCGGCCCCCGCGGTCGTCAACATCTACACCGCGCGACTGGTGACCGAGCGGCTGGCTCCCTCGCTCGGCGAGCTCTTCGGCGAGTACATGCCGCGCTACCGGCAGCGCATCGAGCGCAGTCTCGGCTCCGGCGTCATCGTCGACCCGGAAGGGCACATCGTCACCAACCATCACGTCATCGCCAACGCCGACTCGATCCGTGTGCAGCTCGCCGACGGCCGCGTGGCCGATGCGCGGATCGTTGGCCGCGATCCGGATACCGATCTGGCGGTGCTCAAGATCGATCTGACGCCGCTGCCGGTAGCGACCATCGGACGCTCCGACCGCCTGAAGGTCGGCGATGTGGTGCTCGCCATCGGCAACCCGATCGGGCTGTCCCACACCGTGACGCACGGCATCGTGAGTGCAGTGAGCCGTCAGCAGCTCGGCATCGCCCCGCTCGAGGATTTCATCCAGACCGATGCGCCGATCAACTTCGGCAACTCCGGCGGCGCACTGATCGACTCGAGCGGTGCGCTGGTCGGCATCAACACTGCCATCGTTGCCAAGAACATCGGCGTCGAGGGCATCGGTTTCGCCATCCCGGTGAACATGGTGCGCGGGGTGTTGAGCGACATCATCGCCCACGGCCGGGTGATCCGCGGCTGGATCGGCATCGTGCCCGAGGATGTGCCCGAGGAGCAGGTCCAGCAGCTCGGGCTCGGGCAGCCGGCCGTCATGATCGAGAATCTCTACGTGGGCAGTCCCGCGCAGCACGCGGGGCTACAGCCGGGTGACCTGCTCCTGGGTATCGATGGCACGGCGCCGCACAGTGCCCAGGATGCGCTCGGCCGCATCGCCAGCCGTCAGCCGGGCACGAGCGTATTGCTGCGCGGCATGCGCGGCGGCCGCGTGTTCGAGGTGCGGGCGCAGGTCGGCGAGCGCCCGCGCAGCGGCTGACACGGCACACCCAGGGAGGACCGCCATGACCACACTCACCACACGCCCCTTCGACTCGCGCACTGCCTTCGACACGGCAGTTGCGCAGCGGCTCGGCCAGGCGCTCGCGGCCGCGGGCCCGAGCGCCGTCATGCTCTCGGGCGGCACGACCCCGCTGCCCGCCTATCGCGCTCTCGGCTCGCGCACGCTGCCGCACGATGAGCGGCTGCACATTCTCTTCTCCGACGAGCGTTATGTGCCGAGCGACTCGGAGGCGAGCAACTATCACCGGACGCGGCCGCTCCTCGATACTCTCGCGCTGCCGCCGCAGCAGCTGCTGCGGGTGCGCACCGAGCTGCCGCTCGAGCAGGCGGCGCAGGAATACGAGCAAGCACTCGCTAGCCTGCTGAAATCGGGAATCCGCATCACGCTCGGCCTGCTGGGGCTCGGTGCCGACGGGCATACCGCTTCGCTCTTCTCGGCGGCCGATCTCGCACGAGCGAGCGGTCGCCTCGCCATCCCGGTGCAGCGGCCCGATGGGATGTCCGCGGTGAGCGTGACACCGGGCCTCCTGGCGCAGGTGGATGGGTTGATCTTCCTGGTGGCCGGCGGCGGCAAGCAGAAGGCGCTGCAGGCGCTCGAGGCCCACGCTGCCACTCTCACCGCCTGGCGCGCCGTGCAGGGGCGCTCGGTCGTCGAGCTGTGGACGGCCGTCACGGGTTGAGACAGCGCTGACGCCCTCGGGGCGCTGCCGTATGCTCCCGCTCGTTCATGAGCGCGCCGGCAGTGCACGTCGTACCGATTTTCGCGACCCCGTTCGGGGTGGTGACGCTGCCGGAGGCAGTGACGCTGAATTCCGCGCTCGACACACTCCTCAGCGAGCGCGCACCGCCACAATGGCGAGCGGCTCGCGGGCCCGGCGCGCTCATGTTCCGCAGCCGCGAGGATCTCGGCGACTGGCCGGAGGAGCCGGTGCGCCGGCTGATGTCGGAAATGCTTGCCGGCGTAAGCGCAGTCGCCGCTTCGATCAGTGAGCTCTCCGAGCAGGATTTTGCGGCGCTCAGAATGGACGCCCGGGCGTGGTTCACGCTGGTGCGGCCGGATGGGTGTGTGCCCGCGAAGAGCTATGCGAACAGCAGCTGGCTCGCAGTGTATTGCGTCAGCGCGCCCGAGCCCTCTTCCGCTCGGGTCGATAGCGGTGTGCTGCGACTCTACGAGTCCCGGCTCGGCACGATGTTTCAGGACCCTGCCGGGAGCGCCTCGAAGCTGCCGTACCGGAGCGGGCACTGCACCTGGCGGCCGGTGCCTGGGGAGATGGCGGTCTTTCCCGCCGCGTTGACACACGAGATCGCGCTCGTGCGGGCTTCCGGGGCGCTCATCCTGGTCAATGCACGGGTGCGTTTCGTCGGCTCGGGGGGCGCCTGGATGCCGCCATGGTGACGCCGGGCGTGACGCTCCAGGGCGTATTCGGCGTGCCGCTCGGCACCGCACGGCTGGCCGAGTGTCAGCGGCTCAACCGCGAGCTCGAGGCGCTGTTTCTCGCCCGCGAGGACGATGAGCACCGGAATCCGATGCCGAGCCATATTCCGCAGGCAGAGACCTTCGAAAGCCGCTTCAATCTGTTCCGCTGGCCCGAACCGTGCGTGCAGGAGCTGCGCAAGTTCGTACTCGACAGCGTGGTCACGACCGTGCTCCAGGCGACCAAGCTCCTGCCCGCCGATCTCGCCCGGCTCACGCTGCACAATCACACCTGGTTCCACATCAGCCGCCAGGCTGGCTCTTTCGTTGCACACAATCACCCGATGGCCTCCTGGTCCGCGGTGTACTGCGTGCGGGCCGGGGAGCCGGTCCCAGCGGAGCCCGAAAGCGGCGTCCTGCGTCTTTTTGATCCACGCTATGGTGCCGGCGCCTACCGGGATGCCGCGAACTCGCAGCTGCACCCGGCATTCGCGCTCACTCCGCTCGACCTGCGACTCAACGAGGGGCAGGTAATCATCTTTCCGTCGTACCTCTTTCACGAGGTGACCCCTTTTTACGGTCGCGACATCCGCATCACGGTGGCGACCAACTGCTGGTTCGCCTGATGTTGCGCCCAGACTGGGTCTAAGTTGGTGTGGTAGTTGCGCCACATCATCGGGAACGCAAGCGGCGCTGAACGAAAAGCAGGGTCCAATGCGAATGCTTCTTTTGCACAACCCGAACAGCGTGTGTAGTATTTGTGCAAATGACTGACGCGGTCCGTCGCCGCAACTTTCCCGCAACCGAAAGAGCGTGACTCCTCGGCTGCTTGCCCATTTCACTAGGGGAGGTCTTCGAGTGATCAATTCCAAGCGTGTGCTACGCCGTGCGGTGCGCCTTGCCTTGGCCACCGCCGCAGGTTCAGCAGCAGCCCCGCTGGTGCTGGCCCAGGCAACTCCGTCCGAGAACGCGGCGGCTGCGCCGGCGGTAGAAGAAGTCGTCGTCACCGGATCACGCCTGCTGCAGGCACCGAACGACATCTCCATCAGCCCCATTTCGAGCGTGTCGGCAGAGACGATCGAGAAGACGGGTCTGGTGCGCGTCGAAGACGTGCTCAACATGCTGCCGCAGGTGGCGATGGAGCAGGGCTCGGGCAACTCCATCAGCTCCGTCGGCAACGCGACGGTGAGCCTGCGTGGCCTCGGGTCGCAACGCACTCTGGTGCTGATCAACGGCCGCCGCATGCAGCCGGGCGGCTCCGGTGGCGTCGTGGGCCCGGGCGGCTTTTCCAACTCCGCCGACGTCGACCAGATTCCGGCAGAGCTCATCGAGCGTGCCGACGTTCTGACGGGCGGCGCTTCCGCCGTGTATGGTGCGGACGCGGTCGCCGGCGTCGTCAACTTCGTGCTCAACACGCACTACCAGGGCGTGAAGATCGACGCGGGCTACTCGTACAACAACCACAAGAACAACGACCAGACCTATCTCGGTTACCTGTCGGACTTCGGCGCGGCCACTCCGCCGAGCACCGTCAACACCGGGCAGAACCGCACGCTGTCGGTGCTGGTCGGCTCGAACTTCGCCGACGGCAAGGGCAATGCGACTGCCTATGCGACCTACCTCAACAGCTCACCCGCAGTCGGTTATCAGTTCGACCACGCGGGCTGCACGCTGAATGGCGGCAGCACACCGCACAGCGCCATCGCTTGCGGCGGTTCGGGCACGAGCGGGCATGGCCAGTTCCTGTACCTCGGCACGGGAAAGTCCAGCACCATCTTCGACAATGCGGTCGACCCGAAGACCGGCAAGTTCCGGGCATTCAATGGCAGCGACCTCTACAACTATGGCGCGCTCAGCTACTTCCAGCGGTCGCAGGAGCGCTGGACGGCGGGCGGATTCCTCACCTACGACGTCAACTCGCACGTGAGCGTCTACAGCGAGACCATGTACGCGCGCAACTCCTCGCAGGCGCAGTACGGGCCCAGCGGTGCCTTCGCGTTCGTCCATACGCCGATACTCGGCTGCAACGATCCGCTGCTGACCGCCGACGAAGTCTCACAGATCTGCAACCCGGCGAACCTCACGCGCAACCAGAACCTCTTCGGCCTGCCGCTCGATACCGACCCGGCCACCGCGACCTTCGAGATGTGGGTGGCCA
This sequence comes from Steroidobacteraceae bacterium, assembly GCA_035495655.1. GTDB lineage: Bacteria > Pseudomonadota > Gammaproteobacteria > Steroidobacterales > Steroidobacteraceae > 13-2-20CM-66-19. Next base: position 43,646 of record DATJFM010000039.1, read on the forward strand.
AGCGCAACACCGAGGGCGGTGGACGCCAGGACAATTACCTCTCGGATTCGATCCGCGAGGTGATGGGTGTCAAGGGCGAGATCAACGATGCCTGGACCTACGACGCTTACGGTCAGTTCGGCATCACAGACTTCGCGGATAACGAGGGCAACTTCCTCGGCGACCCGCAGATCGCTAACGCACTGCAAGCCGTTCCCAACCCCGCCACGGGAGGTATTGCCGGCGTACCAGTGGGTGCAGCGGTTTGCCAGGCCGCCCTGAACGGCACCGACCCGGCCTGCGTGCCCTACGACATCTGGGTACCGGGACTGTATTCGCCGACTGCGCCGGGAAGCCCGGCCACGGCCGCCGCGCAGCTGAAGTACCTGACCGTGCCGTCGACCTACAGCGCCACGTCGAAGGAATACATCGTCGATGCGTCCGTGACCGGCGACCTCGGCAAGTACGGCGTGAAGCTCCCGACCGCCAACAACGGCATGAGCATGAACATCGGCACCGAGTACCGCGAAGAGACCTTCGACTTCCGGCCGGATTACATTTTCTCTAACGGCTTCAACGCCGGCGGCGCACCGTCCCCGCCGCAAGCGGGCAAGTTCCACGTCTGGGAAGGGTTCACCGAGCTGCGCTTGCCATTGATCAACGACAAGCCAGGCGCATACCTGCTGTCGCTCGATGGCGGCTACCGGTATTCGAGCTACACGGAAGGATTCAACACCAACACGTACAAGATTGGTATCGAGTGGGCGCCGATCAAGGACCTGCGCCTGCGCGGCGGCTATAACCGCGCGGTGCGTGCGCCGAGCATCGGCGAGCTGTTCCTGCCGGTGGCCGTGGGTGCAGGCGGAACAGCAGATCCCTGCTGGGGTCCGGCCCCCGCACTTACCCAGGCGCAGTGCGCGTTCACGGGCGTCTCCGCGGCCCGCTATGGTCACCTGCTGGTGAACCCGGCGGCGCAGATCAACACGCAGACCGGCGGCAACACCGCACTCACGCCGGAAATCGCCGACACCTACACCGTCGGCATGGTCTTCCAGCCGTCCTTCATCCAGAACCTGACGGTGTCGGTCGACGCGTTCAGCATCCTGATCAAGGACACGATCACTTCGCTCCCATCCAACACCATCATCAACAACTGCGCCCTCACCGGGGACGCGAACCTGTGCTCGCTGATTCACCGCGGAGCGGACGGCTCGCTCTGGACCAAGACGTCCGATTTCGTGGTCGCGACGAATCAGAACATCGGCAAGGTGTCCACGCGAGGTGTCGACCTCCTTGCCCACTATCGCTGGGACATCGCACCCAAGGCCGGAAAGCTGGACTTCGCGCTGACGGGAACGTACACGCACGACTTCCAGACTGCGCCCATTCAGAACGGCCCGGAGTTCGACTGCAAAGGCCATTGGGGCACGACCTGCGGTGCGCCGATACCGTCCTGGCGTCACGTGTTCACGACGGACTGGGGCACTCCGTGGTGGGGACTCGATCTGACGCTGCGATGGCGCTACATCGGCTCCTCGTCGGTCGATCGCTCGAGCACCGATCCGCAGCTCAATGCTCCGTACTATGTATCGACCGGGCACATTCCGGCCTACAGCTACTTCGACTTCGCGATCACTGCTCCGATCGGGCCGAATTTCCAGGCTCGGCTCGGCATGAACAACGTCACGGACAAGAACCCGCCGCTCATCCTGAACGGCAGCTTGTCGGACTGCCCGAACACCAGTTGCAACGACAACACCTGGGTGGGCACGTACGACACGCTCGGCCGTTACATCTTCTTCAACCTGCAGGCGACGTTCTAAGACGAGACGCGCTTCATCGCGTAAATCACGGCGGGCTTCGGCCCGCCGTTTTTTTGGTGCGACCGAGCTGCAGCGCGAAACGTGCGGCGGCGCGCGGCGGTGCCACGCGGGCGGCGCGCCAGCTTCTGGCATCATGTCCGCATGGGCCGCGACCTCGAAGCCGATCAGGGCATGCTGCGCACGGTGCTCACGCTGGCGCAGAATCGGGACATACCGCGGGCCGCGGCCATCGCCGAGCAGGCGCTCGCCGAGGGCTTCGAGCATCCCCTGCTCCTGAATGTGGTCGCAGCGCGCCTCGAAGCCGAGGGAAGGCTCGAGGAGGCCGCGCGCCTGCTCGAGCGGGCCGTCGCGCTCGCGCCGGAAGACGTGCCGGCACGTAATGCGCTTGCGCTCTGCCTGCAGCGGCTCGATCGCCCTGGCGAAGCGCTGCGGCACCTGGATGAGCTGCTTGGAAAGCATCCCGGTCTCGGCTTTGCGCACGCCAGCAAGGGCAACGCACTGATCGCCCTCGGCTCGCTCGGGCTCGCGCGCGACAGCCATCTGCGCGCTCTCGAGCTCGATCCCGGAAATCTCGCTGCCATCGGCTCACTGGCTTCCATTGCGACCCACCGCGGCGAGCACTCGGAAGCGCGCCGCTGGGCGCAGCAGCTGCTCGCCCGGATGCCGGGTTTCCCGGATGGCGTGCTGAGCCTCGCGGCAGCCGAGCTGGCCGATGGAGCCACCGAGCAGGCGGAGAAACTGCTGCGGGGCCTGCTCGCCGATCCGCGCTCGGGTGCGTCGGATCGGGCACGGGCCCAGGGTCTGCTCGGCGATGTGCTGGATACTGCGGGACGCTACGGCGAGGCGTTCGCTGCTTACTCCAGCTGCAACGAGGCGATGCGCCAGATTCATCGGCGCTTCGCCCTGGGCAGCAGCATCCTTGCCTATACACATGCGCTGGCTGCAGCGTTGAGCGCAGCTGCGCCTCGCTGGCCGGCCAGAACCTCTGCCACCGCGTCAGCCGCCGATGCGGCGAGCGGCCACGTGTTCCTCATCGGCTTTCCCCGCTCCGGTACCACCTTTCTCGAAGTGGTCCTCGATGGTCATCCGCGCATCGTCAGTCTGGAGGAGCACGAGCTGCTCACCGACGGCGTGCTGAAATTCATGAGCGAACCGCTGGATCTCGCGCGGCTCGCAAATGCGAGTGATGAGGAGTTGCAACCGCTGCGCGCGGCGTACTGGGAGCGGGTAGGCAACGCCGGACTGGAAGTCGCCGGCAGACTGTTCCTCGACAAACATCCGCTCAATACGCTGAAGCTGCCGCTCATCGCGCGCCTCTTTCCGCAGGCGAAGATCCTGTTCGTCAGACGTGACCCGCGCGATGTGGTGTTGAGCTGCTTCCGCCGCCGTTTCCGGATGAACCCCGCCATGTATCAGATGCTCACGCTCGCGGGCGCGGCGCAGTTCTATGACGCGGTGATGGACTTCAGCGTGCAGGCGCGGCCGCTGCTCGGTCTCGACTGGCTGGATATACGTTATGAGCGCGTGATGGCGGATTTCACTGCCGAGACACGGGCCATCTGTGCTTTTCTCGGCCTGGAGTGGACCGCCTCCATGGGCGAGTTCGCGGAGAGAGTGCAGGGGCGTGAGCGCGCTACTCCGAGCATCGCGCAGCTCACCCGCGGCCTCGATGCTTCCGGCGTCGGCCACTGGCAGCACTACCGTGCGGCGATCGAGACGGTGGGGCCTACACTCGCTCGCTGGATCGAGCGATCCGACGGCCCGCTGGAGTCATAATGCAGCAGGGGCACGCAGTCAGCTGCGCGAGGCCCTCCGCACTCACTGCGAACGCTGCGCCTTGTAAGTATGGTGAGCAGGCGTCGTCAGCAGGAAGGATCCGAGTGCGCCGCGCTTTATCGTTATGGTGTCTCCGACACGAATCAACGCTTCCGGAGCGTTGAAGGTCCAGACCTGGCCGTTGTCGAGTGACAAACGCACAGTGCCGAAGCGATCGATGTCGACCCTAGTCGCTTGTGCCTGGACGCGGTCAGGGCCCTGCTCGGCCGGCGCAACATGCTGGGTGAGTCCAAACGACTTGGCTGCCGGCTCGGCGGCTGCGGCACCTGCCGCCGCGGCACCTGTCGCCGCTGTACCTGCCGCAGCCGCGGCGGGCGCTGCCGTCGCAGCGGCGGCGTGGGTCGCGGGAGGCGACTGCGGAGTTGCCTTCGCGGGTGCAGGTGCGGCGGCAGCCGGTGGGCTCGGGCGCGCACGGGCGAGGGAGTCGTAGCAGGCCAGCCGCTCATCGGCCCCGCTGATGGCGGCGCAACGAGCCAGCGCGCCCGCATCGACCGCCGGGGCTGCCATGGCGCTGCGCGTCAACGTGGAAAGAACGAGCACCAGCGCGAAGAGCGCCAGAAGTGCGCGCTGGCGCAGGCTCATGAGCGCTTTCCCTCGTCTTGCGCGTAGTAGCGCACGTAGAGCTCATTCGCCGTCTGGATCATGTCCCGCTCCGCCGCGGACAGGAGCGGATTCCAGATGTCGAAAATCAGGATGCCCCGTGGAGTGTCCGAGTCGTTCCAGGCCTCGTGCTCGATGGTGTCATCGAATACCCAGGCCTGACCGGAAACCCATTCGCGCGTCGTCGCGCCGACCCGAAACCTGCAACCGGGAGGCACGATGAGCGGCAGGTGCACCGTGCAGCGGGTATTGGTGACGCCGGTGTGCGGAGGAATCTTCGTGTTGGCATCGAGAATGGAAAAGAACGCCGTCGGCGCACGCGATGCGACGCGGCAGCGCGGCGTGGTCTCGAGCATGCGCGCCGTGACCGGACAGCGTGCGATGTGGCCGGCGTTCGCCTCGCCCTGGTTCCACAGGAAGTACGCGCTCCAGCGCCGCGAGCGGTTCAGGTCGCGCCACTGATCGAGCGGCATGCTGGTGGGGAAATCAATGTATGGCTGCAACCCTTCGCGATCGGCGACGAGCACACGCATCAACTCCGCGCGAATCTCATCCGTCGCAGCCTCGATCGCATCCAGCCACGGAAATTCACTGCGCTCGAAGAAATCGATCTCCGGGAGCTCGGGGAAGTACAACCAGGTAGGTTGGGAATGAAAGCTGCGGGCTCTGCCCATCAGGATGTCGAGGCATCGGTCGAAACGGCGCTGTCGCTGACCACCGTGCCGTTCACGGATCTCGGCCAGGGGCTTTTCGAGCATTGCGCTCAGCGCCGCATTGTCCGCTTCGACCACCGATCTCGCATGGTTCAGCGCCTCGCGCACCGCTTCGGGCGGCTCGACACCTGCCGGGATGGTGGCGAGCGCGTTCTGGTAGGCACGCGCGGCCTGGCGTTTCTCATCGGACTGCTCAAGGTGTTGCGCATACTGCAGCAGCGCCGAGAGATGTCGTGGCTCCAGCTGCAGCGCCTTCTCGATGGCGTCCAACTCCTCGGCACGCCGCCCGAGCGCCTTGAGACTGCTCGCGAGATTGGCCCAGAGCGAGGGATGACGTGGATCGGCAGTCGTCGCGCGCACGAACAGTTGATGCGCCTGCTCGGCAGCGCCGCGGGCCAGCATGCGCACGCCGAGCTCGTTGAGGACCGCAGGATGATCGGGACTTTGCCGTGCGAGCCGGGCCAGGAGCTGATCGGACTCTGCCATGCGCCCGGCGGCTGCGGCCGCCTTGGAGGCTTGCAGTGTGCGGATGATCGCCGCTTCATCCGGCTGTACGGGAGCGGTGGTACTGTTCACGATGGTCTTGGAAGCTCCGGACTCACAGGCGAGCAATTGTACCGTACGGCGTGCACCGCCTCGCGCACGCAGCGTTGACTCATCGGCCCGAGTCCGTTTAGATACCCGGCCGCTCGCGCCGCGGCCCGCCCCGGCGCTCCTGGAGTCCCCGATTTGACACCGAGTGCCTCTGCCGATCTGGAGCTCATGCGGGCATCGCTGCTGCTCGAGTCGGATCCCTCCGCCGCCGCGCAGCGCGCCAGCAACATCCTGGCAGGAGCCCCCGGGCATCCGGCCGCGGCTCTCCTGCTCGCCACCGCGCAACGCAGGATCGGGGAGGCGGCGGCGGCCGCAACGCTGCTCGAATCGCTCGCGAGTGCACAGCGCGACTCCCCGGTCGTGCAACTCGAGCTCGGACGCTGTTACGCAGCGGCGGGACGCAACGCGGAAGCTGCGCGTGCCTTGCGGCGCGCGGTGACGCTCGATGCCGGGCTCGCCGATGGCTGGCGCGAGCTCGCGGCGCACCTGCACGCCGCGGGCGAGACGCTCGAAGGCGATCGCGCTTACGCACGCTACAGCCAGCTCGCGCCGCGGCCGCCCGAGCTCGGCGATGCGGCCGCCGCGCTCGCCGCCGACCGCGCTCAAGCCGCCGAGGCGCTGCTGCGACGGCGACTCCGCGAAGCGCCGCGCGACGTCGCAGCCCTGCGGATGTTGGCCGACGCTGCCAGGCGGCGCGAGGACGACCCTGCGGCGGAACGATGTCTCAAGCAATGCCTCGAGCTCGCTCCGGGTTTTGCCGGAGCCCGTTACGACCTGGCGCAGCTGCTCAGTGAGCAGCAGCGCATCGAAGAGATGCTGCCGCACATCGAGAGGCTGCTCGCCTGCGACCCGGGGAACGTCGACTGCCTCAATCTCAAGGCGCAGGGGCTGCGGCTCATCGGTCGCCGCGATGAGTCGGTCGCAATCATGGAGCAGCTGCTCACCGATCACCCGAACGAGGAGCAGTCGCTGATCCTGTTCGGCGGCCTGTTCCGTGAGCTCGGCCAGCCGCAGCGTGCCATCGAGATGTATCGCCGCGCACTGCGCGTGCGCCCGGGGTCGGCCGCGGCCTACTCGAGCCTGTCGAATCTCAAGACCTACCGCTTCGATGGCGCGGATCTCGCAGGTATGCAGCAGCAGCTGGCGCTTCCTGAGGTGCGCGGCGGCGACCGCATATACCTCGAGTTTGCTCTCGGCAAGGGACTCGAGGACGCGGGCGATTTCGCCAGCTCCTTCGAGCACTACACGCGCGGCAATCGCCTGAAACGCGCCACGTTCTACTACGATGCACGGGTGATGACCGAGCAGATCGAGCATTCGCGCTCCTTCTATACCGAGCGCTTCTTCGCCGAACGCGCCGGCTGGGGCAGCGCGCAGCCCGATCCGATCTTCATCATCGGCATGCCGCGCTCCGGCTCGACGCTGCTCGAGCAGATGCTGGCGAGCCACTCGCAGGTCGAAGGCACGCGCGAACTGTTAGACCTGCCGCACCTCGCGTGGGAACTGGTGTGGGAAGTCGCCGAGCCGACTGCAACCACGCTGCTGGAGCGCGTCGCTGCGCTCACGCGCGCGGAGATCGAGTCGCTCGCGCAGCGCTATCTCGAGCGAGTGCAGCCTCACCGCCCGCTGGGGAAGCCGCGCTTCATCGACAAGCTGCCCGGGAACTGGTGCTACGTCGGCCTGATCCAGCTGCTGTTTCCGCACGCTACGATCGTCGACGCACGCCGGCATCCGCTCGGCTGCGGTTTCTCCTGCTACAAGCAGCTCTTTGCGCGTGGCCAGAAATACAGTTACGACCTTGGCGAGCTCGGCCGCTTCTACCGGGATTACGCGGTGCTCATGGAGCACTTCGACGCCGTGCTACCCGGCCGCGTACACCGCGTGTACTACGAACAACTGGTCGCCGATCCCGAGCGCGAGCTGCGCCGGCTGCTAGAGTACTGCGGGCTGTCGTTCGAGGAGCAGTGCCTGCGCTTCTACGACAACCGCCGCGCCGTCACCACCATCAGCTCCGAGCAGGTGCGCCGGCCGATCTACTCCGAGAGCGTCGACCAGTGGCGTCATTACGAGCCCTGGCTCGGGCCGCTGCAGGAGATCGTCGGCGAGCAGGTGGCGCATTACCCGGCACCGCGCCCGGCGCCACCCGCGAGCTCCGGACAGCCATGACCGGCAACACGGCCCGCCTCGCGCAGGCGCTCGAGTTGCATCAGCAGGGTCGTCTGGCCGAGTCGGCTGCTCTCTGCCGTCAGGTGCTCGCGGGCGAGCCGCGCAACAGCGATGCCATGCACCTGCTCGGGGTTACCGCCGCCACGGTGGGTGATGTTCCGCAGGCGCTGGCGCTGCTCGGAACGGCCGTGCAACTCCAGCCGGGCAATCCCGCCATGCACGCCAACCTCGGCAGCGCGCTCGCACAGAGTGGACGTCACCTCGAGGCGGTCGGCTGTTATGACCGCGCGCTCGCCCTGCAACCGCAGCTGGTGGTCGCGCACCGTGGGCGCGGCACCGCGCTCATGCACATCGGCAGGCTCGATGAGGCAGTAGCGAGCTTCCTCCAGGCGTTACGGCTCGCGCCCGAGGATGATCGCGCACACAACGGCCTCGGCGTGACGCTGCTGCGTGCCGGGCGGACGGCGGAAGCACGGCAGCACCTCGAGCGTGCGGCGGCGCTCAACCCCGGCAACCTCGAGGCTCACCACAATCTCGCCCTGCTGCAGTCGGTAGTCGGGCAGCATCGCGAAGCGCTGGCCAGCATCGAGCGTGCGCTCGCGTTGCAACCGCAGAACCCGGCGTTGCATACGCAGCGGGGTGTAGAGATGCTCGCGCTCGCGCAACCGCTCGAGGCGATTGCCAGCTTCCAGCGCGCGCTCGCGCTGCGCCCGCAGGAGGCACCCGCTCACCACAATCTCGGCGTGGCGCTGATTGGCCTCGCACGTCACGAGGAGGCGCTCGCCAGTTTCGAGCGCGCGCTCGAGCTCGCGCCGCAGTCGCCTGCAACGCATCTGCTGCGCGGCAAGACCTGTCTCGCGCTCGGACGGCCTGCAGAGGCGCTGCTGAGCCTCGACCGGGCGCGTGAGCTCGCGCCGCCGGACTTCAACGCGCATCTTGATCGCGGGGTGGCGCTCACGCGGCTTCGGCGTAATGAGGAAGCGCTCGCCAGTTTCGATCTCGCGCTCGCTCTCGAGCCGAAATCTCACGAGGCCGCCAACAATCGCGGCGCAGTCCTGGTACGCATGTTCCGCCCGGCAGAGGCGCTTGCTGATTTCGCGCGCGCTGTCGATCTGAAGCCCGACTACATCGAGGCTCACACCAACGCCGGCATTGCCCTGCGTGGACTCGCGCGCCCTGAGGAAGCACTCGCGAGCCTCGACCGCGCGCTCGCCCTCAGGCCGGAGGATCCAACCGCGACCTGGTGCAAGGCGATGATCAAGCTCGCCGCTGGTGATTTCCGCGCCGGTTGGCCGCTGTACGAGGCGCGGCTCGAGCGTGAGCCGCTGCGCGGACTATTGAGGAACTTCGAGCAGCCACGCTGGAGAGGCGAGCCGCCGCTCGATGGCAAGCGGCTTTTCGTCTACGCGGAGCAGGGGCTCGGCGACACGCTGCAGTTCTGCCGCTACATTCCGCAGCTCGAGAAGATGGGCGCGCAGGTGATTCTCGAAGTCCAGACGGTGCTCCGGCCGCTGCTTTCCTCACTGCCGATGCGTGGCACGCTCATTGCTCGCGGCGAGCCGGTGCCGGAGTTCGATCTGCACGTCCCGCTTGGCAGTCTGCCGCTGGCCTTCGCCACGGATCTCGCGACGGTTCCGGGCGGGGTCCCTTACCTGCACGCCCCGCCCGAGCCGGTTGGCGAATGGGCCGGCCGCCTCGCCTCCCTTCCGGGCCTGAAGGTCGGGCTCAACTGGCAGGGCAACCTGCAGGCCGAGCAGCTCGCGGCACTCGAAGCGCGCTCCTTTCCGCTCGCCACGGCCGCGCCGCTGGCGCGAATCGCAGGCACGAGCCTCGTGTCATTGCAGAAAGGCGCCGGTTCTGAGCAACGTGCGATGGTCGAGTTCGGCAACGCGATCGCACAACTGACCGATCCGCAGTACATGGGCCCGGAGGAGCTCGCGCGCGAGACCGCCGCGCTACTGATGGGACTCGATCTGGTGATCACTGCCGACACGGCGCTCGCCCATCTGGCCGGCGCACTGGGCGTGCGTGTGTGGGTCGTTCTGCAGGCGGTGCCGGACTGGCGCTGGCTCACCGATCGCAGCGACAGCCCCTGGTACCCCACCATGCGGCTCTTTCGTCAGCGCGCGCTCGGCGATTGGTCGGAGCTCTTCGAGCGCGTCGCCGCCGAGCTTGCGGCGTTGAGTTAGGTCGCGCCGCGTCAGCGACCGGGGAGGGTCACGGACGGATCGAGCATCCGGATCGCCGACCCGGCCTCGGTTTGCCCAGTGGTCCTGATATCACGCTGGTTGTAAGCGCGACCAACTGCCGCACAGTCACCCGGTATTCGCGAACCGGTATCCACGCATCCCGGCTGCGTCTTGATGGACGCACTCGTGGGAGCGGTTGCCCCTGCGGGTGACGACGGGGTGCTCGCACAGGCCGCCAAGCACAGGCCCAAGCCAGCCGCTATGAGTACTCTATTCAAATCTTTCCACATGCGAGACATGCTAGATCCTCGCAGTCGCGCTCCGCAAGCAGGGAAACCTGATTCGCAGCCGCAACGACGCGCAACGCCCTAGCCGAGATCCGCGGCAGGGCGTGCTAGCATCCGTGGAGCTTCCGAGAACGCTCATGTCTCCACACGAACCCGCGCCGCCTATCCACCGCTCAGGCCCGATTATCATCACGATCCTGTCGAGCGTTGTCGCTGGCTGCGCTTCCTCCTCCGGCGGGCACGCACCGGCGAGCAACGTGCTGCCCGCAGTCGCTGCTCCCGCGCAAGGCGCAACCATAGTGAGCGGAACGAGCTCCGAGGTTTCCAACGCTGCCGCAGCTTCCACCAGTGCACCGTCTGATGCGGCGAAGGTTGCAAGCGCTGACTCGAAGGTCACCTGCCACATGGAAGCGCCGCCGAACAGCCGGGTGGGCGTGCGTGTGTGCGAGACTGCCGCTCAGCGCGAAGCCCGCAAGGCCGCAGTTCGTGCTACCAGCGAGCAGTTATCACGGCCGACACCTGGCTGCGCGCAGCTCGGACCGGGCGGCTGTCCCGGTGGTGGTTAACGCAGAGATCAAGAGTTCTAACACCAACTCTCAGCCTTTAGCGGCAACTTCTCCGTGATATCCGGGAACGTGTCGGCGTGCGATGTAGCAAACACGCTACAACTCCAGACTTTCAGTCCTGATATTCTCTCCCTGGTTTCGTAGTAATTGCGCCCATAAAGCCGGAGCTGTCGCACACTCACAACGGTGTCGCAGCGCCACTCGTGGCTCCCGCACGTGCTTCGCATGGATGTCGAGGCGCAGGTGCTCGAACGGATTAGCAAACGCGGATTGAGGGACATGGAGGTCCGAAATGAACTGCGTACATAGTGTTGCACGAATCCT
>DATJFM010000040.1:0-79376 GCA_035495655.1 Steroidobacteraceae bacterium
CGTCGCCGCCACCCAGGGCCGCGTAGTGAAGGGTGACCAGTTCCCCGACCGCGGTTACTACTATCGCTCCGACCAGTTCTCCTTCGCGCGCATCGGCGTGCCGGCGCTGTTCTTCGATGACGGCACCGATTTCATCGGCCGACCGCCGAACTGGGGCCGCGAACAGATCGAGCAGTGGGAGCTGAAGAAATATCATCAGCCCTCCGACCGCCTCGAGGGCAGCTGGAACTTCGACGGCATGATCGAGGACGCACAACTCGCGATGCTGTCCGCGTGGCTCGTCGCGCAGGCGGATGCCATGCCCAACTGGAAGCCTGGGGACGAGTTCGAAGCGGCGCGCAAGCGCGCACTCGCCGCGTTGGGCGGAAGCTAGCGGAGACGTGCACGCAGCGGCTCGTCTCCAGGAGAGAAGCATGTTCGAGCATCTCGACGCGGTCGTCCCCGACCCTATCCTCGGCCTGATGGCAGCGTTCCGGGCCGATCCGGATCCGCGCAAGGTCGACCTCGGTATCGGTGTGTACCGTGATGAGCAGGGCCACACGCCGGTGCTGGAAGCCGTACGGGCCGCCGAGAGTGCGCTGCTGGCAAGCCAGACCACCAAGAGCTACGTGGGGCCCGCGGGCAATCCCGGATTCAACCAGTCCATGGAGCAGCTGGTGCTCGGCGCCGCACATCCCGCACTCACTGACCGGCGGGTGCGCAGCGTGCAAACGCCGGGCGGCTGCGGCGCGCTGCGGCTCGGAGCGGAGCTCATCCGCGCCGCCTCCCCAGATGCGGTGGTGCACGTCAGCACTCCCACCTGGGCGAACCACACCCCACTTCTTGCCGGCAGCGGGCTGCGCCTCGAGCGCTACCCGTACTTCGATCCGGCCACCGGCGGCGTGCAGTTTGCGGCGATGATGACGGCGCTCGAGCGGGTCTCGCCAGGTGCCGTGGTGCTGCTGCATGCCTCCTGTCACAACCCGACGGGCGCTGATCTTTCACAGGGTGAGTGGCGCGAGCTGCTGACACTGGTGAAGCGGCGCGGACTCACGCCCTTCATCGACATGGCTTACCAGGGACTCGGCGAAGGTATGGACGAGGACGCTTTCGGACTGCGGCTGTTCTGCGCGGAGCTCCCCGAGGTGTTGTGCGCCGTCTCGTGCTCGAAGAACTTCGGCCTGTACCGTGAACGTACCGGCTCGCTCCACCTCATCAGCTCATCATCCGCTGGGGCGGATGCGGCGTTCAGCCAGCTGGTGCGCATCGCACGTGGCATATGGTCGATGCCGCCCGATCACGGCGCTGCCATCGTGCAGGCGATCCTGGCCGAGGAAAAATTGCGCCGACAGTGGGCGTCCGAGGTCGAGGCGATGCGCCGCCGCATCGAGGAGCTGCGCCTCGAGGTAGTGCAGCGGCTGCGCCGGCATTGCCCGCAGCATGATTTTGGCTTCATCGCGCGCCAGCGCGGCATGTTCTCATTCTTCGGGATCGACACCGCGCAGGTACATGCGCTGCGCGAGCGCCATCATGTTTACATGACCGACGACAGCCGCATGAACATTGCCGGCCTGCGCCACGAGAATCTCGAGTATTTCGCGCGTGCGGTGGCGGAAGTGCTGGCCGTCAGGATCACTGAGGATCACTCGGGTACGATGACGCGGTGAGTCGACTTCACCTCTTCCATGACGAAGTACGTGTGCGTCTGCTGCACTCCGCGCACCGCCGCGATCCGGTCACCGAGAAAGCGCCGATAGCTCTCCATGTCGGTCACGCGCACCTTGAGCAGATAGTCGAAGCCACCCGCCACCATGTGGCACTCCATCACCTCGTCGTGCGCGAGCATCGCCTGCTTGAAACGGTCGAATGCATCCGGCGTGGTTCGATCGAGCGATACCTCCACGTACGCGAGCAGCCCTAGTCCCAGTCTTCGCGGGTTCAGCCGCGCGAAGTACCCCTCGATGTAGCCGCCCGATTCCAGACGCCGTACCCGCTCGAGCGTCGGGGTGACCGTGAGGTGTACCTCGCGCGCCAGTTGCGAGACCGCAGCGCGCCCATCCTGCTGCAACCTCTCGAGTAGCCGCCGGTCGATGCGATCGAGCGAGCGATGCACCGCCGAATCACTGGCGGCTGGGCCCTTGGATGCCATATGTGGTAGTCGATTTTACTATTAAATCGCTTTAAACGGATAAATATTCTCTAAGCACACCCGTAGAATAAGCATAATTAACTACTATGGGCGGGTACTCCATGGCGGTAAGCGGGATGAGGGAGCGGGCCAGCGGGCCGGGCACGCTCATGGAACTGCGTACGCGGCTGCGCGCGGCGACGCTGCGTGCGGAAGCCGACGCCTCGGATGAGGCGCTCGTCGACCTCACTCCGGCGCAGGAGGCGCTCGAGCGGGCAGGGGTCCGCGCGGCCCGCTGGGTGCAGGCGGCGCGCGCCGACCAACGCTCGCGTCCACTCGTCGAACGGATGCTCGAGCAGTTTCCACTCGACAGTGCTCAGGGCAAAGCGCTCATGAGCCTCGCCGAGGCACTGCTGCGCACCTCCGATCCCAAGCGCGCCGACCAGCTCATCGCCGAGCGCCTCGCCACGATCCGCGAGGCGGGCGTGCCGGGAGACACCGATCTGCTGCTGCGCACTGGTTTCACGTTGCTTGGCGCCGCCGGACGGCTGTTGCCGGATGTACTGGGGGAGCTCGCCGGTGAGTTCTCCACCGCGAGCCTCACACGACCGGTCATTGCGCCGATGGTGCGGGCGGCGCTGCGCCAGTCGATGCAGCTTCTCGGCCATGCCTTCATCGTCGGCGAGACCATCGATGAAGCACTCGCGCGCGGTGCGGACGATCCCGAGCTCGCCCTGTGCTCCTACGACGTGCTCGGAGAAGGGGCGCGCACCGAAGCCGACGCGCAGCGCTATTACCAGGCCTACGCACACGCCATCGAGGTGCTGCAGCGTCAGACGGCCCAGGGCACTCACGCGCGCTCCGGGATCTCGGTGAAGCTCTCCGCACTCGAGCCGCGCTACACGCTGTTGCAGAGCTCCCGCGTTCTCGAGCGGCTCGCACCGCGCATGCTGGAGCTGGCACGGAGTGCCGCCACGTCGGCTATCGGCTTCACCATCGACGCGGAAGAGGCCGATCGGCTCGACCTCTCCCTCGACATCCTCGAGACACTCGCCCGCGATGAGCGCACGCGCGCATGGGATGGACTCGGGCTCGCCGTGCAAGCCTACGGGCGACGGGCGCCGTTGGTGATTGCCTGGGTGGCGCAGCTGGCGCGCGAGTGCGGCCGGCACCTGAGCGTGCGACTGGTGAAAGGCGCTTACTGGGACAGCGAGATCAAGCGCGCACAGGAGCGGGGTCTTGCGAGCTTTCCCGTGTACACCTCCAAGGCCGCCACCGACGCGAGCTACCTCGAGTGTGTGCAACATCTGTTTGCGGCGCGGGATGTGCTCTATCCGCAGTTCGCGACGCACAACGCCTACACCGTGGCCGCAGTACTCGAGCTGGCGCCGCCGGGTGCCAGGTATGAATTTCAGCGCCTCCACGGCATGGGAGAAGCTCTGTATGCAGCCGCGCGCGCCGAGCTTCCGGACCTGCCGCCGGTGCGGGTGTATGCGCCGGTCGGCACCCACGAGGAGCTGCTGCCCTATCTCGTGCGGCGGCTGCTCGAGAACGGCGCCAACACCTCATTCGTTCATCAGTTCATGAATCCGCAGATACCGGTGGAGGAAGTCGTGCGCGATCCAGTCACATCGCTCGCCGCCGAGCCTGCGCGACCCTCACGGCTGCGCGAGCCCGCCGCGCTCTACGGCGCCGAGCGCACCAACTCGGCGGGCGAGGACTTCGGCGATCCGGCTACGCTCGCCGCGCTCGAGGCCGAACTGCGTGCGCAGGCCGATGTAATCCATTCCGGCGGACCCATACTGAGCGGCCGGGTGGCACGTGCGCTGAAAGTACCGGTGAGCTCTCCGGCCGACACCAGCGGGGTCGTGGGATATACGCGCGACGCCACTGCAGAGGAGATCCGCACTGCCATGCAAGAGGCCGCCGCCGCGCAGCCCGAGTGGGATGCGACACCGGCGCAGGCGCGCGCGGCCTGCCTGCTCAAGGCCGCCGACCTGCTGCAGCAGCGGCGCAGCAGCTTCCTCAGCCTGCTGGTGCGCGAGGCCGGCAAGACGCTCCCGGATGCGATGGCGGAGCTGCGTGAAGCGGTCGACTTCTGCCGCTATTACGCCGCGCGCGGCCGCGAGCTATTCGGTGCGCCCGAGCAGTTGCCCGGTCCGACCGGCGAGCGCAACACCCTCGCGCTCAACGGCCGCGGCGTGTTCGTTTGCATCAGTCCCTGGAACTTTCCACTGGCGATATTCACCGGCCAGATTACTGCTGCGCTCATGGCGGGGAACGCCGTGGTCGCGAAGCCGGCGCCCGCCACGCCGCTCATCGCGCATGCCATGACGCGCCTGCTGCACGAGGCAGGTGTTCCACCTGCGGTGTTGCAGCTCACACCCGCTGACGGCCCGCCCTTCGGCGAGGTCGCGCTCACCCATCCAGCGCTCGCGGGCGTCGCCTTTACGGGCTCGACCGCGACCGCCAGCACGATCAATCGCACGCTTGCCAACCGCGCCGGCGCGATCGTTCCGCTCATCGCCGAGACCGGCGGAGTGAACGCCATGGTGGTCGATGCCACCGCGCTCCCGGAGCAGGTGGTGGATGATGCTGTCACCTCGGCGTTCACGAGCGCCGGACAGCGTTGTTCTGCGTTGCGCGTGTTATACCTGCAGGAAGAGATCGCCGAGCGTGTCATCGCCATGCTGATCGGCGCGATGCGCGAGCTGAAGATCGGTCCGCCGGAGGAACTCTCGACCGATGTCGGCCCGGTGATCAGCGAAGCCGCGCGGGCGCGACTCGCGCGCCACGCCGAGCGGATGCGCCGCGAGGCGCGGCTGCTGTATGCGTGCGAGCTCGATCCGGCACTCGCGCAGCAGGGTCATTTCTTCCCGCCGCATCTGTTCGAGCTCAAACGCCTCGACCAGCTCGAGACCGAGGAGTTTGGTCCCATGCTGCACGTGGCGCGCTACCGCAGCGATCAGCTGCCCGCGGTGCTGGCCGCGATCCGCAGCACGGGCTTCGGCCTGACGCTCGGGATCCACACGCGCGTCGAGAGCCTGGCCGAGCACGTGTTCCGCGCACTGCCGGTCGGCAACACCTACGTGAATCGCAACATGATCGGTGCGGTGGTGGGTGTGCAGCCCTTCGGCGGCCAGGGCCTTTCGGGCACCGGACCGAAGGCGGGCGGACCACACTATCTGCTGCGCTTCGCCAACGAGCGCACGCTGACCATCAACACCGCCGCGATTGGCGGGAATGTCGAGCTGCTGTCGTAACTGAGCGAGCTCGCCCCCTCAAGCGGGCGGCGGCGCCGCTGCGGGCGGCGGCGGCGGCTGAGGGCGGCTGTCGTGCGCGCGCAGCTGCTCCATGAGCTCCTCGAGTGAATCGAGCGCAGCGGTGCAGGTGCTGCCGCGGCAGATGTAGGCCACGGGGTGGGCGCGCGGAGTCTTGTCCGCGAGTGCGGGTGGCAGGTTCGCCGCTTCGGCGGGGATCGCGAGCACCAGGCGGTGCGGAGCGTAGCCGCGCGCGAGCGCGTGACTCCAACCCTCGATGGTGCGCGCTTCGCCACGCAGCACCACGATCTCAGGTGGCGTCAGCAGCTCCTCGAGCGCCCCGAGCAGACTCACGTGTCCCGGGGGATACTGCGTGATGGCGGGCCAGGCGGCACGCAAGGTGCGCTCCGCAGCCGCGAGGTAGCGCGGCTCGGCCAGCAGGTGGCCCATGCGCAGCAGCACCCGCGCGGCGATGCCGTTGCCGGACGGCGTCGCGTCATCGCCGAAGCTCTTGCTGCGATGGATCAGCACCTCGTGATCGTCCGAGGTGAAGTAAAAACCGCCTGCCGCATCGTCCGCGAAATGCCGCAGCGCCACCTCGAGCAGCTCGCGCGCGAAAGCCAGCTCCTCGGCGTCGAAGCGCACCTGCTGCAGCTCGAGGATCGCATCGGCGAGATACACGTAGTCATCGAGGTAGGCGTTGAGGTGCGCGCGCCGGTCCATGTAGGTGGCGAGCAGACGGCCGTCGCGCCACAGCGTCTCACGGATGAAGTCGAGCGCACGCGTCGCGGAAACTGCCAGGTCCTCGCGGCCGAGGGCGCGCGCAGCCACCGCCATGCCGCGGATCATGAGCGCATTCCAGGAAGCCAGGACCTTCTCGTCCCGTGCCGGGCGCACGCGCATGGCGCGCACCGGCAAGAGCCTGGCGCAGGCCGCCGCGATGAGCGCCAGCACCTCCTGCGGAGTGCGCTTCACCTGCCGTGCCACATCCTCCGCGGAAGCGGCCACATACAGGTGCCAGTGACCCTCGAAATTCGCCGGCCGATCGAGACCGAAGCGCGGCGCGAACACCGCGAGCTCATCCGCCGTGAGGACGGCGCGCACCTGCTCGCGATCCCACACGTAGAACTTGCCCTCCTCCCCTTCGGAGTCGGCATCGAGGCTCGAGTAGTAGCCGCCCTCGCTCGACTGCATCTCACGCAGCACCCAGTCGGCGGTCTCGTTGGCAGCTTTTCCATACAACGCATCTTCACTCGCGAGTGAAGCCTGCGCGTAGGCGGCGAGCAGCAAGCCGTTGTCGTACAGCATCTTCTCGAAGTGCGGGATCATCCAATACTCATCGACCGAATAGCGGCAGAAGCCGCCGCCGAGCTGGTCGTTGATGCCGCCTTCGGCCATGCGGCGCAGCGTGAGCGTCGCCATGTAGAGCGCCTGCAGATCCGCCTCGGGAGCCTGCGCGCTCGCATGCCAGCGCCGCAGCAGCCACTCGATCATCTCCGCATGCGGAAACTTCGGCGCACCGCCGAAGCCGCCATTGCGCGAATCGAAGCCGCGCGCAAGCTGCGCGCGGCAGGCCGCAAGCGGCGCGTCGGTGAGCTCGCTCTCCGGCCCGGCCGGCTTCGGAGTGAGCTCCGCGAAAGCCGCCATCAGAGCCTCGTTCTGCTTTTGCAGCTCCGCGGCATGGTCGCGGTAGTAGGCGGCGACGCGTTGCAGGATGTCCTTGAAGGCCGGCAGGCCGTGGCGCGCTTCCTTTGGAAAGTAGGTGCCGCCGAAGAAGGGCTGCTGATCGTCGTGAGTCAGGAACATGGTGAGCGGCCAGCCGCCGCTGCGCTGTGTCAGCATCTGCTGCGCGATCTGATAGATGCGGTCGATGTCGGGACGCTCTTCGCGATCCACCTTGATGTTGATGAAGTTGTCGTTGAGGATTTTTGCGGTGGCTTCGTCTTCGAAGCTCTCGTGCTCCAATATCGAGCACCAATGACAGGCGTTGTATCCCACGCTCAGGTGAATCGGCTTTCTTTCGCGCTGTGCGCGCTCCAGTGCCTCAGATCCCCACGGATACCACTCGACGGGATTGTGGGAATGCTTCCTGAGATATGGACTTGTCTCCGAAGCAAGATGATTCGTGTACTTCGGGGTCCCGTCGCTATTCGAATGCCTTATCTGCGTCATGCTTCCATGTCCAGCCCTTGTGACTCGGGCGCTTGCCACTTTTCAACTCGTGCATGTGGACCAGGCACAGGCTACGAGCGCGACAGAAGGCAGCGAGATTGGTGATCCTTACCACTGCGCCGCCCGGCGCTATGAAGCCCTTGTGCAACACGGCTGGCAGTCTTTTCCGACCACGCACGTGTGTCCATCCTCGATGCGAAATTATTCTGCCGCTGGCGACAGCGGTCATATGACTATCCTCGAGTCCGTGCACCCGGCAGAACGCTGCGAGGTTGCGAATGGGTCCGACGGCTTGTCCATTTGGATCGATGAATCCATCATGCGTCTTGATGAACTCGCGCTGCCGGACGCTATTCGCGTGGGTCCATCCTTTGTACGACTTCAGCTTGCTCTTGCCTTTCGACAGTCGGTGCATGCTGGGGAAGTCAAGGTGCTTGCGGCGGCAGAACTCGTGCAGATTAGTGATGATTACGGGCTTGCCGTCCGGGTCACGAAAGCCCTCCCACGTGAGTCCAAGGCCCTCTCCACCGCTCGTTGCATGCAGATTGACGTTAAACCCGATATTTGGATTTACGCATCCAGTGCGCTCAATCCAGCATTGTTCTATGGTTAAAAGCTGCGTCTCCTCCACATACTGCAGGACTGAAAATTCGAAGCCCTCTTCGCCATAGAGATTCCAGGCGGCCTGCAAATGCGGATTGTGATGTTGGTTGATGGCGAGAGCGCGACGATGAAAATCCCAACGTGCTCGCAAATTCACCGCGCTGCCGACATAAATCTTGCCAGTCCGCAGGCATCGAATCTGATAAATCCCAGACACAGATGGGATCTGTGCAGGCCGTCCGCGTGACTTCACCAGTGCATTCAGCTCCATCGGTGAGACGGCATTACCAAGCGCTCTCCGTAAGACCTCGGGACTGGTGCAAAGCTGACTCTCAAGGCTGCTGCGTGCTTTCTGTATACTCTGAATCCCCACCGCTCGCATTGAAATTCGATGTCCCGTCCTGCACCTTCCCTAGCCCAACCGGCCGCTGCCGAAGCACGCGTGCTGCGCCTGAAGCGCGGCGAGGAGCGGCGGCTCGCAGCCGGCCACCTGTGGGTATTCAGTAACGAGGTCGATACCGAGCGCACACCGCTCGGACAGTTCGTTCCCGGTGCGCTGGCCGAGCTGCGCTCATATCGCGACAGCTTCCTCGCCTACGCCTACCTCAACCCGCATGCGCTCATCTGTGCACGCATCCTGTCGCGCGATGCGGCGCAGCCGGTAACGGCTGAGCTCATCGAGCAACGCCTGAGCGCGGCGCTTGCGCTGCGCGAGCGGGTTGGCGATGCACGCTACTGCCGCTGGGTGTTCGGCGAGTCGGACCTGTTGCCTGGCCTGGTGCTCGATCGCTACGGTGAAGTGGTCGTTGGTCAGATCGCCACCGCCGGCATGGAGGCGCTGCGCGCGCCGATCGAGAACGCGGTGCGCCGTGTCGTGCAGCCCCAGTCGCTCATCTGGAAGAACGACTCCGCCGCGCGCGACCTCGAGCAACTGCCACACGAGGTGCAAGCGGCGTTCGGCGAGCTGCCGGCGCAGGTCGAGGTCCTCGAGGCCGGGCTGAGCTTCGCTGCGCCGCTCGCGGAGGGTCAGAAGACGGGCTGGTTCTACGACCAGAGCGCCAACCGCGCGCGTCTGCGACGTTATATTGCTCAGGGCGCGCGCGTGCTGGACGTGTGCTCATACGTCGGCGCCTGGGCGCTCAGCGCGCTCCATCAGGGGGCGGTGCGTGCCTGCTGCGTCGATTCATCGGCGCTCGCCCTGGAGTACGCCGAGGCCAACGCGCGCCGCAACGCCAGGACCATCGAGCCGCTGCGCGCGGATGCCTTCGATGCGCTCAAGATGCTCATCGCGCAGGGCGAGCAGTTCGATGTGGTCGTGCTCGACCCGCCCGCCTTCATCAAGCGCAAGAAGGATATTCCGCAGGGGCAGGCCGCCTACCGCAAGCTCAACCAGCTGGCACTCGCACTGCTCGCGGACGGTGGGTTGCTGGTGTCGTGCTCCTGCTCCTATCACCTCGCCGCCGAGCAGCTGCTCGAAGCCATTCAGGCGGCCGCCCGGCACAGCGGGCGGTTCGTGCAGATCCTCGAGGCGGGCGGGCAGTCGCCGGACCACCCGCTGCACCCTGCGATTCCGGAAAGCCGTTACCTCAAAGCGTTCTTCTGCCGCGCGACACGCGCGGTCGGCTAAACTTCCCGCCCCATGCTCGTCTATCCCGGATTCAACCCGATAGCCTTCGAGATCGGTCGCGTCAAGGTTCACTGGTACGGAATCATGTACCTGCTCGGCTTCGCCGCGGCCTGGTGGCTCGCGCGGCGGCGCGCGGCACGCGCGGACTCCACCTGGAAGCCGCAGGATGTCGATGATCTGATCTTCTTCGCGATGCTCGGGGTGATCTTCGGCGGCCGCATCGGCTACGTGCTGTTCTACGGTCTCAGCTTCTGGGCGACCGACCCGTGGTATCCCCTGAAGATCTGGGAGGGCGGCATGTCCTTTCACGGCGGCCTCATCGGGGTGATCGTGGCGCTCACGCTGTTCGCGTGGCGTCGCGGCCGCAACGCCGCGGACGTCTACGATTTCACCGCGCCGCTGCCGGCGCTCGGACTGTTCTTCGGCCGCATCGGCAACTTCATCAACAGCGAGCTGTGGGGCAAGGTGACCACGGTGCCGTGGGGATTCCGGGTAAACGGCGTCGTGCGCCATCCTTCCCAGCTGTACGAGGCGGCGCTGGAAGGCCTGCTGCTGTTCGCGGTGTTGTGGTGGTTCACCTCGCGCCCGCGGCCGCGCCTCGCGCCCTCGGGGTTGTTTCTGCTGATGTATGGTGTGGCACGTTTCCTGATCGAGTTCGTGCGTGTGCCGGATGAGCACATCGGCTATCTCGCCGGCGGCTGGTTGACGGAGGGACAGGTGCTGTCGTTGCCCATGATCCTGGTGGGCGTCGGCATGTTCGCCTGGGCTTACCGCGCGCGCCAACCCTCGGGCAACTTCGCCGCCGCGCAGGTGACGGCGGCCTCATGAAGCCGTATCTCGAGCTGCTGCAGCGCATACGTACCCGCGGTGTGCGCAAGGCGGACCGTACCGGCACCGGGACGCTGTCGCTGTTCGGCGAGCAGCTGCGCTTCGATCTGGGCACGGGTTTTCCGCTCGTCACCACCAAGAAGATCCATCTGCCGTCCGTAGTGTACGAGTTGCTCTGGTTCCTGCGCGGCGAGACCAACGTGGCGTGGCTGCGCGAGCATGGCATCACCATCTGGGATGAGTGGGCGGATGAGCACGGCGAGCTCGGCCCGGTGTACGGACGGCAGTGGCGCGCCTGGGCCAGTGCCGATGGCCGGCACATCGATCAGATCTCGCGCGCGATCGAGCTGCTCGGGCGCAATCCCGACTCGCGCCGCATCCTGGTGAGCGCCTGGAACGTGGGCGAGCTCGAGCACATGCGGCTCGAGCCCTGCCATGCGTTCTTTCAGTTGTACGTGGCCGCCGGGCGCCTGTCGTGCCAGGTGTACCAGCGCAGCGCCGACGTTTTTCTCGGGGTACCGTTCAACATCGCCAGCTACGCGCTGCTCACGCACCTGTTCGCGCAGCAGTGCGACTTCATTCCCGGCGAGCTCGTCTGGACCGGTGGCGATTGTCACCTGTACCTCAATCATCTCGAGCAGGCGGAGCTGCAACTGCAGCGCACTCCGCTGCCCGCACCAACACTGCGCATCCGCCGCCGGCCGCCGAGCATCTTCGACTACCGCTACGAGGACTTCGAGTTCCGCGACTACCAGCACCATGCACCGATCCGCGCACCGGTGGCGGTATGAGCCCCGCGCGTAATGGCGCCGGGCCGGCCATCGAGGTGCGCGCATCGCCGCTGCACGGCCTCGGCGTGTTCGCCAGGCAGCGCATCCCCAAGGGCATGCGCATCATCGAGTATCTCGGTGAGCGGGTATCGCATGCGGAAGCTGACCGCCGCTACGAGGACAAGGATTCCAGCGACGCCCACACTTTCCTCTTCATCGTCGATGAGCGCACGGTCATCGATGCCGGCGTCGGTGGCAACGAGGCGCGCTTCATCAACCATGCCTGCGATCCGAACTGCGAGTCGGTGATCGAGGACCGCCGCGTGTTCATCGAAGCGGTGCGCGCCATCGAGCCGGGTGCGGAGCTGACCTACGACTATCAGATCCAGCGCGAGCCCGATGACCCGCCGGATGTCGATGCGATCTTCGCCTGCCGCTGCGGCAGCAAGCGCTGCCGCGGCAGCATGCTTTGGCCGCCGCAGTACAGAGTGCAAAGCCCGCGGCGTGCGCCGCAGCGCTGAGCGCCTTAGCGGCCTCGCCGAGTCACATGAATCAGTCGCGCCGCCTCACCGTGTCATCGATCGTCGGCGCAACGGGCATCGTCTACGGCGACATCGGCACGAGTCCCCTCTACGCCCTGCAACAGGCGGTGGGCGAGGCCGGTAGCTTCGATGCCCGGGCGGTGCTCGGGGTGCTGTCACTCATCTTCTGGGCGCTCGCCATCTCGGTAACGCTCAAGTACGTGACCATCATCATGCGTGCCGATAACGAGGGGGAGGGCGGCATCCTGGCGCTGTTCTCGCTCGCGCAGCGGCGGCTGATCCATGGCAGCACCTGGGGCAAGGTGGCCGTCGCACTGGCGCTCGCCGGCACCGCGTTTTTCTTTTGCGATGCGCTCATCACACCCGCCATCTCGGTGCTGAGCGCGGTGGAGGGACTCGAGCTGCTCAGTCCCGATCTGAAGCAGGCGGTCGTGCCGATCACTCTGCTGGTACTCGCGGTGCTGTTCGCCTATCAGCGGCACGGCACCGCGCGCGTCGGCAGCCTGTTCGGGCCCGTCATGGTGCTGTGGTTCGTAGTGATCGCGGCGATCGGGATATTTCCAATCCTGCGCCATCCACAGGTGCTCGCGGCGCTCAACCCGCTCGAGGGCGTCGGGCTGCTCGTGCACCGTCCGCAGGTCGCGCTCGCCGTGATCGGTGCGATCTTTCTGGCGCTCACCGGTGCCGAAGCGCTGTACGCCGACATGGGGCACTTCGGCCGCACGCCGGTGAGGGTCTCCTGGTACACGCTGGTCCTGCCCGCGCTGGTCATCGACTATTTCGGCCAGGGCGCGCTGCTGCTCGAGCTCGGCAAGCCCATCGAGCATCCGCTCTACCAACTCGTGCCGCCCGCGGTGCTGCCGTGGCTGCTGCTGCTCGCGACCGCCGCCACCGTCATTGCCTCTCAGGCCGTCATCTCCGGAGCTTTCTCCATGGCTCGCCAGGCCGTGCACCTCGACCTGCTGCCGCGGCTGCGCGTGCTGCAGACCTCGGCGCTCGAGCATGGACAGATCTACGTGCCGATGGTCAACTGGCTGGTGTTCATCGCCGTGTGCGGCTTCGTCGTTGGTTTCGGCTCATCCGATGCGCTCTCGGGCGCCTACGGTGCCGCGGTCGTCGGCACGATGGTCGTTACCACGGTGCTCGGCGCCTTCGTCGCCGCGACGCAGTGGAACTGGCCCAAGTGGCGGGTCGGCGGCATATTCGGGTTGCTGCTGGTGACCGACCTCGCATACGTGGCCGGCAACATGACCAAGGTGCCGACCGGCGGCTGGATCCCGCTCACACTGGGCGCGATCCTGTGTCTGATCTTCACTACCTGGCGCAACGGTCGGCTGGAGCTGCGCGCCGCGCTCGCCAAACTGGCCGTGCCCCGGGGCGAGCTGCCGAAGCTGGTGGCCGGAGTGCACCGCGTGCCTGGCACCGGAGTGTTCCTGGCGAGCAATCCGCACCTGGTGCCCTCGGCGCTCATTCGCAACATCGAGCACAACGGTGTGGTGCACCAGCGCGTCATCATCCTCAACGTCGAGATCGCCGACACGCCGCGGCAGGATCCGGTGCGGCGGCTGCAGATCGAGGAGGTGCTCCCTGGGGTGTTCTATGTAACCGCGCGCTTTGGCTTCATGGAGACTCCGGATGTGGCGGAATCGCTCAAGGCCTGCCGGGCGCGCGGACTGCGGGTATTCACCGAGGACAGCTCGTTCTTCGTCGGCCGACACGTGGTCCGCGCCCGGCCTCTCACCGGGCTGCGCGGACTGCAGCGGCGGCTGTTCGCCCGCATGCAGCAGTACAGCACGCAGGCGGCGGAGTTCTTCCGCATGCCGTTTCGCGATGTCGTCATTCTCAACACCGCAGTCGAGATCTGACGGCCACCCCGACAAGTCACGCTTCACGCGCGCAGCGTGTTAGTGACCGACCATCGAGACGGGTGATTTCTCGGGTCCGGCACGGCGTCTGGATGGAGACAGTTGACTTTGCGGCTTCGCGATCTGCAATAATCCGCCGCCATGAGCGCCGAGCCACCGTTCATCTCGCTGATCGTCGCCATGGCTCAGAACGGTGTCATCGGCCGCGACAACTCCCTGCCTTGGCGACTGCCCGAGGATCTCAAGCGCTTTCGCGCCTTCACCCTCAGTAAGCCGATACTCATGGGCCGCAAGACCTTCGAGTCGATCGGCCGCCCGCTGCCCGGGCGGATCAACCTGGTTCTGACACGCGACCGCAACTGGTTTGCGCCCGGCGTGCTGGTGGTTCATTCGGTCGAGGAGGCGCTGACCCAGGCGGCCGCGAGCGATGAGCTGGTCGCGATCGGCGGAGCGGAAATCTATCGTTTGGTGCTTCCGGTCGCACGCCGCATCTACCTGACGCACGTGCACGCCGACATCCCGGGGGATATCACCTTCCCCGAGTTCGACGCGACGCAATGGGCGGACGTCGAATACAGCAGCCAGCCTGCGGACGAAAGCCATGAGTATCCGCTCACCTTCGTCACCCTCGAGCGCCGCAACGCTCCCGAGGTGCCGCGGCAGCACTGACGCCGGAAGCCGCGCCGGTCTCTCGGCCGGTGCACCCGGATGTCCGTGGTCAAATCAGTGAGTGGGGCGCAGCGCTCCCGGCGGCTCCGCCCGCAGCGGGGGCAGCCGCGCCTGGACCAGCCGCTCGGCGAGCGGCGAATCCGCCCCCGCCGCCGCGGTGTCCAGCTCCTGCAACAGCTGCTCCTGCAGCGTTCCGCGCCGCCGCGCTTCGGCATAGGGTATCTCCGGGTGGAACATGACCATCGAATAGCGCGGGATGAACCGGTCCGGGAAGCGCCGCTCGAGCGCCATGGCGAGTGCTTTGCGGCGCAGGAAGCCGGCATCGAGAACGGTATCGCGCATCTCCAGGTAGTTCTCCAGCGCCATCTGCGCGATAGCCGCGCTGTTTTCGCGGCGCGACTGCTCGAAGCGCGCGAACAGCTCCGACCAGCTGTCGGCCCCATCGAGCAGGGCATCGAGCTCGGCGCAGTCCTCGAATGCCGCATTCATACCCTGGCCATGGAAGGGCACGATGGCATGTGCGGCATCGCCGAGCAGCAGCAGCGCCCCTGCGATGTGCCAGGGCGCCGCGTGGATCGTACCGAGCTGGCCCTGCGGGTGGGCGGCGAACTGCGCCGCCAGATCCGGCAGCAGTGGCAACGCGTCGGCGAATTCCCGCGCGAAGAACTGCTGCACCGCCTCCGCCGAGGCGAGCGCGGCGAAGCTCACCGGGCCGGTGCGCGCGAGGAAGAGCGTGGCGGTGAAACTCCCGTCGGTATTCGGCAGCGCGATCAGCATGAAGCCGCCGCGCGGCCATATATGCAGCGCATGCCGCTCGAGTGTGCCGGCCGCGGCTGGCGGCAGGGTGAGCTCTTTGTAGTCGTGGTCGAGCCACTCCTCGCGCACCGCGAGCAGGCCTGCCGTGGCGAGGCTGGCGCGCACAGCCGAGCCTGCACCATCGGTGGCGATGGTGGGCACGAGCGGCAGCTGATAGGCAGCGGCCTGCAGGGCATCACGGAACAGGAGCTGCTGCGCGCCCACGTTCACACCCAGGCACTGCTGGTTGAAACGCACCGTGACGTTCGCGTGCCGCGTGGCCGCTTCGATGAGCACCCGGTTCAGCTCCGCGCGGCCCACCGAATATATGACCTCGTGCTCGCGCTGCCCGTAGGCCTGCAGCAGGGTTGTGCCGCCGCGCTCGTGGATCATGCGTCCGCGCATCTCGATCAACAGCGGTCGGACACGCTCGAGCACCGCGGCGCGCTCGAGTGCACGCAACCCGCGCGCCGCGAGCGCCAGATTGATCGAGCGGCCGCGTTCCGGTAGCGACTGGCGGGGATCCGCGCGCCGCTCGTACAGCGTGACCGCGATTCCACGGCGTGCGAGCAGCAGCGCGAGCAGCGCGCCGGCGAGTCCCGCTCCTACGATGTTTACCCGCGCCGGCGCAGGCAGGGTCATGCGGCCGCCTGCAGTATCTCGCTGAGCGCGCCTGCGAAGCGCCACACGTCCTCGAAGCGGTTGTAAAGCGGCACTGGAGCCACGCGAATGATGTCGGGTGAGCGCCAGTCACAGACCATGCCGCGGTCGGCGAGTGCATCGAACACCTGCCTGCCGTGGCGTTCACCTGCGGCAAGGCGCAGCGAGAGCTGACAGCCGCGGCGTTCGGGGTCGCGCGGCGTCAGGATCTCCACCTCGGGCGCGAGCGGTTGCAGCAGCTCCTCGAGGAAACCGGTGAGCGCGATTGACTTGGCACGCAGCGCCTCCATGCCGGCCTGCAGGAAGATCGACAACGAGGCGATGAGCGGGGCGGCGGCCAGAATCGGCGGGTTACTGATCTGCCAGGCGGCGGCTCCGGGCGCTGCGCGGAATTGCGGCTCCATGAGAAAGCGAGTCTGCTCCTCGTGGCCCCACCAGCCAGCCAGGCGCGTGCCGGGCAGCGTGCCGCCGTGAGCCGTGCGCGGTTGGGCCTCGCTGTGCCGCTGGTGCACGAAGCAGCCGCCGATCGCGCCGGGCCCGCCATTGAGATACTTGTAGCTGCACCACACGGCGAAGTCGGCGTCCGCCGCGTGCAGCGCGAGCGGGGTGTTACCAATGGAGTGTGCGAGGTCGAAGCCCGCGACCGCGCCTGCGGCATGTGCGGCGCGCGCGATGCGCTCGAGGTCGAAGGCCTGGCCGGTGCGGAACTGCACCCCGGGCCACAGCACGAGCGCGATCTGCCCAGCGTGGCGGGCGAGGGACGCTTCGATGAGCTCCTCGGGCAGCGTGGCTGTGCCTGCGGACGGTGGCAGCTCGAGCAGTGCGTCCTGCGGGTCCAGCCCATGCCAGGCGATCTGCGAAGTCACGGCGTGCCGATCCGAGGCGAATGCGCCGGCCTCCATCAGGATGCGGGTGCGCCTGCCTTGCGGCCGGTAGAAGCTCGCCAGCATCAGGTGCAGGTTCACCGTGAGCGAGTTCATGGCGATGACTTCATCGGGTCGCGCGCCAGCGAGCGCGGCGAGTCCGGCGGTCAGATTCTGGTGATAGGGAATCCACGGGCGCTGACCTTGCTCGTGCGCCTGCACCGCGAGCTGCGCCCACTCTTCGAGCTCTTCGTTCACCAGCGCGCGGGCCGCAAGCGGCAAGAGTCCGAGCGAGTGTCCGCAGAGATACACGAGCGGTTGCCCGCCGGCATCCGGCGGCAGCGCGAAACGCTCGCGAAAGCCCGCGAGCGGATCGCGCGCATCGCGCTCGCGTGCAGCCGCGAGTGTGTGCGCCGTGCTCATGCGGCGCACTGCGTCAGGGGGTACAGCAGCGGGCGGCTCGGCACCGCATCGCCGCCAAGCGCCGGCACCTG
Organism: Steroidobacteraceae bacterium; assembly: GCA_035495655.1. Classification (GTDB taxonomy): domain Bacteria; phylum Pseudomonadota; class Gammaproteobacteria; order Steroidobacterales; family Steroidobacteraceae; genus 13-2-20CM-66-19. The sequence goes on from DATJFM010000040.1 coordinate 17,256, forward strand.
CAGCTCGAGAAGATAGGCGCCATCGGTGAGCGCTTCGGGAACGAAGGCGAGCTCGGTGATGGTTGCGGCCGCGCGCGTTGCCTCGGCGAGCCGCACACTGCCGCGCGGCAGCCCGAAGAACAGCCGGTGCGCCGTGAGCCGGCCCTCATCGTGCGCGCGGTCGATGGAGGGCAGATCGACCACCAGGTGCAGCACGCCGCGGCTCACCAGCAGCTCCGCAGCTTCCTGCGACAGGTACGGTGGGGTCTGTCCGCTATAGTCGCGCGCGCGCTTGTCCTGCCCGTTGGGGAGCGTGCGGATGACCATGGCGCGGGGGTGGAACGGCAACTGCGCCGGCCAGGCCTGCTCCAGTGCGCGGCGCGTGACGAGATGGTCGCCGGGCTGCGGCAGCGGATAGCTGCCTTCCCCGCCGGGGGCTTCGGCGGCCACCGACAGCAACACTGCCGGCACGAGGCCTGCCGGAACGACGCGCCACGCGTCCAGGCGCTCGCGGGTGAGGTGCCCGGTGCATTCGGTGTGCGTGCCGTTGCAGTGCGGGATGAGCGTGATCATCTCGCAGTTACAGCTCGAGCCACGCTCGACCGAGCCACGAAACTCGGAACCTGGGGTCTCGTACGCACGCGAGCTCGCCCGCGGAGCGCCGAAATGCCGTGGTTGGGGGCCTGCGAAATCCAGCTCGAGTGCAAGGTCCATCGGGCGCGCGAGATCGACGGCGAACTCCCGTCTATCGATCACGACGCGTGCCTGCACCTCAGGTGCGCTCCATGACCACGTGACAGCGCGCGCAGGTGCGCTTTGCTGCGCTGGCGAAGAACCGCTCGAACACGGGCGGGAACTGCTTCTCGATGTCGGTGAGCTCGAAGAACTCCTCGTACAGCAGATTCCCGCAGCGCTCGCAGTACCACTGGAAGCCATCGAGCTCGCCGCTGCGGCGCGCGCGCTCGATGACGAGACCCACCGTGTTGGCCGGACGCTGCGGCGAGTGCGGCACCTTCGGTGGCAGCAGCAGCACCTCCCCGGCGCGGATCGGCAGATCCACGGCGCGGCCCTCCTGCCTGGTCCTCAGCACCATGTCGCCTTCCAGCTGATAGAAGAACTCCTCGCCGGGGTCGACGTGGTAGTCCTTACGCGCATTCGGGCCGCCGACCACCATGATGATGAAGTCGCCGTCGCGAAACACACGCTTGTTGCCGACCGGTGGGCGCAGCTGCGCGCGGTTCGCATCGATCCATTGGCGCAAGTTGAATGCCTGCAGGGATTGCATGTGGCCTCCGTGCCTCCGTATGGTACGCCGGGTGAAACGAGGAGTTCATGGGATGCGACTCAGACCTCATGGTGCCCGGCTGCGCTCAGCGGTCCTGATGATCACCCTCGCCGCCGCCGGGTGCTCGCCCCTGCATTGGCCCTGGCACAAGCAGCCGCCTGCCGCGCCGCAGGCGGTCCACTACCTCGACGTTGGCGGCAGTGGCGCGGCTGCGGCGGTGGCGCAGTACTGGAAGCGCAACACGTTGGTCGTCGACCTCACTGCCGCCAGCGGCAGTGGCACACTCACCCTGCGCCCCCCCGCGGAGGGGTGGCCAGTGCGCGTGGCGCTGCGCGTCACGCCGGGCGCGGTCGGCGAGCTCGATGTGCGCGGTGCGGAGCGCGTAGTGCTGCCCATCGTTCCCGGAGCCGCCAAGTCTGTCGACCTCGAGCTCGCACCCGAGGTCTACACGGCGAAGACTCCGGAGATCGCCGTGGCCTGGGGTCCGCCCCCGACGCCCACCACCGAGACTCACGCCGCCCACCCGATACGGCCAGGGTAGCGCGCCAGGGGTCCTGCGCTGCGCGGCGCCTCAGTTCCCGGCGATCTGCTGGTAGGCGGCGCAGGGCACGCTAAACGGGGGGCGCTCGCGGTCGAGGTCGACCGCGGTGAGGCTGCCACCCCAGACGCAGCCGCTGTCGAGCCCGAGCACGTCCGGCTGCTGGACCAGCCCGAGCGCCGACCAGTGACCAAACACGACGCGCGCGTTGCGCGTCGCTCGCTGCGGGTGCTCGAACCACGGCCGCAGCGGCGAGGGTGGCGGGGGCGGCGGACCCTTGAGGCTGGTGTCCACGCGCCCATCGGCAGTGCACAGCCGCAGCCTCGTCAGCACGTTGATGATGAACCGCAGCCGCTCGGGTGCCGCGAGCCGCTCGTCCCAGCGCTCGGGCTCATCGCCGTACATGTGCTCGAGGAGCGCGCGCGCATCGCGGCGCAGCGCCGCGCTGACCTCGTCCGCCAGCGCCAGCGTGCGCGCGGCCGTCCACTGCGGCACGACGCCGGCGTGCACCATGAGATCGCGCCCTTCAGCGTACGCGAGCGGCCGCGTCAACAGCCACTCGATGAGCGTGTCACGGTCCGGCGCTGCCAGCACCTCATCGAGCGTGTCGCTGCGGCGACGCCGCTGGACGCCGCAGGCCACCGCGAGCAAGTGCAGATCATGATTGCCGAGTACGACCACGGCGTTGTCGCCAAGCGCGCGCACGATGCGCAACGTGGCAAGCGAGCCCGGTCCGCGGTTTACCAGGTCGCCGACGAACCACAGCCGGTCCCGATCGGCGGAGAACTTCAGCCGCGCGAGGAGGGCGCGCAGTTCCTCATCACACCCCTGCAAGTCCCCGATGGCATAGCGCGTCACTGCAGGATGCCAGGCATCGCAAGGCGGAAGGGCTCGATGGGTGCGTCGAACTGCGCGCCATCGTCGGCGAGCATCTGGTAACTGCCCTGCATGGAGCCGACCGGCGTCTGGATGACGGCGCCGCTCGAGTAGCGGAAGCCCTGACCGGGTTTGAGGTAAGGCTGCTCCCCCACCACACCGTCGCCATGCACCTCTTCGACCTTGCCGTTGGCATCGGTGATTACCCAATGACGGGTCAGCAGCCGCGCCGCCACCTGGCCTTCGTTGCGGATGGTGATGGTGTAGGCGAACACGTAGCGGCTCTGGCGCGGGTCCGACTGCTCATCGAGGTAGCTCGTCTCGACGTCGACCCGGATGCGGTGCTCGGGAGAAGACTGCTCGGGAGAAGACATATAAGCGTTCGGGAAGTGCCGGTGCTCAGGAGCGCGCGCGCATCGCGAGCACGTCACACGGCGCGGCATGCAGCACCGTGTCTTCGGTGAGGTTAACGAGTATCGAGAGTCCATGGCGCTCGCGGCTGCCGAGCACGATGAGATCGGTCTGCCGCTCGCGCGCCACGCGCACGATCTCCGACTTCACGTTGCCGCTTTCCACCCGGCAGTGCGCGCCGGCGAGGCCCAGCTCGGCAGCGAGCGCCGCGAGCCGCTGCTGCGCGCGCTGCAACAGTTCCTCCTCGATCTGCACCGCGGGCATGAGAGTCTCGCCCATCGGCTCGACCGGCACGAACTCCACGACGTGCAGCAGCTCGACCTCGGCGCCCAGAGTGGCGGCGAGCGCCTGCGCTTTGCGGCCGATCGGGAGGCTGTCATCGGTCAGGTCGACGACCAGCAGCACACGACGGTAAACCGCCATTGCACCCCCCATTTGCGTTCGTGGAGTGGAAGCCTAACGTCCGCCGCGCGCGCGGTCGAGAGCTGCGCGGCCCGCCACCTCGGCCAGGGTGTTGAAAGCCGCCGGCGCGAGCGTTTCGGGCCGGGCCCCGGGATCGATGCCACAGGCGCGGATCTCATCGGCCGTGAGCACCTGACTTAATGCATTACGCAGCGTCTTGCGGCGCTGGCCGAAGGCGGCGGCCACGACCTGCGCATAGCGCGGACTCAGTGGAAACAGGGGCCGCGTCCGTACGGTGAGCCGGACCACCGCCGACCATACACGCGGCGGCGGCTGGAAGGCCCCGGGTCCGACATCGAAGAGGCGCGTGACCTGCAGGCGCGGGGCGAGCATCACACTCAGGCGTCCATAGTCCCTATCCCCGGAGGCAGCCGCGAGCCGGGCCGCCACTTCCCGCTGTAGCATGAGGGTGAGGTCGATGATCGCATCTGCGTGGTGCAGTAAATGGAACAGCAGCGGAGTGGAGATGTTGTAGGGCAGATTCCCGACGATGCGCAGCGGCCCGCCGCGCTGACGCGCGAGCGCGCTGAAGTCGAATCCGAGCGCATCTTGCGCATGCAGGGCATGGCGCGGTGCGTCGCTGAACTGCGCTCGCAGCAGGTCCGCGAGGTCGCGATCGATCTCGATGGCGTCGAGCGTGATGCCAGGGATCGCCAGCAGCCGCGCGGTGAGTGCCCCGCGGCCTGGGCCGATTTCTACCAGGTGATCGCCAGGCTGAGCGGCGAGCGCCTGCACGATGCGTCCGAGGATGCGCGGGTCGTGCAGAAAGTGCTGGCCGAAGCGCTTGCGGCGTGGCGGTACCCCGGCGCGGGCCGCCACCGGCATCACCGCTGCGCCGCGAGCTGGCTTGCGAGCTGCACCGCCGCAACGAGGCTCGCAGGGTCGGCGCGGCCGGTGCCGGCGAGGTCCAGGGCGGTACCGTGATCGGGGGAGGTACGAATGAGCGGCAGGCCGAGCGTCACGTTGACGGCGCGCTCGAAGCCGGCGTGCTTGATCACCGGCAGACCCTGGTCGTGGTACATGGCGAGCACCGCGTCGAAGTCGGCGAGCACCTGCGGCACGAACACGGTGTCGGCCGGCAACGGCCCACTGGCGCGGATGCCCGCCGCGCGCATCTGCGCTACCGCGGGGCCGATGATGCGCAGCTCCTCGTCTCCGAGGTGACCGCCTTCGCCGGCGTGCGGGTTGAGGCCGCAGACCGCGATGCGCGGCGCAGGCACCCCGAAGCGCGCGGCGAGCTCGCGCGCCAGGATTGCGGCCACCTCGCACAACAGATCGGCACTGATGGCGTCGCTCACCGCGCGCAGCGGTAGATGGGTAGTGGCGAGCGCGACGCGCAGCGCGCCCGCGGTGAGCAGCATTACCGCGCGCTCACTGTGCGTACGCTGCTGGAGGTATTCAGTGTGCCCGCTGAAGGCGATGCCGGCATCGTTGATCACGCCCTTGTGCACGGGCGCGGTCACCAGGGCGTGGAACTCCCCGGCGAGCGCACCCTCGATCGCGCGATCGAGGAGCGCCAGCACGTAGCGCGCATTGGCAGGGTCCGGCCGCCCCGGGATGCTCGCCGTGGCGAGGGGCAGATGCGCAACGCAGAGCTCGCCGGGCTGGTGAGCCGCGGGCTGCCCTGGAGACGCATGCGGGTAGTCGCGCAGGCGCACACCGAGCCGCAGGGCACGCGCGCGTTCCTCGAGGAGCCGCCGATCGCCGAGGCACACCAGCTCACACGGCAACTCCTGCGTTGCCAGCAGCAGACACAGCTCCGGCCCGATCCCCGCCGGCTCTCCACTGGTGAGCGCAATACGGGCAATCACCGCGCGTCGCTATGACTTGTATTCGACGTACGCCTCGTCCCTCATGCGCCGCAGCCACAACTCGGTTTCCTCGTCGGCCTTGCTGGCGCGGATGGCCTCCATGGCCTGGCGGCGCTTGATTTCATCGGTGTTGTCGAATTCGCGGTGGCCGAGCATCTGTGCGATGTGCCAGCCGTACTGGGTGCGGAAAGGCTCGCTGATCTCGCCATCCTTCAGTGTGGAGATGACCTGCTCGAACTCGGGCGCAAACGTGCCCGGCCCGCTCCAGCCGAGATCGCCCCCATCGGCCGCCGAGCCCGGATCCTGCGAGGTAACCTGGGCGATGGCGGCGAAGTCCTCGCCCTTGAGAACACGCTCGCGCAGCGCCGCGAGCTTGCCGCGCACGGTGGCATCGTCGGCGAGCTCGTTGGTCTTCATGAGAATGTGCCGCACGTGCACCTGGTTTTCGACGGCAGTTTCGCTGCCGCCGCGGATCTCGTTGAGGCGAATGATGTGGTAACCGGTCGGGGTGCGCAGCGGCTCACTGACCTCGCCGGGTTTGAGCTTGGCGATGATGTCGGCGAGAAAGGTCGGCAGCTCGCTTCCCTTGCGCCAGCCGAGCGCCCCGCCCTCGAGCGCGGTCTGACTGTTGGAATAAGCCACCGCGAGCTTGGCGAAGTCCTCACCGGACTTGGCACGCTGGTAGACTTCCTGGGCGCGCTTGGCTGCCAGGTCCTGCTGTCCCGCGGTTGCCTCCTGGCCGACTGCGATGAGGATGTGCGAGACGTTGTACTCGTTGCGTTCCGAGGGCGCCTTCGCCTGCCGGTCGAGGAACTGATCGATCTCGCGCGGCGTTACGCTGATGTGTTGCAGCACATCGCGTTGCCGCAGCAGCTGCAGCATCATCTCCTTGCGGATCTCCTCGCGGTACTCCGCGTAATCGCCTCCCTGCTTTGCCAGCGCCTCGGGCAGCTGAGTGAGCGTCAGGCCGTTGCGCTTCGCCACGTCCTGCAGCGCCGCGTTCAGCATCTCGTCGGACACCTTGACACCAGCGTGATTGGCGCGCTGCAGCTGGATCTCCTGCAGCACCAGACGCTCCAGCACCTGCTGCCGCAGCACGTTCTGCGGCGGCAGCTCGAGTTTCTGCTGTCGCAGCCGTTCGCTGACGGAATCCACCTGCGCATCGAGGTCGCTGTTGAGCACCACGCCGTCGTTGACTATCGCCACCACCCGGTCGAGGAGCTCTCCCTGGGTGGCAAGCTCACGGGTCTGCGCCCGGGCGCTGCCGTGCACCGCCAGGGCGCAAAGCCCCAGCACCATCCACATCGGGATCGAAGAGATCGCAATCTGCCGCATGGTTCTTGGAACTTCCCTCACCAGATGGCCTTCAGCGGACCCTGGGCCTTGACATTGGGTGCGACGGGCGTATAGCCGCGGATCTCCTCCCTGAGGAAGCTATCCGACGCCGATCCGACACCGGCCAATCCCGCGAGTTCCAGCTGCAGCCATACACCGGTGGTCTGGCCGGCGTTCGGGTCGTGGCTATTGACGTACCGCCGTGCCCCCAGCCGGACACGCCAGCAGCATGCACGGTACTCGAAGCCGATGAAACGCTCCAGTTCCTGGCCGTGCGGCTGCTGGGGGTCACGGAGCGAGTAGACCTCCCTGAGGAACACCTCCCAGCTGCGCTTCACCGGCCAGGCGGCGGAAAACTCTACCTGATCGTACCCTTGTTGCACGGGGGTCGCGACCAGCTGCTCGCCGCCGTTGATCTCCTGCGGTACGAGCTCGGTCGTCGTGGTGAAGCGCTCGTAGCGGTACGCGAGGTTGATGAGCGCATTCGGGGCCGGCTTGTACTGCAGGTTCACGGTGCTGCGTTCGCTGCGTTGATTCTGGGGGTCCCACTGCACCCCGGCATCGACGCTCCAGTCCTCGAATGCCGTGAGGGATAGCTGGGCCACCCAGTTCGAGCGCCCCGTGGTGATCGGTGTCTCCCCGGGGAGCGTCACGCGTGGAATCTCGAAATAGTAGATCTGACCGAAGGTGCCGGCGATGAACTGCCGGCCGTTCTGTGCATCGAGCAGGCGGCTCGTGAGGCCCACGCTCACCTGGTTGGCATCGCTCACACGGTCGGCGCCGACGTAGCGATTGGTGCGGAACAGCTGCACCGGATTGAGATCCGGGATCGCGGTATCGAACACCGGCAGCTGGTCCTGCGAGCGATAGGGCACATCGAGGTACATGATGCGCGGCTCGAGGGTGAGCCGCCGCTGAGCGCGCGAGCCGGCCGGCCGCTCGAACAGGAGGCCAGTATCGACGCTGGTGATCGGCAACGTGCGCGACGGCGAGCGCTTGGTCTGGCCCGGCCCGAGAGTGTCGAGCTCGTACTGCGTCGCCCGCCAGGCGAAGGCCGGTCGCAGGAAATATCCCGGCCCGGTCAGGTCGAGCGATGCCAGCGGCATGACATCCGCGCGCCAGCCGGTGGTGACCTCCTCGGGTGCTTCCGTGTGTTGGAAGTTGACCAGCTCGGAATAGAAGCCGTAACGCAGCACTCCATTCGGACCGAGCGTGTCGGCAGCGTCTACAGCCAGGTGTGGCACCCGCGCATAGGGACGGTCGGGCTCGGCGAGCGTGTAGTCGATGGTCTGGTACTGCTGCGCCTCGGCATCGACGCTCCAGTGCTCGCTGCGGTAGGAGAACGTGGCGCGCCGCTCGAGGAAGGCGGTGCTCGCGCCTTCCGGACCCTTGGAAAAGTCCTCGAAATACTGCCGGTCGCTCACATTCGCGGCGCTCACATTCAGCCGCCAGTCCCAGGGCAGGTCGGCGAGCTCGGTGAGCTGCACGCGGCTGCGGGTGGCCCCGTAGGCTCTGTCGTAGGGGATATAGTTCCAGTCGAGCTCGCCACGCTGGCTCTCGGTCATCTGGCGGAAATCTCCGCCGAGGTCGATGCCCGCCTTGCTGTAGAGAATCGGCTGGAAGGTAAAGTCGACGTTCGGCGCGATGTTCCAGTAATAGGGAACCGACAGCTGCACGCCGTTGATCGAGGTGTTGCCGATACTCGGGAAGAGGAAGCCGCTCTTGCGCTCGCTCGAGAGTGGGAAGCTCAGCCACGGCAGGTACAGGAGCGGCACTCCCATGAAATCGACACGCGCATTGCGACCGGTGCCGATCTTGTCATGGGTGTCGAGCACGATGCTGTCGGCCTTGATGTGCCAGCTCTCATCGTGCAGTGGACAGGTAGTGAAGGTCACGCCCTTCAGGTCCACCTGTCCGGCGGGAGTGAGCGCCAGGTCCTGCGCGGAGCCACGTGCGGCGCGCTGGCGCAGGTTGAACTGCGCATCGCGGAACTCCGCCCCCGAGGCGGCCGAGTAGCTGCCGCCGGACCCGGCGACATGCACCAGCGGGTCCTGGTAGTCGATGTGCCCGTCACTGCGCATCGCACCGCTCTTGGAGTCGTACTCGATCTGATCCGCACGGATCTCGCGTTCGCCCTGGCGCGCATCGACGTTACCCCGGAGCGTCGCATTGCCATCGACACCGAGCGTCGCCTGATCGCTCGTGACGCTGATCGCACCCATGCCCGCTCCTGTTGGCTTGGCGCCGCGGGCGGCCGGGACGGCGCCGCTCGCGGAAGCTGGCGGCGTGCCGGCGGCCTGCGCCGCGCCACCATCCGCTGCCGCCGTACTGCCATTCGCCGCTGCTGTACCTGCGGGCGCGGCGGCTGCACTGGTTTGCGCGGTGGCTGCAGCGGTTTGCGCGGCGGGTGTTGCCAGGCCGGCCTGCTCGTTCTGTGACGGACAGGGAGGTTCTTCGGCATGCACCGCGGGCATGATGCTGCCAAACGAAGCGATGACGATCCAATATGGCTTCGAACGCAGCATGAAGAGCGGCATTATAATGGTGCGTCACAGCCACGCGGACCGGAAAAATCCTCACTCGATGTCTAACAACGACGCGCGACTCACGCTGATCCATGATTGGCTGTCGCGCGAGCTCCAGCTGCCGCGCCTGCGCATCGAGCCAGCCTCGAGCGATGCAAGCTTCCGCCGCTATTTCCGCGCCTTTGCCGGCGCTGCGACCTACATCGTCATGGACGCACCGCCCGAAAAAGAAGACGTGCGCCCGTACCTGAAGGTATCCCGGCTGCTCGAGGAGATCGGCGTGCACGTGCCGCACGTGCATGAAGCAGATGCCACGCGCGGACTGCTGCTGCTCGAGGATCTGGGGACCACCCCGTATCTGCAGCGGCTCGAGCGTGGCGGTGACAGCGAGCTGCTGTACGCAGATGCGCTTGCGGCACTGGCCAACATCCAACTGCACGGCACCGCGGCGTGTACGCAGCTGCCGCCCTACGGGCGCAGTGAGCTGGCACGCGAGCTGGCGCTGATGCCCGAGTGGTTCCTGAAGCGCCATCTGGCGCTGACGCTCTCGGCGGCCGAGACGGAGCTGCTCCGCGCCGCCTTCGAGTTCCTGATCATCGAGGCGCTGGCGCAGCCGCAGGTGTTCGTGCATCGCGATTACCACGCGCGCAACCTCATGGTGGTCGCGGAGCGCAATCCGGGCATCATCGATTTTCAGGACGCACTGTGCGGCCCGGTTGGCTATGACCTCGTGTCGCTGCTCAAGGATTGCTACATCGCCTGGCCGCGCGCGCGCGTCGAGTCCTGGGTGCGCGCGTTTCGCGCGCGGCTGCTCGAGTGCGGCGGCCCGGCCGGCGCGAGCGAAGCCGAATTTCTGCGCTGGTTCGATCTGATCGGCATACAGCGGCACGTCAAGGTGCTCGGCATCTTCTGCCGTCTCTGGTACCGCGATGGCAAGCCAGGCTACCTGGCCGACCTGCCGCGCACGCTGGATTACGTGCGCGAGGCGAGCGCACGTCATTCCGAGCTCGCAGACTTCGCGCGTTTTCTCGAGGAGCGCGTGGCGGCGCAGCTGCCGCACGCCAATGCGCGCGAACTCGCGCGCGCCGGGCCGACACCTTGAGGGCGATGCTGCTGGCGGCCGGGCGCGGCGAGCGCATGCGGCCGCTCACCGACTCGCTGCCGAAGCCGCTCGTGCAGGTGGGCGGCCGTGCACTCATCGCCTGGCATCTGCTGGCGCTCGCGCGTGCCGGCATTCACGAGGTCGTCATCAACCTCTCCTGGCTCGCTGCGCAGCTGCGCGCGGCGCTCGGCGACGGCCGCAGCTTCGGCGTGAACATCAGCTGGAGCGATGAGGGGCCGGTACCGCTCGAGACCGGCGGCGGCATCTTCCGCGCGCTGCCGTTGCTCGGTCCCGATCCGTTCCTGGTGGTGAACGCCGATATCTGGACCGACATCGACTTCGGCCGCCTCGCGCTCGAACTCGATGCGCACGCGCACCTGGTGCTGCTTCCGAACCCTGCACACCACCCGCGCGGGGACTTCGGACTCGAGGGCGATCGTGTGGTCAATCGAGACAGCGAGCGCCTCACCTACAGCGGTGTCGGGGTGTACCGCCGCGAATTCTTCGCAGGTTGCACCGCCGGCCGCTTTCCGCTGCTGCCGCTGCTGAATCGGGCCATCGCGGCCGGCCGGGTGCGCGGGGAGGTGCACCATGGCCAATGGTGCGACGTCGGCACGGCGGAGCGCCTGGCAAACCTGGCGGCGCGGGTGTCTGCGCTAGAATGAGGGCATGGCGGATCTCCTGGGCATCCCGCTCGTAACCGAGCCGAGCCGGCCGCGCAGCGGCGAAAAATACGTTACCCCTCAAGGGTTTACTGCCGTGCGTGACGGCATCAAGGCGCGCGGCGGGGTAGGCCGGCTGCCCGCGCAGCCGCCGCGCGCGGGCAGCGCCGCCGCGTCGCGGCTGCCGGCATGGCTGCGGGCGCGGGCACCGACCGGCAGCGGCTTCCAGGCGGTGCGTGCGCTCGTGCGCGAGCACCGACTCGCAACGGTGTGCGAAGAGGCTCACTGTCCCAACATCGGGGAGTGTTGGAACGCCGGCACTGCCACTCTGATGCTCATGGGGGCGGTGTGCACGCGCGCGTGCCGCTTCTGCTCGGTCGACACCGGCAACCCGCACGGCTGGCTCGACGCGGAGGAGCCGGAGAATGCCGCGCGCACCGTCGAGCTGATGAACCTGCGCTACGTGGTGCTCACCTCCGTCGACCGCGACGATCTGCCCGATGGCGGCGCGGCACACTACGCGGCCTGCGTCCGCGCCATCAAGCGCCGCAATCCCGCCACGGCGGTCGAGGCGCTCACACCGGACTTCCGCGGGGTGCCCGCGGACGTCGAAACCGTGGTGGATTCGGGCATCGAAGTGTTCGCACAGAACATCGAGACCGTGCGGCGGCTGACACATCCAGTACGCGATCCGCGCGCCGGCTACGAGCAGACGCTCGCGGTGCTCGCACACGCCAAGCGCCACCGTCCGGCGGTCCTGACCAAGAGCAGTCTCATGTTGGGGTTAGGCGAGACGGAGGCCGAAATCGAGGCAACGCTCCTCGATCTGCGGGCCGCCGCGGTCGACCTCCTCACCCTGGGGCAGTACCTGCGGCCGACGCTCAATCACCTGAGCGTCGAGCGTTTCGTCACGCCGGCGGAGTTCGATCGCTATCGCGAACGCGCCCTCGCACTCGGTTTTCTCGAATGCGTCGCGGGTCCGCTGGTGCGCTCGAGCTATCGCGCCGAGCAGGCGTTGAATCGCAATAACGCCGGGCTCGACAATTCGCGCTTCGCACCATGAGCGCCCTGGTCCATGAGTCGCCTGTAGAGGGCGTGGCGGGCGCATCCCCGCACATGCCGCCCCCGCTGCAGGTGCGCCACCTGGGGTTGATCGAATACGAGCCCACCTGGCGCGCCATGCAGAGCTTTACCACGCAGCGCGACGCCGCCACTGCCGATGAGATCTGGTTCCTCGAGCATCCGCCGGTCTTTACACTCGGAGTGAGTGCCAGCCGCGCGCACCTGCTCGCACCGGGCGATATTCCAGTGGTGCAGATCGACCGCGGCGGACAGGTCACCTACCACGGCCCGGGCCAGCTCGTGGTCTATCCGCTCATCGACTTGCGGCGCGCCGCACTCGGGGTGCGCGATTTCGTGAGCGCCCTCGAGCGCGCGGTGATCGATCTCGCCGCAGACTACGGTATCGCCGCCAGTGCGCGCCGCGAGGCGCCCGGGGTGTATGTCGAGGGACGCAAGCTCGCGAGCGTCGGCGTGCGCGTGCGCCGCGGCGGCAGCTATCACGGTCTGGCGCTGAATGTGGCGCTCGATCTCGCGCCTTTCGAGCGCATCAATCCGTGCGGCTACACCGGACTTCTGATGACGCAACTGTCCGAGCTCGGCGGACCGTGCACGGTCGACGATGCTGCCCGCGCCCTCGAGCCGCACCTGCGCCGCACGCTGCGTCTGCCGCCGTAACCGCGCTGTAACCGCGCTTCGACTGACAACGCAGCGGGGCGCAGTTAGCATTCGCCCATGCGATCGACACGACTGCTCATGCGAGCCGGCACCCTCGTCCTCGGAACTCTGGCACTTGCGCTGCTGATCTCCTGCGGTCAGGGCGGCAGCGCAGCGGGTGGCTCGCGCATCACACTGCGCAATGTCTCCTACGACCCGACCCGCGAGCTGTACGTGGAGTTCAATGCGGCATTTGCCAGTTATTGGCGCGGCAAGACCGGCCAGCAGGTGCGCGTCGAGCAGTCCCATGGCGGCTCGGCCACCCAGGCTCGCTCGGTGATCGAAGGCAATGCGGCGGATGTGGTGACACTCGCCCTCGCGGCCGATATCGACGCCATCGCCGCGACCGGCAAGCTCCTGCCGGTCAACTGGCAAAGCCTGTTGCCGGACAACAGCTCCCCCTACACCTCCACCATCGTGTTCGTGGTGCGCAAGGGCAATCCGAAAGGCATTCGTGACTGGGGCGATCTGGTGCGGCCCGGCGTGGCGGTGATCACCCCGAATCCGAAGACCTCGGGCGGCGCCCGCTGGAATTATCTGGCCGCCTGGGCGTGGGCCCGTGCGCAGCCGGGCGGGGACGACGCGCAGGCGCGCGAGTTTCTGCGGCGCGTGTATGCGAATGTGCCGGTGCTCGACGCCGGCGCGCGCGGCGCGACCACCACCTTCGTGCACAACGGCCTGGGCGACGTGCTGCTTACCTGGGAGAACGAGGCGATGCTGGCGGTGCGCGAGGTCGGCGCCGACAAGCTCGAGATCATCGTGCCCTCGGTGAGCGTACTGGCCGAGCCGCCCGTGGCGGTGGTGGAGCGCGTGGCGCTGCGTCACGGCACGCGCGAGGTCGCGCGCGCCTATCTCGACTACCTCTACAGCAAGCAGGGCCAGGAGATCATCGCGCGCCATTACTACCGTCCGCGCGACCCGGAGGTCGCGGCACGCTATGCGCAGCGTTTCCCGCAGCTGAAGCTCGCGACGATCGCCGACTTCGGCGGCTGGGCGAGCGTGCAGCGCACGCATTTCAGCGATGGCGGGATCTTCGACCAGATCTCGGCGCGTTAAAGCAGTTTCGCCGGCACGCGCGCTTCAGTCGACCACCAGCTTGTAGCCCGCGGCAGCGGTGCGCAGCAGTGCCGGGTCCGCCGGGTCCGCTTCGATCTTCTGACGCAGGCGATGCACGAGCTGCTTGAGCAACTGCCGGTCCCCGCCGCTGCGGTGACCCCACACCTGCACCAGCAGCCGCTCCGAAGTCACGGTGTGGTTGGCATTGGCCAGCAGCATCTGCAGCAGGCGCAATTCGAGCTTGGTGAGCCGTACCGCCTCGGCATCGCCGATACACACGGTATGCTCGCTAAGATCGAGCGTGATCCGGCCGGCCGCCACCGGGGTGGTGCTCTCCATTCCGGCGCGCCGCAGCAGTGCGCGGATGCGCGCGAGCAGGGTGCGTGGGCTGAAGGGCTTGTTGAGGTAGTCATCGGCGCCGAGACCGAGCGCGCGCACCAGATCCTCCTCCTCGCCGCGCACCGTCAGCATCATGACCGGCACGCGCGAGCGCGCCCGGATCGCCTCGCACACCTGAAAGCCGGAGAGTCCCGGCATGTTGATGTCGAGCACCACGAGGTCTGGAGATTCCTCGCCGAACAGCCGCACCGCGGCGGAGCCGTCGCTCGCCTTGATCACCAGATAGCCCGCCTGGGCGAGGGTGAATGCGATGAGCTCACGCAGCTCGGCATCGTCGTCCGCTACCAGTACCTTCATGCCATTTCCTCGGCCGGCAGAGTGAGACTGAAGCGCGTACGGCCGGCGGCCGTGCGCTCGAACGCCACGCGCCCGCCATGGCGGTCGATGATCGACTTCACCAGCCACAATCCGAGTCCGAGCCCCGCGGGCTCCGGCTCGGTGCCGCCGCGGCGAAAGCGCGCGAACAACATTGCGTCATCGACCGGCATGGGGCCCGCGCCCTCATCCTCCACCCAGGCGTGCACTACGCCCGGCTGCGCCTCGGCCCCGATGCGTACCACGCTGTCCTCGGGAGCGAACTTGTTGGCGTTGGCGAGCAGGTTGACGAACACCTGCGTGAGCCGGGTCTTGTCACCGCTCACTGCCGGCAACTCCTCGGGCAGGCTCACGGCGAGGGTCTGCCGGCGCTGCGCCAGGAGCGACGCGACCAGCGCGCGCGCATCGTCGACGACTTCGATGAGCGCCACGCTCTGCTGGCGGATGGCGAGCTGGCCGGACTCGATGCGCACGCTCTCGAGCAGATTGTCGATCAGCTGCGTGAGGCGCAGCGTGCTGCGCTCGAGCGAGCTGATCAGCTCGCGCAGCTGCTCGCGCGGCATCTCATCGAGACCGGTGAGCAGCAGCTCGATGGAGGCGAGCTGGGCAGCGAGTGGCGTGCGGAACTCGTGCGAGATGTTGGCGAGCACCGAGTCGCGCGCGCGGCGCACGGCTTCGAGCTCGGTCTCGTCGCGGATCACCTGCACCTGCAGTCCATCGGCCGGCTGGCTGCTCGTGATCACCGTGGTACGCGGACCGCCGGCACGCGCATCGAGCTGCTCGACCGCCTTGGCGCTTTCCGCGGCGCGTGCCTGGATGATCGGGCAATGCAGCTCGCAGGGCCGGCGGCCGTGCTCCTCGCGCGGCTTGAGCACATCGCCGCAGAAACGGCCGACCGCCTCCTCGGAGGAGACGCCGAGCAGCCGCTCGGCCTGGGGGTTGAGGTAGCGGATGATGCGGTTCTTGTCGACGGCGTAGACGCCTTCGACGATGCCGCCGAGCACCGCGCGTGCCTCGGCCTCGCGCCGGCGCAGCGTGCCGGTGAGCTCGATGAGGTTGCGGCGCATGTCCTCCATGGTGTGAGCGAGCGCGCCGACCTCGGCGGCGCCGCCGACCGGTATGGAGGCGGAGAAGTCGCCGCGGCCGAGCCGCGTGGCAGCGGCAGTCAAGGCGCGCACCGGCCCGGCTACCAGGCCCCCGAGGATCACCGAGGCCAGCACCGCAAGCGCCGCGAGGAACAGCGCCGCGGCGAGCAGCCGGTGGAGGAAGTGGCGCGCCGCCGTATCGACTGCGCTCGTCGGCAGGCGCGCCTCGATGAGCGCGATCGCCTCACCGCTCGCGGCGAATACCGGTACCGCGGCCGCATAGCTGTCCTGCGAGTCGACGCGCTGCACCGCCGAGTGGCCATCGGCGAGCGCTGCGGCGTATAGCGGGGTGAAGGGGCCCACCGGAGCATTGAGATAGGAGCGGTAGTCGATGAAACGAACCTGCGCTCCTACGCGGCCGCTGAGGGTTTGCGCGAGCGGCGCATCGAGGCGCCGCACGACGTAAAGGGTGTAGCCCTGATCGCCGAGCGGGGTGCGCGCGCCGAGCAGCGGCACGTTGCCGGTCGTGGGCAGCGCCAGGAAGTTCGTTCCCTGCTCGCTCGCTGCGGTCACGACCTGCTGCCAGTCGAGCGCCGGCCCGGAGAGGGCGAGCACTGTCTTGCCGGAGAGCACCGCGCAGGCATCCACGCTCGCAGCCTCGCAAGCCCGGCGCAACAGCGGGGAAAGCGATTCGCTGCGCCCTTCCGCCAGCAGCCGCTCCAGCGTCGGACGCTCGGCGAGTGCCTGCGCGGCAGCATGCGCATCCTCGCCCATGCGCCGCAGCTCCTCACGCGCGCTCGTCGCGGCGAGCTGCACGCGCGCCTTGCCCTGTGCATCGGCGAGCTCGCGCAGCATGCGGCTCGCCGACCAGGTGATGCCGCCGGCCACCAGCAATACCAGCGCGAGGTGGATGGCCGCCAGCCACCAGGTGAGGCTGGTACGCGCCGGGTCGGGCCACAGCGCTTGCGCGCGCAGCCGCAGACGCTCGAGCATGGCCTTCAGCGTCTCGAGCATGGACCTCAGCGCCTGCGATAACCGGTGCGCTCGACCAGCGTCTTGACCACGAGCGTCAGCACCGCGAGCAGGGTGAGGAGCGAGGCGACGGCGAAGGCGCCGACGAAGTTGTACTGGTTGTAGAGAATCTCAATGTGCAAAGGCATCGTGTTGGTGAGCCCGCGAATGTGTCCGGACACCACCGACACCGCGCCGAACTCGCCCATGGCGCGCGCATTGCACAACACCATGCCATACACCAGCCCCCAGCGCACCTTTGGCAGGGTCACCCGGAAGAAGGTCATCCAGCCGCCGGCGCCGAGGGTGATCGCCGCTTCCTCCTCATCGTTGCCGAGCTGCTGCATGAGCGGGATGAGCTCGCGCGCTACGTACGGAAAGGTGACGAACATGGTCGCGAGGATGATGCCCGGGAGCGCGAAGACGATGGAGATGTCGTGCTCCTGCAGCCACACACCGAACCAGCCGTGCAACCCGAACAGCAGCACGAACACCATGCCGGAGATCACCGGTGAAATGGCGAGCGGCAGATCGATGAGCGTGATGAGCATGCTCTTACCGCGAAACTCGAACTTGCCGATCGCCCACGCGGCGGCGAGTCCAAACACCGTGTTGAGCGGCACGACCACCAGCGCCGTGGTGAGGGTGAGGCGGATCGCCGCCAGCGTGTCCGGGTCGGCGAAACTCTCCAGGTAAGGCGCGAGGCCCTGAGCGAGCGCCATCGCGAACACCGTAGCGAGCGGCGCGAGCAGCACCGCGGCGAGGAAGGTGAGCGAGACGGTAATGCACAACCAGCGAACGATGGCGTGCACCCAGGTGTGCTGCCCGGGCCGCGTGGCGGCGTCGTCGGCGAAGGCACCATGTGGCAGGACGACGGCCATCAGTGTGCCGCCTGCACATGGCGCCGCCGCCCCCATGCCTGCAGCAGGTTGATGGCGAGCAGGATGACGAAGGAGATCGCCAGCATTACCACCCCGAGCGCCGCGGCGCCCTGGTAGTCGAACTCCTCGAGATGGATCACGATGAGCAGCGGCGTGATCTCGGTCTTCATCGGCAGGTTACCGGCGATGAATATGACCGAGCCGTACTCCCCGACCGCGCGTGCGAACGCGAGCGTGAAGCCGGTGAGTAGCGCCGGCAGCACCGTCGGCAGAATGATGCGCCAGAGCACATAGACACGTCGCGCGCCGAGTGTCTCGGCCGCCTCCTCGAGGTCGCGCTGCACCTCCTGCAGCGCCGGCTGCACCGCGCGCACCGCGAACGGCATGCTGATCAGAGTGAGTGCGAGCGTCACGCCGATCCAGGTGTAGGCCACTTTCACCCCGAGCGGCTCGAGAAACCGGCCGATCCAGCCGTTCTGCGAGAACACCGTGGTGAGTGCGATGCCGGAGACCGCGGTGGGCAGCGCAAACGGCATGTCGATCAGCGCATCGATGATCTTGCGACCGGGAAACTCGTAACGCACCAGCGTCCACGCGATGATGAAGCCGAAGATCACGTTGATGGTCGCGGCGAGGAGCGAGGCGCCGAAGGAGAGCCGATAGGAACCGAGTGCGCGCGGGCTCGACACCACGCGCACGAAGTCGCTCCAGTGCATCGAGCCTGCAGAGGCCACCAGCGCGGCAAGCGGCAGCAGCACTATGGCCGAGAGGAAGAAGGTGGTGAAGCCGAAGGTCAGCCCGAAGCCGGGCAGGACACTCGCCTTGCGGAAGCTCATACGGCGCCGCGCTGCACGATGAGCACCGGCCAGCGCCCGCTGTCGAGCAGCGCGCGGAAGCCGCCGGCAAAATGCTGGACCTCGGTGATGCCGACGATGAGCATCTGCGCGGGCGCTTCGGCGAGCCGCCGCGCGAGCTCCTGTGCCACATCGCCGAAGTGCAGCTCCGTGCGCATCTCCAGACCGTGTGCGGCCTGGGCCTCCGAGCGGGCATCGAGGAGCTCACGCATGCCGTGCGAATGTCGCTCGCTGTCGCTGTGGCCGGGAAAGATCCCGACATAGACGGCCTCGGCCGGCACGTGCCGCAGCACACTGGCCGACACCGCAAGCGTCGCGCTGCGTGCGGCATCGCCCATCCAGTGGATGAGCACGCGCTGCGGCGGAGCCGCATGCTCGGGCAGCAGCAGCAGGTCCTTCACGCCGCGGCGCAGCAGCCACTCTGCGCGCAGCGCGTTGTCGCCCTCCGCCGCGATTACGGTAGTCCCGAAGAATTCGCCCTGTACCTCGCACGGCTCAGCCTCGCGGCCGAGTGCGGGCTCGATGCGTACCGCGACGCGCGTCTTCATGCGCGCCACCAACTCCGCGAGCAGCGGCTGGCGGGTGAGCGCATCCGCGCGCACCGCGCTCGGCGCGCAGGCGGTGAAGCTCGAGAGTGGTGTCGGCAGCACGTGTACCCGGCGCAGTCCCACGGCCACGCCTTGTCCCTGTCGCACCTCGAAGCCGCGGTGCGCGTGGCGCGTGCGCGTCACCTGCAGCGCCGTGCTGCCATCGACATCGCCGGTAGCGAGAAGCGGCGCGCGCACCGTGTCATCGAGCCGCACGCGCAGCCGCTCGAGCGCGCCGGTAAAGGTGACCTCATCGACCACACCGTTGCCGAGGTAGCGCGAGCCGAGCGCTTCGCGCACGGGCGCCAGCTCGACTTCCTCGGGGCGCACGACCGCCACCACCTCGTGCTCGGGCGCACCGGGGGCGCGCTCGGCGGCGCCCATGGTCTTGCCGCCTACCTGGATGCCATCGGGAGTGCGCCGCGCGAGAAACAGATTGGCGGCACCGAGGAAGGTGGCCACGAAGCGCGTCGCGGGCCGCGCATACAGCTCATGCGGGGCGCCGACCTCGAATAGCCGTCCCTGGTTCATGATGCCGATGCGGTCCGCCATGGCGAAGGCTTCTTCCTGGTCGTGGGTCACGAGCACCGTGGTGATCCCGAGCTCGCGCTGCACTTGGCGGATGGTGCGGCGCAGTTCCTCGCGGATCTTCGCATCGAGCGCTCCGAAAGGCTCATCGAGCAGCAGCACTTCGGGCTTGTGCGCGAGCGCGCGCGCGACCGCGACACGCTGCTGCTGGCCGCCGGAGAGCTGCGCAGGCAGCCGGTCGTCCATGCCCTCGAGCGCCACCAGGCGCAGGAGCTCCTGGCGGCGCTCGCGGCGCGCGCGCGCCCGCATGTGGCGCACGCGCAGCGCAAACTCGATGTTGTCGGCGACGGTCATGTGACGAAACAGCGCATAGTTCTGGAACACGAGCCCCACGCCGCGCTTGCGCGCAGCCACATGGGTGACATCGCGCCCGTGCAGCGAGATTCGCCCGTGATCGACCCCCGAAAGTCCGGCGATGGCGCGCAGCAAAGTGCTCTTGCCGCTGCCGCTGGGACCGAGCAGCACGAAGAACTCCCCATCCCCGATGTCGAGCGAGACATCGTTGACGACCGGTGCGCCGGCGTAGTGCTTGGTGACCTGATCGAGGGTAATGGACATGCGGACAATGCTACCGGGGGCCTCCCGAGAACGTCAGTTTCGGGCCGGTAACAGGCGGGTGACAAACGGGTTACGCGCAGCGGCGATGGGAGAGGGATCACGTTCGCGGGAGGCAGATCCTGGCGCCTGCCTCGACGCCGCAGAGCAGGGCAGCGCGTGCGCGCCCACGGCGCGCCTCACGCGCCGCCGGGCGGCCTCACCAGGGGGTGCCCGCGAGCTCCTGCTTGTAGCGCTGGAACTCCTCGTACACTCGCCGCCACAGGGGTCCGGGACGGCCACTGCCGATCGGATGGCCATCGAGCGAGGTGACGGGTTGGACTTCGCGCGTCGCGGCCGAGATCCACAGCTCATCGGCCGCACGCAGCTGTGACTCGGTGATCGGCTGCACGCGGCAGGCGATGGCTGCACGTGCGGCGACTTCCTCGACCGCGCCGCGGGTGGTGCTCGGCAGGATGCGCCGCGAGTTAGGCGGCAGCAGCAGCTCGCCACCGAGCACCACGTGCACCGCTGACGCCGAGGCCTCGGTGAGCTCGCCATCGCGCAGCAGGATGGTCTCGACGGCGGCGCCGTCCACCGACAGCTGCCGTAACAGCACGTTGGCGAGCAATGCGGTCGACTTGATGTCGCAACGCGCCCAGCGCGTATCGGTCGCGGTCACGCAGCTGACCCCTCTTTCGCTGAGGTCCGCCGGCGCCTGCGGCCAGGGCGCGCAGAAGGCGAAAACGGTGCGCGGGATGTGCGGCAACGGGGCATGGGTGCGCTCGAGTTGTGTCCCCCGTGTCACCTGCCAGTAGACATAACAGTCGCCGCCGCCGTTGCGCTCGATCAACGCGCCGAGAATCGCGCGCCATTCATCGCGTGTGTGTGGATCCTCCATGTTGATGCCGGCGAGACTGCGCGCCAGGCGCTCGCTGTGCGCTGCGAAGCGGAACGGGCGGCCACGGTACACGGGCATGACCTCGTAGACCGCATCGGCGTAAAGAAAACCGCGATCGAGCGGCGAGATGCGTGCCTCGGCAAGTGGCAGGAACTCGCCGTTCAGATAGCACAGCGGCAGCGGCGGAGCCACGCTCGTGCGCTCAGTGGAACATCAGCGAGACACTGTCCCATGCTCGTGTCCACAGGCCGCCCTGCGGTACCGCACCCAGCGCGACGAGCGGGACGCGCTCGATGACCTCTCCGCTGCTATCCGCCACGGTGAGCTCGCCCACGTTCTGGCCGGCGGTGAGCGGCGCGATGAGCGGTTCGTGGCTGAGCAGCGCGCGCGTCTTGACCGCTGCGGCCTGGCCGCGCGCCACGGTGGCGTAAACATCGTACGGCACGCCGATGGGGGCGAATTCACTCGCCGCCTTGTAGATGTGAGGTTTCAACACGGTCTCATGCGCGCTCTTGAGACGAATGGTCTCGTAAAACGTGTACCCATAGCCGAGCAGCGCCGCACTCGCTTCCTCACGACCCTTCTCGTTCGGAGCGCCCATCACCACCGACACGAGGCGCATGCCGTTGCGGCTGGCGGAGGCGGCGAGACAGTAGCCGGCGGTGTCGGTGTGCCCCGTCTTCAGGCCATCGACCGAGGGGTCCTTGCCGAGCAGCGTGTTGCGGTTGCCCTGGCGGATGTTGTCCCAGCGGAACTCGCGCAGGCTGAAGAGCGGGTAGTACTGCGGGAAGTCGCGGATCAGCGCGTTGGCGAGCGTGGCGACATCCCGGGCGGTGGTGTAGTGATCGGCAGAGGGCAGGCCGTCGCTGTTGACGTAGTGGGTCGAGGTGAGCCCGAGCCGATGGGCGTACTCGTTCATCATCTGCGCGAACGCGGGCTCGGTGCCACCCACTTGCTCGGCGAGCGCAATGGTCGCGTCGTTTCCCGACTGCACGATCATGCCCTTGAGGAGGATGTCCACGGGTACGCGCGTACCGACCTGCAGGAAGGTGCGCGAACCCTCGGCGCGCCAGGCGTGCTCGCTGATCGTCGCCGTGTCGGTGAGCTTTAGCCGCCCGTCCGCGAGCGCTGCGAACACCACGTAGGCGGTCATGAGCTTGGTGAGGCTTGCCGGCTCCGCGCGCTCATCGGCACGCTGCTGCGCCAATACCCGCCCGCTGAAGTGATCCATGAGGATCCAGGAGCGCGCCGTCACCACAGGAGGAGCAGGGACCGCCGGCGCGCTGGGCACGGCAGGAGCGGCCAGCGGAGGCGCTGCGGGTGCCGGCGCGGATGAGGTGGCGTGAGAGAGCGAGGCAACGAGCGCAAGAGCGCATGCGACGGAGAATGAGCGGATCACGGTTGCAGATTTCCTTGGGTCAGCGACCAAGCGGATCTTACGCGCGGTGCCCGAAAAATCACGTGTCCTGGCGCACGGCCCGAGTGATGCCGTGCGCGTAGCGCATGACTTTCTGGGGTGTTCTCTCACTCGACTGCGAGCCGCGCATCGGGCACGCCGAGCGCATTGAGCCGCGCGGTGAGCTCATCGAACTGCGCGACGCTCTCGACGGGGCCGAGGCGCACGCGGTAGAGGTGCGCGCCATTCTGCAGCGGTAAGGCGATGAACGCGCGCTCGAGTCCTGCGGCCCGCAGCCGCGCCAGCAGCCGCTGCGCATTCTGCTGATCGGTGAAGGCTCCAGCCTGCACATAGAGCGCCGGCGGCGGCTGCGCGCTCGTGCGGGTGAGCACATCGGGGACCGACGGGGTGAGTGCGCGCACCTCCACCAAGGTTGTGCCATCGCGAATCATGTCGAGCTTCGCGGCCGCGCTGTAGGAGAGGTCGATGAGCCGGTTGGCGACGAAGGGTCCGCGGTCATTGATACGCACCACCACGCTGCGGCCGTTGCGCAGATTCGTCACCCGCGCATAGCACGGCAGCGGCAGAGTCTTGTGAGCGGCCGTCATGGCGTACATGTCGTAAGGCTCGCCGCTCGAGGTGTTGCCGCCGTGGAAGGTGGGGCCGTACCAGGACGCAACACCGCGGTCGAGGTAGCCATCCGCGGTGGCGAGCACGTAGTACCGTCGGCCGAGTACATTGTAGAAGGGCGGATTGCCGTGGGCGCTGCGCGGCTCGACGCGTGGCACCGCATCGGGAACGGCATCGGCCCGCGGCGGCGGTGCGGGCGCCGCCGGCGGCGCTGCCTGGCCGGTGGGCATCGGCGGGCGCTGCGCGGTGACCGAGCAGGCAGCGAGTGCGAGCAGCGAGAGGCCCGTGGCGCAGAGGCGCCAGCTGGCACGGTCGCCGCCCACGCAGAGCTTCATGGAGCCGCAGCGGCGGTCGCGCCATGCACCCGCTGCGCGATCGCCTCGGCGAGATCGTGCACCGCCATCGCGTAGCGCGTGCTGGTGTTGTAGCGGGTGAGCACGTAGAAGTTGTGAAAGCCGACACGATAAGCGGGGCCATCGGCTTGCTCGGCGAGCAGCAGCAGCGCCGGTGTTTCCGGCGGCACCTCGAGGTCCACCTTCACGCCGTGCGCGCCGAGTGAGTCGACCGTCTCGTTGAGCTCGAGACCGTGCGGCTCGAGGTGGAAGTTGGCATCCGGCTCGATGCGCGTCTCCCCCAGCACCGGCCCGCCCGCCTGCCAGCCGTTCTGGCGCAGATAGTTGGCGACACTCGCCAGAATATCGTCCC
The DNA here is from genome assembly GCA_035495655.1 of Steroidobacteraceae bacterium. GTDB lineage: Bacteria > Pseudomonadota > Gammaproteobacteria > Steroidobacterales > Steroidobacteraceae > 13-2-20CM-66-19. Next base: position 40,960 of record DATJFM010000040.1, read on the forward strand.
AGTCGCTCCACAGGTCGCGCCGCTGGTCGTTGCTGGCATCGACCGCGTAGCGTCGGTAGGCGGAGGGCATGAACTGAGGCGCGCCCATCGCGCCGGCGTATGAGCCGGTGGTCGTGAGCGGATCGAGACGATACTCCTTCGCCAGCACGAGGAACTGCGCGAGCTCGCCGGCGAAGTAGTTGTGGCGCGGTGGATAATCGAAGGCGAGCGTCGCGAGCGCATCGAGTACGCGGTAGTGTCCGGTGAGGCGCCCGTAGCGCGTTTCGACACCGAGTATGGCGACCAGATATTCCGGTGGCACTTCGTAGGCCGCGGCCACGCGCTCGAGCGACTCACGATGGTCGGCCCAGAACTGGGCGCCACCGCTCACGCGCTCGGGATTGACGAAGTGCTCACGGTATTCCCACCACGGCGCGACCTTCTCGATCGGCCGGTTCATCATGTCGATGATCTTCGGCTGCGGACGCGCCGCCTTCAGCAGCCGCTGCACGTCCTTGCGCTTGAGACCCTCGCGCTGCGTGACCTCATCGATGAATGCCGCGATTTCCGGCCGATGCAGGTCGAAGCTCGTGGCAAGCGCCGGCGGGCTGGCCGGCTGTGCGAGCGCCGGCGCGCAGGCGAGCAGTGCGAGGAGTGGCAAGCGGCAGCTATTCAACTATGACCCGATGAGTTTCCGCCGTGAATACAGCGCCATGAGAATACCGAAGCCCGCCAGCACCGTCACGACCGAGCTACCTCCGTAGCTCACGAGCGGTAGCGGCACGCCGACCACCGGCAGGAGTCCCGTCACCATGCCGGCATTGATGAACACGTAAACGAAGAAGGTGAGGGCGAGGCTGCCGGCGAGCAGCCGCGCGAAGGTGTCCTGCGTCTGCGTGGCGAGATAGATCGCCCGCCCGACTACGAACACATAGAGCAGCAGCAACAGCAACAGGCCAAGGAGTCCAAACTCCTCGCCAATCACCGCAAAGATGAAATCGGTCGAGCGCTCGGGCAAAAACTCGAGTTGCGCCTGACTGCCATTCATCCAGCCCTTGCCGAATACGCCGCCCGAGCCGATGGCGATCTGTGACTGGATGATGTGATAGCCGGCACCGAGCGGATCGGTCTGCGGATTGAGAAATGTGAGCACGCGCTTGCGCTGGTAGTCGTGCATGAAGCTCCAACCGAACCAGGCCGCAGCGGCTGCCAACGCCAGCAGCCCTGCCATCACGCGCACGCTCAGTCCCGCGAGTACGATCACGAGCGCGCCGCCGATAGCGATGAGCGCCGCCGTGCCGAGGTCTGGCTGCATCGCGACCAGGGCGACGGGCACGAGGATCAGTGTGCCCATGGTCACCAGTGACGCCACGGACGGAGGCAGCGGCCGCTCGTGCAGATACCATGCGCACATCATCGGCACCGCCAGCTTCATGAGCTCGGACGGCTGAAAGCGGAAGAGTCCGAGATTCAACCAGCGTTGTGCGCCCATGCCGACGTGGCCGATCGCGGCGACCACGAGCAGCATGAGGCAGCCGGCCACATACAGCCAGGGAGTCGAGCGGCGCAGGAAGTTGGGGTTGACGCGCGCCAGCAGCAGCATGGCGATCGTGCCGAGCACCAGCCGCGCGACCGTGCGCAGCACAGTCGGCAGGCTCTGACCGGAGGCGCTGTAGAGCACCACCAGCCCATAGGCAGCGATCAGCGACAGGCCCACGACCAGCGGGCCGTCGATGCGCAGCTCCAGCAGCACCCGCGCCGCACCGCTGAGCGTGCGCCGGGTACGCGAGCCCTGGCTGATTTCCTCGTAGATCATGAGGTGGGTTTCACCTTGCCGTCCGCATCGAGCAGATAGGCATCCAGCACCTTGCGCGCGATCGGGGCAGCGGCGCTCGCCCCGGCGCCGCCGTTCTCCTCGAGCACCGCGAGCGCGATGCGCGGTGCGTCCGCAGGCGCAAACGCGATGAACCAGGAATGATCGCGCAGCCGCTCGTTGATCTTGCTGGCGTTGTATTTTTCGGTGCGCGCGACCGTGAACACCTGTGCGGTGCCGGTCTTGCCGGCAAAGACGTAGGGCGCGTGCAGACCGATCGCGGCGGCGGTGCCGCGCTGAGTCACGCCGATCATGCCGTGCACGACGCGCTGCCAGTCATCGGCGGCGACGCCCTGGACCTCGCCGCTGGAGATCGGCGCGATGCGGTGCAGCTCGCCGCTGCGCGGGTCACGGTAGGCAGTCACCAGACGCGGTTGCCAGACCTTGCCACGTGTCGCGACGATGCTGGCGTAGTGGGCGAGCTCGATCGGCGTCACGGTGAGATAGCCCTGGCCGATGCCGAAGCTGACCGTCTCACCCGGGAACCACACCCGATCGACCGGGCGCGCGAAGGTCCTTTCCTTCCACTCGCGCGAGGGCAGGATGCCGGCCTTCTCACCGCTGATATCGATACCGGTGGGTTGTCCGAAGCCGAGCTTGCCGAGGAATGCAGAGAGGCGGTCGACGCCGATCTCGTTGGCGAGGCCGTAGAAGTAGACGTCGCACGAGCGTGCGATGGCGTCATCGAGATCGACCGAACCATGGTGCTCGTTGTGATACTCGCGGTAGATGAAAGAGCTGCCGGGCAGGTGGAAGGAGCCGGCACAGTAGCGGTGCGCGATCGGATCGACCACATGGTTGGTGAGCGCCGCGAGCGCGATGGCCGGCTTCACGGTCGACCCCGGTGGATAGGTACCGCGTAGGGCGCGATTGAACAGCGGCCGGTCGATGTCATCTGCCAATGCGCGGTACTCGCCGACGGTGATGCCCTGGCCGAAGAGTGTCGGGTCGAACCCGGGCAGCGAGACGAGCGCGAGCACGTCGCCGTTGTTCGGGTCGAGTGCGACCACTGCGCCGCGATGCCCGGCGAGCGCGGCCTCGGCGACGCGCTGGATCTTCAGATCGATCGAGAGCAGCAGGTCGTCTCCGGCGAGCGGCGCTTTGCTCTGCAGCTTCGGTACGAAGGCGCCCTGACGCTCGACCGAACGCCCCTGCGCGTTCACCAGCACCTCGCGCGAGCCATTGGCCCCGTGCAGCTGGCGCTCGAACGCGCTCTCGACACCGAGCTTGCCGATGAGCGAGGTGCCGGCATACGCCGAGCGGTCGATGCGCTTGAGATCCTGCTCGCTGATCGCGCCGACGTAGCCGAGGGCGTGCACGGCGAGGTCGCCATTCGGATACCAGCGGGTCTGGCGCGTCTTGATGTCGACCCCGCGGAACTCGAAGCGGTGCACCGCGAAGCGCGCCACGTCCTCATCCGACATACGCAGCCGGATGGGTACGGAATCGAAGGTGCGGCTCGAGTCGATGGTACGCTCGATCTCGTCCAGGTCCTCCTCGCGAATCAGTTTGAGCTGCACCAGCCCGGCGAGCGCCGTGTCGATATCCGGCACTTCTTCCGGCACGAGCTCGAGCTGGTAGGCCGGTTGGCTGCCGGCGATCAGCTCGCCATGGCGATCGAGAATCAGCCCGCGCGCAGCGGGGATCGGCTCGGTGCGTACGCGATTGCCCTGAGAAAGGTCGGCGTAGTAGTCGTGCCGTGAGACCTGCAGCAGGAACAGGCGCACGATGAGCGCGATGGTGGCGAGCCCGATGATGCCCGCGCACACGATCGCGCGCTGATCGAAGAGCCGCTGCTCGCGCCAGTGATCCTTGATGCGCACCGCGGGCATCGCTGCTCCCTCAGGCGACCCGGGCTGCGTGCAGGCCGTTCACAGGCGATGCCCCGCGCCGTAGCTGAGAATCGCAGCCGCAGGCGGCCAGATGAGTGCCCCGCTGAGGGTATGCACCCAGCGCACCGGGCTCGTGACCGGGTGCCCGGTCCAGCCATCGATCATGAACAGCACCACCTCGTACACCACGAGCGCCGCGAACACGATCATGGCCTGCTGAATGGCGGGTTTGGAGCGGATGCGTTGGTGCTCGCGCACCGCGATGTAGGTGATGAGCGACAGTGCCAGCGCGTGCTCACCGAGCACCGGCCCCTGAAAGACATCCAACATGAGACCGGCGAAGAAGCCGATGGCCAGCCCTCCAGCGCGCGGCGCATTCACGGACCAGTAGATTACGGTGAGCACGAGAAATGCCGGACGCACCACATCGAGCCAGCGCGGCAGCGGCAACACCGTGAGAATGAGGGCCACCACGGCACTCAGCAGCAGGCGGGTGCGCGAATCGACGCTCACGGTTGACCCCGCGCGGGCACAGTGGCGGCTGCGGGTGCCGTCTGTGCGGTCGGAGCACCCGCAGGCCGCGCGGGGGGCTGCGCGGCGGCCGTCTCCTGCGATGGCAGCGGCGCGGGCTCAGCGTGCGCCGGCGGGGCCGCCGGCTCGCGCGGCGCGGCCTGCGGAGCCGCGTGGCCCTTGGGCGCCGCAGGCTGTGGCTGCATCGCCGGATTGCCACTTTTGAGGTCCCCGGCGGCACCCGCAGGCGGCGCCGGCGCGGCCGGATGATCGGCGCGGAACCAGACGAGCATCACTTCCGAATCGCTATCCACGTGCGCAAGGGGCGCGGCGCGCACCTGGGCGAGTGGCTGGACCGCATCGCGATGCACCTCGGTGACGCGCGCTACCGGGTATCCCTCGGGAAAAACACCTCCGAGTCCCGATGACACCAGCAGGTCGCCGGTCTTGATGTCGGCGTTACCGGGCAGGTAAGGAAGAGCCAGGGAAGTGGTGTCGCCGGCGCCGACCGCGATGGTGCGCAGCCCCGTGCGCTCCACGAGCACCGGGACCGCGTGCTCGGGGTCGGTGATGAGGATCACCTCGGCGCTCCAGGGTCCGACGTGAGTCGTCTGACCGATGAGCCCTTTGTCATCGAGCACCGCCTGTCCCTTGAACACGCCGTTGGCCGCACCCCGGTTGAGCAGCAGCCGCTGGCGCAGGCTGCTCAGCTGGATGGTGACGATTTCCGCCGGCAGCCAACGGTCGGCGACCGGTGGCAGCGCCTCGCGCAGCGCGCGCAACTCGCCGTTCTCGCGCGCCAGCGCCTCGTAGCGCATCGCACGCAGCTCGAGATCACGCGCGCTCGCGCGCAGCCGTGCGTTCTCGGCCTGCAACGCTTCGCGCGTCTGAAAGCTTTCCTGCAGCCAGCGCCAGGCCGCCGGCGGGGAATTCACCGCCAGCTGCAACGGATAGGCGGCGGCCTGCAGCACGTAGCGCAGCTGCTCGAGGTAGTGCGCACGCTGATCGAGATACATCAGGATCACCGACAGCAGCGCGTACAGCGTAAAGCGAAAGCCGGGGGAGCCGCCCCGCCCCGAGAGCGGTCTGCCGGCTCCTGTGCCGAACGCTGCCACTTAAGAGAACCCGCGCACTCCTTGTGCGCTACTCGAGGCCGAAGTGTCCCGGACCCAGCTCGTCCATCAGCTCGAGGATGCGTCCGCCACCGCGGGCGACGCAAGTGAGAGGATCGTCCGCCACGACCACCGGCAGCCCGGTTTCCTCGGTGAGCAGCTTGTCGATGTCGCGCAGCAGCGCGCCCCCGCCGGTGAGCACGATGCCACGCTCGGCGACATCCGCACCGAGCTCGGGCGGGGTCTGCTCGAGTGCCTGCTTGACTGCGCTCACGATGCTCTGCAGCGGCTCCTGCAACGCTTCGAGGATCTCGTTGCTGTTGAGCGTGAAGCTGCGCGGCACGCCTTCGGAAAGGTTGCGGCCCTTCACCGAAAGCTCGCGCACCTGTTGGCCGGGGTACGCCGAGCCGATCTCGATCTTGATGCGCTCGCTGGTCGCCTCGCCGATGAGGATGCCGTAGTTGCGACGCACGTAGTTCATGATCGCCTCATCGAAGCGATCGCCGCCGATACGCGCGGAGTTCGCGTATACGACGCCATTCAGCGACAGCACCGCGACTTCGGAGGTGCCACCGCCGATATCGAGCACCATCGAGCCGCGCGCTTCGTGCACCGGCAGCCCCGCTCCGACCGCGGCGGCCATCGGCTCGCTCACGATCGCGACGTTGCGTGCGCCGGCACCTTCGGCGGATTCGCGGATCGCGCGGCGCTCGACCTGCGTCGAGCCGAAGGGCACGCACACCAGCACCCTGGGAGAGGGCTTGAGGGTGCGGTTGCCGTGCACCTTGTTGATGAAGAACTGCAGCATCTTCTCGGTGTAGGTGAAATCGGCGATCACCCCATCCTTCATCGGACGCACGGCGGTGATGTGCCCCGGCGTGCGCCCGAGCATGGCTTTGGCCTCCGAGCCAACCGCGACGATCACCTTGCCACCGCGCGTCGGCTCATCCTGCACCGCGACCACGGAGGGCTCATTGAGCACAATGCCCTTGTCGCGCACATAAATAAGAGTGTTCGCCGTACCGAGGTCGATCGACAGATCGCTGGAGAAATAACCGCGCAGGCGTTTGAGCATGAAGCAACCGGAAAAATGACCCAGGAAGAGCGACCGTAAAACGGCGGCTAATCTAGCAACCGAGGGGACATTCAGCAAGGCAACATGTATGATTTTGGGCTGGTTTTCTCAGTTCTCCACGCAATTCCCATGGCGCTCACACGCGAGCAGATCGCGAGCATTGCCACACTGGCGCGGCTCGAGCTCACCCCCGAGGAGGTGCCGCTCTATCAGGACAGCCTGTCGCGCATCCTCGAGTTCGTCGGCGCGCTCGAGCGCGCCGATACCGCCGATGTCACCCCGATGGCGCATCCGCTGGCGGGCCTCACGCAGCGGCTGCGGCCGGATGAGGTCAGCGAGGGCGATTGCCACGAGCGCTACCAGGTGAATGCACCGCTCACCGCTGCGGCGCTCTATCTGGTCCCCAAGGTCATCGAGTAGAAAGCGGTGAGCGCTCTGCACGTGCGAACACTGACGCAGCTCGCCGATGGCCTGCGTCGCAAGAGCTTCTCCAGCGTCGAGCTGGTGAGTGAGCTGCTCGCGCGCATCGAGAAGAGCCAGCCGCAGCTGAACGCATTCATATCGGTGACCGGCGCGGCGGCGCTCGAGGCGGCGCGCGCCGCCGATCAGGCGCTCGCGGTGGGTGGCGGTGGTGCGCTCACGGGTGTGCCCATCGCTCACAAGGACATCTTCTGCACCGCAGGCGTGCGCACCACCTGCGGCTCGCGCATGCTCGATAACTTCGTTTCGCCCTACGATGCGACGGTGGTCGCGAAGCTCCGGCGCGCCGGCGCGGTGGTGCTCGGCAAGACCAACATGGACGAGTTCGCGATGGGCTCCTCCAACGAGACGAGCTTCTACGGCCCGGTGCACAACCCCTGGAACCCGCAGCTCGTGCCCGGTGGCTCCTCGGGCGGCTCCGCGGCGGCGGTGGCCGCGCGGCTGGTAGCCGCAGCGACCGGCACCGATACCGGCGGCTCGATCCGCCAGCCGGCGGCGCTGTGCGGCATCACCGGGATGAAGCCCACCTACGGACGCGTGTCGCGCTACGGCATGGTCGCCTTCGCCTCGAGCCTCGATCAGGGCGGAACGCTCACCGCGAGCGCCGCGGACGCCGCACTCATGCTGCGGGAAATGGCGGGCTTCGATCCGCGCGACTCGACCAGTGTCGATACGCCGGTGCCGGACTATGTGGCGGCGCTCGCGCAGCCGATCGCCGGACTCAAGGTGGGACTGCTGGCGGAATTCTTCGACAAGGGTCTGGATGCCGACAACGAGCGCTGCGTGCGCGCAGCGCTGCGGGTATTCGAGAGTCTCGGTGCGCGGGTACGGGAGGTGAGCCTGCCGAGCCTGCCGCTCTCGGTGCCCGTTTACTACGTGGTGGCGCCGGCGGAGTGTTCCTCGAACCTGGCGCGTTACGATGGCGTGCGTTTCGGACACCGCTGCGAGCAGCCGCGCGACTTGAACGACATGTACCGCCGCTCGCGGGGCGAGGGCTTCGGGGCGGAGGTCAAGCGGCGCATCATGACCGGCACTTACGTGCTGTCCGCCGGCTACTACGACGCGTACTACCTGAAGGCGCAGCGGGTGCGTGCGCTCATCAATCGAGATTTCATCCGCGCTTTCGAGGAGGTTGACGTCCTCATCGGTCCGACCACGCCGACCCCGGCATTTCCGCTCGGCGCCAAGACCGAAGACCCCATCACCATGTATCTGAATGACATCTACACGATCGGGGCGAACCTCGCCGGACTGCCGGCCATCTCGGTGCCGTGCGGCTTCGTGCAGGGACTGCCCGTCGGTCTGCAGATCGTCGGTCCCCATTTCAGCGAAGCGCGCGTTCTCACCGCTGCGCACGCGTTTCAGGGTGCCACCGACTGGCACAGCCGCATTCCGGCCGGCTACGCATGAGCGCGTGGGAAACAGTTATCGGGCTCGAGATCCACGCGCAACTCGCGACCCGATCCAAGATCTTCTCCGGCTCGCCGACCGCCTACGGCGCGCCCCCCAATACCCAGGCGGACCTGGTGGATCTGGGCTATCCGGGCGTGCTGCCGGTGCTGAATGCCGAGGCGGTGCGCATGGCCGTGAAGCTCGGACTCGCCATCGGTGCGCGCATCGCTCCGCTTTCCGTATTCGCGCGCAAGAACTACTTCTACCCCGATCTGCCGAAGGGCTATCAGATCAGCCAGTACGAGCTGCCGATCGTTGCCGACGGCGCGCTCGAGATCGTGCTCGAGGATGGCGCAGTGAAGCGCATCGGCATCACCCGTGCGCATCTCGAGGAGGACGCGGGCAAGTCGCTGCACGAGGGGCTGCCGGGGATGACCGGTATCGACCTGAACCGTGCCGGCACGCCGCTGGTGGAGATCGTCTCCGAGCCCGACATGCGCTCGGCCAAGGAGGCGGTCGCCTACATGAAGAAGATGCACACCCTGGTGCGCTATCTCGAGATTTGCGATGGCAATATGCAGGAGGGTTCCTTCCGCTGCGACGCCAATGTGTCGGTGCGCCCGGCAGGCACGCAGAAGTTCGGCACGCGCGCGGAGATCAAGAACCTCAACTCCTTCCGCTTCGTCGAGCGCGCCATCAACTTCGAGGTGGAGCGGCAGATCGAGCTGCTCGAATCCGGTCGTGCGGTCGTGCAGGAGACGCGCCTCTATGATCCGGACAAGGGCGAGACCCGCTCGATGCGCTCCAAGGAGGAAGCGAACGACTATCGCTACTTCCCCGATCCTGATTTGCTGCCACTGAAGGTCGATGCCGCGCTCATCGAGTCGGTGCGCGCGACGCTGCCGGAGCTGCCGGACCAGAAAGCGGCGCGACTCGCGACGCAGTACGGGCTCTCGGCCTACGATGCGGGTGTGCTCAGCGCGAGCCGCGAGCTCGCTGCCTACTACGAGGAGCTCGTGCGTGCCGCACCTGCGGATCCCAAGCTCGCGGCCAACTGGGTCATGGGCGAGCTCGCCGCCGTGCTCAATAAGGAGGGGCTCGAGGTAAGCTCGGGAAGGATGCCAGCTGCGCGCCTGGGCGAGCTCCTCGGGCGCGTCCAGGACGGCACGGTCTCGGGCAAGATCGCCAAGGAGGTGTTCGAGCTCATGTGGTCACACGGCTCGAGCGCGGATGAGGTGATCGAATCGAAGGGCTTGCGCCAGATCACCGACAGCGCCGCCATCGCGCGAGCGATCGAGGAGGTTATGGCGAAGAGCCCGGCGCAGCTCGCCGAGTATCGCGCCGGCAAGGACAAGCTGTTCGGTTTCTTCGTCGGCCAGGTGATGAAGGCTACCGGCGGCAAGGCGAACCCCGCCCAGCTCAACGAGCTCCTGCGCAGCAAGCTGCGCGGCTGAGCCGCGGCTTCGCGGGGGGCTGACGGTTGAGTTGACCGCCGCGGCCCCCATTGTCCCTCCGATGAACACCGCGGCCATTACGCGCGATCACGTGCGCCGTTTCATTTTCGAGAATCAGCCCGTTCGCGGGCACTGGGTGAACCTCGACAGTGCATGGCGCGAGCTGCGCGCACACGCCAGCTACCCGCCGCAGGTCACCGAGCTCCTCGGACAGGCGGTGGTGGCCTCGGTGCTGCTGGCGGCAACCCTCAAATTCCGCGGTACCCTGACCTTTCAGCTGCAAGGTAATGGGGCGGTGGGCCTGCTGGTGGCGCAGTGCACGCACGACTTTCGCGTGCGTGCCGTGGCGCGCTGCGACGATGAGGCAGTGCGTGCCCTGGCCTCCGCTGCCGAGGACACCCGGGCCGATGCGGCGCTGTTCCGGCGCCTGGTGGGCGAGACCGGCCTCATCACCGTAACCGTAGAGGCAGAGGAAAAGAGTCTGCGCTACCAGGGGGTGGTGCCGCTTTCGGGTGCCTCGCTCGCCGAGTCCCTCGAAGCCTACTTCGCTTCTTCCGAGCAGCTCCCCACACGGGTGCTGCTGACCGCTGACGCGGAGCATGGCGCCGGCATTCTTGTGCAGAAGCTGCCGGGTGCGGACGACTCCCCTAACTTCGAGCCGAGCGCGGTCGAAGAGGCCTGGCGGGGCGCGGAGCGCGGTATTGTCCGGCTCGGAAGCGGAAGCCTGCTGCGGGAGCGGAGCATGGAAGATCTGCTGGCGCACGGCTTTCCCGGACACGACCTGAGACTTTTCCGGGGCGCCCCAGTCCGTTTCGAATGCCGGTGCAGCGAAGGCCGGGTCGCGGGCCTTCTGCGGGCGCTCGGCGCAGAGGAAGTGCACGATGTGCTCCGGGAGCAGGGCGCCGTCACGGTGACCTGCGAGTTCTGCCATCGCCCCTACCGCTTCGATGCAGTCGATATCGAAGCTCTCTTTCCTGACGATCCCGGTTCTAGAGGCTCCCAGTCCGTCCATTAGTGCCGAGTATTGTCTCGTATAGGAGACAATAAAGGCCCATTGCCTGGACAGGCACGGTGCCCTCCGGCCCCAGTATCAACATGTTGATACTCGGGCCTCTCAACATGCTGATACTTGCCCGGAGCCTCCGAGCCCCAGGCGAACGCGCTCAATAAAGAGGCGCCTTAATAAAAAGACTTATACAATTCTTTAAGTGAAACCTTCCCCCCCGTCAGATCTCATGCGGTGGCTACGCGCGGCGGGGGAGCCGACGAGGCTCCGGCTGCTCGCCCTGTGCGCGGAGGCGGCGCTCAGCGTCTCGGATCTCGCTCAGGTGCTGAGGCAGAGCGAGCCCCGGGTCTCGCGTCATCTGAAGCTGCTATGCGAGTCAGGGTTGCTCGAGCGGTTGCGGCAAGGTCAATGGGTGCACTACCGGATGAGCTCGGCACCGGAAGAGGCGAGCTTCGTGCGCGGTCTCCTGGCGCAGCTCGACCGGCGCGATCCGCTGCTGTTGCGGGATGCCTCAAGTGCGCGTGCCGCGACAGGCGCGGATGCGGCCGCGCGAGGATTCGGAGCCGATTCACGCCTCGGGCGGGCGCTTGCCGAGTTCGTCGCGGGGAGTCCCCGGCAGGTGTTCGACTCCGCGCTGCTGGTCGGCGTCACGCATCCCGAGCTGCTCGCCTGGGCGGCACGTGCGGCCCGGCGTTGCACTGTGGTGGCACCCTCGCGCCGGGCAGCGCAGGGCGCGCGCGCATGCGCCGAGCGGCGCGGGTTCTCCTGTCGCGTGCTGCATGTGCCCGGCGGAGGTGTCGGACGCAATGCCGAGCTCGCGCGCGCCGGTGCGCATTTCGATGCCCTGCTGCTCGATCACCCGTGCGCGAGCGGCGAGACGCTGGTGCCACTGCTCGAGGAGGCCCGTGCACTCATCGAGCCTGCGGGCGCTTTATGGCTCTTCGAACCCTATGACGCGCTGGACGTATCGCGTGACCGCGTCGTCGAGCATCCACTTGCGCGCCTGCGCCGGCTCTTTGAAGCCGCGGGACTGCGCTGCGAGAGACTGAGTCCGATCGAAGCCGATGGAGCGCACGTGCTGGCGGCGGTGGCCCGGCCGATTGCGGCAGGGCCGGCACTGACAGCGAGCGCGGAAGGAGCCGTTCGATGAATGCCAACGCACCTGCGGAATCGATTCGCGTTTCATTCGAATTCTTTCCGCCCGCCGATGCGGCGATGGAGGCCACACTGTGGTGCTCACTCGAGCGCCTGGCTCCGCTCGCACCGCACTTCGTGTCCGTGACCTACGGCGCGGACGGCTCGACTCGCGAACGAACCCACAGTGTCGTCAACCGCATCCAACGTCAGACGAAGCTCACCGGCGCACCGCACCTGACCTGCGTCGGCGCTCCACGCAGCGAGATTCTGGACATCGCGCGCGCCTACTGGGATGAGGGCATCCGGCACCTGGTGGCGCTGCGTGGCGACCCGCCGCAGGGTCAGGGGGTTTTTCGGCCGCACGCGCAGGGGTTCGCATCCGCTGCGGAGCTGGTCGCGGGGCTGCGCGCACTCGCGCCCTTCGACATTTCAGTCGCGGCTTACCCGGAAGTGCACCCACAGGCGGTCTCCCCGGCTGCGGATCTCGACAATCTCAAACGCAAGATCGACGCGGGCGCGAGCCGCGCCATCACGCAGTTCTTCTACGACATCGGAGTCTTTCTGCGCTTCCGCGATCGTTGCGCGCGCGCAGGTATCGATGCCCCGCTCGTGCCCGGGATCCTCCCCATCACTCGCTTTCCGCAGGTGCTGCGCTTTGCCCGGTCGTGTGGCGCCAGCATTCCGCCGTGGCTGCGTGAGCGTTTCGAGGGCCTCGATGAAGATCCCGAGACGCGCCGCCTCATCGCCGCCGCGGTGGCGATCGAGCAGGTGCAGGAGCTGCGCCGGCACGGAGTGTGCGAGTTTCATTTCTACACGCTCAACCGTGCCGAGCTCACCTACGCCATCTGTCATGCGCTGGGACTGCGGCCACTGCCGCACATGCCTGCTGCCACCTCCGGAGCGCTGGCGTGAGGGACACACCAGAAGCGCACTGCGCAGCACACGCGGCCACGCCGAGTGCGCCGGCGCGCGCCGATCGCGAGCGCGAGCGGCGCGGACACGATAGCGCCCGCGCGGCCGCTGCGGTTCCCTTCGCCATCGAGCCGTGCGATGAGACCGAGCGGCGCACACGCAGCGCGCGGCTCAAGGGCATGCTAAGCGAGCGCATCGTGTTCCTCGATGGCGCGATGGGCACCATGATCCAGCGCCTCAAGCTCGATGAGGCGGGCTATCGCGGCGAGCGGTTGCGCGGCCACAGTCACGATCTCAAAGGCAACAACGACATTCTCACGCTCACAAGGCCGGATGCGGTGAGCGAGATCCATCGTGCCTATCTCGCCGCCGGCGCCGACATCATCGAAACCAACACCTTCAACGCCAACGCCATCTCGCAGGCGGACTACGGCACCAGCGCGCTCGTGGCCGAGCTCAATTACCGGGCCGCGCGTATTGCGCGTGCGGCCGCCGACGACTGCGCGCTGCATACGGGCGGCGCGCGCTTCGTCGCCGGCGCGCTGGGGCCCACCAACCGCATGACTTCCATGTCGCCGGATGTCAACGACCCGGGCTACCGCAGCGTCAACTTCGCCGAGCTGGCTGCGGCCTATCTCGAGGCGGCGCGCGGCCTGCTACTCGGTGGAGTGGACCTGCTGCTGATCGAGACTGTGATCGACACCCTCAATGCCAAGGCCGCGATCTATGCGGCGCTGACGCTGTTCGATGAAACCGGCATCACGCTGCCGCTCGCCATCTCCGGCACGATCACCGACGCTTCGGGCCGGGTGCTATCGGGCCAGACCACCGAGGCTTTCTGGAATTCGGTGCGCCACGCGCAGCCGCTGTTCGTGGGTCTGAACTGCGCGCTCGGCGGCCGCCAGCTGCGCCCCTACATCGAAGAGCTCGCGAACGCCGCGTGCGATACGTTCGTGTGCGCCTACCCGAACGCGGGGCTGCCCAACGCCTTCGGCGAGTACGACGAGTCGCCCGAGGAGACGGCGGCGATTTTGCGTGAGTTCGGCGAGTCGAGCCTGGTCAACATCGTTGGCGGCTGCTGCGGCACGACGCCGGAGCACATCCGCCTGCTGCACGCGGGCCTCACCGGCCAAGCGCCGCGGCGGCTCGCGCCGTTGCCGGTCAAGTGCCGGCTCTCCGGCCTCGAGCCACTCAACATCGATGACGACAGTCTGTTCGTCAACGTCGGCGAGCGCACCAACGTCACCGGCTCGGCCAAGTTCCGCAAGCTCATCGAGGCCGGCGACTACGGCGCGGCGCTCGAGGTCGCGCGCCAGCAGGTCGCCAGTGGCGCGCAGATGATCGATGTCAACATGGACGAGGGCATGCTGGATTCGGAAGCCGCCATGGTGCGTTTCCTCAATCTGGTGGCCGCCGAGCCCGACATCGCCCGCGTGCCGGTGATGATCGACTCCTCCAAGTGGACGGTGATCGAGGCGGGCTTGCGTTGCGTGCAAGGCAAGCCGGTCGTCAACTCCATCAGTCTCAAGGAGGGCGAGGAACCGTTCATCGAGCATGCGCGGCTGGTACGCCGCTACGGTGCCGCGGCCGTGGTGATGGCATTCGATGAGCGCGGTCAGGCGGATAGCATCGAACGGCGGGTGGCCATCTGTCAGCGCGCCTATCGCATCCTCACCGAACGTGTTGGTTTCGCGGCCGGGGACATCATCTTCGATCCCAACATTTTCGCCATTGCTACCGGCATCGAGGAGCACAACGATTACGGGCGTGCCTTCATCGAGGCCACGCGGCGCATCAAGCAGGAGCTGCCGCACGCGCTGGTGAGCGGCGGGGTGAGCAACGTGTCGTTCTCCTTCCGCGGCAACGACCCGGTACGCGAGGCAATGCATTCGGTGTTTCTCTACCACGCGATCGCCGCGGGTATGGACATGGGCATCGTCAACGCCGGACAGCTCGGGGTCTACGAGCAGCTCGATCCCGAGCTACGCGAGGCGTGCGAGGACGTGGTGCTCAACCGCCGCGCGGACTCTACCGAGCGGCTGCTGGAGATGGCGGCGCGTTACCGCGGCGAGGGCGGGGCGCGCCGCACCGAGGATCGCGAGTGGCGCAAGCTCCCGGTCGGCAAGCGCCTCGAGTACGCCCTCGTCAAGGGCATCGATGACTACATCATCGAGGATACCGAGGCCGCGCGGCAGGAGACCGCTAGACCGCTCGATGTCATCGAAGGTCCGCTGATGGACGGCATGAACGTGGTCGGGGACCTGTTCGGCTCGGGCAAGATGTTCCTGCCACAGGTGGTGAAGAGCGCGCGCGTGATGAAACGCGCGGTGGCCTACCTGGTGCCGTACATCGAGGAGGGCAAGGAGGCTTCCGCGCCGCGCTCCAATGGCCGCATCGTGGTCGCAACGGTCAAGGGCGATGTGCACGACATCGGCAAGAACATCGTCGGGGTGGTGCTGCAATGTAACAACTTCGAGGTCATCGATCTCGGCGTGATGGTGCCGTGCGAGAAGATCCTCGAGACCGCGCGCCGCGAGCGCGCCGACCTCATCGGCCTCTCCGGGCTGATCACGCCCTCGCTCGATGAGATGGTGCACGTGGCGCGCGAGATGCAGCGCACGGGCTTCGAGCTGCCGCTGCTCATCGGTGGGGCGACCACCTCTCCGGCCCATACCTCGGTAAAGATCGCGCTGCAGTACCGCTCGCCAGTGGTGTATGTCAAGGACGCCTCGCGCGCCGTCGGTGTTTGCCAGACGCTCACCCAACCGGCTCAGCGCGAGGCCTTCATCGCGCGCGTCAGCGCCGAGCACGAGCGTCGGCGCGAGCAGCATGCGGCCAAGAAGGTGAAGGTTCCGGAAGCCTCGCTGGCGGCCGCGCGCGCCAACCATGCACGGCTCGACTGGCCGAGTTACCAGCCGCTCGCGCCGCGCGTACCGGGTGTGCAGCGCTTCGACGATTATTCGCTCGCGCAGCTGCTCGGCTACATCGATTGGATGCCGTTCTTCAATGCCTGGGAGTTCGCCGGCAAGTTCCCCGACATTCTCAGCGATCCGGTGGTCGGAGAGGCGGCGAGCAATCTGTATGCCGATGCGCGCCGGATGCTCAAGACGCTGATCGCCGAGCGCTGGCTCACCGTGCGCGCCGTGCTCGGACTGTTCCCGGCCAATGCAGTCGGCGATGACGTACAGGTGTACGCGAGCGAGGCGCGGCGCGAGCCGCTGGTGACTCTCAACTTCCTGCGCCAGCAAAAGGGCAAGCCCGCGGGGCAGGCGCACGAGTGCCTGGCTGACTATGTGGCTCCATTGGCGAGTGGTGTGAGGGACTATTTCGGAGCCTTCGCGGTGACCGCGGGAATAGGGATCGAGGAGCACCTGCAGCGCTTCGAGCGGACACATGATGATTACTCCGCCATCATGCTCAAGGCGCTCGCCGATCGTCTCGCCGAAGCCGCGGCGGAGCACTTCCACGAGCGTGTGCGACGCGAGCTATGGGGTTACGCGGCGGAAGAGGCGCTCACCAACGAGCAACTGGTGCGCGAAGAGTACCGCGGCATCCGTCCGGCGCCGGGCTATCCTGCTTGTCCGGATCATACCGAGAAAGAAAAGCTCTGGCGGCTGCTCGATGCGGAGCGCAACGCCGGCATCCGACTGACCGAGTCGTACGCCATGTATCCAACCGCCGCGGTGAGTGGCTGGTACATCGGGCATCCGCAGGCGCATTACTTCGTGCTCGGCAAGATCGATCGCGACCAGGTCGAGGATTACGCGCGCCGCAAGGGCTGGACGCTGGCGGAGGCGCAGCGCTGGCTGGCGCCCAATCTCGGGTACGAAACCTAAAGGGCAGCGTTACGCTGCCGTGACTTCGATGCGCATACGGCGGAACCAGGCTTCCGTGCCGCGATGCTGCAACACGATGTGTCCGGTGGCGAGCCGCGCGAATTGCGGGTAGTCCCGGAAGCGGCTGCGCGCGATGCGTGCCCGCAGCTCCTCGCTGGCGAGATCGCAGCCGATCACCTGCACATCGTCGATCCAGTACTCGAGTGCCGAGCCTTTCATGACTATGCGCGTACTGTGGTATGCATTGGCACTGTTGCGCAGATCGCGCCACGGGGCCATCAGTCCGTAGAGCGCGCCGCAGGAGGTCAACGCGTCGGCGCCGTCCGGATGATGCTCATCATCGAGCAGCTGCATGGCGGGACCGGTGTGTGCCGCCGGCCCGGCCGCTTCCTGCACCCGGCACAGCACTGCGGAGCTACCCGCCCGCGGCAAGCGCCAGTCGAAGCACAGCGTGAAATCCCCAAAGCATTCGCACGAGATGAGATCGACACGCTCGCTCTGCGCCACGGCGTGCAGCACATCTCCGTCGACGCTCCACGATCCCTGCGGAAACTGCTCGCGGGCGAACCCGCGCCAGTCGGTCGCGCCCAAAGCACGGTCAGCCATGACTCCCTCTCCGTCTCATGGACTAAATCGTACCGCAGGAGAATTACCGGTGACATCGCCCTAAAGGGTCGAACGGCACAGTTCGTTACGACGCCGGTGTCCTGCCCCGGGTGGGCGCGGGAACGGCTCAGCGTTTGAGTTGGCGCTCACTCTCGAGCGCGCGCAGATAAGGGGGGCCGCCGAGCTCGCGCATCTGCGCGAGGATCCACTCGCGTCGCGTCAGCAGGTAGGCTGATGGCCGCTCGGCGTGCAGGCGCAGCGGATTCGGCAGCACGGCCGCAAGCGACGCCGACTCTACGGCGCTCAGGCGTAGCGCCGGCTTGTGCCAGAAGCGCATCGCCGCAGCCTGCACGCCGTAAATCCCATCACCGAACTGCGCAATGTTCAGGTACATCTCGAGTATGCGTTCCTTGGGCCAGAGCATCTCGATGAGCACGGTGAAGTAAGCCTCCAGTCCCTTGCGCACGAAGCTGTGCCCTGGCCACAGGAAGAGGTTCTTCGCGACCTGCTGGGAGATGGTGCTGGCGCCACGCAGGCGCTTGCCGTGCTCACTGGCGCGCACGGCCTCGCGGATCGAGTTGAGGTCGAAACCGGCGTGAAACGGAAACTGCTGGTCCTCCGAAGCGATAACCGCGAGCGCTGCGTTGGCGGACACGTCCTCGAGGCTCACCCAGCGGAAATCGGTGTGATAGCCGCGCTCACGTGCCTGCCACGCTGCAACTCGCGCCTCCACCATGAAGGCGCTGCTGAGCGGGTGCAGCCAGCGCAGCACCAGCACCGCCGTTGCGGTGAGCAGCAGCCAGGCGAGAAGCGCCGCGCCGAGGAGCTTGAGCAGTGCTGCAGCGATACCCCCGCGCTGGCGCGCGAGGCGCGGGCAGCGCGCGCCCGTTATCACCTGGCCAGGCTTGATCCTCAGGCTGGCGGAACGCGTCGTGCCGAGACGATCACGACGTCCTCGAGCGGAGCGTCCTCGTATCCCTTGCGTGTGCCGGTGCCGACCCGTGCGATGCGGTCGATCACGTCCATGCCCTCGCTGACGCGGCCGAACACGGCATAGCCATAGTCGCGCGGACCGTGGTCGAGGAAGGCGTTGTCGGCGAGGTTGACGAAGAACTGCTAGGTGGCGCTGTTGATGTCGCTGGTGCGCGCCATCGACAGACTGCCGCGCGTATTCTTCAGGCCATTCTTGGCCTCGTTGCTGATCGGTGCGCGGGTCTTCTTGCTGGCGAAATCCGCCTTGAGCCCGCCGCCCTGGATGACGAAGCCCGGCACGATGCGGTGGAAGATCGTGCCATCGAAGTGCCCGTCATCGACGTAGCGCAGGAAATTCTCCACGGTAATCGGCGCCTCTTTCGGGAACAGCTCCACCGTGAAGGCGCCGTGCGAGGTTTCAAATCGGATCATATTGTCCTTCCGTGACCCGCTCATGGCCGGCAAGATCGTGGTGCGAGCGTACCGAACGCAAGCCTGCAAGGACAAGCTCGTTGCGCAGCGCCGCCCCCTGTGCGGTCCCGTGCTCGAGCAACAGCCAGCCGCCGGGCCGCAGGTGCTGCGGTGCGCCGCGCGCGATGCTGCGCAGGCACGCAAGCGCGTCGGCTCCGGGTGTGAGCGCGAGGCGCGGCTCGTGCGCGAGCGAGGGCTCATCGAGCGCCGGGTCGTCACTGGCAATGTAAGGCGGATTGCTCAGGATGAGATCGAAGCGCTCCTCTGCAAGCGGCTCGAACCAGCTGCCCTGACGAAAGTCGATGCCGGTGAGCGCGAGTCGCGCCGCGTTGGCGCGTGCGACCGCAAGGGCTTCTGGCGATAGCTCGGTGGCAGTGACTCGCCAGTGCGGGCGCTCACTCGCCAGAGCGAGTGCGACCGCGCCGGAACCGGTGCCGAGATCGGCGATGCTCGCCCGTGCCACATTGCCCAGCGCGAGCGCGCGCTCCACCAGCAGCTCGGTCTCCGGACGCGGCACGAGCACCGCCGGAGTGATCTTCAGCGGCAACGACCAGAACTCGCGCGCGCCCGTGAGGTAGGCGAGCGGCTCCCCGAGCGCGCGCCGCTCGAGGAGTGCGCGGTAACGCTGCTCGGCGGCGGGCTCGACCGGGCTGTCCGGGTGCGACAGCAGTCGCGCACGTGTGGTGCCCAACGCGTAGGCGAGCAGCAGCCCCGCCTCCAGAGAGGCATTGGAGGCGACAGCGGCGCTGGTACCCGTGCGCAGACGCCGTGCGCCACTCGCAAGAACCGTGCCGAGGTTGGTGCTGACCGTCATACGTAGGCGCTCAGGCGGTGCGGCGTTATGATAGTTGAATGAGTACCGTGCCGTACCCTCCCCAGCGGCAGCTGTCGGTCGGGGAGGTGCTCGATCTGAGCTTCCGCATCTACCGGGTTACACTCGTGCGCTGCCTGTTGTTTGCGACCTGTGGCGTCGTCGCCGGAGAGCTCGCAGGCATCTACGCGCTGATCAAGGGCGGTTCGGCGGCCCGAGCAGCCGGCGGTTTCGCAGCGATGCTGGCACAGCTGCGTGATCCGACCTTCGTGACGCTCTACATCGTGGGTCTCGCACTCACGCTGCTGTTCTACGCGGCCGTGCTGTTACGCCAACACAACATCATCACCGATGGCGCAGGCGGCGCCGACCTGGCAGCCGCCTTGCGGCGTCTTCCGGCCCTGATCGGCTTGCTGGTGCTCGTGAGTGTCGGGCTGTGCCTGTGTTTCCTGCCTGCGATCCTGGCCGCGGGCATACTGCGCGCGCTGCTGTTCATCGCCGCGGGCATAGCGCTCTGCTATGCCGTGGTGGCGGTGTCGTGCGCGCAAACCATACTCCTCGTAGACGACGAGGGGCCAGCGAGCAGCCTGGCGCGCAGTTGGCGACTCACCGCCGGCAGCTTCTGGCGCCTCAGCCTCATCTACTCCGTAGCGCTCATCATTCTGGTGGCACTCTATGCGGTCATCGGTGCAGTGGCGGGAGTGCTGGCCGCTGCGTTCGCGCACGGAGATGTGGCGATGGTCACCGCATTTGCGCAGGTGATCGGCATCATCCTCGGCGCGCTCGCGACTCCGTTCTATGCCGCACTGGCGTTGGCCGTGCTCGCCGACCTCAAGGTCCGGAAAGAGGGTACCGATCTCGCGCAACGCATCTCGGCGCCGGCCTGACCGCGTGACGCGCACGCTGCTCGCGCTGGCGCTCGCAGCCGCGCTCCCCGCAGGTGCGCTTCCCGCAGGTGCGCAAGCGCCTGACGCGCTGCAGGCGATCGATGATTGCCTGACGCGGCTCGACAGCGAGCTCGATGTGGGCTACGCGCACATCGCTGCGCGCTGCCCCGAACTGACACCGGCACTCAGCACGAGCCCGTTTGCACGCTGGCTGCCAGCGGACTGGAAGCGCTCCGACAACGAGCTCTCGGCCGCCGGACTCAGCGAGCTGCGTGCGCAACTCGTACGCGAGCGCGACGCGCCGGCAGCTGCGCGTCCGCGACCGCGCACGGAGCACCTCACGGCGGTCCTCGCCGCGGTCGCGCACATCGAGGATGGCCGCGCGCGCAGCTGGTGGCAGCGTTTGAAGGACTGGCTGCACGGACTCATCAGCACGCATCCGCAGGCGGATGATGCGTGGCTGCGCCGCTGGCTCGCGGATCTCGAGTTCTCGAATGCCATAACGGAGTTGCTCGGCTGGGGCGCGCTCGCGGCCGTCGTGGCGCTCGCCGCGGGCATCGTCATCAATGAGCTCCGCATCGCGGGAGCTCTGCGTCGCCGCGCGGAGGCCGAGCGCACGCGACCTGCGGGTGGCCAGCCTCCCGGCGCTTGCGCAGATCTCACAGACATCGAGCGGGCCGCACCCGAGCAACAACCGGCGCTGCTGCTCGAGCTGATCGCGTTGCGACTTGCCGCCGGGGGGCGTCTGCCGCCAGCGCGCGCGCTGACCGCTCGCGAGCTCGAGCGCCAGGCACGCCTCCCGGGTGAAGGTGCGCGCGCGCGCCTCATGGAGTTGGTGAGTGTGTGCGAACGTGTGCGCTTCTCGGCCGAACGGGTGAGCGCTGCGAGCCGTGCGGCCGCACTGCAGAGCGGCCGCTTGCTGCTCGCCACGCTCGAGGGCGCGCCGCCCCTCGTGATGACGCCGCAGAGGTAGCCGTGCGCGAGCGGTTCACGACGCTTGCTTGTGCGCTCGGCGCGATGCTGTTGCTCGGCACGCTGCTGTTGCAGGGGGATACGCTCGCGGAACGGCGTGCCTCGCTGCCGACCAGCACCGAGCATGCCGACAATGGTTTGCTCGGGCTGCTGCGCTGGCTGGAGAGCGAGGGCGTGCGCACCCTGGCTTGGCGCGAGCGCTTCACGGTATTGTCGGCCAAACCTGCCGTCAATCGCACGGGCAACCTGCTCATCGTCAGCCTGCCGGCGGTCACCAGCTTCCGTCCGGATGAGGCGGTGGCGCTCGACCGCTGGATCAGAAACGGCAACACACTGCTGGTACTCGCCGCGCTGCGCGACCGCCCCGGCTGGGCGCAGTTTCCGGTCGCCATGGCAAGGGATCTGGAGCTGCTCACTGAGCTCAAGCTGGCGCCGAACACAGAGCCGACTGCAGAGGGTGCCGCGGCGCGGCGCAGTGCCACAACGCGCACTCCTGCCCGCAGTGAACGCGCGGAGCACGAGGGTACTAAACACAGCCGCGAAGCAGCCGGCGCACGCCTCGCGCGGCTCGGCAGCGAACTCAGCACTCCGGAGCAGTCCGTACTCGTGCCCAATCGCGCCCACTTCTATTTCAATGGTGTAGCGCGCGCGCTCGCGTTCTCGGACTACGCTCCCGTCCGCTACACGCTCGCCATTCCGCGCGATGGCTTCGCCTTGTCCCTCGGCCACGAGCAGGGCAGCGGTGCGGACGCATTCTGGATCCGGCCGCACGGCGCGGGCAGCATCATCGTGAGCGGCTTCGGCTCGCTCTTCAGCAATCGTGCGCTCGGCAAAGGAGACAACGCCAAACTGCTCGCCAACCTGGTCGCCGCGAACCTCGGGCCTGAGGGCGCGGTGGTGTTCGACGATGAGCATCAGGGGCTCAGCGATGAGTACGATCCGGCGCGCTTCTATCGCGATCCGCGTCTGTACGCGACGCTCGGGGTCATCATCGCGGTCTGGCTCGCCTGGGTGCTCGGTGCCACGCAGCTGCAGGTCCCACGCGCACGCCCCGCAGCGCCGCGCGAAGCAGAGCTCGTGCGCACCACCGGGCTTTATCTGGCACGCGTGCTGCGGCCGGCGGCTGCCGCACGCCGTCTGCTCGAGCAGTTCCTCGAGCGGCTGAGCCGCGCGACGGGCCGCAGCATCTCGCATCCCGCGCAGCTGTGGGAATGGCTCGAGAGCCAGCCGCGCCTGGCGCGCGCCGAGGTCCGCCAGTTGCGTGAATGGCACGCCGCCGCGTGCGCGGACCGGCGTGTACCGCTCGTTCGTTTGCACAACCTCATCGTCCACACTGAAAGGCAACTGGCCCAATGAGCAATGCGATCCGTGACCTGCGGGATCTGCTCACGCGTGAGCTCGGCCGGGTGGTCATCGGCGTCGAAGCTTCTGTCGAGGCCCTGGTGATTGCCCTCATCGCGCGCGGTCATGTGCTGGTGCAGGGGGTACCCGGGCTCGGTAAGACACTCTTCGCCAAGGCCCTGGCGCGCGCACTCGGTGGAGAATTCAAACGCATCCAGGGGACCGCCGACCTCATGCCGAGCGACATCATCGGCGTGCACGTGTTCGATGAGGCGGCGCGTAACTTCGCGTTCCGTCCCGGTCCGCTGTTCGCGGATGTCGTGCTGGTCGATGAGATCAATCGCGCGGGCCCCAAGACCCAGTCGGCTTTGCTGGAGGCGATGGAGGAGCGGCAGGTGAGCATCGAGCGCAGCGTGTTGCCGCTGCCGGCGGACTTCATCGTGCTCGCGACCCAGAATCCGCGCGAATTCGAGGGAACCTTCCCGCTGCCCGAGTCGCAGCTGGACCGCTTCATGCTGCGGATAGACATGAGTTATCCCGAGCGGGCCGCGGAGAGTCACATCCTGGCCCGCTACGGCGGAGTGTTGGCCGCTGCCCACGACGCACTCGAAGCGGTCGCGGTGATCGATCGTGCCCTGTTGGGAGAAGCGCGTGCCGCGGCGGAGAACATGCACGTCTCCGAGGCACTCAGCGGTTACCTGCTCGACCTGGCCGCCGCTAGCCGCGCGCATCCGCGCCTGGCGCTCGGGCTGTCGACACGCGGCGTTCTGGCACTGCTCAAGGCAGCACGCGTCACCGCCGGCATGCGCGCCAGCGATTTCGTGACGCCCGACGATGTCAAGCAGGTGGCACCGTGGGTGCTCGCGCATCGACTGGTGCTGACACCGGAAGCGATACTCGAGGGTGTCGGCGATGCGCAGCTGGTGCAGGGTCTGCTCGCGAGCACGCCCGTGCCGCGCTGAAGGAGTCATCGCTTGCATCTGGCACGGCGCAGCTATCTGCTGCTGATGCTGACCGCAGTGATTGCAATCGCCGGCATCTGGTCGAGCGATCGTGCGCTTGCACGTCTCTGGCACGTACCCGCGGCGTTGCTGCTGCTCGGCTTGGCAGCCGAGGGGCTGATGGTGCGCCATCTCAAGCCCGGCACGCGCCTCGACACCGCGACGCCGGCCTTTCTCGGCAGGCTGCAGCCTGGCGCGTTCGTGTTCGCCAACGATACCGGGCGCGCACTCGCACTCGAGTATGCGCCCGCCACCCCTGCTGGTTTTGAGGCGGCGGCGGACGTGCGCCGCCTGAGGTTGCCACCGCGCACTGCCTGTGAGGATGGACTATCGCTGCTACCGGTACGGCTCGGTCCGCAGCTCTGGCCGCAGCTACCGGCCCGGCTACGCGGCCCCCTGGCGCTCGCCTGGTGGGATCTTTCACTCACACCCCAGGCACAGTGTCTGGTGGCTCCCGATACGCTGCGTGGCAGCGCGCGGGTACATGGACTCGCGGCCGGCACGCGTGCGCGCCGCTCTGCCGGCGCCGGCCAGGAGCTCTATCAGCTGCGCGGCTACGCCCGCGGCGATCCATTGACGCGCATCGACTGGAAGGCCACCGCGCGCACCGGCCAGCTCATCAGCCGCGAGTACAGCGAGGACCAGCATCTCGACATCTTCATCGCCATCGATGCCGGCCGCCTGAGCCGGGTGCGTGCCGGGGCGCTCGACCGCCTCGGGCTTTACAGCAACGCCGCGGCGCGCCTGGCCGAGATCGTCACCCACAACGACGATCGTGTCGGACTCATCGTGTACGCCGAGCGCGTACTCGCCAGCTGTCCGCCGGCGCGTGGGCTCGCCGCGGTGGTGCGAGTGCGCAGCGCGCTGGCAGGGCTCCCGGCACGCGGCGCTGAGTCCGATCCCATCGTGGCTGCGATCACTACCCGTAAGCTCCTGCGCCAGCGCGCGCTCATCGTGCTGCTGACGGATCTCGACGATGCCAACATCGCCGCCGCGCTCGCGCGCGCGGTGCGTCTGCTTGCACCACCGCATCTGGTGCTGGTGGCGGGAGTGCACAGCGGTGAGATCGAAGGGCTGGCGCGTGCCAGCGCACGCGAGTGGCAGGATCCGTGGATTGCGCTCGCCGCCGCCGAGCACGAGGAGCGCGCCAACCGGCAACGCCTGCTGCTGCAGCGGCTCGGCGCACCGGTGGTGGCGGCCTCGGCGCAGCGACTGGAGAGCGTCCTGTTCGCATACTACGAGGCGCTGCGCCGCTCCCGGCGCATCTAGCCGGGCGAGCTCACCTCGGGCGTTGCGTGCCGGCCAGAGAATCGCCCGCTGAGGAACGCCACCATCAGACACCAGTAACCGACGCCCACCACGACGCGGCCGAGGAGCGAGAAACGTGGGTCGGGTGAAATGAATCCCTCGATCAGTCCCGAGCCCACCAGCAGCACGGCACAGGCGAGCAGCACCGGGGCGGTACGCAGTGCGGCGCTACGAAACGACTCGAGCCGGCCGCCCGCGCCGGGGCGCACCAACGCCTCGCCGATGGCCGCGCCCGCAGCCCCCGACAGGCACATGACCGAGAGCTCCACGCAGCCGTGCGCGACGATGAAGCGGAACAACGCCCCCGCGAGGCCATGCGCGCCCACGAATGCGAATATGGCGCCGAGCATCAGCCCATTGAGACCGAGTATGTACAGCGTACCGAGCCCGAACAGGAATCCCAGACAATAGGCGAACAGGCTCACCACGATGTTGTTGGTCAGAATCTGCACCGACAGGACGGAGGAGGGCACGACGTTGAGCAGACCCTGCGTCCACAGCTGGCCACGCTCGACCGTCGCAATGGTGTCGGGCGAGGCAAACAGCGCGATGAGCTCGGGATAGCGGTGCACGAGCGCATAGCCGGCGCATGCCGCCAAAATGAAGATGAGCGTGCTCCAGAAGAGATACGGCGCCAGCCAGCGCACCGCGGACGGTGTTTCTTCGAGTAGCAGTCGGCGCAGCGCGCTGCCGGCGTGCCAGGCACCGTGGTGCAAGGTGGCGTGCGCCCGCGCATAGGCACTTTCCAGGTATGCGCGCGTGCGGCTTGCCGGCATGAGCGCCCGCGCGCGCGCCAGATCGTGGGCGAGCAGCCGGTAGTCCTCCGCGAGTCGCACGGCGTCGGTGACATCTTCGCTGCGCCCGTGCGCGAATCGGTGCGCGCGCGCATCGGCCGCCTGCCAGACACGCGCACGCGCCAGCAATGCAGCCGCCAACGCCCGCTCGCGCGCCTCATCCCCCTGGGCAGTCACTCGGGGCGTGCCAGCCGCTCGATACGCGCGCGCCATTGCAGCTCATCGCCCGGGCTGAGGTCGGCTGCGGCGCCGAGGTAACGCTGCAACAGCTGTTGCGCCAGGCGGATACGCGCATCGGGCACCAGACTCGACCAACGCTCCAGCAGGTCCGCGGCGATTTCCGCGCCCGCGGTATCGAGTTTGCCGACCCGTTGCGCCGCATTCTGCAGCAGCTCCGCATCGCTCGTCCCGCGCTGGTATACGAGCACCGTGCCCGCAGCCATGTCCCCGCAACGCAGACTCTCGCGGGTCAGCACCATCAGCGTCAGCCCGATGCCGTAAGCGACCGGCAGGCTGTCGATGAGCCGGAAAACGTTGCGCACCAGCAGCGCGCCGATGCCCGGTGCACCGCCCGAGCGCGTCACAATGCGGATCCCGGCGCTGCGTTTGCCGGGTGTATGCCCGCGCAGCACCGTCTCCACGACCGCGTGATACAGGAAGTAGATGGCGAGCGATGGCACCAGAACCACCGCGAACCACCCCTGGCTGTAGGCGGTCGGCGGTCGCAGCGAGAAGCCGCGGTTGTAGAGGAGCGTCGCGACCACGTACCAGGCGAGCGCGAGCACCAGTCTGATGTGCCAATCGATGATGAACGCAAGGGAACGTGCTCCGGGACCGGCTACCGGCAAGGAGACCTCGATACCGGTGACACTTTCGATACTCAGCTCTGGCAGCGACGCGCTCATGCCTGCTCCGCGAGCAGCTCGGCCTGAAACTCCTGCTGCAGAGTGTCGATCAACTCATCGAGGTCGCCGTCCATGATCTGCGCGAGACGGTACAGGGTCAGGTTGATGCGGTGATCGGTCACGCGCCCCTGCGGGAAGTTGTAGGTACGAATGCGCTCGGAACGGTCACCGCTGCCGACTTGCAGGCGCCGCGTCTGCGCCTGCGCGCTCTGCTGTTTTTCCTGCTCGGCGGCCAACAGCCTGGCGCGCAGCAACGCCATGGCGCGTGAGCGGTTCTTGTGCTGGGAACGCTCATCCTGACATTCCACCACGATACCCGTGGGCAGATGCGTGATGCGCACCGCGGAATCGGTCTTGTTGACGTGTTGGCCGCCGGCACCGGAGGAGCGATAGGTATCGATGCGCAGATCTGCCGGATTGATCTCGATGCTCTCGACCTCATCGAGCTCGGGAAGGATCGCGACGGTGCACGCCGAGGTGTGGATGCGTCCCTGCGCCTCGGTAGCCGGCACCCGCTGCACACGGTGGGTACCGGACTCGAACTTCAAACGCGAGAACGCCCCCTTGCCGGCGATACGGCTGATGATCTCGCGGAAGCCCCCGTGCTCACCCGGACTCTCGCTCAGCACCTCGGTGCTGAAGCCCTTGGCTTCGGCATAACGCGCGTACATCCGGTAGAGTTCCCCGGCGAAAATGGCGGCTTCATCGCCGCCGGTACCGGCGCGCACCTCCAGGAAAATGCCGCGCTCATCGCGCGGATCCTTGGGCAGCAACAACCGCCGCAGCTCGAGCTCCTCCGCCGCAACCTCGCCCTGTAATCGCCCGAGCTCCTCACTTCCGAGGGCACGCATACCGGCATCGGCGTCGTTCTGCAGATCGTGTGCGGCTTGTAGATCGCGCTCAAGTTCGTGGTAACGCTGCAGTCTTTCGGCGAGCGGCTGCAAGCGCGAATACTCCATCGACAGCTCGCGGAACTCACGCGAGCCACCCGCCATCTCAGCGCTCGAGAGCAGCCTGCCGACCTCTTCGAACCGATCGGAGAGTTTCTGCAGGCGCTGGCGGATGGAGTCCTTCATGAGTTGCGTGCGACCGAGGCGGCGCCATGGGTACGGTCGGGCTGCAGGCCCCGCGCCGCTTGCGGTTGTCAACCGCGGGCGCGGCATTCTCGGGGATGTGTGCGCTTTGTGACAAGTTGCTCAATGCGCCGGAGTCACCGGCCCTCTATACTGATAAGGTGTCACGGATGGACATTATTTCCAGTATTTCGCGGTACTTGTGGGCTCTGGTGCCGGCCGCGGGACTGCTCGCCGGCTGCGCCGGCGGTCCGCCTGCGAAGTCCACGGCCTCCAAGGCACACCGTGATCCGACCGCCCTCACGGTGCTCGCGGAAGCCGACCTCAAGCGCGGCGACTGCCGTGGCGCTTCCGAGAATTACGCACAGGCCGCCGCCATCGGCGATGCGCAGCTGGCGCGCCGCGCAACCCAGGTCGCCATGGCCTGCGAGCATCTGCCGGCCGCCTGGAGTGCGGCGACGCGCTGGCGCTCGCTCGCGCCGACCGACCGCGAAGCGAATGCGTTGTATGCCGCCATCGCGCTCAAGCTCTACCGCACTGCCGAGGCGCGCGCCGCCATCAACGATTTCTGGCGCGCCGAGGAGCAGGTGGATGCGGCCGCGGCTGCGGCGGCCCCGCCGGGCAGCGGACAGTCCTCGCCAGTTCCAGGAGCAGCGGCGGCAGCCGGAGCCGCAGCCGGCCATGCGCGCTCGCAGCAGCGCGCGACGAAGAGCATGGGCGAGTTGACCGCGCTGCTGCTCGAGGAGTCCGACGCACCCGCGGTGCTCATCGCGATGAGCGGCGCCCTCGAGCCGACCGCCAACTCCCCGGACACCTTCACGCTGCTCGGTGAGCTGGCGCTCGCCGCCTACGATGGGCAGCGAGGGCAGAAATACGCGCAGCGTGCCCTGCAACTCGACCCCAAGGACCTGGCGGCGCTGCGTGTGCTGGCGCGGGGTTATGTCATGCGCGGGGACGCGCCGGAGGCGGTGGCCACGGCACGCCGTGCGCAGGCGAGCGATGCAACGCGCGGCGGTTTCGAGCTCGCCGAAGTGCTCGCTTCGCTCGATCGCAGCGAAGAGGCCCATCAACAGCTCGAGCTGCTGCGCACGCAAGGCGCACCGCAGGGAGAGGTCGACCGCCGCCTCGCGCTGCTGGCCTTCAACTCCGGCGACATGAAGGAGGCGCGCCAGCGCTTCACCGAGCTGCTCTCGAGCGGCGAAGGCAACGATGCCGCGCAACTGTACCTGGCGGACATCGCTGCGCGCGACGGCGACCCGGACGGCGCCATCGCCGCCTACCGGCGGCTATACGACTCCTCGGTCGCACTGTCGGCCCGCTCCCGCGCTGCGGCACTGTTGCTCGATCGCAGCGCGCGCACCGAAGCGCTCGCATTGCTCGATGATTACGCGGCGGACCATCCCGAGGACGAGCTCGACCTGACACTCGCCAAGGCGCGGCTGCTGGCCGATCATGGCGAGGCGGACGCGGGCCTTGCACTGCTGTCTTCTGCGCTCGAGCGCCACCCGCAGCATCCCTCGATCGAATACGATCGCGCGGTAATCCTCGAGCAGGCCGGGCGCGTCCACGAATCGGTGGAAGCACTCGAGCAGATGTTGAACAAACGGCCCGATGACCCGACGCTGCAGAACGCGCTCGGCTACACCCTGGCCGATCACACACTCGAGCTCGCGCACGCGGAGAAGCTGATTCGCCAGGCGCTCACGGTGATGCCCGACAATCCCGCAGCGCTCGATAGCCTCGGCTGGGTGCAGTTTCGTCAGGGCGACGCCAAGGACGCCGCGGTGACTCTCGGCCACGCCTATGCGCTCGGGCACGATGCCGAAATCGCCTCACACTGGGGCGAAGCCCTGTGGATGAGCGGGCAGCAGGCGGAGGCTCGCCGCGTGTGGGCAGCCGCACTCGCACGTGATCCGGAATCCAAACCACTCAAGGCCACGATCAAACGGCTCATTCCCGATGCGCATTAGCGTGCTGCGGCTCGGCGCGGCGCTATGCGCCGTGCTGGCCGGCTGCCGTACGCTGCCGCCGTCTCCGCCCGCGGGCGAGAGTTGGGAAGTACGGCGTCCGCAGCTGCAGTCTCTCGAGCACTTCACATTGCGCGGGCGGGTTGCCGTCGCGGCCGGTAGCGAGGGTTTCAACGCCGGACTGCGCTGGACCCAGGAAGGCAATCGCTCGCAGGTAACCCTCGAGGGCCCACTCGGTGTCGGCGGCGCGCAGCTGACCGCCAGCGGCGATGATCTGACCGTCGTGACCGCGCGCGGCGAGCGCATCGAGAGCGCCGCGGCGCACGCGGAGCTCGCGGCGCGCCTCGGCTTTGATCCGCCATTGTCCTCGCTGCGTTACTGGGTGCTCGGCGTCCCCGACCCAGGGCAGCCCGCGAGCGAATCGCTCGACCCCGCGCAACAACGGCTCGCGGCGCTCACTCAGGCGGGTTGGCACGTGGAGTATCAGAGTTACTCGGCAGCAAGTGGCGAGACACTGCCGGCACGGATGACACTGCAACGGGATGCGGTGCGCGTGCGTCTGCTGGTGGATGACTGGCAGCGGTGAGCACCCCGGCATCCGTACAGAAAACCTCGCACTCCGGCCCCGGCACGAGCCATTGGCCGGCTCCCGCCAAGCTCAACCTCTTCCTGCACGTCACCGGCCGCCGCGCCGATGGCTATCACGAGCTGCAAACCCTGTTTCAGCTCCTTGACCTGTGCGACACGCTTACCATCTCACTCCGGGAGGATGGTCTGATCGAGCGGCCTGCGGGTGCCGCAGGTGTAGCGCCTGAGGCCGATCTGACGCTGCGCGCCGCGCGCGCGCTGCAACAACTGACCGGGACGAGACAGGGAGCGGAACTGCGGGTGCACAAGCGCATACCCCAGGGGGCGGGGCTCGGCGGGGGGAGCTCGGATGCCGCAACGACGCTTCTGGCGCTGAACGAGCTCTGGGGCTGCGGCCTGAGCTTCGAGGAGCTCGCCGCCCTGGGGTTGCCACTGGGAGCGGATGTCCCTGTTTTTGTTCGGGGTTCCTCCGCCTGGGCAGAAGGCATCGGGGAACGGCTGACCCAGGTCAGCCTGCCGGAGGCCTGGTACGTCATCATCTATCCCGGCGTCGGGGTCAGCACCCGTGAGGTATTCCAGAGCCCTGAATTGACACGGAATTCCCCCCTCATCACAATACGCGCCTTTTTTCAGTCGGGTGGACGCAACGACTGCGAGCCGGTGGTACGTGCAAGATCGCCCGAGGTGGCGGCGGCGCTCGATTGGCTCGGCCGCGAGGGCAGTGCGCGGCTCACTGGCACCGGTTCGTGCGTCTTCCTGGCGCGCGGCAGCGCAGCGGAGGCGGAGCGGCTCGCCGCGCGTGTGCCGGATCGGTGGATGAGCTTCGTGGCACGCGGTGTGAACAGCTCCCCCGTGCACGAGCAGCTCCGGCAACGCGGGCGGCGTACCTGAAGCCGCAGTAAGATGCGCGCCCGCATTGTTATCCGCGGGCGCGAAGGTGCTGGGGTGTCGCCAAGTGGTAAGGCAGCGGGTTTTGATCCCGCCATTCGGAGGTTCGAATCCTTCCACCCCAGCCAGCTCACACGCGGAGGCGGGAGGTAACGAGCGCGCGGCGCACAAGCTTATGAGTACCAGCGACACACTGGCGCTTTTTGCGGGCAATGCCACCCCGGCCTTGTCGCAGGACATCGCACGCAGCCTGCAGATTCCGCTCGGCCGCGCCTATGTCGGACGCTTCAGCGACGGTGAGATCAACATCGAGCTGATGGAGAACGTGCGCGGGCGCGATGTGTTCATCGTGCAGTCGACGTGCCCGCCTGCGAACGACAGTCTGATGGAGCTGCTGGTGATGGTGGACGCGGCCCGGCGAGCTTCCGCCGCACGCATCACGGCGGTGGTGCCCTATTTCGGCTATTCGCGCCAGGACCGGCGTCCGCGGGCGACGCGCTCGGCGATCACGGCCAAGCTGATCGCCAACATGCTCTCGAGCGCCGGCGTGAACCGCCTGCTCACCATCGATCTGCACTCGGATCAGATTCAGGGATTTTTCGACATTCCGGTGGACAACGTGTACGCCTCGCCGGTGTTGTTGGGCGATGCCTGGAAACAGGCATATAGCGATCTGATCGTGGTATCGCCCGATGTCGGCGGTGTAGCGCGCGCGCGTGCTTTCGCCAAGCGGCTCGACGATGCGGATCTCGCGATAATCGACAAGCGCCGCCCGCGTCCCAACGAGTCGAAGGTGATGAACATCATCGGCGAGGTAGAGGGCAAGACCTGCATGCTGGTCGATGACATGGTCGACACTGCAGGCACATTGTGTCAGGCGGCACAAGCGCTCAAGGACGCGGGTGCGCTGAAGGTAGTGGCCTACATCACCCATCCGGTGCTCTCAGGGGGCGCCGTGGAGCGCATTTCGCAGTCGGCGCTCGATGAGCTCGTCGTGACCGATACGATTCCGTTGAGCTCCGCTGCGCGCGGAGCCGGGCGCATTCGTCAACTGTCGGTGGCGGAGCTGCTGGCGGAGACGATCCGGCGCATTCTCGATGAGGGCTCGGTGAGCTCGCTGTATGTCGATTGAGCGTTGCAGCCGCGCGCCGCTATCCTGCGCAGCGGGGCCGCGGACTTTTTTGGAGGTGCAGGTCTGGTCGCGGACCTGTTACTTGAGTTAGTTAAACCACGGAGAGTTTGAGTCATGCGTATTTCATTCACGTTCGGCGCGGATATCCGTGCGACGCAAGGAAAAGGTGCGAGCCGCCGCCTGCGTCACGCGGGCAAGGTCCCCGCCGTGCTTTACGGCGCGCACAAGGAGCCGCAGTCCCTGGTGCTCGATCAGCAGAACCTGCTGACCATGATCGCCGATGAGCGCTTCTACTCCTCCATCGTGCGGCTGAAGATCGGCGAGGGCACCGAAGACGCCATCATCAAGGACGTGCAGATGCACCCGGCGAAGAACCTGGTGGTGCACGTCGATCTGCAGCGCGTGGTCGAGAACGAGCGTATCCGCATTCGCCTGCCGATCCACTTCAAGGGCGAGAGCATCTCTCCCGGCGTGAAGACCCAGGGCGGTGTCGTCTCGCACATGCGTGCCGATGTCGAAGTGAGTGGCTTGCCGAAGGATCTTCCGGAGTTCCTCGAGCTCGACCTGTCGGGCATGAGTCTCAACGAAACCAAGTTTCTGGCGGATATTCCGCTGCCTGCGGGGCTGTCGATACCGGAGCTCACCCAGCGCAACGCGGCGGTCGTGTCGATCCACGCGCCGCGCGCCGAGGAGCCGGAGCCGGTGGCCGCCGAAGCTGCAGCCGCCGTGCCTGCCGAGGGTGCAGGGCCCGCCGCGCCCGGGGCCCCGGGTGCTGCGCCGGCCGCGCCCGCCGCCGGAGCTGCCGCACCGGCTGCCGCCGAGGCCAAGAAGGGAGAAGAGAAGAAGGAAGCCGCGCCTGGCAAGAAGGAGGGCGGCAAGAAGTAGCCGTAAACTCCTTAAGACGGTTAGTCGCCGGCCGCTTCGGAAGCTACCGAACGCGGCCGGCGGCGTTTCCGCAGGATGTGAATTCACATGGCAGGTGAGCCGCTCAAGTTGATCGTGGGACTCGGGAATCCCGGCACCGAGTACGCGCGCACGCGCCACAATGCCGGCTTCCAGTTCATCGAGGAGTTGGCGCGGCGACACCAGGCGTCGTTCCGCAGCGAGCCGCGCCACCGCGCGGAGCTCGCGCGCGCACGCATCGAGGAAAGCGAGCTCTGGCTGCTCAAACCCATGAACTACATGAATCGCAGCGGCGATCCGGTGCGCAGCGTCGCCTCCTTCTATAAGGTGCCGCTCGCATCGATCCTCGTGGCATACGATGAGCTGGATTTTCCGGCCGGAGTGGTTCGTCTGCGCCAGGGCGGCGGAGCCGCGGGTCACAACGGCATGCGCGATGTGATCGCGCAGATGGGCGATGGCTTCTGGCGGCTGCGTATCGGTATCGGTCATCCAGGCGATCGGGCGCAGGTGCTCGACTACGTGCTCGGCCGGCCCGCCGCGGCGGACGCGCAGCTCATTCAGGATGCGATCACTGCCGCCGCCGATGTCATACCGCTTCTGCTCACGCAGGGAGCGCAGAGTGCCATGACTCGCCTGCACAGTCGCGATCCGGCGCCGGCTGCACCACCCGCAGCACCCGCAAACACCTGAAGCGGGGTACTGCTGCGCCATGCCCATCCGCTGCGGCATCGTAGGCCTGCCCAATGTCGGCAAGTCGACATTGTTCAATGCGCTCACGCGGGCCCGTATCGCCGCGGAGAACTATCCCTTCTGCACCATCGATCCCAATGTCGGCGTGGTACCGGTCCCCGATCCGCGCCTTGCGCAGCTCGCTGCGATCGCGCGTCCGGAGAAGGTGGTGCCGACGACCGTCGAGTTCGTCGATATCGCTGGCCTCGTCAAGGGCGCCTCCCAGGGCGAGGGTCTCGGCAATCAGTTCCTCGCTCATATCCGTGAGGTCGATGCGATCGCTCACGTGGTGCGCTGCTTCACCAGCGGCGAGGTCATCCACGTCGCCGGCCGCGTCGATCCGATAGCGGACGCCGAAATCGTCGACACCGAGCTTGCACTAGCGGACCTCGCGACGCTCGAGAAGGGGCTCGAGCGTGCGACCCGGGCGGCCAAGAGCGGGGATAAGGACGCGCTCCGCAAGCGCACGCTGCTCGAGCGGGTCAAGGTGCAGCTCGATGCCGCACGACCGGTGCGCGCGCTCACCCTGAGCGATGAGGAGCGGCGCGATCTGCGCGAGTTGCAGCTGCTCACGGCCAAGCCGGTGATGTACGTGGCGAACGTCGCCGAGCACGGCTTTCGCGACAACCCGCTGCTCGAGACGCTCGAGCAACGCGCCGCCGCCGAGGGCGCGCTGGTCGTGCCGGTGTGCGCGGCGATCGAGGCGGAGATTGCGCAGCTCGATGAGCACGAGCGTGCCGAATTTCTCGCCGAGCTCGGTCTCGCTGAGCCGGGACTCAACCGGGTAATTCGCGCAGCCTACCGGTTGCTCGGACTCGAGACGTTCTTCACCGCCGGTCCGAAGGAGGTGCGGGCCTGGACCGCGCGGGTAGGCTCGACCGCACCGCAGGCGGCCGGAGTGATTCATACCGACTTCGAGCGCGGTTTCATCCGCGCCGAGGTGATTGCGTTTGCAGACTACATCGCCGGCAATGGCGAAGCCGGCGCACGCGATGCAGGCAAGCTGCGTCTCGAGGGCAAGGAGTACCTGGTCCAGGAGGGCGATGTCATGTACTTCAGGTTCAACGTCTGAAGACTCTCTGCATCGCACCATCTGTGGCGTCGTGTTGTTGTTGACCGGTGCCGAGGGCGCGCGCATCCTCCGGCGCCTGCTCGGCTTCCAGGCCGAGCGCATTGCAGCAGAACCAAGCCATTCCAACGGGGGCTTAACATGAAAAAGATCACTCCATTTCTGATACTGGCAACCATGTTGTTCGCCGTGCCTGCCTTCGCCGCGGATCCGGTCGTCGGCACCTGGAAGCTCGATGTTGCGAAATCAAAGTTCAGCGCTGGCCAGGAATTGAAAGCAGCGACCCGTGTCTATAGCGAAGCCAACGGGGTGTATACGTTGGACCAGAAGCTGACGGGCGCGGACGGCAAGGAAATCTCCTACAGCGTGCAATACAGCGACGGCAAGGACATGAAGCAGGCCGCTAATGGCATGCCCGGGCTCGACACGACCCACGCCAAGAAAATCAATGCCAACACCTGGAACTTTGATCTCAAGAAGGATGGCAAAGTCGTCGGACACGTCCACCGTGTGGTATCGGCCGATGGCAAGACGCTCACGGTGCACAATTCAGGCATGATGCTGAACGGTGCGACGGGCCATCAAACGCTGGTGTTCACTAAGCAATAGGGCAGCCCTCGATGGGCTCATGCGCACAGGGATGTGCGCGGGCTGCGAGACACTCGCAGCCATCGTCCCCGCAAGCTCGGGCCAGAACGCCCACGAAATCCAGCGGGTTTGACACTCCCCGTGGCGCTGAGGACAATGCGCGCCCCCGCGTGGAAAGGTAGCTCA
The DNA here is from genome assembly GCA_035495655.1 of Steroidobacteraceae bacterium. Lineage (GTDB taxonomy): Bacteria > Pseudomonadota > Gammaproteobacteria > Steroidobacterales > Steroidobacteraceae > 13-2-20CM-66-19. The sequence continues at coordinate 76,749 of DATJFM010000040.1, forward strand.
GCTGGTTAGAGCACGGCACTCATAATGCCGGGGTCGAGGGTTCGAGTCCCTCCCTTTCCACCAGCAACTCAATACCTTGCAGCGGTTATGATGCTCCTGATTGCCCACAGTCTCTATGGGAAGTCCACAGGAAGTCCACCCGAAGCGATTTCAGGCCGTCGGAGCTCGTCTTAGCCCTCCGCACGGCAGGCGACCGGCTGCATGTCTTAGCCGCTGATGCGCTGACCTCGTCCCAAGCAGAGATCGAGCGGCTCCGCGAACGCGTCGTTAGGCCCGCTATGGACCCTTCAGGGCCAGTGAGTCTGCTCAAAAGGAGTCAGTCAGAAGAGCCGAAGCGGTCACTCCCACAGGCTATCTCACGGCGTTTTTGCGAGTGAGGTCGAGGGTGGCCCGAAGGAACGCAGCTCCTCACGCAAGGCATCGACCTCTTGTTCCAGCTCCTGGCTTCGTTGCTGAAAGTGCTCCAGTTGCAGCGCGTATAATCAGAACTCACCTGCTGAACTGTTCGAACAAGGGTTTCGATTTCATCCGGTCGGTATAAGGTGCGGTCAGTCTTCGCGCTGACGGCCAGAAAGCCTACGAGCTCGGCGCGCCTAACCACAGGCAGAGCCAACGCCGCTAACTCGAAACCGAGGCGGCCAAATTGGTAAGGTTTGCGAGACGTATCTAACTCAATGATAACTTCAGCATCGGCGGCCAGAACGCGAGGCAACTGGTCCAGCGTTGACTTATCCAACACAAAGCGTCCGGTTTTATCGCGGCGATAGATACCACTGCCGCGACTTCCTGCGTAAGCATCGACCGCTTTTAGAAGCGCTCCTGCTAGGGGCGTCTGCCTCCGAAAAAATTCGGTGCTATCTCCAGAAAGTGTTGCAGCTCCATTTGTTTCGCACGGGATGCGCGGAAGAAAACGCCCTCGACCAGCCGCTCGATCCCATAACGCACTCGGTGAAGCACTAAATACATCGCCACGGCAATGGCGCCATTCATCAAAACACTGCTTTCCCGCTGCCTGAAATGTAGAAGTGATCGACCAGCCACTCCACGACCGCGAACAGCACCAGCAGAAGACCGGTGAACACTGCAAAGACTAACGTGCGACTTATCACAAAGCCCACGTCAATTACGCGATGCCGGAGGACTGCGTACGTCAGAATGATGATCCCTACCGCCACCAAAATGACGTTGGCGAGAGCTGCAAGCGTTACTGCGCTCGGCGTGTCGCCGAGGACCCCGAGTTCAAGAAGCACCGCAACGCTGAAGCCAGCGAGGGCGATAGTCTCTGTCTCTTGGCCTTTGCGGACGCTTGGCGTCACATTCAGGGCGAGCCTCTCGCAACAGCGCTGAAAGCCGCCAAATGGCGCGCTGCCCTCTGATCGTCTCGAGACTCGACCGCCTGTCACGCAACGTGCACTTCATCAGCGGTCTCATGGAACACAAGGTGCACTTTATGGTTGCAGCACTCGGTAGAGACTGTGGCAACTTCTCGCTGCACATTTATGCGTCGCTCGCGGGGCAGGAGCGAAAGCTGATTTCGGAGCGCTGCAGAGCCGCGGCGCTAACCCTAAAGCGTAGCCTGGTGCGCCGACAAGTAACGGTCACGGCATTAGAGGCAGCAATGGACTCGGTATGTTCGCTGCCGTACGGACAACCTTGACGCCTGAACTCAGACTCCCGTAATGAACGTGGCTCGCCGCCGGCTATCTACGGAGGCTGCTGATCGTGATGAGCAGCTCCGGCTTTGCTTCGCACCCATGCGACGCGCCTTCGGCGCCAGCTTGCGAGTTACGCTCGCTGCGCTTGGCCGTCCCTTGGCCCGCGGCAGCTCCCGATACTGGAGTGGCGGTATCCCGTCTGATAGGGACCAACCTAGTGCCTAGAGGTAGCGTCGAGCCGACGAGGCGAGCCAGCGCCTGCGGCTGAATCTCACGGCAAGCGCCGCACTCGCACACCACGCGCACGAGGAAGTCGCCGAAGCAATCGTCGAGCCGCTTGATGCAGTGCTCGTCGCGGTTGTTGTAGCGTTCTTCATTGGTCGCGCGCTGATAAATTGGGTGTTTTGAAGTGAACAACGCCGAGCCCCGCCCGAGACACGGACCCGCCTGGGCCTACATGGTCGGGGGAGCGATTGCCGTGCCCTTTCTGGACGGGTTGGTTACCGGCCAGTATCGCCCTGATCTCTCACTTATCATCATCGGGGTTGCACTGGGTTGGTTTGCGTACCGCATCTTCTCGCAGCCAAAGCAACCCCAACGACCGCCAGACTACCGACCGCCAGACTACATGGCGTGACAGGTGCAGCGGACGGTCTGGCCTTCGATTTGGAAGGCGCGGACCTCTGCGGGGCGGAGCGTTGTTACTGCCGCCTGCCTGATCTCACCCATGCCGCCAGCGTCCCACCCCTTTACAGCTCTTGTCACTACAGGATTTCTGGCGTGATCGCAAAGAAACGCGCTGCTTAGACAATGAAACCGAGCATGCGCCACCAATCAGTGGTTCGGCCGCCCTCGCCAGCTACCTAACGCCCTACGCCCGACGTAGAGTTGCTGCTTGCTGCGCTTGCCGTAGGCGACCCAGCATTGCTTCAAAACCCGCTGGACAAACCGTGTGTTCACTGGGCATCGAGCC
>DATJFM010000041.1:0-52292 GCA_035495655.1 Steroidobacteraceae bacterium
GACTCCTCCGCGGAGGCGCGGCGCGGCTTCTGCAAGCGTTGCGGGTCGACGCTCTTCTGGCAGGGTGCCGGGCGCGACTATCTCAGTATCGCCGCAGGCAGCCTCGATGATACGAGCGGACTGAAAATCGCCTGTCACATCTTCACCGCCGACAAGGGCAGTTACTACGAGATCACCGACGCGGCACCGCAGCTGCGGGATGGCGAGTTCTCGCTGACGTGGCCGTGATCCTGCGCGCCGCCGATCGCCGCGCCGTTCCGTGGAGAAATGGCGGCGGACTGACCCGCGAAGTGGCCGTACATCCGCCGGGGAGTGACCTCGCCAGCTTCGACTGGCGCGTGAGTCTCGCCGAGGTACATCAGGGCGGGCCTTTTTCCGCCTTCCCCGAGATCGATCGTGAGCTCGCGGTGATCGGTGGGCGGCTGGAGCTCTCCATCGCCGGTCGCGAGGTGTTGACGCTCTCGCCGCAGAGCGCGCCGGTCGGTTTCCCGGGCGAGCTGCCGGCACGGGCGGAGCCTGTGCAATCACCAGTGTTTGATCTCAATGTCATGACGCGCCGCGGTCGCTTCGTGGCGCATCTGCGCCGCGGCAGCGCGGCCAATTCCATGATGCTCCGCCTGGAAGCAGACGCCACACTCGTATTGGCACTCAAAGCGCTGAGCGTGCACGCGCCATCCATTGAGGCCGAGCTGGCGCCCCTCGATGCGCTGCAGTTCTCGGTGGATACCGGCGCTAGCTGCACCACTTGGATCGCGGGCGCTGAGCTCGACTTCTGGCTGATCGAGATCCGGAGCGCCGTCGGGTGATGAGAGCTTACGAAGCTCCCTGGCTCATCTCTTCACCAGAGCTTCGATGCGAGTGTCGGGCACGAGCCAGATGAGCGCCACCGCTACATAGAGCAGGATGGCAGCCCACGGCCGCGCGAAGGCGAGCGGGATCGCCGCCAGATACAGCCCGATGGAGAGCTTGCCTTTGCGATCACCGCCGAGCGCGAGCGCGAGTCGCGAGTCGGGCCCGTTCAGGGCGATGATCTGACGCTGCAGGATGATGTAGCTCACTGCGGCACAGGCGAGCACGATGCCGTAGGCTGCCGTGGGGAGTGAGGTGAACCCGCTCTCGTCAATCCAACGGATGACGAAAGGAACGAGGGACAGCCAGAACAACAGTCCGAGATTGGCCCACAGCACCTTGCCGTCGACGCGCTCGGTGAGGTGCAGCATATGATGGTGGTTGTTCCAGAAAATCCCGACATTGACGTAGCTCAGCACGTACGCGAGCAGCACCGGCACATCTGCCTGGAGCGATGCGAGATCGGCACCGTGCGGCACACGGATCTCGAGCACCATGATGGTGATGATGATGGCGACGACCCCGTCGGTAAACGCTTCGAGGCGCGCTGGCTCCATGACAGGATCCTACGTACCTTTGAGCGCGCAAGCCATCGGCGCGATGCTAAGCTGAGTGACCGATGCCCTCCGGAGAAGAGGTCATGAACGACAGCGACCGGTTCATTGCGCTGCGTGATGAGCTGCTGCGCGGTCGCACGGACTGGGAAGGAGCGCGCGACCGCTTCCGCTGGCCCGTATTCGAGGAGTTCAACTGGGTCAGCGACTACTTCGATGTGATCGCGGCGGGCAATCACGCCGTGGCACTGCGCGTGGTCGACGACACCGGCGGCGATCAATCCGCGTCCTTCGCCGCCATGGCGGCGCGCGCGGCGCAGGTGGCTGCGTTTCTCGCCGCGCAGGGAGTAGGGCGCGGGCACAGATTGCTCCTCATGCTGCCGAACTGCGTCGCCCTGTGGGAAGTGATGCTCGCGGCGATCCGTCTCGGCGCGGTGATCGTTCCAGCGACCACGCTCCTCGAGCGGGAGGATCTGCGCGATCGTCTCGAGCGGGGGCGCGTGCACGCAGTCGTCACTGACTCTGGGCTCACCGCACGCTTCGCCGGCCTCGCGGGCGCTCCGGTGCGCATCGCCACGGGTGCCGCGGTAACGGACTGGATATCCTATGGGCAGTCGCTGCAGGCGCGCCAGAGCGTACCGCCTGCGCCGACGCGCGCCGAGGAGTTGTTGCTGCTGTATTTCACCTCTGGGACCACGGCGCTTCCGAAGCTCGTCGCACACACGCATGTCAGTTATCCGGTCGGGCACCTCTCGACCATGTATTGGCTCGGGCTCAAGCCCGGAGATGTGCACCTCAACCTCAGCTCGCCCGGCTGGGCAAAGCACGCGTGGTCGTCGCTGTTCGCGCCCTGGAACGCACAGGCGACGATTCTCGGCTATGACTACGACCGCTTCGATGCCCGGGCACTGCTCGATAAGCTCGTGCAGTGCGGCGTCACTACCTTCTGTGCGCCACCGACCGTGTGGCGCATGCTCATCCAGTGCGATCTTGGCAACTGGCCGGTGGCGCTGCGTGAGGCCGCGAGTGCAGGCGAGCCTCTCAACCCCGAAGTGATCACGCGGGTGCAGGCTGCCTGGGGAATAACCATCCGCGATGGCTTCGGACAGACCGAGACTACCGCCCAGGTCGGGACCTCTCCCGCGCAGCCCATCAAGCCAGGCTCGATGGGCCTGCCGCTACCCGGGTATGCCGTCGTGCTGCTCGATACCGAGGGTCAGCCGGCGCACGAAGGCGAGATCTGTCTCGATCTGGCGCGGCGGCCGCTTGGGTTGATGCAGGGTTATCTCGATGACCCGGAGCGCACGGCGAGCGCCATGCAAGATGGCTACTATCACACCGGCGATGTCGCCAGGCGCGACGCGGAAGGTTATCTCACCTACATCGGCAGAATGGACGATGTGTTCAAGTCCTCCGACTACCGCATCAGCCCATTCGAGCTCGAGAGTGTGCTCATCGAGCATCCCGCAGTGGCTGAAGCCGCCGTGGTGCCGAGTCCCGATCCCTTGCGGCTTTCGGTACCCAAGGCATTCATCGTGCTGCGCGCCGGCGCGCCTGCCGATGCGGCCACTGCCGTCTCGATCCTGCGGCACGTGCGCGAGCGGGTCTCGCCCTTCAAGCGCATTCGCCGTGTAGAGTTCGCCGCTCTACCGAAGACTATCTCCGGCAAGATCCGCCGTATCGAGCTGCGGCAGCTCGAAGAGACGCGTACTCCGGACACTCCCAGACGCGTGCTGGAGTTCTGGGAGGAAGACCTGCGCGCCGACAGTTAGGACTCGGCCAGCAACTCCTGCGCCGCCGCCAGCACCTCGGGCACGATCCGCGCCACATCTGCCTCTGTGGTGCGGTGATTGACGAAGCAGGCGCGCAGTGCGAAGCGTCCGCCGAGGGTCGCGTTGGAGAGGTACACGCTGCCCCGCTCGATCACGCGCTTCAGCATCGCCGCGTTCAGCCGATCCTCATCCACGCCCGCGGTTTCGGCTCGATAGCGAAAGCACACGGCACTGAGACTCACCGGAGCCATGAGCTCGAGCCGCGGGCTGGCCGCGACCTGCTGCGCCAGCAGCTGCGCATGGCGCAGATCGGCGCCAATCGCGCCGCGAAACGCCTGCATACCGTGATAGCGCAGCGACAGCCACAACTTCAGCGCGCGAAAACGTCGCGACAGCTCGAGCGACTCCTCGAAGAATGCGAAGCCCTCGAGCGGATCATCGTCGAGTGATTTCGCATAGTCCCCGGTGTAGGAGAAAGCCTTACGCGCGGCCGCGGCATCCCTGAACAACAGCACTCCGCAATCGAGTGGCTGGTACAGCCACTTGTGCGGATCTAGCGAGATCGAATCTGCAGCGTTCAGGCCCTCGAATCGCTCGGGAGCCGCGAGCGCCGCGAGCGCACCGTAAGCGCCGTCGATGTGCATCCACAAGTCATATTCATGGCAGAGTGCAGCGATCTGCGCGAGTGGATCGATGCTGCCGGTGTTGACCGTGCCGCTGGTGGCAACGACCGCAAAAGGCGCACGACCTGCGGAGCGGTCGGCGGCGATGGCTTGGCGCAGTTGCGACACGTTCATGCGCCAGCTCGCGTCGGTCGGAATCAACCTCAGGTTCTTGCGCCCGAGCCCGAGCACGGCCATTGCCTTCGGAATCGACATGTGCGCCTCGCTCGAGGCGTACACGACTCCCGCGCGGACACCATCCTCGTTCGCCGGTAACTGCGCCTCACGCGCCATCGCAAGCGCCATGAGATTCGCCATCGAGCCGCCACCGCAAAAACTACCGTGGTAGCCCGGGCAGCCGAGCGCCGCCGCCAAGGCGCCGATCAACTCCCGCTCGAGTGCCACCGCCGCCGGAGCAGAACGCCACGCGGTAACGTTCTGGTTGAGCACACTCGCCAGCAGGTCCGCGAGTGCCGCGACCGGCTCACCCGAGCCGAGTACGTAGCCGAAAAAGCGCGGCGAGGGTGGACGACTGAGCTCGAGCACCTCGTGCAGAGCAGTGAAGGCGGCCGGTCCGAGCCCGTTTTCGGGTAGCACTTCGCCGAAGAGCTTGTGGGACTGAGCACCGGAAACCCGGGGAAAAGTGCGGCGCCCATCGAGCCCGGCAAGGTATTCGGCGGCCAGCGTGGTCACCTGCGCGGCGAGCGTGCGGAAATCGCTGGCGGAGAGTGGCAGCGCGGCCATGCGGTGTGCCCTGCAGGAGAGAGTGATGCCGGATGGTACACGCCCGGGTGGTTTATGATGTCGGATCATGATCGATCCGGCCGTTGGTGCGCTGCTCGCCGGCGCATTTGCACTACTGTTCGCAAGCGCCGCGCTCCACAAATTCCTCGATCCGGAGCGCTTCGCCGCCGCGTTCCGGGCTTATGAGCTGCTGCCGCTGTCGCTCGCCTCGGTGTCGCGGTTCGTGCCCATGCTCGAGCTCGCCATCGCGGTTGCGCTCCTTCCCGCGGGCCCGCGTGGTGGCGCGGCCGTCGTGGGGGCGGTGCTGCTGCTCGCCTACGGTGGCGCCATCGCCGTCAACCTCGGTCGCGGCCGTCGGGATCTCGATTGCGGGTGCAGCGGACCGAGCGAGCGGCGCCCCATCGGTATGTGGATGGTGTGGCGCAACCTGCTGCTCGCGGCGCTGCTGGCAGCGGTACGGTTGCCCTGGGCGCCGCGTCCCTTCAGCGCCGTAGATGCAGTGACCGTCGGCGCGGGGACGGCAGTGGTGGCACTCCTTTATATGAGCCTGGATGCGTTGTTCGGTCGTGCCGCGTTGCCGATCGCACGGCTGCAGGACGGGAGCGGCGGGTGAGCGCGCTGGCAGTCTCCAACGTGGTGCTGTGGGTGCTGGTGCTCGTGCTCGCGGCCGTCGTATTGGCTCTGGCACGTCAGGTGGGCGTTCTGCACGAACGCATAGCCCCCGCCGGCGCGCTGATGCTGAATCGCGGACTCAACGTCGGGGAGCCCGCCCCCGTGCTCGAGGTCGCCGACCTCGAGGGGCGGGCGCACCGGGTAGGCAGTCCGCGCACCGATGGCCGCAGCACACTGCTGCTGTTCGTCTCGCCGAGCTGCCCGGTGTGCAAATCGCTGCTCGCGGCGGTGAAATCGAGCGCCCGCGATGAGCGCACGTGGATGGATGTGATCCTGGCGAGCGACGGCGACCGCGAGGAGCAGCGCGAGTTCGTAAGCGCGCAGGGTCTGGACGGTATCCCCTATGTCGTGTCGGCCGCGCTGGGACTCGCTTACCAGGTGAGCCGCTTGCCCTTCGCCGCGCTGCTCGATGAGCAGGGAGTTCTGCGGGCGCGCGGTCTCGTCAATTCGCGCGAGCACCTGGAGAGTCTCTTCGAAGCGAAACGGCTCGGAGTGGCATCTCTGCAGGAGTATTTCTCCAGCACCGCCTGAGCCATCGAATGGAGTAACAGGACATGTCGGACAAGGCAGCCATCGATCCCAACGTATGGAAGGTTCTCGAAGACTACGAAGCGCGCGCCCGGCGCGATGAGCAGCTGTGGAATAGCCTTTCGGAGGCGGAGATCAGGACGCGGCTCGATGAGTTCCTGCTGCCAGTGGGCCGAGCCGCCGCGACCTTGATGAACCTCATCATCAAGGACTCCAAAGCGCGGCGCATCCTCGAGGTCGGCAGCTCCTACGGTTACTCCACCGCCTGGCTCGCGGAAGCGGCAAGCGCCATCGGCGGCAAGGTCATCTCCCTCGAGCTCCGGCCGGCCAAGGTCGAATACGCACGCGCGCAACTCGCGCGCGCAGGGCTCGAGAGTTCGGTGGAGTTTCGCATCGGGGATGCGCTCGAATCCCTCACGCAGCTTTCCGGCCCGTTCGATTTCGTACTGCTCGACCTGTGGAAGGATCTGTATGTGCCGGTGTTCGAGCGGCTGTATCCGAAACTCGCGCCCGGAGCAATCGTGGTCGCCGATAACATGCTGCATCCGGAGAATGTGCGCGCACACGCGCGCGCCTACCGCGAGCGAGTGCAAGCGGCGCCGGAGATGAGCTCGGTACTGCTTGCGGTCGGCAACGGTCTGGAGATCAGCCGCTACCGCTGAGCGCGATCTCCACGCGCTTGTTGTGCTTCCCCTCGCTGCGGATCTTCAGCACCCGTATGCCCTCGATTTCGGCGATATCCGCCACGTGGGTGCCGCCGCAGGGCTGTAGATCGATTCCCGGGATCCTCAGCAGTCGCACCCGCCCCGCGCCGCGCGGCGGCTGCACACTCATGGTCTTCACCAGCTCCGGCTGCGCGGCAAGCTCCTCATCCGTGATCCATGCGGTCTGCGTTACGGCGCCAGCGGCGATCAGCGCATTGGTCTCGCGCTCGATGCGCTCGGCATTCAACTGACTCAAATCGATATCGAAATCGAGGCGTGCCTTCTCCGGAACAATGTTGCCGCCGGTGACCGGGGCCGGGACGACGCACGAGAGCAGGTGGAGCGCCGTGTGCAGCCGCATCAGGCGATAACGGCGCGACCAGTCGATCTCGAGCGTAACGGTCTCGCCGGGCAGCGGTAAGGGACTGCCGGCCGCCGGCACGTGCAGCACGCGATCCGGAGTGTCGCCTTTGCGCGTGTCCGCAATGGCAATCGGATCACCCTGCATACGCAGGAGCCTGCCGCTGTCACCGGCCTGGCCGCCCCCAAGTGGGTAGAACACGGTGCGGTCGAGCTCGATGCCCCGCTCACCCACCGCCACTACCCGCGCGGTGGCGGTGCGCAGGTAGGCATCGTCCCGGAACAGCAGTTCGGTGGTCATGGCTGTGATCTTCCCCGTGTGCGGCTAGAATTCCGACCGTGCCAGCGTACGCCTATCGGATCGTCAACGTCTTCACGCAGCCACGCACACCTCTCAGCGGCAATCCTCTGTGCGTGTTCGAGCGGGCGCAGACACTGGATGCCGAAAGGATGCAGGCCCTGGCGCTGCAGTTCAATCTGTCGGAGACGACTTTCATCCTGCCCTCCGAGCGTGCCAGCGCGCGCCTGCGCATCTTCACTCCAGACTTCGAGTTGCCCTTTGCCGGTCACCCCACGCTCGGCACCGCACATGTCTGCCGGGCCCTTGGCCTCGGCGGCGATCGACTCACCCTGGAGATGAGCGCGGGCATCATTCCGGTGCGCGCAACGGGCGATCGCTGGACGCTGCAGTCGAATGACCCGACGTGGCGCGAGGTCGCGGAGCCGCGATTGACACTCGCCGCGATGCTCGGGCTCGAGGAGGCGGACGTGGGCGAGCGACCGCTATGGGTCAATGCCGGGACGGAGCAGCTCATCGTGCCGCTGCAGAGCGAGGGCGCAGTGCGCCGCGTGCGGGTGCGTATCGACCTGCTCGGGCAGTTCCGCAACGTCGACGGCCGCAGCATGGCATACGTGTTTGCCCCCTCAGGGTCAGGATTGCTGGCGCGCTTCTTTTTCCCCAAGGGTAGCGCGGTGCTCGAGGATCCGGCGACCGGCTCCGCAACGGCGAACCTCGGCGGCTGGTGCCTCGCGACCGGCCTGACGCTGCCGTGCGAGTTCGAGATCGCACAGGGCGAGTACACGGGCAGGTCCTCGGCGCTGCGGCTGCGCGTCGACGCGGAGCGGCAGGTGCTGGTGAGCGGCGATGTCATCGAGATCGGCCGGGGCACGATCACCCTCTAGCACCCGCTCGTCAGCGGCTGCGCCCAGCGCACTCAGAGGCCGGCCATCAACCTGCCGCGATTGAAGATACCCAGCGGATCGAAGCGTTGCTTCAGCCTCCGGTGCAGGTTCGCTATCGGCGCCGCCACTGGAGGAAATCGTCCCGCGCTTGCGGAGCCGCGCCAGTGGAGGGCCGTGCCCTGCCTCGACCGCGCCCGCTCACGCACGTCCACATCCGGTGGAACATTCGCATACCAGCGCAGCGCGCCGCCCCAATCGATTAGTGGCTCGCTGGGCATATCGATTGGAGCTGCCGCCTGCGGCAGCGACAACCGCCACAGACTCTCCGCCGCAAAGAGCGGCAACTGACAATGCCGCAGCGCGCTCCAGAAACGCTCGGCCTCCGCCGCCGCTACCTGGTCGCCACCGATCTCATCAAGCGCGGTGCGCACGGCGGCTGGTGCACCCGAGAGCCGCACCCACGCGCTCCCCTGCCACCAGGCAGCGCCCGAGAGCGGTAGCGGCAGGCCCGCCCACCGATTGAAAGTTGTCACTGCTTCGCCGGCGGACAACTCGAGCCGCCGCGTCTCTTCCAGGCGTGGCAGCGGCAGTACTTTCAGCGACACTTCGGCAAGGATTCCGAATATGCCGAGCGAGCCGCACAGCAGCCGCGAGACATCGAACCCCGCGACATTCTTCATGACCTGTCCGCCGAAGCGCAGCAGCTCTCCCTGCGCGGTGAGCAGCCTCGTGCCGAGCACGAAGTCGCGCGCCGCGCCGGCGAACATGCGTCGCGGTCCCGAAAGCCCCGCGGCGATCACCCCGCCGATGGTAGGGTCGGCGCCGAAACCTGGCGGCTCGAAGGCGAGAAACTGCTGGTTCGCGCCGAGCGCCGCCTCGACTTCCGACAGTGGGGTACCGCAGCGCACGCTGATGACGAGCTCGGAAGGCTCATAGTCGACGATGCCGCGCCAGCCGCGCACGTCCAGGATCTCACCGCTCAGCTGCTCGCCGTAGAAGTCCTTGGTGCCGGCGCCCCGCAGGCGCAATGGCATCGCGCCACGCACCGCGGTGGCGATACGCTCACGCCAACTCTCGAGAACCGCTGCGTCAGCCTCCTCCATGCGAGTCAGAAGCGTGGCAGCTCCGGATGAGGCAGGGCACCGCCATGGACATGCAGCCGTCCATACTCGGCGCAGCGCACCAGTGTTGGAATGACCTTGCCGGGATTGAGCAACCCATGCGGGTCGAACGCCTCCTTGACGGCGAAAAACGCGGCACGCTCGGCAGGAGAGAATTGCACGCACATGGAGTTGAGTTTCTCGAGTCCGACACCGTGCTCACCCGTGATGGTGCCCCCGAGAGTCACGCATAGCTCGAGGATCTCCGCACCGAAGCGATCCGCGCGCTCCCAGGAGCCGGGCTCGTTGGCGTCGAACAGGATCACCGGATGCAGGTTGCCATCCCCCGCATGAAAGACGTTCATGCAGCGCAGACCGTAACTCGACTCCATCCGCTCGATGGCCTCCAGCACATGCCCCACGTGCTTGCGTGGAATGGTTCCATCCATACAGTAGTAATCGGGCGATAACCGGCCGGCCGCGGGGAAAGCGTTCTTGCGTCCGGACCAGAGGCGCAGCCGCTCGGCTTCCGATGCGGATACCCGCAGCGCAGTAGCCCCTGCGACACGCAGCACCCGCTCGATCTCCTGCACCTGCTCGCGCACCTCCTCCTGAGTACCGTCCGATTCCACGAGCAGGATGGCGGCCGCCTCGAGGTCGTATCCCGCCTGCACGAATGGCTCGACCGCCGCAGTCGCCTTGCGGTCCATCATCTCGAGCGCGGCTGGAATGATGCCGGCGGCGATGATGGCCGCAACGGCGGTGCCGGCGCTCTGCACGTCGGCGAAGGAGGCCATCACCAGCTGTGCGCAGGTCGGCCGCGGAATGAGCTTCACCAGCACCTCGGTGACGATCAGCAACAATCCCTCCGAGCCGATCACGAGCGCAAGCAGGTCGAGCCCGCCGCTGTCCGGTGCGAGGCCACCGAGCTCGATGCGCTCTCCATCCACCGTGTAGCCGCGGACTCCGAGCACGTTGTGCACCGTGAGTCCGTACTTGAGGCAATGCACGCCGCCGGAATTCTCAGCCACATTACCGCCGATCGAGCAGGCCACCTGGGAGGACGGATCTGGTGCGTAATAGAGGCCGTGGGGGGCTGCGGCTTCGGAGATCTTCAGATTTGGGACTCCGGGCTCGACACGCGCGGTGCGATTTATCGGATCGATCTCCAGAATCCGACTCATGCGCGCGCAGGAAAGGAGCACCCCAGAGGGGTGGGGCGTGGCGCCACCCGACAGCCCGGTGCCCGAGCCGCGCGCCACCAGCGGCACCTTCAGCCGATGGCAGGTCAGCAGCGTGCGGCGTACCTCCTCGTCGGTCCGCGGGAGCACGACCACCGCCGGTACCGAGCGGAATGCAGTGAGCCCGTCGCATTCGTAGGGGCGGCGTTCCTCGGCACGCTCCAGCAGGCAGTCGCGCGGAAGTACCGCGCGCAGTGCCGCCGCGATATCAGTGACGTCGGGTCCGGCCATGTGGCCATCGTAATGGCGCTGCCGGAGAAGTCCATGCCGCAAACCGATCAGTTCGCGCGGGGGGTGCTGATGATAATGGGCCTCACGCCCGGCAGGATGAGTCCATGGATCAGCAGCCAACGAGCCAACCGGTGCGCTCGCGGCGTCCCAGCGGACGGGATGCCAAGATCGCCGCTCGCACCGCTCGCAGCCACGCTTTCGTTCCGTACATCACCCGCAAGATTCCTTACTACGAGGTACTCGGTGCCGAGGGCCTGGAGCTCCTCGAGCACAACGCCGATACCATCCTCGAGGAGATCGGCATCGACTTTCGCGATGACGCCGAGGCGCTGCAGCTGTGGAAGGCTGCGGGCGCTGACGTCAAGGGTGAGCGTGTCCACTTTCCGCGCGGCATGTGCCGCACCATCGTGCGCCGCTCGGCGCCCCGGGAATTCACCCAGTACGCGCGCAACCCCGCACGCAACGTGGTGATCGGCGGTAACCGCACGGTGTTTGCCCCCGCGTATGGCTCCCCGTTCGTGCGCAACCTCGATGAAGGCCGTCGCTATGCGCGCATCGAGGATTTCCGCAATTTTGTCAAGCTTGCCTACATGGCGACTTCGTTGCATCACTCCGGCGGCACCATCTGCGAGCCCGTCGACCTGCCGGTCAACAAGCGGCACTTCGACATGGTGTACACGCACATGAAGTACAGCGACAAGCCCTACATGGGCTCGGTCACTCACCCGGAGCGTGCCCGCGACACCGTCGAGATGACCCGTATCCTGTTCGGGGACAACTTCGAAGACCCGTCAACCGGTAAGCCGCGAACCTGCATCATCAGTCTCATCAACGCTAATTCGCCGCTCACCTGGGACGCCACCATGCTCGGCGCCCTGAAGGTGTACGCGCGCGCGAACCAGGCGCTCATCGTGACGCCCTTTATCCTCGCGGGCGCGATGTCGCCGGTGACAGTCGCAGGCACTGCCGCGCAGACCCTTGCGGAGTCGCTCGCCGGCATGGCGCTCGCGCAGCTCGTGAATCCGGGCGCGCCGGTGATATTGGGCAGCTTCGCTTCATCGCTGTCGATGCAGTCGGGTGCACCGACCTTCGGTACGCCGGAGCCTGCGCTGGTGCTGTATGTCATGGCGGCGCTGGCGCGGCGGCTCGGCGTACCGTTTCGGTCGGGCGGCGCGCTCTGCGCCTCCAAGATCCCCGATGCGCAGGCGGCCTACGAGTCCGCCAACACGCTCGTCCCGACCTGCCTCGGTGGAGTGAACTTCGTGCTGCACACGGCCGGCTGGCTCGAGGGCGGCCTCGCCATGGGCTATGAGAAGTTCATGATGGACGCCGACCAGGCGGGCATGATGCACACGCTGCTTGCGGGCGTGGATCTCAGCGAGAACGGCCAGGCGCTCGATGCGATTCGCGAGGTCGGACCCGGCAAGCACTTCCTCGGTTGCGCGCACACGCAGGCCAACTTTCAGACGGCCTTCTACCGCTCGCCGCTCGCCGACAACAACAGTGTCGAGCAGTGGGAGGCGGAAGGGTCCAAGGACATGGCCCAGCGTGCCAATACTCTCTGGAAGAAGCAGCTCGCCGAGTACGAGCCGCCGGCGATCGATCCTGCCGTGGACGAGGCGCTCGTCGACTACATGAGCAGGCGCAAGGCTTCCTTCCCCGATTCCAACGTCTAGCTAGTCGAAGCCGACCGAGTGCGGCGCTCCAGCGCTTTCAGGTGCCTGCGCGGCGCCGCCCGCGTGGGCCGCTGCCCGCGCGCGCCGGTGGGGATCTCGCGGCCGGCAGCGTGACCACCTTGCGAAGCTCGGTGTACGGCTCGGTCGAGTGAGGAATGCCCATCGCGGCGACGAAGTGCGCTTGGAACTTCGGTTCGATGGCCGTTTCGATCTTCTCGACGCGCCGCACGAGCTCCTCGATGCTCTTGCGCGAATCACTGTCGAGAAGCGCAATGCGCGCTCCGGTGCCCGCTGCGTTGCCCGCGGAGGACACGTTGAACAGATCGCAGTCGGGGATCATGCCGAGAATCATCGCGTACTTCACATCGATGTGACTGCCGAAGGCGCCGGCGAGCCGTATGCGGTCGACGCGGTCGACCCCCAGGTGCTCCATGAGCAGCGCCACTCCGGCACGCAGCGCCCCCTTGGCCAGCTGAATGGCGCGTACGTCGTTCTGCGTGACGGTCAGATCCGGGGTGCCCCGGTGCACGATGTAAGCGTACGTGCGCCCAGTCTTCACGATACGGTCGCTGCGCGCGGCGAGCTCGCCATCGATCACTCCATCCTGGGTAATGATGCCGGCGAGATACATCTCGGCGATCACCTCGATGATTCCCGAGCCACAAATGCCGGTCACTCCGGTCGCCGCCACCGCCGCTGCGAATTCGGGCTGATTCGACCAGAGGTTGGAGCCGATCACCTTGAACTTCGCTTCGAGGGTGTCGCGATCGATGCGCACGCGCTCGATGGCGCCCGGGGCCGCGCGCTGGCCGCTGCTGATCTGCGCGCCCTCGAAGGCGGGTCCGGTGGGACTCGAGCAGGCGAGCAGCCGCTCACGGTTGCCGAGCACGATCTCTGCATTGGTGCCGACATCGACGAGCAGCGTGAGCTTCTCGGAAACATCTGGCCGCTCGGAGAGCAGCATGCCGGCAGTATCGGCGCCCACGTGGCCGGCGATGCAGGGCAGGGTGTAAACGCGGGCGCCTGGGTGCACGCTGAGGCCCAGCTCGCTCGCATGCAGTCCGAGTGCGGAATCGGTGGCGAGTGCAAACGGTGCGCCGCCGAGCTCCGTCGGATCGATGCCGAGCAGCAGGTGATGCATGATGGGGTTGCCCACCACGGTGAGCTCGAGGATATCCGATACGTCGATGCCGGCCTCGCGTGCCACCTCGGCCGCGAGAGTGTTGAGTGCGCCTCGCACCGCCTCGGTCATCTGCTGCGCGCCGCCTGCGTGCATCATCGCGTACGACACGCGGCTCATCAGGTCCTCGCCGAAGCGGATCTGGGGATTCATGGCGCCGCTCGATGCCACCACCTCGCCGGTTTCGAGATTGCACAGATGGGCGGCAATGGTCGTCGAGCCGATATCCACCGCCATACCGTACGCACGGTCATGGAATCCCGGCCACACGCCGATCAGCTGCGTACTCGCGTGCACTGCGACCGTTACGCGCCACTCGCCCTTGCGCAGCGCGGACTGGAGTTCCTGCAGCACGTTCAGGTCCGCGCGCAGCGGCCCGAACTTCCACTCCTTGTTGAGCGCCTCGAGAAGCCGCTGCAGATCGCCCGCCGGGTCGTGCATGTCGGGCTGGCGCACCTCGACGTAGTGCAGATGCACGAGCGGATTGAGGGTGATCGGACGGGCATCGGCGGCCTTGCGCACCACCTGACGGTGCACCTGGCTGCTCGCGGGCACATCGATCACCAGATCGCCCTGAATCTGCGTGGAGCACGATAAACGGTGCCCCGTGGCCAGCGGTTTGCGCTGGGCGTAGCTCTTCTCCACCTCGCTGAGTGGTGAGAGGTGATCGGCGTGCGAGCTCACCCCGTGCTTCGGGAAGTCGCCCTCCATGACCAGCACCTGGCAGCGCCCGCAGAGCGCCCGTCCACCGCACACCGAGTCGACGTCCACGCCGAGCGAGCGCGCCGCCTGCAGCAGTTGCGTACCGCGCGGAAAACGACCTCGTTTCCCGGAGGGTGTGAAGACGATGAGCGGGTCGGGCTCACTCATGCGGGGCTCTGACTGC
The DNA here is from genome assembly GCA_035495655.1 of Steroidobacteraceae bacterium. Classification (GTDB taxonomy): domain Bacteria; phylum Pseudomonadota; class Gammaproteobacteria; order Steroidobacterales; family Steroidobacteraceae; genus 13-2-20CM-66-19. Next base: position 14,342 of record DATJFM010000041.1, read on the forward strand.
GCCTCCGATGTCCACCTTCACGACGGCCGCGCATGGCACCCTGCGGCGCCTCGGCGGCGGCGCCGGATGCCTGCAGCGGCGGAGCTTCGCGGAAGCGGCGAATCCAGCGTGCGCAATCGGGGTCGTGCCCCATCATCACATCCGCGGCCATGCAGGACTTGACGATCTCGAGGTGCATCGGGTTCATGATCGCGGAGGTGAGTCCCGCGCCGATCGCCATGCTGAGGAAAGTGGCGCTGATGCCTTCGCGTGCCGGTAGACCAAAACTCACGTTGGAGGCGCCGCAGGTGGTGTTCACCTTGAGCTCATTCTTCAGTCGCTGCAGCAGGTGCATCACCTGACGGCCGGCCTGGTTGATGGCGCCGATCGGCATCACGAGCGGATCGACCACGATGTCGCTGTAGGGGATGCCGTGGTCTGCAGCGCGCTGCACGATCTTCTTCGCGACCTCGAAGCGCACATCGGGATCCTCGGAGATTCCGGTCTCGTCGTTGGAGATCGCCACCACGGCCGCGCCGTACTTTTTCACCAGCGGCAGCACCGATTCCAGGCGCTCCTCCTCCCCGGTAACCGAGTTCACCAGCGGCTTGCCTTTGTATACCGCGAGCCCCGCCTCGAGTGCCTTGACGATGGAGGAATCGATCGAGAGCGGTACGTCGGTGATCGACTGCACGAGCTGCACTGCCTGGGCGAGAATCGCCGGCTCGTCCGCGAGAGGAATGCCGGCATTCACATCGAGCATGTGCGCTCCCGCGGCGACCTGGGCGAGCGCGTCGGATTCGACGCGGCTGAAGTTCCCGGCAGCCATCTCGGCGGCGAGGATCTTGCGTCCGGTGGGATTGATGCGCTCGCCGATCATGACGAAGGGGCGCTCGAGGCCGATCACGACCTCGCGGGTTTGGGAACTGATGACGGTGTCGGTCATGAAGCCATCCTGTTGGTATTCGCTTGTGGGTCGCGACCGGGAGACCACGGCTTGCGGCCGTTCAGTACCCCCGAGCGCTCGATGATCTCGGCGACGGTGTGTTCCTGGCGGTAGGCCATGACGTGCACGCCGTGCACGCCCTTGATGGTGCGGATCTCCTGGATGATGTCGATGCACAGCTGGCGACCTTCGGCGGCAGAATCCGCCGCTCCGGCGAGGCGCTTTATGACCCCATCGGGGATGTGCACGCCCGGCACGTGGGTGCGGATCCACTCCGCCGACTTGGCAGAGCGCAGCGGGCCGACGCCAACGAGAATAAACACCTTATCGAGGAGTCCCAGCTCTTCGACGTGCCGCATGAACGTGCGCAGCAGGGGCACGTCGTAGCACCACTGGGTCTGGACGAACTGTGCGCCGGCGGCGATCTTCTTCGCGAGCCGCCGCGCGCGCCACTCGACGGGCTGCGCGAACGGGTTCTCTGCCGCGCCGAGCAGGACGCGCGGGGCGTAGGTGATCTTGCGGCCGGAAAGGAAATGGTGCTCATCGCGCAGCGTGCGTGCGGTCTCGAGCAGCGACATGCAGTCGAGATCGAAGACCGGCAGCGCCTGGGGATGATCCCCGGCCTGCACCCCATCGCCGGTGAGGCACAGCAGGTTGCATACGCCCATCGCGGCGGCGCCGAGGATGTCACCCTGAATGGCGATGCGGTTCTTGTCACGACAGGAGATCTGCATCACCGGGGCGTAACCGACGCGCGTCAGCAGGGCGCAAACGGCCATGCTCGACATGTGACAGTTCGCTCCGCTGCCATCGGTCGCGTTGATGGCGTCCACGTAGCCATCGAAGACGCGCGCGCGGCGGTAAACGTCCTCGGGGTCGGCGGAATCTGGCGGATCGAGCTCGGTGGTCACGGCGAACTGCCCGGTCCGCAGCACCCGCTCGAAGCGACCAGGCGAGGTATGCCCGGCCCTGATGGGCAGCGGATAACCGGGAACTGGCTCGTCCTCGAACATCACGACGGCTCTCCTACGCGCTCACGCACCACCCGCAGCCAGGACGACTTGCCCTGCAGGCGGCGATCGACCGCAACCTGAACCTCCTGTAATGCCTGCGCGCCGCCCGGAATGCGGGCGGCTCCCGCGACTGCTTCAACCCAAACGCACTTCATCTCGGGGCGCACTTCGCAATGACCGTTAGCGCGCACACCACCGCACGGCCCGTTGCGCAGGTTCTTCGGGCAGTTCATCGGGCACGACATGCCGGTGGAGCTCAGAATGCACTGTCCGCACATGCGGCAGTCGAACAGCAGGCCCTTCACCGAACGCTCGACAGCCGCTACCGGATGCTCGAGCCGCTGGTAGCCGATCCAGCGAAAAAGCGGATGCAGCGCGACGAGCACCGTTTCCAACGCCCGGTAGAGTGTGTTGAGTCCGCGGGCATGGCGCACCGACCACTTTCTGACTGCGTACACTTACGCGCCCGCCGCGGCGGCGAGTCCCTTCGAACGAACCAGTGCCTCGAGTGCTTCGTCGGTGTATGCGGCCTCGATGCGCGCCGCTTCGGCTGCCGCCTCAGCCTGGAGGTCCCCACCGCACGGTCGCGGATCGCTGCGCTTCCAGTCGGCCAGGTAAGCATCGGAGCTTCCGCGGCCGGCGCGCATTGCGGCGCGGTCCACCGCTTCCTGAAAGCGTGCCGATAGCTGCACTTTGGCAGTCTCGCGTCCGTGCCGGACGACCACCTGCGCGGGGATGTCGCGCCAGGAGATGATGCTCAGGCTGGCCATGCCAGGGTGTCCTGGCTCTCGACCAGGACGGCAAGGCGGGTGCCGAGCTCTCCGTATCCGGTAAAGCGATGCTCGAACTGGAAGCCGAAGCGCTCGGCGATCTGGCGCGCCTGCTCTATGGCCTCTGGCCGCGGCGCCTGCGAGAGATAGACCAGCCTGACGTAGTGGCGGAAGTATTCCTGCGTCAACTCCGGGTGACGGTCGAGCCCGAGGGGGCGCACGACCAGCCGCTCGAAGTGCCGCAGCAGAAAGTCGGTGAGATAGAAGGTGCCCGGCTCGCTCTCGGCAAGCTGCGCGAATACCCGCGCGGTGGCAAAGAACTCGTAGCAGTGCGCGCCTGGCAAGCGCTCGATGCCTTCCTCGCGCAGCACCCGGTCGAGCTCGCCTCCCGTACCACAGTCTCCGTAGGCGACGAACGTCTGCGCGTAGCGGCCACGAGTTTCGACGAGGACTTCACGCACTGCGGGCGCGATGCGCTCCGGACGGTTATGCAGCTCCGCCGGCAGGCAGCGCACCTCGAGCGCGTCCCAGCCGTTCGCGCGACGCAGCGCTGCGATCTCGCGCGCAAGTGCGCCGCAGGCGATGATCAGCGTGCGCGGACTCGGATTCACAGTTTGGTCCATGGTGGGTGCGTGCGGCCGGCACGGTCGCTATCAGGCGGCACTCGCCGCAGGGGCACCGCTGGCCGCGCGACGCTTGGCGAGCAGACTCTTGGCGGTTTCCACTGCGATCGCGGCATCACGGCAGTACGCGTCCGCCCCGACTGCCTTGCCAAACTCCTCATTCAGCGGCGCGCCGCCCACCAACACAATGTAGTCGTCGCGGATGCCCATCTCTTTCATCTTGTCGATCACGACCTTCATATAGGGCATCGTGGTGGTGAGCAGCGCCGACATGCCGAGGATGTCGGGTTTGTGCTCCTCCAGCGCGGCGATATATTTCTCCACCGGGTTGTTGATGCCGAGATTGATGACCTCGAAGCCGGCGCCCTCGAGCATCATCGACACGAGATTCTTGCCGATGTCATGAATGTCGCCCTTGACGGTGCCGATCACGATCTTGCCGATCGGCGGCACACCCGTCTCGGCGAGCAGCGGCCGCAGGATCTCCATCCCGCCCTTCATGGCATTGGCCGCCAGCAGCACCTCGGGTACGAACAGAATGCCGTCGCGGAAATCGATGCCGACGATGCGCATGCCCTCGACCAACGCATCATTCAACGTTTTCTCGGCGTTCCAGCCGCGCTCGAGAAAAATGTGCGTGGCCTCCTCGACCTCCGCCTTGAGCCCGTTGTACAGGTCATCGTGGACCTGCTCGATGAGCTCCTGATCGTTGAGATCGCGTAAATTGAATTCGGCGTCGGCGTCAGCCATTGTCGAAATCTCCATGCGCGACCTAGGTTTAGCGGCTCGCGCGGCCGCTGCAAGATGGATGTTAAGGTCTAAGATAACGCCCGGTCTGATTGCTTAGCGACAGCGGCATATCCGCTGGCGACAGCCCTGAAATCCGGCCTTTCGCTCACGCGACTGAGGTCACGGTTTGCGCACCCGGGACGGGGGACTTGCTCTGGTGCTGCTGCCGCTCGGCACTTGGCGGGCACCCGAACTGCGCGCGGTAGCAGCGCGAGAAGTGCGGTGGCGACTGGAAGCCGCAAGCCGTGGTGATGTCGATGATCGGCATGGAGGTCTGCAGGAGCAGCTCCCGGGCCCGCCGCAAACGCAACTGAAGGTAGTAGCGCTTCGGCACGCAATTCAGATGCCGCTTGAACAGCCGCTCAATCTGGCGCCGTGACAATCCCGTAGCACTCGCGATTTGGTCGAGCGACAGCGGCTTCTCGATGTTCTCCTCCATGAGCTGTGCCACCTTGATGAGGCTCTCGTGGCTCACCCCGATCTGCGCGCGCAGCGGCACGTACTGCCGGTCGCGGTCACTGCGCACGCGCTCGACGATGAACTGCTCCGAGATCAGCTGCGATACGCGCGCTCCGAGCTTCGCCTCTACCAGGTGCAGCATCAGGTCGAGCGGGGCTACCCCACCGGAGCACGTGAAGCGATCGCGGTCGATGCTGAAGAGCTGATCGCTCAGCTGGATGCGCGGGAATTCCTCGCGCAGTGCCGAGAGATTCTCCCAATGGATGGTGGCGCGGTACTTGTCCAACAGGCCCGCTTTGGCGAGCGCGTAGCCTCCGGTGCATAGCGCTCCAAGAGGAATGCGGCGCTCCGCCAGACGCCGTAGGGCCGAGAGGATCTTCGGCGATACCGCCTCCTGCACGTTCACGCCACCGCACACGAACAGAATGTCCACCGCACCGACCTGCTCCAGCTCCACCGTGGGCGAGAGTTGCAACCCGTTGCTCGCAGGGGTCGGCTGCCCGTCGAGACTCGCGATCGACCACTGGTAAACAGCCTGGCCGGTGATGATGTTCGCCATCCGCAGCGGCTCGACGGCATTGGAGAGCGCAATCATTGAGTAGCGCGGCAGCGTCAGGAACGCGTACTTGCTGCGAGGCAGTGCCACATGCCGAATTTTACACCCTTCTTGCCTGATTGCGACACAACGGCACATAACGCGGCGTAGGGGTCGTGGCGGTGGTCTGTCGAGGCCTGCCGGGAAGCCCAAGCGGGGGCGGGCCGGAAAATCTGTCGAGAGAGACAGGGAATGTGGGGTTCTCTGGAGCTCAATGCGCATGAATCATGCGCATGAGTCATGCGCATAGGTGATGCGCATGAACCATGCGCATAGGCGATGCGCTTGAGTCATGCGCATAGGCGATGCGCTTGAGTCATGCGCATAGCAGAAGCGCATAGACCATGCGCATGGATGATGCGCATGAAGCATGCGCATAGCCCCGAAGCATGGAATACATGGGCGAGTCCGGAGGGAATCTCATGAGATCAGCGACCATCAAGCGCCAGACGAATCTCAGCGTGCGCGCCGACCTGATCGACGCGGCGCGGAACGCGCGCCTCAATCTGTCGGCAATTCTCGAACGAGCGTTGGAGAGCGAATTAGCGCGCGTGAGGCGTCGCCAATGGCGAGAGGAGAACGCTGCCTCCATCGAGGCCTATAACCGCCACGTCAAGAACGGTGGAACGTTTACCGAGATGTGGCTGAGGTGGTGAGGTTCTCATGACAAGGTTCGGCGTCTATCAGAATAGAAATCTGCGCAGTTCGGGGTCCTTCCCGCTCCTGGTGGATGTACAGAGCGAGGTGCTGCAGGACCTGGAGACACGCGTGGTGATTCCCCTCGCGAGAGCGGCATCCTTCACGGACTTCCCGCTGCGATACGTGATGCCATCGGTTGAGGTCGAGGGGAAGCAATACCTGCTGATGACGCCGCAGCTCACCGGGCTGTCACGCGCGCTGCTGGGGCCCCTCAGGGGGAGCCTCGACGCTCATGCCCGTGATATCTCCCGGGCTACGGACATACTGCTCAGGGGTTTTCCAGATCGCTGAGAAAGCCGTTACGCGCGCAGCTCCCGGTTCTCCGGATCGTACGGTGATTCAGGCAGCACGGTTGCGGGCTTGCGCTCGCCGAGGATCTCGATCGAGAGCTCGGTACCCGGCCTCGCGAATTCCGTGCGGGCATAGCCGATAGCGAGGCTCTTCTTGAGGTAATGCCCGTAGTAACCGGAGGTCGCCCGTCCGATCATCTTGCCATCCTTGGCGAAAAGCGGCTCATTGCCGAGCGGATCGGCATCTCTTACTTCGTGCACCTCGAGAGTCACGAAGCGATTGGGGACTCCGCCGGTGATCTGTCGCTCGAGCGCATCCCGGCCAATGAACGGACCTTTCTTGAGGCGCACGAAGCGATCGAGACTCGCCTCAAAAGGTGTGTAGTCCGGGGTGATGTCGCTCCCCCACATTCGGTAGGACTTCTCGAGACGCAGAGACTCCATCGCGCGCATGCCCACCATACCGATGCCATGGGGTACTCCCGCCTCAAAGAGCGCATCGAACAGGTGATGCGCATATTCGATGGGAAAGTGCAGCTCCCATCCTAGGGACCCGACGAAGTTCACCCGCAGCGCGTAGACATCCACCGCCAGGCCCGCTTCGATGACCTGCGCGGTGAGCCAGGGGAACGCGGTGTTGTCGAGCGGGTTGTCGGTGAGCTGGGCAAGCACATCGCGTGACCTGGGTCCTGCGAGCACAAAGCAGCCGCGGGTGTTGGTGATGTTGCGCAGTGCGACTGAACCGTCTGTGGGAAGCGATTTGAACAGGTAATCGCTGTCGTAGCGGCCGGCGGCGCCGGCGCTGACCACGTAATAATGCTGCTCGGCGATCTTGGTGATAGTGAATTCGGAGCGGATGCCCCCGCGCGACGTGAGCGCATGCGACAGCGCCATGCGGCCAGTCTTCGCGGGCACCTTGTTGGCGACCAGCCCATCGAGCCAGCTCTCGGCGCCGGGACCCTTAACCTCGTGCTTGGTGAAGGGTGTCAGGTCGATCACTCCGACGCGCTCGCGCATCAGGCGCGCCTCGTTCCCGACATGCTCGAAGTAGTTGGTACGCCGAAAGCTCCACTGGTCACGACGCGCTACTCCGGTGGGAGCGAACCAGTTCGCACGTTCCCAGCCGTAACGCTGACCCCATACCGCGCCGCGGGCGCTCAGCTTCTCGTACACCGGGCTCGTCTTGGCTGGCCGGCCTTCGGGCCGCTCCTCGTCGGGGAAGTGCACCGTGAAGACGTTGCGATAGGTCTCCTCATTCTTCTTCACCACGTAGCGCTTGCTGGTGTAAGGGCCGTAGCGGCGCGGATCCACGGCCAGCATGTCGATACCGGGCTCGCCCTCGACGATCCATTCGGCGAGCTGCCAGCCTGCCCCGCCTGCCGCGGTGATACCGAAACTGTGTCCCTCGTTGAGCCAGACGTTGCGCACATCCCAGGCGGGTCCGATGAGGGGGCTGCCATCCGGTGTGTAGGAGATCGGACCGTTGACGATGTCTTTGATGCCGCAGTGCTCGAGCGCTGGCACGCGCCGGGTGGCCGCCTCGACGTGCGGCACGAGCCGATCGAGATCACCGGGGAAAAGGCTTCGTCCGAACCACTCCGGCACGCCATCGGCGAAGCGTGCGGGCGCCCCGTGCTCGTAGGGGCCGAGAATCCAGCCCATGCGCTCCTCGCGCAGATAATAAGACTTATCCGACTCGCGCAGCACCGCGAGCTCACGCCCGCCCCGCTGGCGATAGGCTTTGAGCTCCGGCGACTCGTCGTAGACGATGTACTGGTGCTCGACGGGGATCGCGGGGATGTTCAAGCCGAGAAGGCGGCCCGTCTGCCGGGCGTAGTTGCCGGTTGCTAGCACCAGGTGTTCGGCGGTGATGTCATCGCCTTTGCCGGTGCGCACCCGCCATTCTCCCGAAGCGGTACGTTCCATGCCGACCGCCTCAGTGTGCTCGTAGATTTCGGCGCCGGCGCTGCGCGCGCCCTTGCGCAGGGCCATGGTGAGGTCGGCAGGTGCGATATGCCCGTCATCCGGGTGGTAAAGCGCCCCGATGATCGCGGGCGTGTCGCCGCCGGCAGTGCCGAGCTCGATGAGCGGCCACAGCTCCTTCACGCGCTGCGGTGTGATCACCTCGAAGGGCACGCCGATGGTGTTGGCGGTGCCACAGTACTTGTAGTACTCGTCCATGCGCTCGCGACAGGTCGCGAGCCGCAGGTTGCCTGTGACATGAAAACTGACATCCTGACCGGTCTCCGCCGGCAGTCGCTTATACAAGTCGACCGAATATTTGTGGAGCTGGCCGACGGTGTAACTCATGTTGAAGAGTGGCAGGAGCCCGGCGGCATGCCACGTGGACCCGGCAGTGAGCTCGGTGCGTTCGATCAGCGCGACATCGGCCCAGCCCTTCCGGGTGAGGTGATAGAGCGTGCTCACACCGACCGCGCCGCCGCCGATGACCAGGACCCGAACATGCGTCTTCACGAGAGTCTCTCCACTTGCAATGCCGTGGCGCGCGGCGTCAATCGGTGCCGCTGCGCGCGGCCTCGGCAATGAACTGCGACACGTAGGCTACGAAGGAGCGCGCCACTTCGAGGCGGAAGGTCTGCGCGGCGCTGCGCCACAGCACCACTTCGGCCTTCGCCAGAACGGTACGCGTACACATGCCGATGGGGAAGGCGCTTTGATCGAGATCGAGCGGACAACCCGCGGACAAGAGTGTTGCTGCCTGCGGACCCCGCAGCTCGCAGCCGCTTTGGCGGTGGCTGACATCGACCAACGAGTGTGGAATGCCCGCCAGCGCCTTTTCAAGCGACCCCGCAAGTGCCGGTCCCTCGGCTTCCGGCACAATGAGCAGCCACTCATCCGGGCCGAGCCAGAGCGTCGCGCGCTCCCCTCGGGTCATGGCGCGGCAGGGTTGGGCGGAAAAGCCCACACCGGCCGTGGGCTCCGCGGCGGCGCGCACCGGATCCCCGCCACGCAGCACATAGCGCGCAACGGGTGGCAGGGACTCAAGCACACGCGTGGCGCTGAAATGAGGCGGGAGACGCGCTGCCCTGAGATCAGGCATTGAGACGTGCTCCCTTCGGATCGTAGAAGACTGGCGAGGCGACCTGCGCCGGCACCGCTTCACCGTTTTCGAGCGGGATGTATAGGGTCTCGCCCACTCGGGCGCGGCCGCGCGCGATCAACGCCATCGCGATCGATCGGCCGAGCGCCGCACTATGGTAGGAGGAAGTGACATGCCCGAGCGGGCGATCCGGTACCTTGAGCTGCGGCCCGCTCAGGACCTGTGCGCCTTCCTCGAGCACCTGCTGCGGGTCGGCGGTGAGTAGGCCCACGAGCTGCCGCCGCTCGGGCGACTGCATGGCGGGCCTCTGCAGCGAGCGCTTGCCGACGAAGTCGGTCTTGTCGCGGCCTATCGCCCAGGCGAGACCCGCATCGTCCGGAGTAACGGTTCCGTCCGTGTCCTGTCCGACGATGATGTAGCCTTTTTCCGCGCGCAGGACGTGCATGCTCTCGGTGCCGTAGACCGTGATGCCGTGCGTCTCACCCGCCGCCCAGACCGCTTCCCACACGGCGGTACCAAAGTCCGCCGGAACATTGATCTCGAAGCCGAGCTCGCCGGTGAAGCTCACACGAAACAGCCGCATGGGCACGCCACAGATGTGACCGCTCATGACTCCCATGTGTGGAAGCGAGGCGGCGCCGATGTCGATGTCCACGAGACCGGCGAGGATGCGGCGCGAGCTGGGGCCCTGGACGGCAATCACTGCCCATTGCTCGGTGGTGGAGGTGAGCCATACGGAGAGATCGGACCACTCGGTCTGGAGGTAATCCTCCATCATCGCGAGCACCCGGCCCGCGCCGCCCGTCGTGGTGGTGACATGCAGGCGGTCCGCAGCGAGCCGCGCGACCACCCCGTCGTCGTATACGAAACCATCATCTCGCAGCAGCACGCCGTAGCGCGCCCGGCCGATCCCGAGGGAGCTCCAGACGTTGATGTACAGGCGGTTCATGAAGGTGACAGCGTCGGCGCCCACCACCTCGATCTTGCCGAGCGTGGAGGCGTCGAATATGCCGCAGGCGCTGCGTACCGCGCGGCACTCGCGAGCCACGGCCGCATGCATATCCTCATCCCCGCGCGGAAAGTAGCGGGCGCGCTTCCACAGACCGACGTCCTCGAACACCGCGCCCTGCGCGCGTGCCCAGCCATGCATTGGTGTCGTGCGGACCGGATCGAACAGCTCGCCGCGCGCGGGGCCCGCGAAGCTGCCGAAACTCACGGGCGTGTAGGGCATGCGGAAGGTGGTGAGACCGACTTTCGGAATGGAGCTGCCGAGGGTGCGCGAGACGATCTCGAGCGCATTGAGGTTCGAAGTCTTGCCCTGGTCGGTCGCCATGCCCGTGGTGGTGTAGCGCTTCACGTGCTCAATCGAACGAAACCCTTCACGCGTCGCAAGTGCCAGGTCGCGCGTCGTGACGTCGTTTTGCCAGTCGACGAATGCCCGACCACGCGCGCCGCTCGGGCGGGGCAGGGCGGTGCTCACCGCGCCGGTGCCAGCACCTTGTCCCACCCTGTCCGTCACAACGGCCTTCGAGTTTGCGGTGACTTCAGCGGGTCGTACTCCACGGCGCGCGGGATCGAGCGCCGCGCGCGCGGCGGCGGCCCCGGCAGCGGCGCCGTCAGTCAGCGCGGCGGTGAGGTCGAAAATGCCCCGGCACGCACCCGCACTGCGTGCGCGCTCGGCCGCAGCGCCAGGCAGGAATGCCTGCATCCGTTCGTCCCACTCCAATTTGCCGCGCGACTGCGAGAAGAGGTGCACGCTCGGGGTGTAGCCGCCCGACATCAGGACGATGTCGCAGGGTTGCAGCTGGGTAGTGGTGGGCACGTGGCCATCGAGCTGCGCGAGACGAATAGAGCTCACGCGCCGGCGCCCGCTGGTGCCGAGCACCGTTGCGCCGGTAAGGACGGGAATGCCCGCTGCACGCGCGCCTTCCGCTGCCGCACTTTCCCCGTCGCGCACATCCGCGATGGTGGCGACGAAAATACCCGCCTCCTGCAGCTCGAGTGCGATCGCATAGGCCGCGTCGGTGGCGGTAACGAGCACCGCGCGGGTGCCGGCGCGCACGCCATAGCGATTGAGAAAGGTGCGCGCAGCACTCGCCAGCATGATTCCCGGCCGGTCGTTCCCCGGGAAGACCAGCGGGCGCTCGATAGCTCCGGTTGCGAGCACCACCTCGCGCGCACGCACCAGCCATTGGCGCTCGCGCGGCCATTCTGGCGGCTGCACCGGTAGGTGATCGGTGAGACGCTCGTTGAGGCTCACCAGGTTGTGCGGAAAGTACCCGAAGGCAGTCGTGCGCGGCAGCAGCGTGACGCGCGCATTCGCGCCCAGAGTCCCCAGGGTGCAGGCAAGCCACTGCGCTGCGGGACGGCCATCGAGTGACAGTGCGGCCTGCGGATTCACTGAGAGGAGTGCACCACCGAGCTCGGGCTGCTCATCGCACAGCATCACCCGCGCACCCGCGCCCGCGGCGGACGCAGCGGCGGCAAGTCCAGCAGGGCCGCCGCCGACGACGAGTACATCACAGTGCGCGTAGCGCGTGGCGTAGCGGTCGGGATCTGGCAGACGCGGTGCGCAACCCAACCCTGCTGCGGCCCGAATGCGCGGCTCGTAGATCGATTTCCATGCCCGACGCGGCCACATGAAGGTCTTGTAGTAGAACCCCGCGGGGATGAACGGTGCGATCAGGTCGTTGATGGCGCCGACATCGAAGGCGAGACTGGGCCAGCGGTTCTGACTCTCCGCCTCGAGCCCTGCGTAGAGCTCGAGCTGCGTCGCACGTACATTCGGGGTGTAGCGCGCCGCGTCACGGCGCACCCCGACGAGCGCATTCGGCTCTTCCGCACCGGCGGCCAACACGCCACGGGGCCGGTGATACTTGAAGGAGCGCCCGAGCAGATGCACGCCGTTGGCGAGCAGCGCCGAGGCGAGCGTGTCACCCGCGAAGCCTGCATAGCACACCCCATCGAATCTGAAAGACAGCGGGCGCGAGCGGTCGATGCGTCCGCCGCTTGACGTTCGCAGAGCCTCGTTCACGGTAGGTCCTTCACTCTCGCCGGCGGCGAGTCGCCCACTTTGTAAGTAGCGAGGAAATGATCCGTGGTGGTATCGCGCAGCGCATTGAAGAATCGGCCACAGCCATGGGTATGGCGCCAGCGCTCGGCGTGGACGCCGCGTTTGTTGTCACGCAGGTAGAGAAAACCGGTCCACTGCTGCGCGCTCGCCTGGGCGGGCTCGCGTGGACGGGCGATGTGCGCCTGCCCGCCGTAGACGAACTCGAGCTCAGGACGCTCGCCGCAGTAAGGACACTCGATGAGCAGCACGGATCGAGCTCCTAGTGCGCAACAGCGGCAGCGGCCGCCTCGTCGATGAGGTCGCCGTCGCGGAAGCGCTCGAGTCTGAAGGGTGCGTTGAGCGCATGCGGCTCATCGTGCGCAATGGTCCAGGCGAACACGTGTGCCGAGCCCGGTGTCGCCTTGAAGCCTCCGGTGCCCCAACCGCAATTGACATACAGGCCCGGCACGCCCGTCTTGCCTATGATCGGTGAGCGATCCGGAGTCACATCCACGATGCCGCCCCAGCAGCGCAGCATGCGCATGCGGCGGAACATGGGGAAGAGCTCGCAGATTGCCTCGAGCGCGTGGCTGGTGATGTGCGGGGCACCGCGCTGCGTGTAGGAGGTGTAGGCATCGGTACCCGCGCCGATCACCAGCTCACCCTTGTCCGACTGGCTGATGTAGGCGTGAATGGTGTTGGACATGACGACGCACGGAAATACCGGCTTCACCGGCTCGGAGACGAGCGCCTGCAGCGGGTAGCTCTCGAGCGGCAGCTCCACATCCGCCATACGCAGTATGACGCTCGTGTGTCCGGCAGCCGCTACGCCGATGCGCGGCGCGCGGATCGTGCCGCGGGTGGTCTCGACGCCCGCCACGGCGCCGTCCGCGCTGCGCTGGATTCCCGTCACCTCGCAGTTCTCGATGATATCGACACCAAGCGCATCCGCTGCACGCGCATACCCCCAGGCCACCGCGTCGTGGCGAGCCGTGCCACCGCGGCGTTGCAGCGCTGCGCCGAGCACTGGATAGCGGATGTCGCCGATATTCAAGAGCGGACAGAAGGCCTGCGCCTGCTGGGGCGTGAGCCATTCGTTATCGACGCCGGCGGCGCGGTTGGCGTGCACGTGGCGTCTCGCCACCTGCACATCGTGCACCGTATGCGCCAGCATCAGCACACCGCGTTGCGAGAACATGACGTTGTAATTGAGGGTCTGCGCAAGACCCTCCCACAGTTTCACCGCGTGATCGTACAGCGCGGCACTTTCAGGGAAGAGGTAGTTGGAGCGGATGATGGTCGTGTTGCGACCGGTGTTGCCGCCGCCGATCCAGCCTTTCTCGAGCACGGCGATGTTGGTGAGCCCATGCTCGTTCGCGAGGTAATAGGCCGTGCCGAGCCCATGGCCCCCGCCACCGACGATGAGAGCGTCGTAGGCGGGTTTGGGCACGGCGCGGCGCCACTGCGGTTGCCAGCCGCGTTGGTTTGCCAGCCCGCGGCGCAGCAGCGAGAGGAGCGAGAAGTGTTGCACGCTGCCATCCTGCAGAAACCGCCCAAGACTGACGTGCACCCGCGCGTCCGGCGTCTTGAACGGACGCGACATGCGCCCGACATGCGCGCTGCGCTACGCCTCTGCTACCCGGGCGGGCGCGGACCGAGCGGATCAGCCCGTGAACGGCAAGACGCACCATCAGGCAACGCTGGGTGCCCGATGGCGCGACCCGCGATGATCTGCCGGTTACTGCTTGCTGGCGCCCTTTTCCGGTCCCCACATGAGCGGCAGATTCGACTGAATCTGCAGGTCAATGAGGTTCAGGAGCGTGTCCTCAACTTGCAGGAAGCGAGCGCCGAGCGGCGCACCGAGAGCGCCGCGCACCTTGTCATAGGTGTTGGCCAATAGATCTATGCGCTTTTTCCGGTAGGCGATGGCCCCGTTCACCAGCTCGTCCGCCTTGTTCTCGGTCATGGTGTCGTAGGTCTTCGCGTATTCGATGATGTTTCCGAGGCGTACGTCGTTGAGCTTGGCGAGCTGCTTGTCGTAATCCTTGTAGATCGGCCAGAACTTCTTCGACTGCTCGGCATCGAGGCCCATGGCAGCGCCCATGATCTTCGACTTCTCGGTGCGCACGTCTTTGCGCAGGAGCTTGATGTCTTCGGCCAGATTCTGCTTGGACGTCCCCGTGGAGCCCGAGCTCGCTGCGGGCGCGGCGGACGTGCCCGCCGGAGTCGATTGAGCCATGGCCGCGGAGCCGCAGACCAAAAGGACGCTCGTGGCCAGTGCGACTCCAGTGAATGGACGCTTCATTTGGATTCTCCCTCGTTATTCCCGTTGCCGAACGAATGCTGCGCCCGGGCAGCAACGCTCTGTGTGTGTCATCGCGGCGCGATGCTAACTCCAAAGCACGCGCGGCCGCCATCGGCCCGAGGTCGCATTCAGGCCCGGGGCGGCGGCCCGCGCGCGGGCTTCGCCTCACACCTCCGGCTGCAAGGAATCAGCGCTCGGGGTGAGCGTGTGAGAGGCCAGCGTGCCGATATGGTGGCAGCCTTTGACCGCATACCACCACAGACCCGCTCCGAGGATCACGGCGATGTAGACGAACGCGCCCCAGGTGTTGTACCAGGGTGAGCCATACACGGCCTCGCGCGGCCACGCCAGGTTGAGCGCCATTCCCGCGCCCCACAGCACCGCGACGATGTTGACGAGCATTCCCCACCTGCCCATCGTGAAGTAGCCACCTGCCGCGAGGTCCGCAGGCGGCCATTGCCCGGCCAGGCGCTTCCTCAGCAGTGGGCCGGTCACCATCAGATACGCCAGGTAGATCATGATGACTGCAATCGCGGTCAGCACCGTGAAGATCTTCGGCTGTCCGATGTTGAGCACCAGGATCAGCTCGGCGATCACGCCGATCATGACGGCGGGCACAATCGGCGTGCGCGTCTTGGAATTCACCCGCGCAAGCTTCTCGCCGAAAGGCAGGGCGTTGTCGCGCGCCATTGCGAAGGTCAAACGGATGGCCGCGGTATGCACGGCGAGCGAACACACCGTCACTGCGACCACGATGCACACCAGGAAGATCTTCCCCAACGGACCCCACATCGCCTGCTCGACGATGTACTGCAAGCCGCCGCTGCTGCTGCCGATCAAGGGTTCATGCAGATTAGGCGCTGCCATGACAGCAAACACCAGGATGGCGCCCCCGATGACGAAGGACGCGAGGATGGCGCGCAGGATTGCCCTGGGCGCGGTGCGCCGCGGCTCCAACGTCTCTTCGCCGAGTGAGCTTGCGGTATCGAAGCCGTACATGACGTACCCGGAGGCCAGCGACGCCACCAGGAAAACGCCCAGAAACCCCGAGCTCTTGCCAGCCCCGTAGCCGTTGGTAGAGAAGAAGACCTCGGGACCGCGCTTGATGTTGAGCGCGAGGAAGATCGCGATCAGGCAGGCAGCAATCAGCTCGATGAAGACGCCGGCGCTGTTGATCATCGCCATCAACCGCACACCGAGCGCATTTACGACGGTGGTGAAGATGATCAACACCGAGCCGAGGATCACCGCGTTGGTGGCGAAATCGTAGGTACCGCTGCCATCGCCGATCAGCTGGAAGCCGCTCCACAACCGCGGCAAATTGAGTTGCAGCGCGAGTACCACGGCAGAGAGCGTGACGATCGATGCAGTGAGCATCAGCCAGCCGGAAGACCAGCCTACGACGGGACTGCCGAGTAGCTTGGACCAGTTATATACCGACCCGGCGATGGGGTACTTGGCGGCCAGTTCCATGAAGCAGAGGGCGACCGCTAGCTGACCGATGAGCACCATCGGCCAGGACCACAGATAGGCAGGCCCAGCAGTGCCGAAACCGAAGTAGAACAGCTGAAAGGTTCCGGTGAGTATCGAGATATAGCTCACGCCGGCCGCGAAGCTGCCAAACGAGCCGATGCTGCGCGCCAGTGATTCCTTGTAGCCGAAGTGCTCCATGCCGCTGTCGGTCCGCGCGCTAGTCTCGTTCTTAACCACGCAGCACTCCTCGCTGAGATGGATTTGCGCTCTCGATGTCGCGATTGTTCATCGAAGCATGAAAGAAACACCGACAGCGCCGTAATGTGATCCGATCGCGCGTGCAACGGCGGTTGGTTTCAGCGGCTGGCGTGGGATCGGCGAGCGCCACCGTACACAGCAGTGAGACGGGTAAGTGAAAGCGAGGCGATTCCGGTGTCGGAGCTGTCCTCTTGACCCCTGGAGTCGCGCAATTCATCATCGGGTGCGTCAATTTGAATGACCGTTTAATGAAAAGAGCAAACGCCCATCGACATCACTCAAGTACTTGAGAATACATAAAAAACGTCCGTAGCCCGCCATACTCAGGATACTGGAAAACAGACACCGTTGGAGCGGATCCGGAGAAGCCATTGAACACGCAATCAACCAGCAGATCGCCTGTGCACCGAAACGGCATCGGGCGGGATGAGGGCGAGGACGCGCGGCGTGTGCAGCTGATCGAGGTCACTATCGACAGTCTGGCTGAAGTTGGCTACGTCGGCACCACACTTGCCGAGATCGCTCGCCGCGCCGGCGTCTCGCCGGGTCTCGTGGCGCATTACTTCGGCGAGAAGGATGGACTTCTCGAAGCCGCCTTTCGCAAGCTCGCGCGCGCGGTGGCGGTGAATGCGCGCAAGCGGCTCGCGCTCGCCCGCACGCCGCGTGCGCGCGTGCAGGCGATCATCGACGCCAATCTTGGACCGGAGAATTTCGATAAGCGCACTGGTATCGCGTGGCTCGCTTTCTGGGGCCAGGTGTTGCACGTCGAGGGATTGAGAAGGGTACAAACCGCGTACCAGCGGCGCATGTTGTCGAATCTGCGCAGCGACTTGCGGCGCATGATACCGGGAGAGGCTGCGCGCAGTCTCGCCGCCATGATCGCCGCCATGATCGATGGGGTGTGGCTGCGCGCGGCGCTATCGGAGTGGCAGGAGGCCGATAGCGAGAGTGCGCAGGGACTGTTGACTGCATTCGTCGAAGGGCGGCTGCGCGAGCTGACGCGCCCGCAGCCGGCAGATGGATTGGAGCTTGCCTCCGGCCGCGTTGGCGCACGCACTGCGCCAGCCCGAGACTCGGTGCAGGTGATCAATCCGGCGACGGGCGAGGAGCTCGCGCTGCTCGCCGTTGATGGTCCTGCACAGGTGGACGCCGCGGTCGCGCGGGCACGGCTGGCGCAGCAGGCCTGGGCCGCGAAGACCGGCGCGGAGCGCGGCCGGGTGCTGCAGCGGGCGGCGGGGTTGCTGCGCGAGCGGAACGATGAGCTCGCCGAGCTGGAAACCCGCAATACGGGCAAGCCCATTCAGGAGACGCGCGCTGTCGATGTCGTCTCCGGCGCGGAATGCATCGAGTACTACGCCGGAATGGCCGCTGGGCTCGCTGGCGAACATCTCGATCTCGGGCCCAAAGCCTTCGGCTATACCCGGCGCGAGCCGCTCGGGGTCGTTGCCGGCATCGGCGCCTGGAACTACCCGCTGCAGATCGCCTGCTGGAAGTCGGCACCAGCGCTTGCCTGTGGCAATGCCATGATTTTCAAGCCTGCGGAGCTCACCCCGCTCACCGCCGTGAAGCTCGCTGAGATCTATCGTGAGGCGGGCCTACCCGATGGAGTCTTCCAGGTCGTGCAGGGTTATGCACAGACCGGACAGCTCCTGAGTCGACATGCGGGGATCCGCAAGATCTCCCTCACCGGCGAGGTGTCTACCGGGAAGGCCGTTATGACGGATGCCGCCGCCTCCCTCAAGCAGGTGACACTGGAGCTCGGTGGCAAGTCTCCGCTCATCGTGTTTGGCGATGCGCATCTCGAGAATGCGGTCTCCGGTGCGCTGCTCGGCAACTTCTACTCGGCGGGCGAGGTGTGCTCGAACGGCACACGCGTGTTCGTGCATCGTAGCGTGCGCGTGGAATTCATCGAACGGCTGCGCACGCGCATCGCCGCGATGCACATCGGCGATCCACTCGATCCACGTACGCAGGTGGGGGCGCTCATCTCCGCGGAGCACATGCAGAAGGTACTCGGACTCATTGCGCGCGGCCGGGCCCAGGGTGCGCGGCTCGTTATCGGTGGCGGGCGCGTCACCACCGGAGCACTCGGTCGCGGCTGCTTCGTTGCACCGACCGTGTTCGATGCCTGTCATGACGATATGGATATCGTACGGCAGGAGATCTTCGGGCCGGTGATGTCGGTGCTCGAGTTCGACGGCGAGGAGGAGGTCATCGCGCGTGCCAATGCCACCGAGTTCGGTCTGGCGGCAGGGGTATTCACCAACGACCTCACCCGAGCTCACCGGGTGATCGCGCAGCTCGAGGCGGGCACGTGCTGGATCAATCACTACAACATTACGCCGATCGAGCTGCCCTTCGGTGGCGTGAAGATGTCGGGTCTCGGCCGCGAGAATGGCCGCGCCGCGCTCGAGCACTACACACAGCTGAAAAGCGTCTACGTTGCCATGGCCGATATCGAAGCGCCGTATTGAGTGCGCCATGACACACGCGCCATCGTGACCGCTGAGACCTTCGACTACGTCATCGTCGGTGCCGGGTCTGCGGGCTGCGTGCTGGCCGACCGCCTCACCGAGAGTGGACAGGACAGCGTCCTGCTGCTCGAGTATGGCGACTCGGATCGCTCGATCTGGATTCAGATGCCGAGTGCGCTCAATATCCCGCTCAACATGGCGCGCTTCGACTGGCGCTATTACACCGAGCCCGAGCCGCACCTCAACAACCGCCGCCTGCACACTCCGCGCGGCAAAGTGCTGGGCGGATCCTCATCCATCAACGGCCTCGTGTACGTGCGCGGCAACCCACTCGATTTCGAGCGTTGGGAGTCCCAGGGTGCGGCCGGCTGGGGCTACCGGGACGTGTTGCCATACTTTCGCCGCGCGGAAGGCTATGCGGGCGGCAGCGATGAATATCGCGGCAGCGAGGGGAAGCTCTGCACCCGCAAGGGGTTGTTGACCAATCCGCTGCACGATGCCTGGCTCGCTGCCGGCCGTGAAGCGGGCTATCCCTTCAGCGCGGACATGAATGGTTATCAGCAGGAGGGCTTCGCGCGCATGGATATGACCGTAGGGCACGGCCGTCGCTGCAGCACCGCGAATGCCTACCTGCGGCCGGCGCTGCGCCGCCCGAAGCTGACGGTGCGCACCCAGGCACTGGCGACTGCCGTGCAGTTTGCCGGACGGCGCGCGGTCGGCGTGCGCTACCAGCGCGCAGGCGAGGCCCGTGAGGCACGGGTGCGACGCGAGGTGATCCTCTGTGCCGGGGCGATCAACTCTCCGCAGCTGCTGAAGCTCTCAGGCATCGGCCCGCGCGCAGAGCTCAGCGCTCTCGGGCTCCCGATGGTGCACGAGCTGGCGGGGGTCGGCGAGAATCTCCAGGATCACATGGAGTTCTACTTTCAGGTGGCGAGCCGTGAGCCGGTCACGCTCTACACTCACATGTCGCTGTGGCGCCGCGGGCTCATCGGCGCGCGCTGGCTCCTGACCCGTGGCGGACTTGGCGCGAGCAACCACTTCGAGACCGGCGGCTTCATCCGCAGTCGCGCCGGCATACGCTACCCGGACATCCAGTTCCACTTCCTGCCGCTTGCTGTGAGCTACGATGGATCCGCGCTCGCGCGCGAGCACGGCTTCCAGGCGCACGTCGGGCCCATGCGCTCGCGCAGTACTGGATGGGTGCGTCTTAGATCGGCCTCCGCAACCGACAAGCCGATGATCTTCTTCAACTACATGTCACGCCCCGAGGACTGGGAGGAGATGCGTGCCTGCGTGCGCCTCACGCGCGAGATCTTCGCGCAGCCCGCTTTCGATCGCTACCGGGCGCGCGAGATCCAACCTGGCGAGCAGGTGCAGAGCGATGAGCAGATCGATACGTTCATCCGGGCCAAGGCGGAGAGCGCTTATCATCCGAGCTGCAGCTGCAAGATGGGCAGCCGCACGGACGCGATGGCAGTGGTCGACAGCGAGACGCGCGTGATTGGCATCGAGGCGCTGCGGGTCGTCGATGCCTCGATCATGCCTTCCATCACCACCGGAAATCTCAACGCGCCGACCATCATGCTGGCGGAGAAGGCAGCGGACCATATCCGCGGCAGAGCGCTGCTGCCGCGCGCTGATGCGCCTTATTATGTGGCGCCCGAGTGGGAGACCCGCCAGCGTTAGGCAGTGTCCATGATCGCATGGCTCAAACCTGCGGCGTTCGCCGCACCGTTACCGGCCGAGCGGGTGGATCCCACCTATCGGCGCTTACGGCGCCAGGTTTTCATAGGAATTTTTGCCGGCTACGCTGCGTACTACCTGGTGCGCAACAATCTCGCGCTCGCCATTCCCGACATCCTCAGGCAATACCCGCAGTACAGTAAGGCCGCACTCGGCAGTGCGCTTACCGGCCTCTCGATTGCCTACGGCATATCGAAGTTTCTCATGGGGTCGGTCTCCGACCGCAGCAACCCGCGGTACTTCCTGCCACTGGGACTGCTGCTGTCGAGCGCGGTCATGGCGGCTTTCGGTCTGGTGCCGGCTCTCTCCGCATCGCTCGTGGCTATCGCGGCCGTGCAGGTGATCAACGGCTGGGTGCAGGGCATGGGCTGGCCGCCGTGCGGCAAGACAATGGTGCACTGGTTCAGCACACGTGAGCGCGGACTCACGGTGTCGGTGTGGAACACCGCGCACAATGTCGGTGGGGCGCTGGTGGCGACGTTCGCACTCGTGGGCGTCACTCTGTTCCACGACTGGCACGCCAAGTTCTACTTCAATGCGCTGATCGCTGCGCTGGTGGCGATCGGCGCGCATTTTCTGCTCGAGGATACGCCCCAGTCCAAAGGACTGCCCTCGGTGGAGCAGTACCGTGACGACTTTCCCCCCGATTACAGCGAAGCGCACGAGCGCGTCCTTGGATTCGGTGAAATCTTTTTCAGCGCCGTGCTGCGCAACCGTTACCTGTGGGCGATCGCGGTCGCCAACGCCTTCTGCTACTTCGTGCGCTACGGGGTGGAGAACTGGATTCCGGCGTACCTGGAGACCGCCAAGGGCTTCTCGTTCAAGCAATCAAGTGTCGGATGGTCGCTGTACGAGTGGTCAGCCATCCCCGGCACGATTGCGTGCGGCTGGATCTCAGACAAGTGGTTCGCGGGCCGGCGTGCTCCGGCCACGCTGCTCTTCATGGCGCTCACCGTCATCGCCATCATCGTCTACTGGCTGAACGGCAGGGGACCGTTGTGGATCGACTACGCTGCCCTCATCGCGATCGGTTTTCTCATCTACGGGCCGATCATGATCATTGGTCTGCAATCGCTCGATCTGGTGCCGAAGAAGGCAGCCGGCACGGCCGCGGGCTTCACGGGGCTCTTCGGTTACGTTTTTGGCTCGGCGATCGCCGGAACCGGGGTCGGCTGGATTGCCGATCATTGGGGCTGGGGCGGAGTATTCGCCACCATGGTCGCTTGCTGCCTGCTGACGATGCTCTGCAGTGCGTTGACGCTCGGTCATCGCACGCAGAGCGTGCGCCGGGTCCGGGGCCCGGCCGCTACTCCCGGTAGCGCGTGAGCGCATCCCCAAGAGCCTCGCGCAACGGGGCGAGCGACGACTCATAGTGGCGCCACTGGTCGAGCGCCTCGCGATAGATCGGTTGGCGCACCTGCTCGGAACTCGCGGTACGCACGCTGCGCTCGGTGCGGTAGAACTCTACACAGGAGGTCTCGAACTCGAGCCCGCAATAATCGAGCAGGCGGCGCACATTGCCCTCGAGATCGGCCACCACGTCCTCGTAGTGCACCCGCAGCACGCGCCCGGGGAGCACCGCATCCCAGTGGCGCATCAGTTCGAGGTAGGTCCGATAGTAGCGCGCGATGTCCTCGATGCTGTAGGCAAACTCCTGGCCGTGCGCGAACAGCTGCTTGAGATTGCCGAAGCAACAGGCCATCGGTTCGCGCCGTGCATCGATGATTTTCGCGTTGGGCAGCATCAGATGGATGAGCCCAACATGACGAAAGTTGTTCGGCATCTTGTCGATGAACCGGGCTTTGCCACTGCGGTAGCTGCGCGTGTCGCGCAGGTACTTCTCGCCGAGGCGGCGAAAATCGTCGGCGCCCATCTGCGCAAGCACCGCGGGGTAGCGCGGGTCCTCGGGCTGCCAGTCGCGACCCTGCAACTCCGCCACCATGCGCGGAATGTCGGCGAGCTCGTGTGTGCCCTCGACTTTGCTGTGTGAGGCGAGTATCTGCTCGATGAGCGTGGATCCGGAGCGCGGCAGACCGACGATGAAAATCGGATCCACAGCCGGCGCGCCATCTGCCTGGTGGCGCGCAAAGAGCTCGCGCGTGCACACCTCGCTCTGCAGGCGAGTATTGAGCTCGATGACCTCCGGCCGATAGCGGCTGGCAGCTCGCTTGAGCGCATTACCCCGCGCATAGTGTTCGAAAGAAGCTCCGTATTGCTCGCGGTCTTCGAATGCCTTGCCGAGCGCAAAGCAGAGGTGGTAACGGTCGACCGCACCGGTTGCCGGCGCCGCTGCGGCGTTGTGCATTTGCTCGAGCTCCGCATCACTGAAGCGGTAGGTCTTGAGATTGGCGAGACTCCACCAGGCATCGCCGAAGCCCTCGCGCGCGGCAGCGGCGGCATGGTACTCCGCGATGGCCGGTGCCTGCTGGCCCAGGGTCTTGAGCGAGTGCGCGATCGAGAGGTGGAGCTCAGCGGGCTGCCGCGCACCCGGCAGCAGTGCACGGTAGAGCTCGATGGCGCGTTCGTGCTGCCCGAGGCCCACGCAGGTCATGGCATGCAGTGTGCGGTAATCGCGGTTGGCGGGGTCCACGGTCAGTAGCTTGACCGCCTGCTGCTGCGCTTCGAGGTACAGGTGGCGCCGGCACAGAACCTGCGCGTACTCGAAACGCGCCACGTGGTAAGCAGGCTCGAGTTCCAGAGCCGCCTCGAGCAGCAGTTGTGCATCATCGAGTACGTCGTGCTCCATGCCGATGCGCGCGAGCAGACGCATGGCCTCGACGTGGTGGCCTTGCTTGAGCAGGAAATCGCGCACGAGCTGCTCGGACTGCGCGAGCTCACCATCATGGAAAAGTGCCGTCGCAGTCACCACCGCGGCGGGCAGCTTCTTCAGCGTCGCGACGTGGGACGCCGCGGTCGCGGCGTCCGCGGCCTCTCCGGTCATGCGGTACAGGCCCTCGAGCATCTGCCAGCTGGCCGGCAACGCCGGATTGCTGTGGACGGCGCGCAAAAACGCCTCAATCGCCTCGGGGGCACGCTTCAGAGCGATGTAGCAGTACCCGCGCTCCTGGTAGAGGCGGCTGAAACGTGGGTGCAGCCCTTCGAGAGTGGTGAGTGTCGCGAGTGCCGCTGCAGTCTCTCCGAGCATGCGTTGCGACACGGCCCGCAGGTAGAGCGCTTCGGCCTCCTCTGCGTGAGCGGCCGGTAGCGCATCAAGCGCCCGCAACGCCTCGGCGAACCGGCGTCCCTGCACCAGCTCGCGAATGGGTGCAATCTGCAGTTCCAACGGCGCAGCCATCAGATCAAGTATCCGGCACGCGTCAAGATAGCGCGTCCGGGGAGGTTGCGCCTGCGCTGGTTGCGCTTACGCTGGCAGCATTCCCGGCTCTTAGAAAGAATAACCGAAGGTGCCCGTGATCACCCTCGGCCGCAGCGGTGTCTGCGCGGTGATGAACTGTTGCGAGCTGACGAAGGTGCTCGCGTTCGAGTTACTGAGGTTCTCGCAGGACAATGTGAAGCGCCATGCGTCCTTCGAGACGCCGATTGCCGCGTCATAAGTCGTGTAGGCCGGATTCTCGAACCGTCCACGCGAGGTACTGACCGTTCCGCCCAGGTGGTAGGTCGGGTTCGCACCCGCCTGCGTGAACGAATGCGCCGTATGAAAAGCGCCCGCCTGGATGAAAGGCGTATAACCGGCGATGTGCCACTCGTAACGGGCGTGCAGACTGAACTGCACCGGCGGCGCGTTGGCGCTTGGGGAGCCGACGGTGCCGAACGGATTCTGCACCGCCGCGCAGACGACCAGGAACAGGTTACATGCGTTGGTGATCGGCTTGCCGTACCCGGGGGCCGCCGGATTGTTGACAAGCAGAGAGGGTGAGTTGGTCTGTTCGCTGCTGTTCCAGGCGGCGGCTCCCTGCAATGTGAACCCGTCCATCAACTGGGCCACGAGCTGCGTCTCGACTCCTTTGATCTCGAAGTCCTGGCCGTTGGTGTCGTAGAACAGATTGCCGACAACACCAGGATTGAAGAACTCGATCTGCACGTTGTTCCAGTTCTCCTTGTACACCGCGCCGTTCCAGAGCAGGCGATGGTTGAAGAATTCCGTCTTCCAGCCGATCTCGTTGTTGGTCAGATTGTCCGAGGTGTACGAGCGCGGGATGAGGTACTGCGCCGCATTGGGCGGGGCGCCGGTGCCGGGCGTGAGTGAAATATAAGCGTGCGGCGCGCCGCCGTTCTGATTGAACCCACCCGGCCGGAATCCCTGCGAGAAGGTGTAGTACACCATGACATCGGGCGTGACGTGCCAGGTAAGATTCGCGCGACTGCGGGTACCGGTCTCGGTGTCGGAAAGATTGTCGTGGTCGAGGTTGTAGCTGTAGTAGGTCGCACCGAATGCCGGCGATGGATAAGGATTCGGATAGTTGGCAATGTAGCAGCCGTTGGTTGCACCCGTTGCAATGGCGCCGTTCAAACCCTGCTGATAGCAACCGAAACTCGAGAGCACGCTGCCCTTCATCGAATTGTCGAAGCGGAAATAACGCGTACCCGCGGTGACTGTCAGCGTCTTCGGGATCAGATCGAAGTCCACCGAGGCGAAGAAGGCGAGCTGCTTATACTCGCGCTCCTGATCTTGATAGAAAGACGTGTTGTCGTTCTGCACGCCGGGATTTTTGACCGTCGTGCCCGGGATCGTGCCGACGTTCGAGAGGCATCCGGTATTGCCCGGGTCGACGCCACTGGTACCGCTCGAAGTGCAGGGCGGCAGCTCCTTGTACATCCAGGCGGTCTGGTCGAAGAGCTTGTTGTCTTCCCAGAACGCGCCGAGGATGCCGCGCACGCGCCACTCATCCGGCGTGCTGAAGCGCAGCTCGTTCTGGAAGTGCTGATTCTGCTCGACCGCATGCCAGGAGGCGCTGGGCGAGAAGCACTTGGATGCGAGCGGTGGCCCGAGGGTGTAAGAGCCCGGGCCGTAGCACTGATAATAGTCGGCATATACGCCGCGCGCATAGTTCGTATAGTCGCCAGTTTGATCGATGTGCCGCACCAGGTAGCCGCCGGTGTAGACGGCGCGTATGTCGCCGAGCTTCCCGTTCACGGTCCACGCGGTGCTTTCGAACTTGTCCTTGTTGTAGGCCTGGTTGAATAGAGTGACCTGCAGGGGCTGCAGCGGTGCGCCATCCGAGGCAAAGGGCTGCTGGTAGAACACTCCCTGCGAGTGCATATCCTGATACGACTGCGTGATGAGCACATCCCAGTCATCGCTAAACTTGTAGAGCAGCTCCGCGCGAATTCCCTGGTAAGTGATCGGATTGATGTTGTCACGGGCAAGGTTGAAGTTATTGATCGACGGGCTTCCCGGTGGCACGCAGAACCCATTGTTCGGCAGGCGATCGGGGCACTGTCCCGCGGCGTTAGCCGGGTAGTAGGCGAAGCCGATGCCGATGTCGGTGTTCTTGCGCGTAAAGGTCGCCGGCACATTGTCGATGTAACCGCCGCGGCGGTCGTTGTAGATCACCGCGCGTGCCGCCATTTTGCCCTCGATCAGCGGCAGGTTGAGCACCGCCTGCAGGGCGGTATTCGGATCACCACTGGCGGTGACGCCGTAGCTGGCCGTGACATTCGCTTCGGTGCGATCGAGCTTCGGTGCGTTGGTGATGTAGCGGATCACACCCGCTTCGGCGCCCGCACCGAACAGGGTGCCTTGAGGACCTGCGAGCACCTCGATACGGTCGATATCCGCGGCGTAGACATCGAGGTTGCGATTCGGCAACTGACCGGATTGGTTGTCGAGGTAGATAGCAACGTTCGGCCACAAGCCAGTGGAACCGCTGCCCTGACTCGCCTGCGAGCCTGCGCTCAGGCCGCGCATGAACACCTCGTTCTGCCCGGGCCCGTTGCTGGCAGAGGTCACATTGGGAAGGTACTTCAGATAGTCGTCGAAAGTCTGGACGTTGAGCTGCTGCAGCGTCTGAGCGGTCAGCGCCTGCATGGAGATCGGCACGTCCTGCATTTTCTCGCTGCGGCGCTGCGCCGTGACGATGACCTCGGTTATGCCCTCGCTGGTCGTTTCGGTGGTGGCGGCTGTCTGCTCCTGAGCTGTGACGGCTACCGAGGTGCCTCCCAGAATGGCGGCGACGGCGTACGAAATCTTCGATCTCATCTGTGTGCCTCCCCAAAAGCCGGGCGTCGCGGTTTCACCAGCATGGCCGGCTTACCGATTGGATCTGACGCCCGCAATCCGCGATTGAATATACACGTCAGCTCGGTAGCACGCGCGCGCCTGCGAAAGGCTGCCAGACTGGCCCGGTCGCAATTGACGCGACCGGGCGTCGGGTGGACCACGGGCGGCCCGCAGCGACGCTATTCGAAAACGCGCGCACGCGCGTGATCGCCGTTGGCGGTGCGCTGGGGCTGCAGTCTGCGGCTGGTCGGCGAGAGGCCGTAGGCGTCCTTGAACTGGCGGGAGAAATGCGCGCAGTCGGCGAACCCCGCCTCGTTGGCAATGTCGGTTACCGATCGGTCGGTGTTCTCGATGAGCCAGTTTGCGTAACGCATACGCAGCTGGCGGTAGAGCGAGGCCGGGCCCATGCCAACATGGTGCCGGCAGAGCCGCTCGAGCTGCCGTGCCGAGAGCCCGAGTTCGGCAGCCACCGCCGCCACCGCGATGGGGCGTGCGAGATTCTGCTCCATCAGTAGTAGCGCGCGGCGTACGCGCGGTTCGGTCACGCTCTCCGACAGCGGCGGGTGGGGCTGGGCTTCGCTCCCCGAGCGCGTGCGATCGAACATCAACACCTGGCTCGCCTTCTGTGCGACCGCACGACCCAGGTGCTGCTCGATGAGATAGGTCGCGAGCGCCGCTGCACCGGCGCCGCCCGCACAGGTGATGCGCGGACCATCTGCGAGGAACAGCCGGTCCGCAATCACCTCCTGGGTCGGAAAAGCCTCGAGGAAGTCCTGATAGTGGTACCAGCTTACGCACGAGCGCCGTCCCTTCATCAGTCCGGCGCGGCAAAGGATGAAGCTGCCGGTGCAGATTCCGATCAGCGGCACCGAGGTTGCCCCCACCTCACGCAGATAGCGGGTGGTGATCTCATCGGTCTGCGGACCGGCATGCAGCAGTCCGCCGATGACCACGACATAGTCGAGGGTGTCCGGCGCGAGCAGGGCATGCGTGGGCTGCAACATGACATCGCAGCTTGCCGGCACGGGCTCCGGGCGGCTCGCCATGATCGACCATTGCACGTGCAGCGGTCGGCTGCGGTCTCCCTCATCCGCAGCGAGTCGCAGATGATCGACGAACACGGCAAAGGCCGAGAGCGTGAACCGGTGCGCGAGGATGATGCCGACCCGTAACGGTGGTCGCGAGCCGCGCTCCAGCACAGGAATCCTTTGCATGAGGCTCGAGTGGGGCATTGAACGCGCACTCAATGTTGTGGATATTCCCTGCGGCGGTTATATGCCACAAAGCCTGCACAGCGTGCAAGAAATGACGCTGTACTCCAGGAAAATCCAGAAATAACAGTGGTATAGGGGGGAATGCGTGCGAACACCGCACGGGCTGGGCGCCTTGAATGGATGTTCAGGCCGAACGCTCGCGCAGTGCGCGCAGTTACGCGCGCAAGAGATTGCCAAAGCGCGGGTTCTGCCCCGCGCTTGACTCAGCGCAGCACCGCGAGCCGTGCGAGATTTGCCTGCACGTTGGGGTCGTGACAGGCGCTGCGCGCATACCAGCGGCGGGCGGCCTCGATGAGCGCCGCGCACATATCGAAAGCATCATTTTCCCGCGCCGGCAGTTCGGCCGAGCGACGGGCACGAAATCCACGTGGCGCGGTGCGGGCATGTCGGCGTAACTGCAGGCGCCGCAGCGCGCGCATCGGCACCCCATCCGGCTCGGAAACCTGCGCCAGACGCTCGCCGATGCTGCGTGAGAGGCGTTCGTAGTCGAGGCCTTGCGCGTCGCGCTCGGCTCCAGGAGGACGAATCCATTCCTCGCACCACCTCTGCACCTGCTCGCGCGTGCAGCGCAACTGCGGATCCGCCAAAGCGATGGCAATCCGCGGCAGATCGAGTGCCTCGCGCAGCGCCGCTTCGCGCCGTTGTGCGTCGAGCAACAGCTCGATATCGGCCACATAGGCCGCAAACATCCGTGAGCTGGAGGGTGCGCCTGGAGCACGGTAGCCCCCGGCAGCCACCGGCGCGCTTACGGTGGTCGTTGCGCGGCGCCCATTCTTCTCGGGCAATTCGTCGTGCATGGGTCCAATCCCCTCATCTTATTGCCGCATCCGCTGCGGGTTACGCTGCACGCCGCATGAGCCGGCGTGCGGCACGGTGTACTCAGAGCGCCTGATCCGGGGGCGTTACTGTCACCGTTGTGTTGTCGACCCCGGGAGCGACCGGCGGTTCCGCTGCGGCGGTCGCCGCGCGGGTTACCGCTGGGTTGACCGCGGCTCTGGCAGGCGCAGCGCGAGGGCGCCTGCGCGACGCACGTCGCCGCATCGTCTGAGGTGCCGGCGTGGCGAGCGGTGCAGGGGCAGCGCGTCGGGCACGGATCCGCGCCGGCCTGGCGGGCCGGCGTGGCCGGGCGCGCAGGCGGCTCAAACGTGCGGCAGCCACGACACGACGTACCCGTCGCCTGGCGACCGAGCGGCGCCGCTTTACCTCGCGCCGCCGCATGAGTTTCGCTGGTCTGCGCCGACGGACCTTGCCTCCTGAGGCAGCCGTCCGCTTGCGTGCGGCGGTCGATTCACCCGATCTGGTCTTCGCTGCGGCTGGAATCTTCTCCGATCCGCCCTTCTGAGCACGCCGAGCGCGCTTCCAGGCCTTGCGTGCGGCGGCGGCGACCTTACGCGCGCGCTTGGCCTCGCGCTTGGCCTCTTTCAGGCGCTTGCGAGCACGTTTGAGCTCATCCTTTGCGATGCGCACCCGCTGCTTGGCGACATCCGCCTGCAGGCGTACCCGCTCGAGCGGCTCGGCGGTGGAACTCTGTTCGCTGCCTGTCTTTTTCATCCGGGGCTCGCGAAGCGAAAGTACGCGAGTCTCACACAAGGCTCCGCTGGTTTCCACCTCGGCAACTTATCCACAGAATTTGTGCATAACTATGTGGACAGAGCCCGCACGGCGCAGCAAAGGGCGATGCGTTGCAATGAGTTGCGTCGCGCTGCGCGTGTTTTCGCCAATTGCGTCGCGCTGCAAGCGTACGTGTCACTCGCCTCCGGCGTTGAACATGGTCGCAGTGACCCGGTTGCGGCCGGAGTGCTTGCTGCGATAGAGCGCCGCATCCGCGATCTTCAGCACACGCTCGGCGAGGCGCCGCTCGCCGGCCGGCACTCGATCGAGTCCGCACAATCCGAAGCTCGCGGTCACCGTGACGGCTTTCTTGTCGCCGGTGAAGTTCGCCTGCGCAATCGCCGTGCGCAGTTTGCGCGCGACCTCGAGTGCGGCCTCATAACCGGTCTCTGGCAGTACCACAGCAAACTCTTCGCCACCGATGCGTGCCACCCAGTCGATACCGCGTCGCAACTGCTTCTGCAGCCGCGCGGCGAACTGCCGCAGCACCTGATCGCCGGCTGCGTGGCCCAGCGAGTCATTGATGTTCTTGAACAGATCAATGTCGCACAGGATGAGGGACAACGCGCGACCGTAGCGAGCGGCGCGCTCGACCTCGCGGGGAAAATGCTTGCTGAAGAAGCGGCGACTCGCCACGCGTGTCAGATCGTCGGTGGCCGAGAGCTTGCGGTTCTCGGCGAGAGTGACGCGCAGCACGGTCTCTAGTTCCGCAATACGGCGGGCCGCTGCGAGGCGCGCATCGAGCTCGCGCTCGGCGCGCCGGCCTACGCACTCATCCGCTCCGGCGCTGAGACCGACGGCGCGCGCCGCGGACTCATCCGGCTCTGCCAGGTACAGCACGAAAGGTGGCCGGTGGGATGGGCGAGCTCGCAGTCGCCGGATCAATGTCAGGTTGTCGGTGACGACCACTGCGTGATGTTCGGCACCGCACCGCTGCAGCGCCGCGTGCTCATCGCCGACCGACTCGCACTCGAGCATCGCGCGTGTGATGCGCTGCTCGAGTTGTGCGCGCAGCGCCGCATCCTGGCACATGAGCAGCGCTTTGGCCGGTGGCACGACGCGCAGCATCACTGCCAGGGTGGCGGTGGTCTCCTCGTGAGTCGTCGGCAGCTGTTGCGCGCGCCGCTCGAGGATACGTTGTATGACCGTGGTGTGCCCGCCCGATGGCACGCAAGCCTCGCTTCCGCCGCGGCAATTTGAGCCCGATGCGGCAGATTACCGAGGCGCGCTCAAAAAAGCGCGGGTGCTGGCGTCTTGATGCGCAGCAGCAGCGCAGCCGCGCGACCCCCGCACGTTATCATTGCCCCATGGAGCCACCCGGCATCACCCGCCATCGCCGCCCCTTTCTCGCACCGGTGTATGGGATTGTGCTGCTGGCAGTCGTGCTGTTCGCACTCGGCTGGGCCTTCTACAGCAACGCGACTACCACCGTGGTGTTCCTCGTTCATCCGGTGGAGAAGACTCCGGGCTCCATCGATGATCCCCCCCTTTCTCCCGAGGGTGAGGCGCGCGCGGAGCGACTGGCGCATATGTTCGGGTCGGAAACCCGCGCTGGGGCGCATATCGATGGTGTTTACGCCAGTGATGACCGGCGTGCCCAACAGACGGCGGCACCCCTCATCGAGCGACTACGACGCGCGCCGGTGGCGTTCAAGATCGCGGAGGCGCGTGCGGCGGCGATCCGTGCGCTGCGCGAGCATCCTGGCGGCACGGTGTTGGTCGTAGCGAGCGGCGCAGCTGTCCCGGAGATGGTGCAGGAGCTCATGGGCGTGCCGCTGGCTACCGCGGCCGATGAAGCCGATTTCCTCTATGTGGTGAGTGTCCCGCGCATCGGCCGCGCGCACCTCGCGCGCCTGCGCCTGTGAGGCGCCGGGGCGGGCTGCCAAGGCCTATTCAGGTGAGCGTGCGCTCCTGGTGGGTACCGCGACCCGCGCTCAGCGCCACCGCGCGGCGAACGAATGCCTCGTGCTCACTGATGCGAAAGTTCGCGAGTACCGCCGCGCGAATGTAGCGTGCCTGATCGATGAGATAGGTTGCGCGACGTACCCCGATACCCAACGGGCCACGCACGTCGTACATGGAGATGACGAACCGGTCGACATCCGACAGCAAGGTGAACGGCAGCCGGTACTTCTCGCGGAAACGATGGTGAGTCGCCGGCTTCTGCGGACTTACGCCCGCCACGCTGAGCCCGGCCTGCTCGATCTCACCGTGCAGATCTCGCATGAGGCAGGCCTGCCGGGTACAGCCCGGGGTGAAGTCCGCGGGGTAGAAGTACAGGATCAAAGGTCCGCCCCGCAGGAGGTTGCTGAGCGATACGCTCAGCTCGTCCTGGTCAGGCAAGGTGAATTCGGGCGCTCGCCCGCCCAGGGGCAACATGCTGATTCTCCGATACCAGGGGATGCCTCGATACCGAGGGACGATCATAGCTGCAACGACTGGCGCGGTTAAAATCCTGATTGGAGCGGGGGGATCGCGATGCTAGAATCGCGCGCCGCGGTCGGGGTGCCTGCTGTGGTCTCGATGGGGCGGTAGCTCAGCTGGGAGAGCGTCGCGTTCGCAATGCGAAGGTCGAGGGTTCGATCCCCTTCCGCTCCACCATAAATTACGGTGTTTCCATGCTCGCCCACCACGCGGTGCCCGTCACCGAGGCGCAGGCGACTGCCGCCTTTCAAGCGGCGGAGAAATACATCGAGCACGTCGTCATCGTGGTGCGCCGGCGTGCAATTAAAGCCTCGGAGTAACCGCACGCCGGTCGTTATTTGGCGCGCCGATACTTGAGCAAAGCCTTGACGACTTGAGTTCTCACATAAAAGCTGCCGGGCTCAGCTTCTCTGGCCTCCGTATATTGAGCTTCCGTGGCTGATGTCCGTTGCCAGCGCAAGCCGTCCGGCCCATAGACTTCTCCCTTTTTTCTCAACCCATCGGGCTCGAGCCACGGTTTCGCAAACCACTCGTCATCTATCACGATCAAAAGGTCAATGATCGAGTCGTGAAATGAAGTGTCCTGATTGAGCACGTCGAACAGCCGGTTGTCGTCAGCCCACACCAAATAGTCCCAGTCTGAATCAGGCCGATGGGTATTGTTCGCTCGCGAGCCGATCAACCAAATCTGCGTGATGCACGGATACGCGGTCACGAGCCGATCTATGTACTGCTGCGTCACGCTTTGCATTCTAGTGCCTCCCGCCGCCTCGCGGCCTCGGCCTGGCGACCGCGACCACCTCGGCCACTTTCTTGCCGCATTGCGAGCCCCGCATCCGAGTTGCCAGCTTCACGAGCGTTGCCGATTCGGCCTGCGATCCGAGCGAGCGCCTCAGGCTCGATGTGACGCGATGCGCCGCAGGGACACCTGACGCGCACCAGAAAGTCGCCGAAGCAATCATCGAGCCGCTTGATGTGAGGCAGCACGCGCACGAGCGCATGGTGAGAGTGTAGAGGTAGCCGCGTCCATCTCGTGCTAGCTCACGTACGTAGCCGGAAATTGACGTGGTGAAAATGACACCAAAAAGTTTTCACACACTCTCCGCCAGAACCGGAAATTGGCGGACTCGATTTCATTGCTTAGAAGCGGACGCTCTCGCACCGTCGCAAATGAGCCGATTAGTTGGGACATTTGGCAGGTGAGGTTCCGCTCACGATGTGTGCAATTCGTTGTCCCCGTCAGGTGAAGATTCATTGACGCCTCGCGATTGGATTGTGGGAGCTAACGACGTGATCACGCCAGTTAGAGCAATGTTCGGCAGCGAACAGATATGGCTCTACGTCGCGCGTAGGGTGAACGGTCTATCAAAGGGATATCGGGTTCAGAGTGCGCGATCAACTCTGGGTTCGACTCGGGCCCGCTCCCTTAGATGCCAACTTAATCAAGATGAATCTGTTGAATATCAAGAGCGAGACAATCCGAGCCCTTAAACCAGGTGTACGCTCGTGAAGACAACAATTGCTACCACCTGCGTGCTTTTCGGCATGTCCCTCGGGCCCGCGGCGATGGTGCTCGCCCAAGACTCCGATACGGACCGTTCACACCCAGTGGTATTCGTGAAGGATTCGGCGATAACGGTGGAAATCAAGGCCAAGCTGGGTCGCGAACGCATCGCCAACTGGGAGCGCATACATGTAAATACGGACAAGAATGGTGTGGTGTGGCTTACCGGCAGCGCCGGAACGCAGGAAGCGGCAGAGCAGGCCGAATCCATGGCGCGCGAGACCAAAGGTGTAAGAGTGGTCCACAGCAGGATCAAGATCAAGAAGGACGACTCCAGCGACGCAACGCATCTCCCGGCTCTGCAGCGGCAGCCACCGCAGCCCCCGGCCCCTGGCGTCGAAGAGAAAAGGAACGGGCAATTGCCGGCAGCAGCGGCCCTGTTGCTTGCACTTGGGCTGCTGGGCGGTGCGGGCGTGGCACCTCCCCGGTGATTGCGCAGACGGAGATCAATTAACAGCGCTGCCAGGCCCGCTTGAGCGAGGCTTCTGCACAAACAAATGGTTTCACTGAGGCGCCGTACGCGGCAGGAGTTTGGTCGCTCTCCTTCTTGATCACCGCGCAGTCGCAACACAGCTGTTCTAGCTTGGGCTGGTCCAGCAGCGTGATCTGCCCACGAGCGTACCGGATGACACCGAGCTTATACAGCTTGCCGGCGGCTTCGGTGACGCCTTCACGCCACACCCCGAGCATGTTGACGATGAGCCCTTAGGTCATAGTCAATTGGTTGGATGACAAGCGATCGAGAGACAGCAGCAACCAGCGGCACAGCTGCTGGTCCACCGAGTGATGGCGATTACACACCGCGGTCTGGGCCATCTGTGTGATCAGGGCCTGCGTGTAGCGCAGAAGCAAGAGCTGCAACTCGCCGTTGCGATGGAACTCGTCCTTAAGCCGTTGTGCGATCAGCCGGTAAGCGTGGCCGCCGCTCTGCACGATGGCGCGGCTCGGGGTGGTCTCACCGCCCATGAACAGCGCGATGTCGATCAGTCCCCCTACCCAGCCTGTGACCGGGCGACCGATGATGATCCAGGAAAGCCCTATCGCGACGAGCAGTAACCCGGCCACCAGCACGGCGCGCATTCAAGGCTCCGAAGATGTCTGCATGCCGAGCGTATACCGCGCAGCGCCTGCTCACGCAGCGGCCGGGCGTGCTCAGCCCCGAGAGACTGCGCCTACCCACCGGGTGAGATCCAAGGCACCGTCGCGACACTATCTAGAGCGTGGCAGCCTACCTGGCCTGCTCCCAGGAAAGCGCCGAATGGTGCCGCTGATCCTAGTTCAGTGGGCATCTAGAAGACCCTATCGGGCACCGCATGGCCGGTAGGGTCTTCGTTTGCATGGCGTTCGCAGAAGCTTAGTTGGAGACCACCGCCGTGGAAACTATGAGACTGCGCAATATCCAACACCCCTCCGAGGTCGATCGGTTGTTGGAGTCGTACATTCTGCGTGCAGATCTCCTGCCCAAAGATGCAATGCGGATCAGGAGCGCCCCTTCGGTGCCCACCGAGCTGCGCGGACTCGTCATGCAAGCCGTCGAAGCTGGCAAGAGTTGGTCATGTTGGACACATGGATACCGGGCGTGGCTCTTCACGGCTGAAATGTCCCTGGAACTGTCACGCGAGCGTGGTGCACCGGTGCTACACGTGAGTCTTTATGGCGACGATGGCTCACTGCGTGAATCCGCAACCTTGATGAGTGTTCCAAGCGGCAAATGGCAACGTTGCAGCGATTGACGCAGAGAAGCACCTGGAGTCTCGGCGGCCACTGATACGCAGTCGGCACTACGTGCCAGCAGATCTCCCCTAGAATGCCTCGTTGCTAAAGCCGCAATTGGAGGCATGAGCCCGATGCGAGGCGGCGGACACACGACGGTCATCCAGAGGATATTGGAGCGCCGCGCTACCAAGCCCCCGACAGCCACGGAAGGGACTACGGCGACGGTAGCCGTAATGGTGCGATTGCTTCCACCGCCGAAGGCTCTGGTTGCCCTTTCCGAGCCGGTGGTTCGGCAGGCAATGGAGCGGCGGATCACCCCTGATGTCTTGGACGTGGAATTATGTGGCGCTGAGCACGAAGCCCTAAGCCGCTGCAATGCTTCATTTTGGCCCGTGATAGTCACGGACAGCCTCGAGCTGATCCGCAAGGTTCGTGCGAAACAAGGCCCACGAGCTCCCTTCATTCTCTACATCGCTGAGCTCGATGAGTCTGCCGGCCGCGAGGCGGGCCTGGTGGCGGGCGCTGACGATTGCGTTGGCCGTCGAGTCTCCGAGCACGAACTCTCTGCGCACCTTGCGAATGCGCGGCGCATCGCAGAACTCGAGACTGCGCTGCGCATTACTTTGGAAGAGAACCGCAAGCTTTCTGCCACGGACGAACTGACGCGGGTGGCGAGTCGTCGCTTTTTCGGCAAACACTTTCCGCGGGAGGTGGACCGGGCGGCCCGCGCCGCTCACTCACTCTCGGTGCTCCTGTGCGATGTAGATCACTTCAGGAAGATCAACGAGACCGTGGGTCACCCCGGTGGCGATCAAGTCCTCCGGGAGTTAGGCAAGCGCCTGCAACAAGGATTGCGGCGCGGTATCGATTGGGTCGCGCGTATCGGTGGCGAAGAGTTCGCCATCGTTCTCCCGGAGACGCCCTACGCTTCCGCGCTCGAGGTAGCACGACGACTCCGTGCAGGCGTCTCGCGCACCCCATTCAAGCTCGATGGCCGTAACGTAAGCGTTACCGCGAGCTTCGGACTCTGCAGCATCGAGCGTGTGGGCGCCGGAGAACGGCAGCTCGCTCAACGGATGCTGAAGGTCGCAGATGCCGCGCTATATCGTAGCAAGAGCGACGGTCGCAACCGCGTAACGGCTGCTTCGCTCGACGCCAGGGCTGCGCATCCTGCAGTGGATCGCTCCAGTAATCTGAAAGATGCTGACCCGAGCAAGGACACTCAAACCATTCGACTGATTCCCCGCTGACCTCAGTCGGGGTTCGGCGAGCAGTTGGCACAGCGTTGCCACGTTCCTTGACGATAAGCCCAGAGCCCAGAATCCTGCGATCCGGCCTCATCATAGACATCGACGAGCAGCACCGGCACGCCACGTGCCCGCGACTGGGGCAATGAGAGCTCGCCCGTAAACAGCCAGGTGCGAGTCTCGTGCCTCCAGCACGACCAAGCATGTCCATTTGTGGTGGCCGCCATGCTTGCAATTATCCGGAGCGCCTTCGGCATTGAGGCGAAATTGCGAATCTGATGCGCCCCTTGCGGTACTAGGTTTGCGCGAACCACCAGCGCGTGTAGCAAACGCTCAGCGTGGGCTGGCTGCTGGCAGAGCTTCTTTAGTCGAGCTATCTCGGACACCTGGTTTTCGGCCGTAGCGATGCCGACGACGCACCGGTCAAACGGGATTCTCCAGTACGACTATCACGACCGGGCGAACGTGCATCACACAGCCAGCCCGGAGTTCTGAGCGCTCGTCACCGCCGTGACGCGGTGCACGAACGCCACACCGGAATTAAAGCTTTCTGGACGCCAGCGCCCGCAAGTCTGGGTAGTCGTCAATATCGCAGTTGTAGTCTCTAGCGATTTGATGGGCCGCCTGACTCGCGACCTCGTCCGTTTCCCAGCTACCTGAGAAGACTACTTCGAATGGCTGGTAGTACAGCACCAACTCTTGGCCAGGTTCCAGCCTCGGCAGTTCCCGCTTGAGGTCGTCTATGTTCCGAACGGGCTCGGGCATAGCCCGGATCTTAATCCTACTGCCGCTGCTGCGTCCGCTTCAGGTGCATCTGAACCGGCGCGCCACACTGCGAACATTCGACGAGCTCGTATGCCTCCATTGGCTGCGACTTGGCGAACGCCATGTCGAACTCGTAGGTCTCATCCTCGGTATGCCCGCAGCTAGAGCACTCGACTGCAGCCGCACGACCACCGGGATCCGACTATCCAGCGAGGCACTACGCCGGGGCATGAGCTCATCTAGCTGGCGTGTGCGCGCAAAAAGATGAACGCCGTTAGCGCGTAACTAAGCCACTTCTCGGCGCTCTCGCACCGTGAAGATCCGCGCGGCCGCCTCGGCCGGCGTCGTCCCGCTTCGGCTCATTTCAACGGCACACTCTATCGCTACTCGTTCCTCGGCGGTGACCGGCCAGACGATGTCGCATTCAAGGCAGTAAGCGTCGATCGTCTGGCGAGACGCGATCAACGTAACCAGAGCGCGGCGAGTGTGCCCATGCTGCGACCGCCTTCGCGCGCAAGTCGGGCAGGTCGAGGCAAAGATAAATGGATTCTTCATGAGAGGCCCTCCTTGCAATCGTCCTTGTCGGATCTCTCGGCACGCGGTCCCGCAACTGGCTCGGTAAACCCGTGGTGCTCTGCAG
>DATJFM010000042.1:0-10824 GCA_035495655.1 Steroidobacteraceae bacterium
CGCCTGCTGGGCCGGAGTACAGCCTGGCACCGTCGCCACGCAGTTCTGCCTGGCACCGAGCCCCACTGTGTTGGTGTCATAGCCGCCGCCGAGCGCCTGTTGGCGATTCGCGCGCATGGCATCGAGGATGGTGTAACCGAGTGCAGTAGCCTGACTGCGCATGTAGGCGCTGTCGTTCGCGCGCGCGGAAAGCATCATCAGCTTGCCGATACCGAGCAGGCCGATGCTCAGCACGAGTAGCGCCACCAGCACCTCGAGCAGCGTGAAGCCCTCGTGCGCGCATGGTGATGCTTTGGGGCGGTTACTCATGCGATCACGTCATGGACAGCTGAGCGGCGCGCCATTCGGGTACTGCCCGACGACCGGTGAGGCCACGACGCGTCCCATCAGGGTTACTTCCAGGTAACGCGCAGAGGCCGCGCCGCGCGCGTCGCACATCGTGAAACCGACCCGAGCAGTCGGGTTCTGTAGCGAACTCGTATCGAGCGTGCCGTTCGACACGAAGGTGATAGTCAGATTGTTATTGGCTTCGGTGAGTGTGGTTCCCAGCGGCAGAGCGCCAACTACCTGCAGCGGTTTGAGCGGTCCCCGAGGATGGGCGGGATCCACGCCGAGAACGATCCAGCCCTGATCCCAGGCCGTGGCCGTACAGCGAGTGCCGTCGCTACTGCTGCAGATCTGCGCCCCCGCGGTGAGGTCGTTCTTTATCGCCTCGCTGCGGGCGGAATTGAGGCCGACTACCAGAGTGTTGATCTGTGCCCACTGCTGGTCGTTCTGCATGAAGGATCTGAACGCCGGGACACCGAGGCCCAACAGGATTGACAACACGACCACGGTGACGAGCAGCTCGATCAGAGTGAAGCCACCGGCCGCGCGGCGCGCGCGAGCAGTCACAGCCGTGGCGAGCGCTGTCACCGTCGCGCCTCCGAGATATGTAAAGGAGCCCCCACCCCGCGATTTAGATCCAGACGCCCGCGGTTTGCTCGCTTTCCCGACGGACGGCCGCATTGCAGGGCCGAACGGCGGTTTCCTAGCCATTCCTGACCACCTGACAACACACCGACTGAGCCGCGCCCAGAGCGACGCAGGTGGCGAGTGTTATGTGCACTTGCCTACCAGCTGGACACCGCCAGCGGCCGTCCGTCGGGTCCTCCAGCGTGCCCACGGCGAATGAGACGCCGCTCACTCTTCCAACATGATGCCCCCCCTACATTGGGCTCCAAGGAAGCAGAAGGACGCACGCTCTCATGCGGGGACGTCAGGCACTAGACAAGGGAATTTACAAGCACGGAGCTCGCTTTACCGATGCCGACCCGTGGCATGGCGCTGGCGATCGGCACACCGCAGAGGTCGTCAGGGGCGTTCAGAATTTCGGAGGTCTGAGATGATTCGCAGCAGTCAGATGGTCGTCCTCAGCGCGATCGCAGCGCTTGCAGCGCCGTTCGGCGCGCACGCGCAGATGACCATCAGCGAAGATTTCACCGGCACGAGCACGAATAACAGCTGGTGGTACTTCAATGGAGCGTGCCTGACGGCGGGCAGCGGGCAGGCGGCAGGCTCTGAGCCCTCGGGCGCCAGCGCAGGCCAGCTGCCCGGCTGTGCGGCGATCGGTCAGGGTGGCCAGGGACCGCTCTACTACAACGAACCGCTGGTTGGAGGTGCCAACGGTGTGGCCGGCAACGCTCAGACCCTGCCAGATCCCGCCGGCCAGGGGGCACTGCGCTTCACGAACGGCTCGCCGGGCGGCTACGCCCAGAACGGCGCCATCCTCTCGACCACGCCCTTCCCGACCGGCCAGGGTGTATCGATCACCTTCAAGACCGTGACCTACCGCGGCGACTCCGGCGGCGGGGATAACGACGGCGCCGACGGCATCAGTTTCTATCTGATGGACGCCACTGCGCTCGATACGGCCGGGATCAATGGGGTCGGCAATGGCAATGGCAATGGCATCGGCGCCTGGGGTGGCAGCCTCGGCTACAGCTGTTCCAACGCCAACCCACCCTACAACGGTCTGGTCGGCGCCTACCTCGCCGTCGGCATCGACGAGTACGGCAACTTTCTCAACGGCGCGAGTTTCATGCCGAACTACACCGGCAACAATCCGATCTGGGGCGACAACAGCGCGCTCGGCTATGGTTACCGGCCCAATCGCATCGGCTTGCGCGGAGCGGGCAATGTCGCCTGGAACTGGCTGAACACCAACTATCCCGGTTACTACCCGAGCACCTTCACCGCCGCGCAGCAGAAGGCTGCAGTTCAGGCGACCTGTCGCTCGGGGTTCATCTGGAACTCCGCGAGTTGGTCCCCGGCGCTGGACGTCAACAACAACCCGCTCGCCGTGTACGACTACGCGCCCATACCGAACGCCTACGTCGAGCTGCCTTACACGCAGAAGATCGCCACCGAGGGGGCCATGAATCGCGGCGCCGCGACGCCGATCTTCTACCAGCTCACCGTCACCCAGAATGGCCTGCTGAGCCTATCCTACAGCTACAACGGCGGCGCCTATCAGCCTGTGATCAGCTCGCAGAGCATTGCCGCCTCCAACGGTCCGCTGCCGGCGAATTTCCTGTTCGGCTTCGCCGGCTCGACTGGTGGCAGCACTAACATTCACGAGATTTTGTGCTTCAAGGCGCAGCCGGCGATAACCGCCGCAAGCTCTGCGGGTGCGAGCGAGAAGCAATCGGCAAAGCTCGAGACCGGCGCGCAGGCCTACTTTGCTTACTACAATCCGAACGGCTGGACCGGCGCGGTCACGGCGAGCGGACTCGGCTTCGATACCTATGGCAACGTCATCGTCGCGCAGACGCCCAACTGGGACGCATCCTGCACGCTGAGCGGCGTTGCCGCCGGCAGCTCCTGCCCGACCACGGGCGCAGCCGGCCCGGTAGCCGCGCAGGTTCCCAACAACCGCACCATCCTCTCCTGGAACGGCACCCAGGGCATCGCCTTCAGATGGAATCAGCTCACCGCCGCGCAGCAGGCGGCGCTCGATGCCGGGGACAACGTCACCTACGCGGGCAACCCCGCCTACACACAGTTCAGTCGCGAGCGCTACCTGCGTGGTAGCCGCACCGACGAAATCAATTCCTCCGGCGTCGGACTGTTCCGGGCGCGCGGCAACGTACTCGCGGACGTCATCGATTCGAGCCCGACCTGGGTAGGCCCGCCCGTGGCTCCCTACACCGTCACCTGGAAGGACCGCCTGAATAGCGCCGCCACGAATGCCGAGAACGGCGCGAGCGCGCAGACCTACGCTCAGTACGTCGCTGCCGCGCAGACCCGCCTGAACGTGGTGTACATCGGTGCCAACGACGGCCTGGTCCATGGCTTCCGCAGCGGCTCGTACGACGTCAACAACAAATTCGTCAACAACGCAGCCACGCCCAATGACGGGCAAGAAGTGCTCGCTTACATGCCCGGTGCGGTGGTGCAGAGCATCCATTCGTCGACCGCGAGCTCCGACTACGCGAACGTGCAATACGCGCATGCGTTCTTCGTCGATGCCACCCCGACCGCCGGCGATCTTTTCTACAAGAACCAGTGGCACAGCTGGCTCGTCGGAGGACTCGGGCCAGGCGGCGCCGCGATCTGGGCACTCGATGTCACCAATCCGACGCCGGCCAACTTCAGCGAGAGCAACGCGGCGAACCTGGTGATGGGGG
The DNA here is from genome assembly GCA_035495655.1 of Steroidobacteraceae bacterium. Lineage (GTDB taxonomy): Bacteria > Pseudomonadota > Gammaproteobacteria > Steroidobacterales > Steroidobacteraceae > 13-2-20CM-66-19. The sequence continues at coordinate 3,669 of DATJFM010000042.1, forward strand.
AATGGACGCCGGCCACCATCAGCTGCACCAACGTGACCAATTGTGGCGCCAACCTCGGCAACACCTACGGCACCCCGGAGATCCGCCGCCTGCACAACGGCACCTGGGCAGTGATCTACGGCAACGGCTACGGCAGCGCGACGGGCGATGCAGGCATCTTCATCATGACCGTCGACGCCAACACCGCGGCCAGGACCTTCTATTACCTGAGCACCGGCAGGGGCAGTCCCGCGAACCCGAACGGCATTGCATTCGCATCGGCGGCCGATCTGGACGGCGATCACATCACCGATTACGTCTATGCGGGTGACCTGCTCGGCAACGTCTGGCGTTTCGACCTCACCAGCGCCAACACGGCCAACTGGTCCGTCACCCCTGGCCCGCTCTTCACTGCTCCGGCCGGTCAGCCGATCACCACCTCGATATCGATCGCGTCGGGCTCCCTGACTCCCGGTGCGGCGCCGCTCGTAATGGTGCTGTTCGGGACCGGCCAGAAGACGCCGCTCTCGAGCACGAGCCCTGCGAGTTACGCGTCTGGCGCGCAATCGCTGTACGGCGTGTGGGATTGGAATATGAGCGCCTGGAATTCCATGAACTCAGTGCAGTACGCCAGTCTCGCTCCCACAGCCACGAGTCTCCCCGGCCCGAACTACACCATCGGCCTGTCGAACCTGCAGGCGCAGACCGTCAGCATCAACGCCACAACTCAGGATCGCGAGATCGCCAGCAATGCCACGATTTGCTGGGCGGGCGGCACGACCTGCGCGGGCGCCAACAACAAGTACGGCTGGGCCTTCAAACTGCCGGGCGCTCAGGAGCAGGTGATCTTCAGCCCCGAGCTGGTCGCGCAGGCGCTGACGGTCAACACGATCGTTCCAGCGCCCATCAATCCCATCTCCTGCACCAACACTTCGGATACGGGCTTCACCTACGTCATCTCGGCCATGACCGGGGGGGCGTTCACGCAGGTGTTTCTGCCCCCGAGCGAAGCAGCCAATCCTCTCGTCAATCAGAATCCCGCGTACACGGACTTGAATGCCGTGGGCATGCTGACCAACGCTACGGGCAGCTCGGTCGTCGCGGGCAACGGCGCCGGAACGGCGTTCCTGGTGTATGAAACCAACTCCACGAACGGCGGCGCCAACATCGGCAATGGCACGCTGGGATTGAACCTGCCCCCCAATACCAATGGGCGTCGATTGAGCTGGATCGAGCGGCGCTAGGTCCGCCCGGACCGGGGGCTGGGCCGTACAAAACTGCAGCCTGGTGTGCTTTATTCGTTCTCAACAAACGTTCGTAACCCACAGGTTTTTCTAGATTAATTCGTGATGCAGATTCGCGATGGCCGCCGGCGCGGCGGGTCGCCGGAGGTTCCGCTGCGCGCCCGATAGCGCGTGCCTTCTTGCTAGAGCTTGCGCTATATTTGCGCTGCAGCCGCTTGAGCGCGCTGGGGTTTTAGCACTTACCCAAAAGAAAACAAAAACGAATCGATGCGCCTCCTATCCAACGGAGACCAACAAGGAGGCCTTGCCGAGGTCCTGATGACTACTGCATGGCAACAGCTCGAGGCCGCCGCGCTGACAGTTGCGCGGTCCGGCCCGATCAAGGATCGCCTCGCCGATGCGTATCGCAAGCACCTCTCGCTGGTGAGCGCCGAAGAGTTACCTGAGGCCCTGCGGGCGGAGTTTCGTGCCTGCCACGAGGCTCTCACGCGTGAAGCGCCATTACGCGGCGAGGATGCGGTGCGCGCGACCGTGCGCAAGCTCTCGAGTCATGAGGCGGATGAGCTCGCGTGCACGGTGGTGCGTCTGTTCGCCGCGATGGTGCGCGAAGCAGCACGCGCGCAGGTTGCGGGGAATTCCGAGCCGGTCGTGAACGGCTCGAGCGCCGCAGGCGCGCGCGCCAAGATGCTGAAGAGCGTTCCGCAGGTGATCTCACTGCGCGCCGCCGAGGGTGAGGGCGCGCGCTCAGCGCGCCCGGGCAACGGCCGGCCGGTCAGTCGAGCTTGAATTCGATCGTGTCCCAGCGCGTCGTCTCTTCGTGACGCGCCTGGCGGCGAAGCGCATCGACTAGCGCCCGCTCGTCCCAGTCGATGACCTCGTTGGCAAGATCGAGGATCGCCTTGGGGATGTCCTTGCGAGTTCCGAAGGGCTTCATGAGCACTACCGGCTTGTGATTCGCCTGCGTATAGAGCAGCTCGAAGGTGAGCAGCTCGCGCTGGGTGTCGAACAGGCTCGAAAGCGCAATCACTGCCTCGACCGGCGAGATCTGACGCCTCAGATCCTCGCGCAGCGCCTCCTTGTCGCCGCTCGGGCGTTGCTCCGGGGTGCTGTAGTTGCGGTAGAAGAAGTTGCGCGAGCTCTCCAGGTACTCGAAAACGCGCAGATAATCATCGCTCGCCTCCCAGGCGTGCGTGACGAAAAGGCGGACCGGGTTGGCCTGCGACATTGCGGCCAAGTCTGGCACAAGGCCATGCGCGGGGAAACTTGTCTCCCTTCCCGGATATGCCCGTAGGCGCGGGCGTCGCGGGTGGCTCTTCAGCCGCGCAGTACCAGTCGCCGCAGGCGGCGCCGTGGCGCGATAGAATCGGCTCCGTGCGGCCCTTGAATCCTCAGTGCTGACCCCATTGCAAGGTGCGACTGCTCGTCTACAACATTCGCTACGCCACCGGTACGGGCCCGGCGTTTCACTTGCCCATACCGGGCGCCGGTTACCTGCGCAGTAACCGCAAGGTACTCACGGGCATCACGGAGTTCCTGCGTGCCGAGCAGCCGGACATCGTCGGGCTCATCGAAGTGGACACCGGATCGATCCGCACCGGCATGCTGAACCAGCCCGAGCACATCGCGCGCGAGCTCGGGCATTACTCGACGTTCCAGTGCAAGTACGGCACCGACTCCATCAACCAGCTCATGCCGATCGTGCGCAAGCAGGGCAACGCATTCCTCTCCGCCCCGAACGTGCACGGTGAACGTTTCCATTACTTCGACACGGGCATCAAGCGCCTCATCATCGAGCTCGAGCTGTCGAATGTCTGCGTGTTCCTCGTGCATCTGTCGCTCAAGTTCCGCCAGCGCCAGTACCAGCTGCGTTCGCTCCACGATCTGATTCTGCAAGCGGCGAAACCGGTGATCGTGGCGGGCGACTTCAACACGTTCTGGGGTACCCACGAGATCTATCTGTTCATGCGCGCCGCCGGCCTGCGCAGCGCCAACACCGCGGGGCTGCCCTCCTTCCCGGCGCGGGTGCCGCGCATCGAGCTCGACTTCATCCTGGTGAGCGAGGGAATCGAAGTCACCGACTTCCGCGTGCCCGATGTGCGCTTCTCGGACCATCGCCCCCTGGTATGCGATTTCCGCGTGCGCGCCGACACCACCGAGCACCCGGGCGCTGCAGCGGACGCCGCCTCGGCGGCTTCCGCTGCATCGGTGGCCTGAGTGCCTCGCTGAGGTGCACATGAACGACGCCAGCTCCCGATCCTGGAAGCTCGAGCGCGATGCCGAAGGTGTGGCATGGCTCACCCTGGACAAGCCCGGAACCTCCGCCAACGTGCTCTCTGCGGGTGTCCTGCAGGAGCTCGATGAGCTGCTCGGTGCTCTCGAGCAGGAGCGCCCGCGCGGGGCGGTACTGATCTCGGCGAAGAAGAGTGGCTTCGTCGCCGGCGCCGACATCAAGGAATTTACCGGACTCACCGATGAGGCGAGCGGCTATACGCTCATCCATCAGGGTCAGCAGGTGCTCAATCGCCTGGCGGCGCTTCCCTTTCCGACAGTGGCCGCTTTGCACGGCTTTGCGCTCGGCGGCGGGCTCGAGCTCGCCCTCGCCTGCCGCTACCGTGTGGCGGTAGGCGATGAGCGGCTCGCGCTCGGGCTACCCGAAGTGATGCTCGGCATCCATCCTGGATTCGGCGGCACGGTCCGCTCGGTGCAGGTGGCCGGCGTGCGCAGCGCCATGGAGTTGATGTTGACCGGCAAGCCCATGCGTGCCGATAAGGCGCTCGCTGTGGGGCTCGTCGATCGTCTGGTTGCCGAAACCCAACTGCGCAGTGCTGCCCGAGAGCTGCTGCTGAGCGCGCCGGCGCCACGGCGCGCGCCGCTCAAGGCGCGGCTGCTGAATCTCGCGCCGGTGCGACCCTTCGTGCGGCGCGCGCTCATCGCACAGGTCGCGAAGCGCGCGCCCCGCGAGCACTACCCCGCTCCCTACGCCATTATCGACCTATGGTCACGCTACGGTGCGCACGGCAGCGCCGCCCTCGAAGCCGAGGCGCGCTCGATCGCGCACCTCTTTACCACCGAGACCTCGCGCAACCTGGTCCGGGTTTTTCTGCTGCAGGACGCGCTCAAGAGCTCAGGGGCCAAGAGCGGCAGCGACATTCGCCACGTGCACGTGGTTGGCGCTGGCGTCATGGGCGGTGACATCGCGGCATGGTCGGCGTTGCGTGGCTTCACGGTAACGCTCGAAGACCGCGCCGCGGAATATATCGAGCCGGCGATGAAGCGTGCGCAGGAGCTCTTCGACAAGCGCTTGCGCGAGCCGGCGCAGAACGCTGCCGCACGCTCGCGCTTGCGCGCCGATGTAGCCGGTGAGGGAGTCGCGGCGGCGGATCTGGTGATCGAAGCCATCTTCGAGAATCTGGCAGCGAAGCAGGAGCTCTACGCACGCCTCGAGCCGCGCATGAAATCAGCGGCACTGCTAGCGACCAACACCTCGAGCATCATGCTCGAGCCGCTGGCCGCTCGGCTCGCGCGTCCCGAGCAGCTGGTGGGACTGCACTTCTTCAATCCGGTAGCGCAGATGCCGCTGATAGAGATAGTGCATGCCGAGCGCACTGCGCCCGAGGCGGTACGCGTCGCCACGGGTTTTGCGCGCCGCCTCGACAAGCTGCCGGTCTCCTGCCGCAGCGCGCCGGGCTTCATGGTGAACCGCGTGCTGACACCGTACCTGTACGAGGCGATGCTGGCCGCCCAGGAGGGCACGCCCCCCGCGGTCATCGACCGCTGCGCGGTGAGCTTCGGCATGCCGGTCGGGCCGATCGAGCTGATCGATGTGGTCGGACTCGATGTTGCCTCGCACGTCGGCGAGATCATCGCGCAGGAGCTCGGTCGGCCGCTGATACAGATTGCACGGCTCAACGAGTTGCTCGCCGCCAAGAAGCTCGGCCGCAAGAGCGGAGAGGGCTTCTACCCGTGGCACGAGGGCAAGGCGGTGAAGCCTCCCGCCGAAGGCGCAAGCACACCCTCCGATCTGCTCGACCGCCTGATACTCGTCATGATCAACGAGTGCGTCGCCTGCCTGCGCGAGCGCGTCGTGGAGAGCGCCGATCTCGCCGATGCCGCGGTGCTGTTCGGCACCGGCTTCGCCCCCTTCCGCGGCGGGCCGCTCAACTACGCACGCGCCCGCGGCATCGACGCCGTCGTGGCGCGGCTCACGGAGCTCGCCACGCGCCATGGCGAGCGCTTCCGACCGGATGAGGGCTGGGTCTCACTCCGCGCCGCTGAAAAGCGTGACGGGCCCTAAAGCGGCCGCAAATCGCTGTGCTACCATGAAAAACTCATCGTCCCCGCGTCCGCGCGGGTGCGATGTGGTTCACGTTTCGCGTTGGGGAACAATGGCCGAAGAACAAGCAGCGTCCATCCAGTTGCTGCGCATGTTCGCACCACTCGATGGCATGAAGCGCGAGAATCTCGCCGCGCTCGCCAAGAAAGTGAGCGTGCGCACGCTGACGCGCGGGCGCGTGCTGTTCAGCCAGGGCGACACCGACAAGCGTACCGTCTGGCTGGTGAACGGCGTGGTCGAGGTCGATGACGGTAACAAGAAGCTGACCGTGGTGCGCAGTGGTACTCCCGAAGCGAAGAACCCGCTGCACCCGAGTCTGCCGCGCAAGGTGACCGTGCGCGCGGTCGATGACATCAGCTTCCTGTCGATCGACAGCGATCTGCTCGATGTCATGATCACCTGGGACCAGACCGGCAGCTACGAGGTCGAGGAGCTGCAAGCGCAGCTCGAGGGCGCCGGCTCTGACGACTGGATGACCACACTCCTGCAGACCAATGCCTTCCACCGTATTCCGCCCGCGAACATCCAGGCGATATTCCAGCGTCTGCAACGCACCCCTTGCCGTGCCGGCGAGGTGGTGATCAAGCAGGGTGCCGAGGGTGATTACTTCTACATCATCGTCAGCGGCAAATGTGCCGTGACGCGTGAGACGCCTCTGTCGCGCGATGGGATCAAGCTCGCCGAGCTCGGCGTCGGTGATACCTTCGGCGAAGAAGCTCTGATCGCGGAAGCCAAACGTAACGCCACCGTCACCATGGTGACCGACGGCGTGCTCATGCGGCTCAACAAACAGGACTTCCGCGAGCTCATGAATGAGCCACTGCTGCAGTGGGTCACCGCTGACGCGGCACGCAAGATCGTCTCCCAGGGCGGACGCTGGCTCGATGTGCGCCTGCCGAGTGAGCACCAGAATCTCGCCATCGAGGGCGCGCTCAACGTGCCGCTCTATCTGATCCGGCTCAAACTTTCCACGCTCGATCGCAACAAGCCCTACGTGGTGTATTGCGATACCGGCCGCCGCAGCTCAGCCGCCGCCTACATCCTGGTGGAGCGTGGCTTCGATGCCTACGTCCTGCAGGGAGGAATGGGTTCCGGCGCGGGCCTGCAGCTCACCCGCGGTGGCGCCGCCGACAAGCCCTGACGGCTGCCCAGTGCGTCGCCTTGCCCGTGCGCTCAATAACTTAGCGAAATAATTACGCGCGTACGGTGACCAGCCGCTGGGAGCGGAGCACCGTCCAGCTGATCCAACACCGCAATCGCCGGCCACCGCGCCCCTGAAGCCGACTGCGAAAGTCAGGACAGGGCATGGGTTGTGGAGCCACAATACGCCCCCCGATAACACCAACAAACGGGCAGGCGCCGTGAACAACGACAGCACCACGATCCGTCCGCCGACGGTGGCCGCGATCGCCGAGGAAGCGGTCAGAGAGGCATTCGCCAGCTGCCTCGACAAGATCATACGGAACGCAGCCGAGCACTATCCGACGGCTCAGATCGGAACTGCCGTCCGGGCTTTCTCCAAGGCGGCACACGAGCGGCTCACGTGGATGCGGGGCATCGAGGATGCCGAGGAAGCCGCCTGGCGCGCACGGGCGGACGC
>DATJFM010000043.1:0-11592 GCA_035495655.1 Steroidobacteraceae bacterium
GAGCTCGCGCGTGACATCGGTGACGAGCGGTGCGATGCGCGCCGCCATGGCGAGCTGCGCCTCGAGGGTCTTTTGAAAGTCGACCGCCGGCTGGCGGAAATAGTGCTGCAGGATGAAGTTGTGGAAGTCGAGCACTTCGCCCAGCTTGGCGGCGAAACGGTCGCGCTGGAAGAGATCCGCGACGCGCACCGCGCGCCTTCCGACCTTGTCCTCGTACGCAGGTCCGATGCCCCGGCCGGTGGTGCCGATCGCGTTCGCCCCGCGCGCGCGCTCGCGCGCCTGATCGAGCATCACGTGCGAGGGCAGGATCAGCGGGCAGAGCGGCGAGATGCGCAGCCGCTCGAACACTGGCACGCCACGCCCGATCAGCATGTCGCTCTCGGTGAGGAGTGCCTCGAGCGAGAGCACCACGCCATTGCCGATGAAGCAGCGCACCTGCTCGCGCAGGATGCCGGACGGAATGAGCGAGAGGATGGTCTTGTGACTGTCGATGACGAGGGTGTGGCCGGCGTTGTGACCGCCCTGGAAGCGCGCCACCGCGGCGGCGCGCTCGGTCAGGAGATCGACGACCTTGCCCTTGCCTTCATCGCCCCACTGGGTACCGATGACGACCACGAACTGTCCCACGCGCGAACCCCTAGCGAACCAGATAGAGAATCAGGACGCCGACCAGCATGCTGCCGAGACCGGCGTAGCGCAACTCACGGTCGTGCACCTCGAGCAGCCGCGCGAAAGCGCGCTTCACGCCCCGCGGATTGAGAAAGGGCGCGATGCCTTCCAACACCAGAAACAGGCCGAGCGCGGCCAGCAGGTCCGAGAAATTGAGCGACACGAAGAATGCACCCGCGGATGCTAGTGCTTGCGCGGCGCCGTCCCCGTGGGAGCGGCTTCCTTCAGATAGCGGAAGAATTCCCCATCGGGAGTGAGCACCAGGAGATCCCCATCCTTGCCGATCGAGCGCTCGTAGGCCTGGAGACTGCGGTAGAAGGCGTAGAACTCCGGGTCCTTCGAGTAGGCGCGCGAGTAGATCTGCGTGGCGGCCGCATCGCCCTCACCGCGGGTATGCAGCGCATCCCGCTCGGCATCGGCGAGTATCACGGTGCGCTCGCGCTCGGCGGTGGCGCGGATGGTGGCACTTTCCTGCTGGCCCTCCGCGCGCAGGCGGCTTGCGGTGCGCGCGAAGGACTGCTTCATGCTTTCGTAGACGCGCGCCGCCACTTCATCGGGAAGATCGATGCGCTGCACGCGCACATCGATGAGCTCGACGCCGAGGCCGCCCGCGTTGCGGCTCGCCTGACCGAACATCTGTCCGGTGACGGCGGAGCGCTCGGCGGAGACCACCTGCTGGAGCGTGCGCTGCGCGACGACACTCTTGATACCGTCCTTGACGATCTCCGCGAGTCGCTGCGCCGCGAGGCCCTCGCTCCCTGCGACCGCGGTGTAGTAGGTGGAGGGATCCTTGACGCGCCATTTCACGTAGAAATCGACGATGAGACCCCGCCCGTCGTTGGTGAGGAAGGTCTCGCCGGTATAGGACTCAGAGAGCACGCGGCGGTCGAATTTGGTGACCCGGTCCCAGGGCCACTTCAAGTGCAGGCCGGGCTTGTAGCGGGTGTCGATGATCTCGCCGAAACGCGTGCGGATGGCGTATTCGGTCTCACTCACCGAGAAGAGCGAGAACGCCACGAAAAGCAGCAGCCCTGCAACCACGAAGAACCAGGGGAAAAGCCGCGAGCTCACTTCAGCGTTCCCCCCGCGAGCGGGTGCCTTCGATAGTCACCTGGTCGGTCTGATCCTTAGGGCCGCCCGCGCCGTTCTCGGCGCCTGTTTCCGACTCGCGGTTGATGCTCTTTTCGAGGAGCTTGTCGATCGGCAGGTAGACGAGATTGCTCCCGGCACGCGAGTCGATGATCACCTTGTGGGCATGTGAGAGCACGTTCTCGATGGCATCGGTGTAGAGGCGCCGCCGGGTCACCTCGGGCGCCTGGGCATACGCTCCCTCGATCTGCGCGAAGCGCGACGCCTGCCCTTCAGCGATCGCCGTCACCTGCGACTTGTAGGCCTGCGCATCCTGCAGCATGCGCGCGGCCGCGCCCTGCGCCACGGGCAGGATGCCGTTGCGGTACGCCTCGGCCTCGAGCTGCAGCCGCTCCTTGTCGGCCTGCGCCTTGTTGGCATCGCGCTGCGAGGGAATCACCGCATCAGGCACCTGCACGTCTTCAAGGTTGACGGTGGTGACCGTGATGCCGGTGTTGTAGTTATCGAGCACGCTCTGGATCAGCTCCTTGGTGCGGCGGGTGACCTCGGGTCTCGTCGAGCCGACGAGGAGATCGTTGAGCGTGCTGCGGCCGACGATCTCGCGGATGGCGCTCTCGGAGACCTCGCTCAGGGTGTCCTCGGGGTTGCGCACCCGGAAGAGCTTCTTCACGGGATCCGAGAACTGGTACTGCACGGCGAAATGCAGATCCACCAGGTTGACATCCGATGTCAACACGCGCGATTTGAAGTCGCTCGAATTGACGCTCGAGACGTTCACCACGTTCACGCTCTCGATCGGCCAGGGGAGGCGGAAGTGCAGTCCCGGCAAGGTCACGTAGGTCAAGCGGCCGAAGCGCTGCACCACGCCGCGCTCGGGCTGCTTCACCTGGTAGACGCCGCTCCAGAGCCACGCCACCACCGCGATCGCCACCACGATGAGGAACAACGTTCCGCTGTCGGTCCCTTTCCCGCCGGGGCGGAACATCGACTCGAGCTTGCGCTGCCAGCTCTTCAGGCGCTCATCGAGGTCCGGGCCGCCGGGACGGCGTCCCCATGGACTCTGCGGACCGCTTGGTTGGTTCCAGGGCATATGCGAATGAAAGAGAAGCGGTCAGCGCAGCTTGCCGGCCCTTGAAGTGGCGGCCGATTGTAGGTACCCGGTGCCGGGGGCACAAGGCGCGCCCGTTCCTTGCACCTCGAGAATCTGGACTCCGGCGGTACGTGCGAGCGCCAGGAGCTCGAGGTCGGGCAGCTCGACGGCGAGCTCGATCGAGCCATCATCGCCCGTGCGCTCACCGCGCACCGCGCGCGCCGCATAGAGCCGCGAACGCAAGGCCCCGGCGTTCGCCGGGACGCGCACACGCGCCTGGCGGGCAAAGCGCGACAGCCGCTCGGCGACCGCATCTTTCAGGAGATCGAGGCCCACACCCTGCTCGGCCGAGATCCACACGGCCTGCGCGCGCCCATCGGCATCGCGATCGATGCGCGGGGCTTCCTGCAGGCGATCGATCTTGTTGTAAACAAGTATCTGCGGAATCGCGCTCGCGCCGATCTCATCCAACACGCCGTTCACCGCCGCGGTCTGCTCGGAGCGGCGCGGGTTGCTGGCATCGACGACATGGAGGAGCAGCGTCGCCGCACGCGCCTCGGTAAGGGTCGACTCGAAAGCGGCGACCAGCTCGTGCGGGAGCTCGCGGATGAAGCCGACAGTGTCAGCGACCACCACCTCGGTGCCGCCCGCGAGGCGGATGCGCCGCACCGTGGGGTCGAGCGTGGCGAAAAGCTGATCGGCGACATAGGCATCGGCGCCGGTGAGCGCACGGAAGAGTGTCGACTTGCCGGCATTGGTGTAACCGACGAGGGCGAGCGAGGGCACGGGGATCTCGGCGCGCACGGCGCGCCCGGTCTCGCGCTGCTGCTTGATCTTCGCCAGGCGCCGTATGAGGACGCGCACCCGCTGGGAGATGATGCGCCGGTCGGTCTCGAGCTGCGTCTCGCCAGGTCCGCGCAGTCCAATACCACCCTTCTGGCGCTCGAGGTGGGTCCAGCCACGCACCAGGCGGCTGCCGATGTGTTTCAACTGCGCCAACTCAACTTCGAGCTTGCCCTCGTGGCTCCGCGCACGCTGCGCGAAGATATCGAGGATGAGGCCATTGCGATCGAGCACGCGGCGCTCGATCAGCTTCTCGAGATTGCGCTCCTGGCTCGGTGAGAGCGCGTGATCGATGAGGATGAGATCCGCCTCGCTCGCGCGCGCGGCCTCGCGCAGCTCCGCAGCTTTGCCACTGCCCAAGAAATAACGCGGATCGGGGCGATCACGCCGGCCGGTGACGGTCGCGACCGGACGCGCGCCGGCCGAGACTGCCAGCTGCGTGAACTCCTCGAGGTCCTCGGGGTCGACCGGCGCGCCCAATCCCAGGCGCACCAGTACGGCACGCTCACCGGTCCGGGGGCGTTCGAACACTCAGGCTTCCCGTGGCAGGGGGCATTATTCGGCGGGCGTCTCCGCAGCCGCGCCCTCTTCAGTCGCCAGGCGCACATTGCGCGCCGGAACGACGGTAGAGATCGCGTGCTTGTACACCATCTGGCTCACGCTGTTCCGGAGCAGCACCACGAACTGGTCGAAGGAGTCGATCTGACCCTGCAGCTTGATGCCGTTGACCAGATAGATCGACACGGGCACCCGCTCCTTGCGCAAGGCATTCAGGAAAGGGTCTTGGAGGGACTGGCCTTTGGCCATTGGGTTCTCCTTATTTTTCAGCTTCGAGTTGTTTGCTGGCACAAGCGGACCGCAGGTCAACTTCCTGTTTGTAGCGATCCCTGAGAGCAAGCGCGCCTCGCCAAGGGCGAGGACCGAATGACCGATCTTAACACGCGATTTCCCTCAAAGCCCAAGCTTGGCCAACTCCTGCGTTATGTCTCGATTCCACGACACCTCAGCTGTATTGGGATCGAGCCAGCGTGTTTCAAATTGCTGCCGCATGCTACGCAACCAGGTCAACTGTCGCTTCGCGAGCTGGCGCGTTGCGACAACGCTCCGTCGCACCGCCTCGGTGAGGTCACACGCCCCATCGAGGTGCGCCCACAATTGCCGATAACCGACCGCGCGCATGGAGGAACAACGCGCGGTGAGATCGCCGCGTGCACGCAGCGCTCTCACCTCATCCAAAAATCCCGCCTTCATCATGGCGTGGAAACGCTCTTCCAGTCGCTCGTGCAGCATGGACCGGTCGGGCGGCACGAGCGCCCACTGACGCACCGGTAAGTCCGCGAGCGGACTCGAGGTGCCGCGCTGAAGCTCGGAGATGGGGCGGCCGGTGCTGAGGCAGACTTCCAGCGCGCGCTGGATGCGCTGACTGTCGTTTGGCGCAATGCGGCGAGCGGCTTCCGGGTCGAGCCGGGCGAGCTCGGTGTGGAGTGCAAACCATCCCTTTTTCTCGGCGCGGGCATCGAGCTCCGCCCGGAGCTCCGGAGCCGCCTTCGGGAGCGGCGCCAGGCCAAAAAAAAGCGCCCGCAAGTACAGCATGGTGCCACCGACCAGGAGCGGCGCTCGGCCCCGCTCCCGGATCGCCCGAATGCTCGCGAGCGCGTCCGTCACGAAGCGCCCCGCGGAGTAGCTTTCCGCCGGGTCGCAGATGTCGATGAGGTGATGCGGGATCCGTGCCCGCAGCGCCTTCGGAGGCTTGGCCGTACCGATGTCGAGTCCGCGATACACGAGTGCTGAGTCCACGCTGACGATTTCGATGGGTGCCCGCTCAGCGAGCCGCACCGCCCAGTCGGTCTTGCCGACCCCCGTAGGACCTGTCAGGACGAAGACCGGGATCTCAGCCCGGTCCGGGGGCGGGACGCTGGCCACTCAGCGGCCTCTGAGAAAGAGCTGATCCAGTTGCTGGAGCGTCAGGCGGGTCCAGGTCGGGCGGCCGTGGTTGCACTGATTGGCCCGCTCGGTCTCCTCCATCTGCCGCAGGAGCGCATTCATCTCGGGCAGGGTCAGGCGGCGGTTGGCGTGGATCGCGGAGCGGCAAGCGAGCGTCCCCAGCACACGATCGGCGGCGCTCTCCAGGTGGTGGGTCCCGGCATCCAGCGTGAGGTCGTGCACCAGTGCCCTCACGATGCGCGGGATCTCCGCAGTCGGCAGGAAAGCCGGCACGCGGCGCAGCGCCAGGTGCGTGCCCGACAACGCATCGATCTCGAAGCCCGCCCACGCCCACTCGTCGCGCTGCTCGAGGATGACTTCCAGCTCGTGGGGTTTGAGGGCGACGGTGAGCGGCTCGAGGAGGAGCTGGGAGGCAATGCTGCCGCGGGCGCGATCGGCCTTGAGCTTCTCGTACAACACGCGCTCGTGTCCTGCGTGCATGTCGACCAGCACGAGTCCGGCTGTGGTCTGCGCGAGGATGTAGACGCCGTGGAGCTGGGCGATGGCCGTCCCGAGAGGATGCGCCTCGTCAGTGGGACTGAGCGGTGGTACGGTCGCCATCGCTGTTGGTGTTGGCGCACCGGAAACGTGTGATGCGTTGGCCGCATCGGGCGCATCGGCAATGGATGGCCCGTCCGCCACCGATGAGCTATCCGCAATGAGCGCGGCGATGGCCCAGGGATCGCGGGAGGCCGAGTAGAACGGCAGCGATCGTGCAGCAGGCGCCGCGTGGCCGCTCGAAGGCGCACTCTTCTCGGGGCGGCCGCCGGTTGCATCGAGCCACTGCATGCCGCGAGCGCCGGCGTCCTCGACCTGACCCGGATTGGCCGCGGGAGCCGCCGCAGCTTCAGGCGAGGTGGCCGCGAGCGCGCGCTCGAGCGCACGGAACACGAACTCGTGGATCTGGCGGCTGTCGCGGAAGCGCACTTCGAGCTTTGCGGGGTGCGCGTTGACGTCGACGAGCTTCGGATCGAGTGTCAGGTAGAGCACGTAGGCGGGATAGCGCCCGTGATAGAGGACGTCACGGTAGCCGAGCCGCACCGCGTTCATGAGGAGCCGATCGCGCACACTGCGACCGTTGACGAACCAGAACTGCTGATCGGGCTGCGCGCGTGAGCGGGTGGGAAGCCCGGCCCAGCCCGAGAGCATGACGGGGCCCGCTGCGTGGCTCACCGCGACCGCGCCTTGTGCAAAGTCCGCGCCAACGACCGCGGCGAGGCGGTCGAGCTCGCTTCCCGTGCCATCGAGCGCCGGCACGTCGAGGATGACGCGCTCGCCGTGGCGCAAGCGGAAAGTCACATCGAAGCGCGACAGCGCGAGCCGCTCGATGAGGCGCGCGATGTGCCCGAGCTCGGTGGCATCGCTCCTCACGAACTTGCGCCGTGCCGGCACGTTGAAGAAGAGGTCGCGCACTTCGACCGTGGTGCCGGTCGGATGGGCGGCGGGCCTTGATGCCGCGAGCGCGCCACCATCGACGGTGATCTCGGCTCCCCGGTCGGCGGCGCCGCTGCGCGTCACGATGCGCAGCCGCGAGACCGAGCCGATGGAGGGCAACGCCTCGCCGCGGAAGCCGAGCGTGGTCACCGCCTCGAGATCATGCATGGAGCCGATCTTGCTCGTGGCATGCCGCGCGAGCGCGAGCGGCAATTCGTGTGCGTCGATACCACGGCCGTCATCACGCACCCGCACGAGTGCCGTGCCGCCGCGCTCGATGTCGATCTCGATGCGGTTTGCGCCGGCATCAAGACTGTTCTCCACGAGCTCCTTGACCACAGACGCCGGGCGCTCGATCACCTCCCCGGCGGCAATCTGGTCGATGAGCTCATCGGGCAGGACGCGGATCGCCATGGAGCGAAGTGTACCGTCCCCGGGACCTCGGGCGGCGCTGTGCATGAGCTCTCTGGCGCGACAATGAACCTTTCAGTCCGGTGTCGGTGAGGAGGTTGTGGTCAGCGTGCAGCGGCCGTCGGGTAGGCGCGCACGGAGCTGGCCAGGCGGCTTCAGACGATCAGGTCAGGGCGTGCCGCCGGCGGCCTCGGAGGCGCTCGCGAGCGTGCTGCGGCGTTCCTGTTTGAAGCGGGTGCCATCGGGTGGGTACTGCGCGAAGTAGCCGCGCACACCGACAGCAATGGCTTCTGCGAGGCGCCCCTGCTGCTCCAGATTCCGCAGCCTACGCTCCTCGCTCGGATTCGAGATGTAGGCGGTCTCGACCAGCATCGAGGGCATGGCGGGGGATTTCAACACGACGAAGCCCGCCCGCTGCACCTGCGCCTTGCGGATCTCACCGACCCCCTCGAGCGCTCCCATGACGCGCTCGGCGGCACTGGCGCTCATGCCGATGATCTGGTCCTGCGCCGCATCGACGAGCACAGCGCCCAGGGCCGCGTTACTGTCGATCGGAATGCCGCCCATCAGGTCCGCCGAGTTCTCTCGGTCGGCGAGTACCCGCGCGGCTTCGCTGGACGCGCCGTGGACCGAGAGCACGTAAACGGACGCCCCCGTGACGCTCCGGTCGGCGATCGAATCCGCATGCACAGAAATGAAAAGATCGGCGTGCGCCGCACGAGCGCGGGCAATCCGGTCCCAGAGCTCGACGAACTCATCGCGGTTGCGTGTCAGCACCGCCCGCATGCCTGGCTCCGAATTGATGCGCTCGGCGAGCGCGCGGGCGATGGCGAGCGTCACGTCCTTCTCGCGCGTCCCGCCATGGCCAATGGCGCCGGGGTCGACCCCGCCGTGGCCTGCATCGACGGCGACGATGATGTCACGGTCGCCATCGCCGGGGGCGTGCACTGCGCGGACAGACTTCGAGTTCGGGGCCTGCGCGACCGCCACCATGGGCTCGCCGACCGTGACCGTCAGCTCCCGCCGCTCGGCGCCCGTGCCCCAGGCGCTGTGCACCGGGAGCGCTTTCTGCAGCTCGATGACGATCCGCAGCGTCCCGTGCGGCTGGGTCCCGAAGCGCACCCCGGTGACGACGCCCGTGGGCGCTGGGGCACGGACCCCGCGCATGCGCTCGGTGTGCGGGAGGTCGATGACGATGCGGTCCGGATGATCGAGGGTGAAGACTTTGTGGGCCGAGGCGTCCGTCAGATCGAGAGTCAGTTGAGCTGAATCCACCGCGGACGAGAGGCCGATGCCGCGCAGCTCACTCGCGAAAGATGAAGTAACGGCGGCCGTGCCGAGCAACGCGGCGGCGATACCCTGGCGAAAAGCCTTTTTAATCATCCAGTTCGCGGTACTAGCTTTGATCTAATCTACGGCGGTGCCGCGGCCTTTTCAACCTGAGCCGCCTTCAGGGGCTACCAGGTGCGTGAACGTGGCCGGCACCAGTTCGTGCACGGGTCAGGCTCCGCAGCCATTTCTCGCCCATTGGGCTCCCTGCCCGCACCTCGATCTCGTGGGCGGATACCCCTACGGTGAAGGTCATGATCAGGTCGGGGGGCGGCAGGCGGCTCCCGCCGCGCTCGGGCCACTCGATGAGCCACAGAGATCCCGGTCGTGCCCAATCCCGGAGACCGAGCGACTCGAGCTCGGTTTCATCACGCAGACGATAAAGATCGATGTGCAGGATGGTGAGCCCGGCGACCTCATGGAGGTCGAGCAGCGTGTAGGTCGGACTTCGCACTGCGTCAGCCTCGCCGAGGCCGCGGAGAACGCCGCGCGCGAAGGTGGTCTTCCCCGCGCCGAGATCGCCCGTGAGATAGATGGCGGCGAGTCCGTGCTCATCGGCCGGGCGTGCGCCCGCGAGCTGTTCCCCCAACTCTTCGGTCTCTTCCGCGGTTTGGGTCGCGACGTGCACGCCGCCCGCTCTAGAGGTTCACGCAATGAGGAAGCTCGCGCAGGAGATCGCTGGCGAGGACCCCGCGCTCACCGCCGCGCGCAGCCGCATCGCCCGCCATGGCGTGCACGAGGACGCCCACCCGCGCCGCCGCCCAGGGATCGGCGCATTGGCCGAGGATGCCGGCAATGGTGCCCGTGAGCACATCGCCGGTGCCGGCGGTCGCCATGCCGGGATTACCGCGCTCGCACAAGCCCGGTGTGCGGCCCGAGGCACCGACCAGCGTGCCGGCGCCCTTGAGGACCACGGTGCCGTGATAACGATCCAGCAGCCGATCGAGCGCGGTCAGGCGGTCCCGCTGCACTTCCTGCGCGCTCAGTCCGAGAAGCCGGCCGGCCTCGCCCGGATGTGGCGTAAGGATCCACTCCTCACGCGCGGTCTGAGCACTCTCCGCGAGGAGATTGAGTGCGTCTGCATCGACCACGAGCGGCTTTCGGGCCGCAAGCACGGCATCGAGCGCAGCGCGCGACCAGGCGGTGCGACCGAGGCCCGGCCCCACCGCGATGACATCCGCCTTATCGAGTGCGTCTTTGAGCTCGCCCTCCTCCTTCACCCCGATGCAGATCAACTCGGGGCGGCCCGCGGCAATCGCCGTGACGTTCTCCGGCGCCACCGCCACCGTCACGAGGCCGGCGCCGACGCGGAGACACGCTTCGCCCGCCATGCGTGCCGCGCCCGGCATGCCGCTGCCGCTCCCGATGATCAGCACGCGGCCGAAGTCGCCCTTGTTGGACGCGCGCGCGCGCCGCGGAAGCACGGTGTGAATCTCCGCCTCGACGATGCGCGTCAGCCGGGGACTCAAGCCCAGCTGCGGCGCATCGCCCAACTCGAGATCATCAAAAAATATGGTGCCGGCGTACTCGGGCCCATCGCCAACGTAGAGCCCCGTCTTCAATCCCACGAAGGTGATGGTCGCCTCCGCGCGGATGGCCTCACCTGCCACGGTGCCGGCGTCGCTATCGAGGCCGGAGGGTACATCGAGTGCGAACACGGGAGTGGCGGCAGAGTTGACTGCGCGGATCACGCTGACGTACTCCTCGCGCACGCTGCCTTTCAAGCCGGTGCCGAGTAGCGCATCGACGATCACCTCGCCGGCGGAGAGTTGCTCCGGCGTGAAGGGCTTCACCGAGCCTTCACTCGCGCGGAAGTCCGCATAGGCTTGGCGCGCATCGCCACGCAGCGACTCGGGGTCCGCCGCGGCGAGCACCGTGACGGTGAGCCCCGCTGCCTGAGCGAAGCGGGCGAGCACGTAGCCATCGCCGCCGTTGTTGCCGCTGCCGCAGACGATCACGATGCGGTGAGCCATCGGCCAGCGGGTGCGCAAATACCGGAGCGCCGCCTCCCCCGCGCGCTTCATCAACGTGTAGCCCGGAATCTTCAGCTCATTGATGGCGTGCGCATCGATCGCGCGCACCTGGGCAGTGGAATAGAGGGCAACGGGTAGTGCCATGTCCCTGATTATACTGGCAGTCGTGATGAGCCCATGACGGACGCACGCCAGATCGATCTCGAGGAGGTCAAGCGGGAGTTAGCCGCGCGTGCGGCCGCGCTCGGCTTTGCCACCGTCGGGGTGGCGAGCATCGAGATCCCGGAAGACGAGCGGCATCTCCTCAAGTGGCTTGCAGCGGGCTTCCACGGCGAGATGGACTACATGGAGCGGCACGGCGTCCTGCGCAGCCGCCCGCAGCAGCTCGCACCCGGCACGGTGCGCGTCATCAGCGCGCGCATGGACTACTGGCCGGAAGAAGCGCGCGCTGCGGAAGAGGTGCTCGCCGACGGAACACTCGGTTACATCTCGCGCTACACACTCGGGCGCGACTATCACAAGATCCTGCGGCGCTCACTTGCCAGGCTCGCACAGCAGCTGCAGTCGCGCATCGGGCGCTTCGGCTTCCGCGTATGCGTCGATTCCGCGCCGGTGCTGGAGAAGGCGCTCGCGCGCAATGCGGGACTCGGCTGGATCGGCAAGCACACGAACCTCATCGCGCGCGATGCAGGCTCGTACTTCTTTCTCGGGGAGATCCTGACCGATCTCGCGTTGCCGGTGGACGAGCCGGCGAGCGCCCACTGCGGCACC